>CAVPUA010000002.1:0-26957 GCA_963708805.1 uncultured Actinomycetes bacterium | reverse complement strand
TCTAGTTGAACTCGTTCTGGGCCGCTTCGAGGCCGTCGGCCGATGATCGCCTCGACGGCGTCGGCCGGCCCGGTCGACGAAGAACGCCAGCTCCTTGCGCTCCGCCGGCGGAGAACTCGCGCAGCACGTAGTCGGCCGGATCCTGCCGGCCGGGCGGGCGGCCGATGCCGAACCGGACCCGGGCGTACTCCTTGCGTCCCCAGCGACGCCGCGATCGAGCGCAGGCCGTTGTGGCCGCCCTCGCCGCCGCCGCGCTTGAGCCGCAGCGTCGCCGAACGGCAGATCGAGTTCGTCGTGCACGACGACGATCCGCTCGACCGCGACCTTGAAGAACCGGGCCAGGCCGACGACCGGGCCGCCGGACTCGTTCATGTAGGACCTCGGCTTGGCCAGCACGACCGGCTGCCCGGCCAGCCGGCCCTCGACGACGTCGGCAGCGTCGACTTGTGGGCCTTGAACCGCGCCGCCGATCGCGCTCGGCCAGCAGGTCGAGCACGATGAACCCGGCGTTGTGCCGGGTCGCGGCGTAGCGCGGGCCCGGGATTGCCGAGGCCGACGACCAGATACCGATCGTCGGCCATCGGCACTCCCGGGCCGGTGTTGCTGCAGCGCTGCGGCTACTCGGTCGACGAGCTCTCGCCCGCGGACTCGGCGGCCGGACCGGCCTGCGGCGCCGGTCTCGCTCGGCCGAGGCGGCCGCGTCGGCCTCGAGCGCGGCCGCGGTCGGCGCCTCGGTGATCAGCAGCAAGATCAGCTCCGGGTCACCGGCCAGCGCCGAGCCGGTCGGCAGCGTCAGGTCGCCCGGCGGTGATCTGCGCAGCCGATCTCGAGCCCGGCGATCGACGACCTCGATCTCGGTGGGCAGGTTGGTGGCCTCGGCCTCGAGGCTGACCGAGGTGTGCTCCTGGCTGAGCAGGCCGCCGGGACGAGCGTCGCCGACGATGACAGCGGCACGTCGATCGTGACCTTCTCGCCGCGGCGGACCGCCAGCAGGTCGACGTGCTCGTAGATGCCCTTGATCGGGTGGCGCTGGATCGCCTTCGGGATGGCCAGCTGGTCGCCGCCCTCGAGGTCGAGGGTCAGCAGCACGTTGGCCCCGCCGTGCTTGATGGCGTTGGTGAACTCGCGCGCGGGCAGCGACACGTGGCGCGGGTCGGCGCCGTGGCCGTAGATGACGGCCGGGATCTTGCCGGCGCGACGGGTGCGGCGCGCGCCGCCCTTGCCGAACTCGGTACGCGATTCGGCGGGCAGACGGACCTCGGACACAGCGGTACTCCCTAGCTAGTTGCTCATCAGTTGCGGGGTGTAACTCGGTGCCTCGGACGCGACGCGCGTCGACGAACGACACCGCGTCGATTTCGGACGAAGTTCGACCGTGTCCGGTCTCGAACGCGCTCCCTCGCCGGGGCAACCCCACCAGCCTACCGGCGAAACCGGCATGCTCCGAACCAGGGCCGTCGCCCACGGCACCTCACGGAGCGCGTGAGGGCGCCGGGATGCCCGTTAGAGTCGGTGAGGTGGCACCAGTCCCCGTCACTGCTTGACGACCGCGGTACGGGTCCGCGTCCCGGCGAAGGTCAACCTGCATCTGGGCGTCGGGCGCGACTCGCGCCGACGGCTTTCACGAGCTGCGCACCGTCTTCCAGGCCGTCGACCTGTACGACGAGGTCATCGCCCGGCCCGGCCCGGCCTCGAGATCTCGGTGACCGGCCCGGAGTCCGAGCTCGGTCCCGGCCGATGACGGCAACCTGGCCTGGCGGGCGGCGTCGCTGCTCGCCGAACACGCGCAGGTCGCGCCCGCACGCCCGCCTCGAGATCACCAAGGCGATCCCGGTCGCCGGCGGCATGGCCGGCGGTTCGGCCGACGCGGCCGCGGCCCTGCGTCGCCTGCGCCGAGCTGTGGCGCACCGGCACCTCGCGCGCCGAGCTCGGCCAGCTGGCCGCGACGCTGGGCAGCGACGTCGCGCTTCTGCCTGGTCGGCGGCACGGCGCTGGGCACCGGACGCGGCGAGATGCTCGCACCGGTCCTGTCGACCGGGACGTTCTGGTGGGCGCTCGCCTTCGCCGACTTCGGCATCTCGACGCCCGAGTGCTACGCCGAACTCGACCGCCAGCGCGGGCGCCACGCCCTCCACGCTGCACCCGGCCGACGGGCTGCTCGACGCGCTGCGCGCCGGCGACACGATGGCGCTGGCCCATTCGCTGCACCAACGACCTGCAGGCCGCCGCGCTGTCGCTGCGCCCGACCCTGCGCCAGACCCTGGCCGCCGGTCGCGACCTCGGCGCGCTGGCCTCGATCGTCTCCGGCTCGGGGCCCACCAGCGCGTTCCTGGCCGAGGACGAGGAGGACGCGCAGCGGATCGCCCGCGAACTCGCCTCGTCCGGTCTGTGCCGCGCGTCCCGCGTCGTCTGCGGACCGGTTCCGGGCGCTCGGGTCGTGCGTTGACGAGCCGCTGATGCCGGCCAACCTGATCAACCTCGAGGCGGTCGGCAAGTCCTACGGCACGACGACGGTCCTGGACGGCGTCTCGATCGGCGTCGGCGAGGGCGAACGCATCGGCGTGGTCGGCCGTAACGGCGGTGGCAAGTCGACCCTGCTGCGCTTGATCATCGGCCGCGAGCAACCCGACTCCGGACGCGTGACGCGCACCGGCGGCATCGAGATCGCCGCGGTCGTCCCAGCGGGCCGAAGCGGCCGACGAGTCGTCGATCCGCGACCTGGTCGTCGGCGACGCGGCGGTGCACGAGTGGGCCGGCGACAGCGCGATCCGCGAGGTGCTGGCCGGACTCGGACTGGCCGAACTCGGACTGGACTCGTTGTTCGGGCGGCTGTCCGGCGGTGAGCGGCGGCGGGTCGCCCTGGCGGCCGCGCTCGTCCAGCAGGCCGACCTGCTCGTGCTCGACGAGCCGACCAACCACCTCGACATCGAGGCGATCACCTGGCTGGCCGACTACCTCAACGCCCGCCGCGGCGCGCTGCTGGTCGTCACCCACGACCGGTGGTTCCTCGACGCGGTGGTCGAGCGGACGTGGGAGGTCGGCGACGGCACGGTGCGCCCGTTCGACGGCGGGTACGCCGCGTACGTGCTGGCCCGGGCCGAGCGCGCCCGGCAGGCCGACGCCAGCGAGGCGCGACGGCAGAACCTGATGCGCAAGGAGCTGGCCTGGCTGCGGCGCGGGCCGCCGGCCCGGACGTCCAAGCCGCAGCTTCCGGATCGACGCGGCCGAAGCGCTGATCGCCGACGTCCCGCCACCGCGCTCGGGCGTCGAGCTGCGCTCGCTCGCCCAGCGCCGGCTGGGCCGCACTGTCTACGACGTCGAGGACGTCACCGTCCGGGCCGGCTCGAAGCTGTTGCTCGACGGACGTCACGTGGCACGTCGGTCCCGGCGATCGGGTCGGCATCATCGGCGTCAACGGCTCGGGCAAGACGCACCTGCTGCGCCTGCTCGCCGGAACGCTGCAACCGGCCTCGGGTCGCGTCGTCATCGGCCAGACCGTCCACGCCGGCTACCTGTCGCAGGAGATCGCCGAGCTGCCGGACAACCTGCGCGTGATCGAGGCCGTCCAGGAGGTGCGCACCACGGCCGAGCTCGGCGGCGTCGAGTTGTCGGCGACCCAGCTGGCCGAGCGGTTCGGGTTCGAGAGCGGACGGCAGTGGACGCCGGTCTCGGACCTGTCCGGTGGCGAGCGGCGGCGCCTGCAGTTGCTGCGCCTGCTGCTGGCCCAGCCCAACGTCCTGCTGCTGGACGAGCCGACGAACGACCTCGACACCGACACTCTCGCCGCGCTCGAGGACCTGCTCGACTCGTGGGCGGGCACGCTGGTCGTGGTCAGCCACGATCGCTACCTGCTCGAACGCGTCTGCGACACGACCGTGGCGCTGCTCGGCGACGGCAGTCTGGCCGCGCTGCCCGGCGGGGTCGACGAGTACCTGGCGCTGCGCCGCGGACGGAAGGCGCCCGTCGCCGCCCGCGTCGAGAAGGAGCCGTCCTCCGCGGCGGATTCGCGGGCCGCCCGCAAGGAGCTGGCCCGTCTCGAGCGGCAGATCGCGACGCTCGACAAGCGCGAGGCCACCCTGCACGACCAGCTGGCCGAGTTCGCCACCGACTTCGAGAAGGTCGCCGAACTCGACGCCCAGCTGCGCCAGACGATCGCCACCCGCGAGGCGGCCGAAGAACAGTGGCTGACGCTCAGCGACAACTGACCCCCGTCTCCCCCTGGCCCCCGGCCCCGCGACCCTCACCTCCTGGTTCATTGGTGCCTTCCGTGACCATTGGCGCGGTATATCGCGCCAATGGACGAGTAACGCGCCACTCAACGACCAAGGAGGCCGGGTGCCCGCTCCTGCAACGCCGCCCGGACGAGCAAGGCGACGAAGTCTGGTCGCCTGAAGACCTCATTCGGTCCGAACATCATCACCCGCCACCCGACGTCCTGGAAGTCCAGGCCCCGAGTGATGTCGCGACGCATCCGGTGAGATCCCGCGTGGTCTGCACCCTGGTATTCGAGCGCCAGGCGCGCCTCGTCGTAGCTCAGATCGGGGATGCCGATCCACTCGCCGTTCACACACAGTGCTGTGTTCACTTCCGGAACCGGAAGCCCTGCGGCGAGGAGCGCATAGCGCAGGTGACTCTCGGGACGAGACGCGGATGCGCCGTCCAGCAGTTCGAGCACGTCGCGCGCGCGACCGACCCCTCTTCGGCGGCGGCTGCGGTCAACGACCGCACGAAGCTCGTCGCGCTCGAGTCCCGAACGCAGAAGTCCGTCTCCGGCCGCGACAAGATCGGCGGGCGACAGGCTTCGCGCCAAGTCGAACCAGGTACGCGCCGGTGAGGTCACCGCCAGACCGGCCACCACCGAGATGTCGCTGGCGGGGAGCACCTGACGATGGACCAACAGCTCCGCGCGGCGGGAGTGAGCCCGTCCCCTTGGCCTCTCGGTGCTCGACGGCAGCACCACTTCGCACCGTTCGGCTGCTATGGACGGAAGCCAGAACCCGTGAAGTTGCGCCGCGGATCGGCCAGCCAGCACGGCGTCCCCGGGCAGCGCGCTCAACAGGACGGCCATCCGGTCGAGCTCGCTGCCGAGTTGATCGGGTGAGCGCCAGAGCCCGCGACTCACGCGAACCAGTTCCTCCATGAGCGCACTCTGGGGCCTGACTCAGGATCGCCGCGTCTGCTGTCCACAGGCGCGAGCTCAGTCCACAACGTGGCATCAGCCGCTACCGTGATCGCCGCCAGCCGCTATGGCCGTCGATTGGCGCGTTGATCCTCGATTGGCGCGATGTTTCGCGCCAATCGCTGCCGAGAGCGCCAATCAACGGTCGGGTGCCTCCGCCGCGGCTCAGTTCGGCTTGTGCCTCCGCCGCGGCTCAGTTCGGCTTGTGCCTCCGCCGCAACTCAGTTCGGCTTGATCGACAGCTTCGGTTTGGGATCGAGCCCGTGCAGGCCGTACCACGCCAGGTTCACCAGATGGGCGGCCACCTCGTCGCGCTTGGGTTTGCGCACCTCGAGCCACCACTGGCCGGTGAGCGCGACCATGCCGACGAGCATCTGCGCGTACATCGGCGCCAACTTGCTGTCGAAGCCCAGCCGGTCGAACTCGCGGGCCAGGATGTACTCGACCTGGCTGGCGATGTCGCTGAGCAGTGACGAGAACGTCCCGGACCCCGACACCGGTGAGTCCCGGCTGAGCACCCGGAAGCCGTCCGTGTCGTCCTCGATGTAGGTCAGCAACACGAGCGCGGCCTGCTCCAGCATCTCCTTGGGCGTGCCGGCGGTCAGCGCACCGGTGAATCGTTCGAGCAGCGACTGCATCTCACGGTCGACGACGACGGCGTAGAGCCCTTCCTTGCCGCCGAAGTGCTCGTAGACGACGGGCTTGCTCACAGTGGCTCGCGCGGCGATCTCCTCGATGGAGGTCGCTTCGTAGCCACGCTCGGCGAACAGCGTGCGCGCGACATCGAGCAGCTGCTCTCGTCGCTCCTTGCCCGTCATCCGAACCCGGGGCCTGCCGTCGGCGTCACTCATCGTTGATGATGGTTGCATGAGTGCAGTCGCGGGTCCTGTTACGTACGGCAGCTATTTGCGCCTGGACGACCTGCTTGACGTGCCAGACGCCGTTGACCGACGAGCACGACGAGTTGCTCTTCGTGATCATTCATCAGGTCTACGAGCTGTGGTTCAAGCAGATCCTGCACGAGGCTGAACTCCTTCAAGATCGACTCGAGAACGGCAACGGCACTGGGGCGCTGCACACGAGCCGGCGGATCGCCAAGATCCTCAAGACGATCGTGGGCCAGCTCGACGTGCTCGAGACGATGACGCCGCGCCAGTTCGCGTCGTTCCGTCCCTCGCTGGGCACCTCCAGCGGCTTCCAGTCCAATCAGTTCCGCGAACTCGAGGCGGTGCTCGGACGCCGCGACTTCGCCGAGCCGATCGACGATCCGCGGTTGCGTGCAGCCCTCGGGCGGCGCACCGTGTTCGACTCGCTGCTTCGTTACCTCGACCTTCGTGGGCTACCCCATTCCGGACGAGATGCTCGAACGCGATCCACGCCGGCCCTGGACGGGTGATCCGCTCGTTCACGCCGCGCTGCTCGAGGTGTATGCCGACGAGAGCGAACCGCCGGCCGAGGTGTGCGAGGCGCTGATCGACATCGACGAAGGCATCCAGGAATGGCGCTACCGGCACGTGAAGATGGTCGAGCGGACGATCGGCGTCCAGGTCGGGACGGGCGGATCGGCCGGAGCCGACTACCTGCGCTCGACCTTGTTCCGTCCGGCCTTCCCCGACCTGTGGCAGGTCCGCGGCGGCCACTGAAGCGGTACTGAACCGATCGTTGAGCCACCAGCCGCGTCCGACCGAACCGCCGAGTGGCTGCTAACCCGCGACGCGCAGCTTCTCCACGCGGTCGCGGCTCGGCCATCGGACGTCGGTTGCCCAACCGAGCTTCTCGAACAGCCAGATCACCCGGGCCGACTCGTCGATCTGGCCGCGCAGCACGCCGTGCCGCGCCGCGGTCGGGTCGGCGTGGTGCAGGTTGTGCCAGCTCTCGCCGAAGCTCAGGATGGCCAGCGGCCAGAAGTTGGCGCTCTTGTCGCGCGCCGCGAACGGGCGCTCGCCGATGGTGTGGCAGATCGAGTTGATCGACCAGGTGACGTGGTGCAGGACGCATACGCGTACGAGCGAGGCCCAGAAGAACGCCGAGAGCGCGCCGGCCCACGACCAGGTGATCGAGCCCGCCGAGTAAGGCCGGCAGGAACATCGAGATCGCGCCCCAGAGCGGGAACAGCCGGTCGACCAGCACGAGGTCGCGATCGCGCATCAGGTCGGGCGTGAACTTCTCACGGTTGGTGTGCTCGACGTCGAACAGCCAGCCGATGTGGGCGAAGAACAGTCCCTTGGTCAGCGCCGGCACCGACTCGCCGTAGCGCCATGGCGAGTGCGGATCGCCCTCGCGGTCGCTGAACGCGTGGTGGCGACGATGATCGGCGACCCAGCGGATGACCGGGCCCTCGATCGCCATGCTGCCGGCAATGGCCAGCGCGATCTTGAGACCGCGATTGGCCTTGAACGAGCCGTGCGTGAAGTAGCGGTGGTAGCCGACCGTGATACCCAGACCCGAGATCGCGTAGAAAACGACCATCAGAGCCAGGTCGGTCCAGCCCAGTCCCCAGCCCCAGGCGACCGGGACGACCGCGAGCACGGCCAGGAACGGCACGATGACGAAGGTGTAGAGGACGAACTGCTCGCCACGCTTCTTGGTGCCCTCGAAGACCGGTTTGGGGATCGGACGGGATTCATCTAGCAGCGACGTCATAGACGGGGACCTCTCGGCTGGCAGATCCGGCTGGCGACCCGCGTGGTTACGGAAGCGTAACTTACGCCGTGAGGGTGCCTAGCCGCGTGAGAGCGCTCCGGATCACGTGAGACGCCGCGACGATCCTCGGTAGGCTGAGGGCCGCGCGTTGGGGGATGGGGTAATCGGCAGCCCGCAGGCCTTTGGAGCCTTGCAGTCTCGGTTCGAGTCCGAGTCCCCCAGCCAACGCCGGTCGACACCGATTCCCAGGGACGGATCCGGAGGCACTGGACAGACGTGAGCACCCCCGACGCGAAGCCGCCCGCTGCTGTCATCGTCCTGGCCGCCGGTGAAGGCACCCGGATGAAGTCGGTGCGCCGGCCCAAGGTGCTGCACGGATTCGCCGGACGGTCCCTGCTTGGGCCACGCGCTTGCCGCTGCCGCCCCGCTGAAGCGCCGGGGCCACCGTCGTCGTCGTCGGCCACCGACGCGACGAGGTCACCGCGCACCTGGCCGAGATCGCCGCCGGCCGCCCGGGCGGTCGTGCAGGCCGAGCAGAACGGCACCGGCCACGCCGTCCGGATCGCCCTCGACGCGTTGCCGGCCGACCTGGCCGGGACGGTCGTCGTGCTTCCGGGCGATGCCCCACTGCTCACCGCGCAGACTCTGCGACACCTCGTCGCGGTCCACGACGGTGCCGCGGCCACGCTGCTCACCAGCATCGCCGCCGATCCCGACCGGCTACGGACGGGTGGTCCGCGCCGCCGACGGCACGGTGCGCCGACATCGTCGAGCACAAGGACGCCAACGCCGAGCAGCGGCTGATCACCGAGATCGCGGCCGGCGTGTACGCCTTCGACGCCGCGGTGCTGCGCGACGCGCTTGCGCCGGATCACGACCGACAACGCCCAGGGCGAGGAGTACCTGCCCGACGTGATCGACATCTGCGTGCGCGACGGTCGAATCGTCCGGCGCCGTCTCGGCACCGCTCGAGCAGACGGCCGGGGTCAACGACCGCGTCCAGCTCGCGGCCGCCGCCCGGATCTACAACGACCGCCTGCTCGACGAGCACATGCGCGCCGGTGTCACGATTCTCGACCCGGCCACGACCTGGATCGATGCCGAGGTCGAGATCGAGGCGGACGTGACGCATCCTGCCCTCGGTCGAGCTCCACGGCCCGACCAGGATCGAGAGCCGGAGCCCAGATCGGCCCGCAGACCACCTTGACCGACACGGTCGTCGGGCGTCGACAGCCGCCTCGAGCGCACGGTCGCGAACCAGGCCGAGATCGGCGCCCGCGTCACGACCGGTCCCGTTCGCCTACCTGCGGCCGGGCACGGTGCTGGCCGACGATGTCCACATCGGCACCTACGTCGAGATCAAGGGCAGCGACATCGGCGTCGGGACGAAGGTGCCCCATCTGTCCTACGTCGGCGATGCCAGCATCGGCGAGCACACGAACATCGGGGCGGCGACCGTCTTCGTCAACTACGACGGCGTGGCCAAGCACCGCAGCACGGTCGGCAATCACGCGCGGACCGGCGCCGACAACATGTTCGTGGCGCCGGTCCACGTCGGCGACGGCGCCTACACCGCGGCCGGATCGGTCATCACCGAGGACGTCCCGCCCGGAGCCATGGCCGTCGCCCGCGGGCGTCAGCGCAACGTGGCAGGCTGGGTCCGTGACGCGCCGGGCGGGCACCGCCGCAGACCGAAGCCGCCCAAGCTGCCCGAAGCCGCCGAAGCCGCCGGAGATCAGTCGTCGTGAACGCCGAAGAAGGGGTCCGCTCGTGAGCACTTTGCAGGTGGCCGGCCGCAAGAGCCTGGTGCTGCTGTCCGGGCGGGCCTACCCGCAGCTGGCCGAGCAGATCGCCGCCGAGATCGGCGTGACGCTCACCCCGACGACGGCCCGCGACTTCGCCAACGGCGAGACGTTCATCAAGCCCGATGAGTCGGTACGCGGCACCGACGCGTTCGTGATCCAGTCGTTCACCACGCCGATCAACGAGTGGGTCATGGAGAGCCTGATCCTGGTCGACGCGCTCAAGCGGGCCTCGGCCAAACGGATCACCGTGGTCATGCCGTTCTATCCCTACGCGCGCCAGGACAAGAAGCACCGCGGCCGCGAGCCGATCTCGGCCCGGCTGATCGCCGATCTGTACAAGACCGCCGGCGCCGACCGGCTGATGGCCATCGACCTGCACACCGCCCAGATCCAGGGGTTCTTCGACGGACCGGTCGACCACCTCTTCGCGCTGCCGCTGCTGGCCCGCTACGTCAAGAACAAGTACGGCGTCGGAGAACCTCACCGTCGTCTCGCCCGACACCGGTCGCGTGCGGGTCGCCGAGCAGTGGGCCGACGAGCTGGGCGGCCGCCCGATCGCCTTCGTGCACAAGACGCGCGATCCCGAACGTCGCCAACCAGGTCGTCGCCAATCGGGTGGTCGGCGACATCACCGGCCAGACCTGCCTGCTCATCGACGACATGATCGACACGGGCAGTTCGATCGTGAAGGCCTCCGACCTGCTGTTCGCGAACGGCGCCACCGACGTGATCATCGCGGCGACGCACGGCATCTTCTCCGGCCCGGCCACCGACAGCCTGAAGAACTGCCAGGTCAGCGAGGTGATCGTCACCAACAGCCTGCCGATCACCGAAGAGAAGCAATTCGACAAGTTGACGGTGCTCTCGATCGCCCCGTTGCTGGCCCGCGCGATCCGCGAGGTGTTCGAGGACGGCTCGGTCACCAGCCTCTTCCAAGGCAGAAGCTGAGAAATTGCAGACAGCTGGCGGATTCTGAACAGCAACCCAACCGCGGTTCCGGTTGACTTATCGGGTGATCGCTAACGGTCGCGCTCTCCGCGCCGCACTGGCCGCGATCTCGATTGCCGGATTCCTGGCCTTCTTCGTCACAGTTGACCCGGTTGGGGCGATTGTGCGCCAGTCTCCGCACGCCGATGTCCCGGTAGCCTGCTCGACCGCCCCGGCTCCCGATCCGACAGCAACCGACACCTCGACACCCACGACCACCCTCGCGACGGTGGCCACCGAGGACGGCAGCCTCGACACGGACACGGTGTCGCCCTCCTGCTCGTCCACCTCGGATACGCCGTCCGCGACCGTGACGCCCCCGGTCATCATCAACATGGCCGAGAACGACTCCTCCTCGCCGTCCCCCGCGGCGGCGCCGGCCGCGCCGACCGCCACCTCGTCGGCGGCGCCGAAGTCGTCGGCGGCCCATCACAGCGTCGTCCGCCGCACCTCGGCCCCGGCCACCTCGCCGAGCGTGCCGGTGGCGGTGAGCACCAGCAGCAGTCACGAGTCCCAGATCGCGGCGGCACCCGTCAGGTCCACCTCTCCCGCGCCGAAGCCGACCGAGATCCAGCTGGCCTCGGGCATGAGTCGCGGATCGGACCTCGGGCGGCTGATCGCGGTTGCCCTGGCCGGTCTGCTGGCCGTCCTATTGCTGGTCGCCGGCACCCGGGCGCGGCGCGCCGGCTGATCTCGCCGCCACGACCCGCACGAAGTCATCGACGCCCAACGTCTCACCCCGCGCCGTCGGATCGATACCGGCCGCCTCGAGCGCGCTGAGCGCGGCGGCCGGCGAGCCGGCCCACCCCGCGAGCGCGGATCGCAGCATCTTGCGGCGCTGAGCGAATGCGGCGTCGATGACGGCGAAGACGTCCTCGCGGCGCGCCCCGTCCGGACTCGGACGCCGGATCATCCGCACCAGCCCGGAATCGACGTTGGGCACCGGCCAGAACACCGACCGCGGCACCAGCCCCGCTCGGCCGGCTGCGGCGTACCAGGCCACCTTGACGCTCGGGACGCCGTAGGCCTTCGAGCCGGGCGGAGCAGCCAGGCGCTCGGCGACCTCGGCCTGGACCATCACCAGCACCGACCGCAGGCTCGGCACCCGCTCCAGGAGCTGCAGCACGATCGGCACGGCGGTGTTGTAGGGCAGGTTGGCGACCAGTGCCGTGGGGTCGCCGTCGACCGACGTCAGCGTCAGGGCGTCGGCCGCGACGACGCGAAGGCGGGGCACCGCGTCCGGATCGTGGCGCGCGACGGTGTCGGCCAGCGCGCCCGCGAGGATCGGGTCGATCTCGACCGCCGTGACGCGGGCGCCCGCTTCGAGCAGACCCAGGGTCAGCGACCCGAGTCCGGGCCCGATCTCCAGGACGTGCTCGCCGTCGCTCAGCTCGGCCGTGCGAACGATGCGGCGGACGGTGTTGGCGTCATGGACGAAGTTCTGGCCGAGCGACTTCGTGGGGTGCACGCCCAGCCGGGTCGCCAGCGCCCTGATCTCGGACGCTCCGAGCAGTCCGCTCATCGGCGGGCGCGCCTGGCCTCGATCAGTACCAGCCGTGCGCTTGCCAGCTGCTCCACGCACCGCACGGCGTGCCGTATCGACCCGAGATGTAGGCCAGCCCCCACGCGATCTGGGTGGCCGGGTTGGTCTGCCAGTCGGCGCCGTACGCCGCCATCTTGCTGCCCGGCAGGGCCTGCGGGATGCCGTACGCGCCGCTGGCGTTGGCGGCGTTCACCCGCCAGCCGCTCTCCCGGTTCCAGATCTGGACGAGGCACGAGAACTGGTCGTCGCCCCACCCGCGCGCAAGCAGCATCTGCTGGGCGATGGCCTGGGCTGATCCCGGGTCGACCACGATCGGCGCGCTCGGCGTCGCGGCGGCCGCCGCAGCGGCGTCCTTCGTCCCGATCTTCTCGACTTCACTGGTGGGCGGGGTCAGCACCGTCGTCGACAGCACCGTCTGACCCGTCGCGACGCCGTCGATGTAGACGACGGCGTAGGTGATGTTCTCGGTTCCGTTCTTGCCGGCGTTGACCACCGTCGTCTGCCCCTTGGCCAGCGTGGCGTCGTTCTGCGTCGTGGTCGAGTACGGCACCGCCTGCGTCTGGGTGACCTGCCCGGTCGTGATGTGCTGGACGGTCACCGTCGTGCCGTCGGTCAGCGACGACTGGATGGACGGGCTGATGGAGTCGGAGGCGTCGTAGCTGATGCCGAGATCGGCCAGCAGGTCGAACACGGTCGGGTCGGTGGTGCTGACCGTCTGGCTGGTGCCGTCGGCGACGACGGTGATGCTCTTGGGCGCGATCACGGCGATGTCGGTGGGCGTCAGCGGCAGCCGCTTGTCGCGCGACACCGAGGTGAACGTCGCTGTCGGGAAGCCGAGGTCGAGCATCGCCTGCGACACCGTGGGATCGGTGACCCAGATGTCGCGCCGCTGGCCGTCGAGCGTCAGATGCAGCAGCCGGCCGCGCTTGAGCACGATGTGGCCGCCGTTGTGCACCTTGGCCCCCACGGCGGGGGCGACGAGGTCGTGCCGACCGACGTCATAGCCCGCGGCGGCCAGCGTGCCACCGACGTCGGATGCCACCGTGTGGATCTGCTTGGTCTGTCCGTCGACCTGCAGCGTGACGGTCTTGTCGACTCCGACCCACGCGACGGTTGATCCGACGACGCCGGCCAGCACTGCTGCATACAGGCCGTACTTCAGACTGCGACGCACGCGGTGAACTCCCCAACCTTCTGCCGGATCGGTCTTCGAATCGAGTCGAACATCGTCACGCCCGCGTCGCGGGCTCTTCATCAGATCACAGGACAGTAACGGCTAGATAGTTCAACGGCCAAACTCGGCGCCTGGAAAATGCGCTCGATCCACGGCAGACCGAACCAAATCGGCCCGTCCGCGCGCCGCGCCGAGCTCGCTCAGGTGAACAGTCGCGGTCCGCACGTCGGCCACGGGGCTATTCCCCGCGCCGCGTACAGCGAGTTCGGCGACCGCGATCTGCTGCGCCTTGGTCGCCAGGTCCGGACGGGCGGCGTACGCCGCCCCGCCATAGGCGTTCCATGTCCCGAGGCTGAACTGCAGGCCGCCGTAGTAGCCGTTGCCGGTGTTGATCGACCAGTTGCCGCCCGACTCGCACTGCGCCACCGCATCCCAGTCGAGGGTGGTCGTGGGTGGCGGCGACGACGTGGTCGTCACGGGCGCCGGGGAACTCGTGACCGGGGGCGGCGCGCTCGAGGACGTGACGGGAGGGGCCGGGGGCGCGGGGGCGGCCGACGACGATGTGGCGGCCGACTTCGACGCACTGGAGGACCGGACGACCGGTGCCGCGCTCGTGGTCACCGGTCCGGCCGTTCCGACCCGGGTCACCTGCGGAATCGGCGCGACCAGCACCACGACGGTCACGACGGACTGACTCTGCAACACGCCGTCCACGTAGAGCCCGTCGTAGGTCACCTGGTTCGAGCCGTCGACGCCCGGCGTCACGACCACGCTCTGACCGGCCGCCAACGACGGGTCGGTCACGGTGGTGGTCGGGAAGGGCGCCGCCTGGACGACCGTGGTCGTGGCATGGGTGACGCGATGGACGGTGATCGCCAGGCCGTCCACGATCGACGTGTCGGCCGGCGGCGAGACATCGTCGTCGGCACCGAGCACGACGCCTTCCTGGGCCAGCAGCGCGCCGACCGTGGCCGCCGTCGTCGAGACCACGAGCTCCGATCCGTCGTGCGAGAGGGTCACCTGCTGGGGCATCTCGATGTCGAGCGTCATCCCGGCCAACGACAGGAACTGGCCGGTCGGAACCGACACGACGGCCGACTGCGGGAAGCCGAGCTTGGCCAGCGCGTCCCCGACGGTCAGGCTCGTCACCCAGACGTCGCGCGGGCTTCCGTTCACGATCAGATGCAGCAGCCGTCCGCGTCGCACCTCGATCGTCGACGCCGCATGCAGCCGGGCGTCCATCGGCGGCGAGACCACGTCATGGGGTGCGGGGTCGAAGCCGACCTGTTCGAGCACGGCTCCGACGGTGGGGGCCCAGGTGTCCACGGTGCGGCTCTGGCCGTCCACGGTGATCACGACTGTCTGGCGCTCGGCCCGGTCGAGCGCGGCCAGCGAACCGACCCCACCGCACGCCAGCGCCAGAATCAGCGTCAACGATGCGCGGCGAGCGACACGGCGCACGGGAATCCTCGTTTCTCGTTGTAGATCCCCGACGCTCTGACGTGCAGTTGTGTCTCGAAACGATAACTTGGCGTGTCGGTAGTAGACAAGATCCAAACAACACTGGGTGCCAACGACGACGCGTTGGCACCCAGTGTTCGGTCTAGGCGTTTCTCAGAGGCTGCCTGTCAGAGGCGCTTGCCACAGACGGGCCACGGCGAGCTGCCGCGGGCCTGGTAGAGCTTGGTGGCGATGGCGATCTGCTGGTCCTTGGTGGCCAGGTCCGGTCGCGCCGCGTACGCGCCGCCGCCGTTCGACATCCAGGTGCTGATGTTGAACTGCAGGCCGCCGTAGTAGCCGTTGCCGGTGTTGATCGCCCAGTTGCCACCCGACTCGCAGGCAGCGACGGCGTCCCAGTTCAGACCGCTGGTCGATGCGGCCGGTGCCGGCGCGGCGGCCACCACCGCCTTGGGCTTGGTGCCGACCTTCACGACCTGCGCCTTGGGCGCGAGGGTCGTCGTGCTGGTGAGCTCGGTCTGACCGCTCGCAACGCCGTCGACGTAGATCACGTCATAGGTGACCTGGGCGGTGCCGGCGTGGCCCTTCGTGACGATTGAGGTCGTCCCCACGGTCATCGTCGAATCTGACTGCTGCGTGGTCGGGAAGGGCACCGCTTGGGTGGTGGTCAGGGTGGCGTGGGTGACGCGCTGGACCTGGATCGTCTCCCCGGGCGTGATCGCCGTCGTGACCGCCGGAGTCACCCGGTCCTCGGCGCCCAGGGTCACCGAGGAATCCTTGAGCAGGTCGGCGACCGTCAGGTCGGTCGTCTCCTCGGTGCTGGTCGTGCCGTCGTGGATGAGCTGGACCTGCTTGGGGGCGCGAACCTCGATGTCGGTCGTGGTCAGCGGCAGGCGCTTGTCCCGCGACACGGACGTGAAGGCCGACGTGGGGTAGCCGAGGTCGGCGAGCGCAGCCGACACCGTCGAGTCGGTGACCCAGACGTCGCGCTGCTGGCCGTCGACCGTGAGGTGCAGCAGCCGCCCGCGCTTGAAGACGATCGTCGAACCGTCGTGGATCTTCGAGGTCAGCGATGGCGCGACCACGTCGTGGACGGTCGGCGTGTAGCCGGCCTTCTTCAGGGCTCCGGCGACGTTCGACGCCGAGGTGTCGATCTTGGTCGTCTGGCCGTCGACCTGGATGGTGACGGCATTGGCGCTAGACGTGGTGAAGGCGAGCGTGCCACCGAGAACGGCGGCCACGGCCACGCCGGTAAGGCCGTACTTGTAGCTGCGGCGCATGAAGTGAATCTCCTGTTTTCGTTTCGTGTCGCTGATTTCAGCGCGTTCGGTATTGGTGCTTCGAGGTCACGAGACGGTAACTAGGTATTTGCTTCATCGCCAAACCCGGATTCACACTCGGGGTGTCTCACAGTTAGTTGAAGGTAAAGCCGTCGCCATAGAGCCGCGTGCCGGTCTGACGAATAGCGGCCGCGAGGATGTCCGGGCCGACGCTCATGACCTCGGCCAGCCTGATCAGCGTGAGAGGCAGCAAATACGGGGCGTTGGGGCGTCCGCGGTACGGGTGCGGAGTCAGGAACGGGGCGTCGGTCTCAACCGTGACTTGATCGATCGGCACGGTAGCTGCCGCGTCACGCAAAGTTGGTGCGTTTGTGAAGGTCACCACGCCGGGGAAAGACAGGACATATCCGGCGGCCACGCAGCGGCGCGCGAAATCGACGTCGCCCGAGAAGGCGTGGAATGCCACTTTCGCCGGGGCGCCCTGCTCGTCGAGGATGCGCAGCACGTCCTCGTGGGCATCACGGTCGTGAATCATCAGGGCGCGGCCGGTGCGCTTGGCCAGCTCGATGTGGCGCCGGAAGTGCTCCTGCTGGGCCGCGGGATCGGTGGTGTCCCAGTAGTAGTCCAAGCCCGTCTCGCCGATCGCGACGACCTTGGGATGCTCGGCCAGCTCGGCCAGTTCGTCGTAGTCGGCGTCGGTCATGCCGTTGATCTCGGTGGGATGCACTGCGACGGCGGCGAACACGTCGGGATGCCAGTCCGCGGCCTGCACGCACCAGCGGGCCGACGCCATCGAGTCGGCGACGGTGATCACCCGATGCACGCCGACCGCTCGAGCGCGGGCCATGGCCGCCTCGACGAACGGGCGGTCGGCCTCGCGACCGGCGCGCTGGGCCATCGCGTCGAGGTGGGTGTGGGCGTCGAAGACCGGCGAGGGCAGCGGCTGCGGGTCGGGCGGAGGCGGCTGCTCAGCCACCGGATTCCAGCCGGGCCAACTCCTCGTCGACCACGCTCGGGTCGAGCTTGACGAAGACCGGCGTCGGCGTCGCGATGGGAGCACCCGGGCGGATCGCCACCGACTCCCAGTGCGCACCCGTGTCGTACGAACCGGTGAGTACCGAATACGACGGTGAACCGACCGCGGTCTCTTCGTCGACCTCGACCAACTCCGGCATGCCGGCCCACTGGTCGTCGTTGCCGAGCAACGCGTGGATCTTGGACGACGAGCTCGGCAGGAACGGGGTCAGCATCGTCTTGGCGTCGTCGACGACCTGCAGCGCGACGTGCAGCACCGACTCCATGCGGGCCGGATCCTCTGTCTTCAGCTTCCACGGCGCCATGTCCGAGAGGTACTTGTTGGCTTCGCCCACGATCCGCATGACCTCGCCGATCGCAGCCTTCTGGCGCGAACGCTCGAGAAGTGCCCCGACCGATCCGAACGCCGCCTTCGACGAAGCGAGCAGCGCGTGGTCGGCGTCGGTCAGCGCACCCGGCTCGGGAATCGAGCCGACGTTCTTGGCCGTCATCGACAACGTGCGGTTGACGAGATTGCCCCAGCTCGCGACCAGCTCGTCGTTGTTGCGGCGCACGAACTCCGACCAGGTGAAGTCGGTGTCCTGGTTCTCGGGGCCGGCGGTGGCCAGGTAGTACCGCAGGGCGTCGGCGTCGTAGCGCGACAGCATGTCGCCGACGTAGATCACCACGTTGCGCGACGACGAGAACTTGCGGCCCTCCATCGTGAGGAACTCGCTGGACACGATCTCGTAGGGCCGTTCGAGTGCGCCGAGCGGGCCCGGTTCGCCGCCCTTGGCGCCGATCCCGGAGTAGCCCATGAGCATCGCCGGCCAGATCTCGGCGTGGAAGACGATGTTGTCCTTGCCCATGAAGTAGTACTGCCTGGCGTCGGAGCTCTGCCACCAGGCGCGCCACGCCTCGGGGTCACCCGAGCGCTGGGCCCACTGGATCGAGGCCGACAGATAGCCGATCACCGCGTCGAACCAGACGTAGATCTTCTTGTCGTTGCGGTCACGCCAGCCGTCCAGCGGCACCGGGATGCCCCATTCCAGATCGCGGGTGATCGCGCGGGGCTTGAGGTCGTCCAACAGGTTCAGGCTGAACTTCTGCACGTTGGGGCGCCAGTGGTCCTGCTTGCGCAGCCACTCGGCGAGGGCGTCGCCGAACGCTGGCAGGTCGAGGAAGTAATGCTCGGTCTCGACGAACTTCGGCGTCTCGCCGTTGATCTTGCTGATCGGGTTGATCAGGTCCACCGGATCGAGCTGGTTGCCGCAGTTGTCACACTGGTCGCCGCGAGCCTCGGGGTATCCGCAGATCGGGCACGTGCCCTCTATATATCTGTCGGGCAACGTGCGGCCGGTCGACGGGCTGATCGCCCCCATCTGCGTCTGCGGGAAGATGTAGCCGTTGGCGAGCAGCCCGAGGAACAGTTGCTGGGTGACCGCGTAGTGGTTCTTGGTGGTCGTCCGGGTGAAGAGGTCGTAGGACAGACCCAGCTTCTCGAGGTCCTTGGCGATCACCAGGCTGTTGCGGTCGGCGAGTTCCCGGGGGGTGATCCCCTCCCGATCGGCCTGCACCTGGATCGGCGTGCCGTGCTCGTCGGTGCCGCTGACCATCAGCACCTTGTTACCCGCCATCCGCTGGTAACGGCTGAAGACGTCAGAGGGGACGCCGAAGCCGGCGACGTGGCCGATGTGCCTCGGGCCGTTCGCGTAGGGCCACGCGACGGCGGTCAGGATGTGTTGAGCACTCACGACGTAAGCCTAGTGACTATTACTTTTCCTGTTTCCGCGCTTTGGCTTCGACGACCGCGTCGAACACGACCCTCTTCGCCACACCCTCCCGGTGGGCGACCGAGGCGATGGCGTCCTTGCGCGACTTGCCGAACTGTTCCTCGATCTCGACGAACGCGGCGAGCAGGCGGGGTTCGGGTGGATCGGTCGATTCCAGGGCCCCGGCGACGACGATCGTGATCTCACCGCGAACGTCGCCTTCAGCCGCCCAGTCGAGGAGCTCGGCCAACGATCCGCGGATCGTCTGCTCGTAGGTCTTGGTGATCTCGCGGCACACGACGGCCGGCCGGTCGGCGCCGAAGGCTTCCGACATCGCCTCCACCGTCTCGGCCAGCCGATGCGGCGCCTCGAAGAAGACCATCGTGCGCTGCTCCTCCTCGAGTTCGGCGAGAGCGGTGGCCCGTTGACCGGCCTTGCGGGGCAGGAACCCCTCGAAGCAGAACCGGTCGACGGGCAGGCCCGAGACAGCCAGGGCGGCCAGGACAGCCGACGGGCCGGGCAGCACGGTGACGCCGATGTCCTCGGCGATCGCGGCGGCGACCAGGCGGTACCCGGGATCGGAGACCGACGGCATCCCGGCATCGGTCACCACCAGGACGTCCTCGCCCGCACGCAGCGCGTCGAGCAGTTGCGGGATGCGACCGGCCTCGTTCGCCTCGAAGAACGACACGATCCGGCCGGTCGGCTCGACGCCGAGGTCGGCGCACAGTCGCCGCAGTCGGCGGGTGTCCTCGGCCGCGATGACCGGCGACCCGACCAGCGCCGCACGCAGCCGCTCCGACGCGTCACCGGGATTTCCGAGGGGCGTCGCGGCCAGAATGACGGTCGCGCTGTGGTCGCTCACGATGAGACCCTACGATCGCCTGGTGACGGCGACTCTCGAGGCACCCGAGTCCGCCGACGAACAGGACGTTCCCGAACCCCCGGTCGGACGTCCGGTGCCGGCCGCGCTGCAACCCTGGCGCGATCCACATCCGCGGGTGGCCGCCCTCGTTGCGGTGTTCACCGTCACGCTCGCCTCGTTCACCCGGCTGTGGGCACTGGGTTTCCCGCAGAGCAAGAGCTTCGACGAGGTCTACTACGCGACCGAGGCCCAGGAGATCCTCCGCTTCGGTTACGAGGACAACCGCGGCTACATGTTCATCGTCCACCCGCCCATCGGCAAGGTGCTGATCGCGCTCACGTCCGAACTGTGGGGCGGCAGCGATCACCTGAACAACACGGTCGGGTGGCGTCTCGCCCCGGCGATCGCCGGCATCCTGAGCGTCCTGATCATCACCCGGCTGGCTCGGCGGATGTTCCGGTCGAACCTGTTCGGGGGTATCGCGGGCGTCCTGTTGTCACTGGACGGCGTCTCGCTCGTCCAATCCCGCGTGGCCCTGCTCGACATCTTCCTGCAGCTCTTCATCCTGGCCGGTTTCGCGGCGCTCGTCATCGACCGCGATCAGATGCGCGGCCGACTGGCCGGCCTGATCGCGGACGGAGCTGACCTCGCACGCGGCGTCCCGACGCTCGGGCCGCGTCCGTGGCGGCTCGTCGGCGGGGCCCTGCTCGCCGTCGCCTGCGGCGTGAAATGGTCAGCGCTCTCGTTCTTCATCATCTTCGAGATCATGTCGCTGTGGTGGGATCGCGGCGCGTTGAAGTCAGCCGGAGTGAAGCACTCCTGGAGCAATGCCGCGCGCCGCTCCTGGCTCTACGCCATCGGATCGTTCGTCATCACGCCGATCGCGGTCTATCTGCTGTGCTGGCTGGGCTGGTTCGCCGGCGAGAACTCGTGGAACCGGCACTGGGCTGACTCGCATCGCTCGGCGGCCGAGCTGAACCTGGGTTTGTTCCACCTGTCGTCGGTCAAGATCCCGTTCAACTGGGGCTTCCTGCCGGGCGGCATCCGGTCTCTCGGCGACTACACGTACAACGCCTACACCTTCCACGAGACCCTCTACAGCCCCCACCCGTACGGCTCGAAGCCGTGGAGCTGGCTCATTCTGGGCCGGCCGGTGACCTACTACTACCCGTCCGACCCCACCGGGTGCGGGGCCAAGGACTGTTCTCGCGAGATCCTGCTCATCGGGACGCCGCTGATGTGGTGGGCTTTCCTGCCGGCACTCGTCTGGCTGGCCTGGCACTGGTTCACCACGCGCGACTGGCGGGCGTCGGTCGTCTGGGTGGCCATGGTCGCCGGGTGGTTGGTGTGGTTCCCCGACCTCAGGCGAACGATGTTCCTCTTCTACATGACGCCGCTGATCCCTTTCCTGATCCTGGGCCTCACGCTGGCGCTCGGCACGATGCTCGGTCCGGGGATCAAGGCCGGCCTCGGCGAGGTCGCGCGCGTGCGGGCCGAACGGCGGCGCCGTTATGGCATGACCGGCATCGTCGTCTATCTGGGCCTGGTGGCCGCCGACTTCGCGTGGATGTGGCCGCTGTTCACCGGGGGACTGTTGACCTACGACCAGTGGCACGCGCATATGTGGTTCCCCTCGTGGGTATGACGCCCGCATGAGTCTTGCGACGAAACTTCGGCGGGCGCCCGGGCGTCTGACCACCGGTGCCTTCATCCTCAACAGCGGCCTGACCAAGCTGGGCGGCGACGACGAGACCGCCAAAGCCGTCCACGGCATGGCGACCGGTGCGTATCCGTTCCTCGGCAAGGTCGAGCCGAAGGTCTTCCTGAAAGGCCTGGCCATCGGCGAGATCGCGCTCGGATCGGCGCTGCTGCTGCCGATCGTCCCGGCTGGTCTGGCCGGCATCGGCCTGGTCGGCTTCTCCGGTTCGCTGCTCGGCATGTGGTGGCGCACGCCAGGGATGCATAAGGAAGGCAGCATTCGGCCGACCCAACAGGGCACGGCGGTCGCCAAGGACGTGTGGATGCTGGGTGTCGGAACGGGCATGGTGATCGACGCTGTCACGCATGAGGCCCGGACGACTCGGACCGAGGAGTAAACGCTAGACGAGCTGGTCGCTGCCCAGTCCGGCGTCGGGCGACCAGAGAACGACCCGATCGCGACCCAGCGCCTTGGCCCGGTACAACGCCGAGTCCGCCGCCCGCATCAACTCTTCGAGTTCGAGGCCGTGCATCGGGAAGCAGGCGACGCCCACCGACACGGTCAGCGGGTCGGTACCTTTCGCAAGGTTGGCGTGGTCGGTGGTCGCTACCCCAATGGCGTTACGGAGCCGCTGGGCGATCAGGATCGAGCGTGCGATGTCGGTGTCGGGGAGCAGGACGATGAACTCCTCGCCACCGAAGCGGCCGACAGTGTCGTAGTCGCGCAGTTCTCGCTTCAACGTCTCGGCTACGGTGCGTAACACCGCATCGCCGGCCAGGTGCCCGAATCTGTCATTGACAGCCTTGAAGTGATCGATGTCGAGCATCAGCAATGCCGCGCCACGCTGATCGCGGCTAGCTCGAGCCAACTCGCGGCCGGCCAGCTGTTGCCAGGCAACAGCGTTGAGCAATCCGGTTTTGCTGTCGATCATTGCCGCTTCCTGGAACTGCTTCACCAACATGCTGCGTTGCAGGGCACCGAGCGGCGCCAGCACCAGGATGACCAGCCACGGATGACCAAGAAGTAAAACTGCCGTTATGCCGCCCAAAGATAGCGTTGCGAACTCGATCGCATTTTCAGGCCAACCGCCGACGAATACCTTGATGCTTAAAGTGCGCATGGTCAGGCAAATTGCACCCGACACGAGCGCTCTATTGACGACGGTAAACGTCGCTATTGCCGTAACGACTACGAGGGCAGCGGAGAGGTCGCCCGGGACGCGCTGGTCGCCCAACCCCAACGCCCTAAGGACGCCGTCAACCGCCAACGTCGACAGACCGACTGACGCAAACGTGAACACCTGACGGAACAACTTGTTCCCCGCGGCACCGCGCCGATACGAGAACCACATGAACGCGCGCATGAGGGCGATCACGACGAGAGCCTCGCGGACAGGCAAGGCTATTGCCGCAGCCACTGACCACACCGACGTCATATCCGCGTGAGCGGCTCCGCCGAAACGGATGCGGACTACTTCGATACGACGCGCTACTTCCTCGTATCCAACGCTGAGCGCGAGTAATAGCGAGGAGCGGAATAGTTCACTTCCGTTTAACAGCGCATGCGACGGCCATAGCGTCGCCGCGGCTATAAGTGCGAAATCGACGAGAAGGACGTAGGCAATAACGGCGCCCGAATTGCTCCACAATTCCCACCGTTTCACGACGGAGGAAAGCGAAACGTTTCGCGAGGTGTCGGCGCGGTCCATAATGAAGTACCCGCCCCTCGCTTTCTCCGGAGACCCTTACGTTCTGTGATCAGACATCGACTCTCCGGTGAGCATAGCCGACCGTGCCGAAGACGGGCTAGAGCCACGATAGCCCTCCTGCGGCATCTGGAAGGAGTTCAGTGCCTCACGTTGGAATACCGCTGAGTCGGCGATGTCTCGGCCGTCGCGATCGACGCCAGCGAGCTAGGTGACGGCGTGAGTTGCCTGACCGAGGCGGCGCGGCGGCGTTGTCCGCCCTCCCACCGCCTCGGTTTCGACAGCGTCCCGAGAATTGCTTGACCTGATGTTTGCGTGCGCGCGCCACACGGACTCCACGCAAACACCGACCTCACAGAGAGGAGCTCCCGTGAACGTCTGGGACTGGAGCTAACGAACGCCCACCACCGCAAGCCGCACCACTCGAACCGGAAGGAGCCCCACATGAACGTCTGGGACTGGAGCTAACGAACGCCCACCACCGCAAGCCGCACCACTCGAACCGGAAGGAGCCCCACATGAACGTCTGGGACTGGAGCTAACAAACCCCCACCACCGCAAGCCGCACCACTCGAACCGGAAGGAGCCCCACATGAACGTCTGGGACTGGAGCTAACAAACCCCCACCACCGCAAGCCGCACCACTCGAACCGGAAGGAGCCCCACATGAACGTCTGGGACTGGAGCTGAGGGAACTAGGACCGATCAGTGACGTCGATTCGCTCGGCGTCGAACTGCCCAACGACGCTGGACCCTGCTTGGTTACGCCAGGCCAGGGTGAGAGCGATCGCTACCAGGCTGCCGAGCGCGCCAGCGCTTGCCACTGCCACGCCGACGTCCAGGCGGTCTGCAACGAGCCCGCCGACTACCGCGCCGACGCCCTGGATGGCCACCAAGCCTGAGCTGGCGAAGCCGAGCGTGCCGCCGCGGCGACTGTTCGGCACGGTCTGGACGAACGTGGCGGCCGCGACGAGTTGGTAGGCGCTTGCCGCCCCGCTGAGAAACCACAGGACGCACGAAGCAGCCAGACCCGGCGTAGTCCAACACGCCATGAGCGGCAGGCCGGTACAGATCGCCAGCGGTCCGAAGATCCTGCTCCGACGGTCGACTGTGACGAACCGAGCCAGCACAAGCGCGCCTACCGCGCCGCCGGCCGGTATCGAAGCCAGGAGAAGCCCGGTCGCGGCGCCTCCGCCCCCCACCGATTTCGCGTACGGCGCGGCCACGGCTTCGGGGATGATGAACAAGCCGGCCAACCAGCCGAAGCCCAGCAACAGGCGCAACTCGGCGCTATCACCGATGACCCGGATCGGGTGCCGTCTCCGTTGATGATCGCGTATCCCCGAGGCGGCCAGACCCGGTCGCGGGTGAACGGTGAGCCAAATGATCGTCGCGGACACGGCAAACGAGATCGCATCGAGCCCGAGCCCAGCACTGGCGCCCACCGCACCGACGGCCGCGGCGCCGAGCGCGAACCCCAACACCTGAGTGACCTGGTCGCTCATCATCCTCAGACCCGAGCCCGCGACGTAGTGCTCTCCGAGGATCTCCGGGGTCAACGCCTTCTGGGCTGCCCCGAAGGGCGCGCCGACCAGCACTGACGCCACGATCAGGGCGCTCAGCGCGAGCGTCGGGAGATGCGGGACCGTCATCAGCGTCAGCAACGCCGCGCGGATCAGATCGCAACCCACCATGAGCCCTCGCCGGGGCAGCCGGTCAGCGAGCCAGGCCAGGCCGACCCCGCCGACGATCGACGGCGCGAACGTCAGCCCGTAGATGACGGCAGCTTCGAGAGGAGAACCGGTGCGATCGAACACGAGTACCGACAAGGCGACCCGAGCCAGTTGATCGCCCACCTGCGATTGGACGCCGGCCAGCCACAGCCAACGGAACTCCCGCACCCGCAGGACGTCGGCGAACGTGCTGCGCGGCGCCGTCATCCGTCCACTGTGCCCGAAGAAGGCGGTTACTGAAAAGCCGCCTCCCTGTTACTGGGCGAAGCCAAGTTGGCGCCACGCTTCGTAGACAGCCAACGCTGCGCAGTTCGAGAGGTTAAGTGAGCGTCGTCCGGGCAGCATCGGAATGCGCAGCCGATCGGTGATCTCCGGGCGAGCCAGCACGTCGTCGCCCAAGCCCACCGATTCGCGCCCGAACATCAGCACATCGCCCACCGCGTAGGCGACGTCGGCGTAGCTGCGCGTGGCCCCGGCGGTGAAGGCGAAGACCCGTGCGGGCGACAACCGGGCCAGAGCCGTGTCGAGGTCGGGATGCACGGTGACGTGGGCGAGGTCGTGGTAATCCAGCCCCGCTCGTCGCAACGGGGCGTCGTCGAGCGAGAACCCGAGCGGCTCGACCAGGTGCAAGGACGCCCCGGTGCACGCCGCCAGCCTGATCGCGTTGCCGCTGTTGCCAGGGATCTCCGGGGCCACGAACACGATGTGAAACAAGGTTGGCGTGCCGTTTCTGGGAATTCGAGGTTGGGCGCAGTCGAGCCTAGAGGGCGAGGCCCGGCACAACCACGACACGAACGTGACCGGTCACCGTCTCACTTCTGTTGCGCCAGGTCGGCGTGGCGGGAGGGCAGTGAGCAATGGCAAGCCAGCACCGTGCGTCGCGGCGTGCGCAAAACTCGAATTGGCGGCGACTGACGGCGGCGGTCGTCGCGGTCTGCCTGGTCGCGCTCGGGGTCGGCTTCGCCACGTCGGCGCAAGCCGTCGGCGGCTGGACCTCGACGCTGTCGTCGGTTGGCACCCAGCCCGTCCCTTCGGGCGACGCGCTCGAGTACTCCTATCAGGTGCAGTGCTCCGTGCCGACCGGCTGCGGCACGATCACCGCGCACATCCCGCCGCCACCCGGCTGGACCGCGGCCGCCGGTGCGCCGACGGTCAACATCCCGTCCGGGGTCACCGGCGTGACGTACACCGCCAACGCCGACGGATCGCTGAACATCTCTTGGGTCAACCCGCCGCCCGGGCAGTCGAATCAGGTCCAGCTGAACTGGCCCACAACCGACTACACCACCGCTCCCGGCGCCCAGCCGATCACCGCGACCGTCACCGACGGCACAACGACGCAGACCCCGTTGGTCGGACTGGCCGGGACCGTGCCCGGCTTCTACTTCGGATCCGTCGGCACCGGCAGCGGTGGAACGCCTTCGGGTGGAACCGGCGGCTCCGGCGGCAGTGGCAGTCCGACCGGAACCTGAGCGTGCTGCTAGTCCGCGAACCTGTCGTCCAGGAACCGCTCGAGCTGGGTGACGACGAACCGGTGATCGTCGACCTGGGGCAGCCCGGACACGGCCACCGTTCCGATGCAGCCCGACCGCGCCAGCATCAACGGAAAAGCGCCGCCGTGCGCAGCGAAGTCGGCGACGTCCAGGCGGGAGTCGGCGTCGAAGTCGCCTCCATCGCGGCGGAACTTGCAGCCGACGTAGTAGGACGAGTGGCCGTAGCGTTCGACGACCGCCGCCTTGCGCAGTAGCCACGCGTCGTTGTCGGCCGAGGATCCCGGCAGTGCGGCGTGGAACAGAGTCTGACCGTTGCGGCGGATCGAGATGGCGACCGGCAAGTCACCCGCGGCGGCCTCGGCTCGCATCAGCGACCCGAGATCCCAGGCGATGCCGAGGTCGAAGTACGGGAACACGAGCCGCTGCTCCTGTTCGAGCAGCACCGACAGCTGTTCGTCCACGTCAGTCATCCGGCTGGAGCCGAGTCGATCATGAAGCACCTCACCTTGTGGGTGTGCGGAGGCCCGGGACAATCGAGCTCCGCCGCCTCGACGTCCTACGTGGATGGTGGAGCTGAGGGGAGTTGAACCCCTTACCCCCTCGATGC
>CAVPUA010000001.1:0-851891 GCA_963708805.1 uncultured Actinomycetes bacterium | reverse complement strand
CGGCCCTACGCCTAATCGGGCCCGTTCGGCCCAGCGGTGTCGCTCGACGAGGTAGGCGCACCGCACTCCCGCCGGCGCTCGGGCTGCCTCGTCGTCGCCCGCGTCGCGGATCGAGCTGTCGCCGCCTTATCCGCGTGACGCCACTCAGTGCACGCCAGTGTCGGGCTCGGCCCAGCTCAGCCAGATGCTGGCTTCCTGCAGCCCGGATGCCGGCCCAGTCGTGAAACACCACCCGGTCGACGACATAGTGATCGCCATGCCGGTCCAGCCTGGCACCCACCGACCAGGGACCGGGTCCAACTCCTCGCCCCACGGCTGGAGCAGGTCACCCTGCAGGTAGAACGTGCACTCCACCGCCCGAACATAGAGCCACCGACCTCCCATCACGCGCCGCCGGCTCAGGGTTCGAGGGCGGACTGCAGGCGCGCGCGGGCCAACCGCTCCCACAGTTCATTCGAAGCTCCGGTTAAACGTCGGCGTCAAGCTCGGCCCGGCGGCGATTCGCCGCATCCACGATCGTCGCCAATGAGTGCCTCCCGTCGAACTCGGCGAACAACCGCTCGACGACGTCAGCCGTAGATGGAGGTGGCGGACGGCCCCGAGAGAGCGTCGCCGGGATCGCTGTCGGGGCATCACGCGGACCAGTGTCCCTCTCTTGCCCCTGCCGGCCGCGCGGCAGGGCATTCCTGGACCGCGACTCAACGACCTCGGAGATCCCTTAAGACCGGCGCTGGCCAAGTCCGTTGGGTCTGAGCCTGGAACGGCCCGCGGGACGTCTCCTGGACCGGCGCTGCGGTCGACGTCACGGCTGGGACGGCAGGTTTGTGGAAGCTGGCGGCGGGCACGGTGAAGCTATCCGGGTGGCGGTGTTGGCCCCAGGTGTGGCCGTCGTGCAGCACGGTGACCTCGGGCGAACCTTCCTCGGCCTAGGCCACGGTGCGTACCACCTCGGCCGCGATCACCTTTAGCTCTTTTCCGTTGACTCGTGGTTCCGGGTGACCCAGACAAGCTGGCCGTCCGAGGCCGCACCACACACCGAAGGGCATGATCGCCTGCGCGAAGCCGGTACTCCGGAAGATGCGATGAAGCTGCATTCGGTGTTCGGAGATGAGGGCAAGCTTGAGGTGTTCGACATCTGGGAGAGTCGGGAAGCGTTCGACGCGTTTCCCGGATATCTCGCGCCCAAACTCGAGGAGCTGGGCATCAAGTTGAGCGCGCCGCCAGCAATCATCCCTGTCGTCGATTTCGTCCAGTAACAGCCGCGACCGCCCACCCATGCAGTCGCACCCCTGCCCAAGGGTGCGTCACGGACGGCTTGCTTACCCGGCTGAGCGCTAGTCCGGTAGGCAGCGATCAATGCGAGTGCTCCGTCGAGCGCACCGGCGGAGCGCTTGTGGGTCGCGTCGGGCTTGGGTGAGGGTGAGGCCTCCCTGCAGGCTCGCCAACGTCGATGCCGCGAGCCAATCGAGGTCGGCATCGTCGCGTAGTTCGCCCGATGTGACCATCTCGGCTAACCCGTTACGGATACTGGTCTCCCACCGGTCGAAGCCCGACGCCAGTACGACTCGGATGTGATCGTCGCGTTCGCCGAGCTGGCCCACGAGATTGGCGATGGGGCAGCCCCCCGCCCCCCGAGCTGGTGCTGGAGATCGACGAGAGCGTCGGCCCACCGCTGGAAGCCCTCCCAGGAGCCGAGGCCGGCGAAGAGGGAACGCTGAGCCGTCGAGGCACGGGTCGTTGGTGGCCTCCGCCACGGCTCGCAGCAGGTCGGACTTGTTGTCGAAGTAGTGGTAGAGCTGGCTGCGCGAACGGCGGCGCGTGCGCCGACCTCATCGAGGCTGGCCCCGAGGGCGCCCCTCTCGGCTACCACTTCGGCGGCGGCGGCGACGATCCGCCGGCGGGTCCGACGTCCCCGCTCGGTGGCGGTGGTGCCATGCCTCGGTATCCCGCTACTGGACTTGACAGTCCAGTTCGCGGCATGGTCGGTGGCTCGAGTGGACTGCATAGTCCATAGTGCCCGGCATCTGCACCCAGGGAGTCCGATGTATGCCACGATTCGCGAGCAAGCCGAGCAGATGAAGGCCGCCGCAGCGAGCGCCTGCCGGCCGAGGTCATCGAGGTCTTCGATCGCAGCATCCAACGCCTGGTCGACCTGAGCGTGCCCGCTGACGTGATCGCTGTGGGTGACACCTCGACTCGTTTACCCTGACCGACGCCACCGGAGCATCGGTGTCGCTCGATCAGCTGGTCGAATCCGGCCCCGCCGTGCTTGTGTTCTACCGCGGCGGCTGGTGCCCGTACTGCAACATCGCGCTGCGCACCTACCAGACCGAGCTCCTTCCCCAGCTCGCCGCCCACGGCGCCCGACTGGTCGCGATCAGCCCGCAGACCCCGGATCAGTCGCTGTCCACCGCGGAGAAGGCCGAGCTCGACCTTCACGGTGCTGTCCGACCCGGGCAGCCGGCTCGCGCACAGCATCGGTATCGCCTTCCAGCAAGCCGACGACGTACTCGAGGCCCAACGCCAGCTCGGACTCGACCTGACCCAAGTCAACGCCGAAGGCGCGATCCAACTGCCACGCCCACTGTGCTCATCGTCGACCAGCGACCGCACGGTCCGATTCGTCGACGTCCAACCCGACTACACCGCCCGCACCGAAGTCAGCGACATACTCGAGGCACTCTCCGCGATGTAATCGCAGACCAACCGCCTCCCGTCGACGCATACAATGCGCGACGCGGCACTGACCACGTAATCGGCAGGTAAGCCATGGACTCCCGCGATGCGGGTTGAGTGGCGCCACGCTTGCCGCACGGCTCCCTCTTTGTCACGCGGGATGACGTCCAATCCCAGGGCCGAGAGGCACGGCCGCGTCAACCTTTCTCACGGCCAGCGTCAACGCCGACGCCAGGGGAAAGAGTCGCCTAGCAGCGGTACTCCGGATTGGGGAAGTCGAATCGAGCCCCGGCGTCCCACTCCCTGCGCTGGTTGCCATAGGCCGGAAAGCCACCGGCCGACCGCACCAGCCTCGCCAGGTGCAGCAGATTCCAGGTCAGGAATGTGGTGTTGCGATTGGTGAATTCGTTGTCCAGACCGGCCCGGCTGCCGTCGGCCAGCTGGTCGCCGTAGCTGGGTCCGGGACCGGCCTCACCGATCCAGCCGGCATCGGCCTGAGGCGGGATGCAGTAGCCGACGTGCTGCAAGCTGTACAACACGTTGGACGCACAGTGCTTGATGCCGTCCTCGTTGCCGGTGATCAGACAACCGCCGACCTTGCCGTAGTACAGCCACTGTCCACGGTCGTTCAGTTCGCCGGAATGGGCATATAACCGTTCAATGATCTTTTTGGTCTGGCTGCTGTTGTCACCCAGCCAGATCGGGCCGGCAATCACCAGGATATCGGCGGCCAGCACCCGTTCGAACAACTCCGGCCAGGCATCGACGTCCCAGCCGTGCTCTCGCATATCCGGGTATACCCCAGTGGCAATGGGGTAATCGACCGCACGGAACTGATCCACCCGCACGCCGTGGTTGGCCATGATCGCGGCACTGGCATCGATCAGCAGCTGGGTATGGCTCATTCCCGGTGATCGGGTCAGCGTGGTGTTGATATACAACGCGGACAGGTTGGCAAACTCGTGGGACTCCTCGGTCATACCGCGACGCTACTGAGCCGGACCCGGTGACACCATGCCCCATCCATCCAGCCGGGGAAGAGCGCTCCACCGTAGCGCTGAAAAGACCAGTCCTAGGCCCGTTGCGTGGGCCTGGGACTGCAGCGATCACCAGCAGCTAGAGGACGACGATGCCGGCTCAGTTCAGCCTAGGCCGGCTTGGGCAGGGGGTCACCGCGGGCGTACCACTGACGTCCATCAGGGACACCTCGGCAGGGGGGCCGGAACATTCGAGTTCCACCGGTCCCGCAGGTCACAGGGTGCTCCCTTGCTTCATCCTGCCCGCTCAGGCGACCGTCCGTGACTGGGTGCGCCGTCCTCCCTTGAGGACGAAGCGGCCAAGACCGGGAAAGGAGTTGATAGCGATCGTGATGTTTCGTCTATTAACTTCGCTGTAACGCCGCCGATGTTGTAGGTAGCGACTGGACGGGAGGGCAGGAGCTGACCGTTGAGCCGTGCGAGGCTGTCACCGCGGTGGCTCGACCGATCAGAGGAGGCGGGCGAGGGGTTGGCATCCGCGGTCGGCTTCGCTGACGCGGTCCTGGACGCGTTGCCCGACGCGACCGCCGTTCTCGACACCACGGGCCCGATTGTCGCGGTGAACAACACGTGGCGAATGTTCGCCCTCGACAACGGAGGGGACCCAACTACGACCGGTGTCGGCGTGAACTACCTCGAGCTGTGTGACCGCTCGGCCCGGGCCGGCTGTCAGGACGCCGCCATCGTCGCTGACGGCATTCAGTCGGTGTTGAGCGGGCGCACCGTGCATAGCGAGTTTGAATATCCGTGTCCGTCCCCGGCCGCCGGGCGATGGTTCCTGCTCCGAATCAACCCGGTTGAGAGCCCAGCGCAGGGCGCCGTTGTTTCGCGCGTCAACATCACCCGCCGCAAGATGGCTGAACGAGACCTCGCCCATGGGGCCGCGCACGACCCGCTGACCGGCCTCGCTAACCGCACCCTGTTCACTCGGAAGCTCACTACGGCTTTGACACCCCGCAAAGGCCGCAGCACCCACCCGAACGTCGGCGTGCTCTACCTCGACCTCGACGGATTCAAACCCGTCAACGACACCTACGGCCACGACGCCGGCGACGAAGTCCTGCTCACCACCGCGCACCGCCTCACCGAACAGGTCCGCCCGCAGGACACCGTCGCCCGCCTCGGAGGTGACGAGTTCGCGATCGTCGCCCCCCGCATCACCGCGACCAGCCTGAGTAGCCTCGCCGCCCGCATCACCAGCGCGCTCGCCCAACCCCATCTGATCCACGGCGACACCATCTCCGTCCCTGCCAGCGTTGGTACCCACCTCACCGTCGCCGGCGAAGCGCCCGACGATTCCGTGCGCGCCGCCGACACCGCCATGTACACCATCAAACGGCGCCGCACCGCAGTCTCTCCCGACTGAGGATCCAGAAGTGTCAGGACCGGACAGCCGGCCGCCCCGAAAAGGGTGAGAAGTAGCGCTAAGCAGCCGGCAATGACGTCCTCACGGCCAGGACCCCGCCGACCGGGGAACCGGTGACCACCGCGAGGACGACCGCCAGCACGGCGTGGATGTTTTGTGCCCCCGGTTGCGCGTTGACCCATCAGGTGCGGTACTAGGCACACGTCGGGGGCCGCCCGCCCCGAAAGACCCCAACAGTGAGCGCCCTGCTTCAGATCAGTTTGCCGTCCCGGGCACGACCCCGCTGCCCCGACGTCACCACCGACTCTCGCGGTTCGCAAGTGCGATGCCAGGGCACGAACGAACACAGCGACGCCCACCGCTACGTCGACGCCCGCGACGCAGTGACCTGGACCAATCACCGCGCCCCGGCGCTTCAAACCCGGGTCCCCCTGCGCCGACGCCCGCGTCCTCGTCGGCGGCCACAGCCAGCGGGCAACCACCACGACCAAGCGAAGGGCATCATCGACTGACGTAGGACCGCGAGTGCTCGCCGAGCGCCAGACCGTCCACGCCCGCCCCCTGCCCCTGCACTCCCGCAGCGCCACGATCCGCTCCGTCGTGAACCGCCAAGTCGGCGTCAACCGCCCCCATCAGACCTCTCATCTCGTCGAGCACTCACAAGATGAGAGCCGAGAAACCGGGGAGCCGGACCCGCCGAATAGTCGCCACTCGAGTGTCCGCACTATCAGCGCCGACGGACTAGGAGGCGAAAGCGGAAGCTACACGTCGGCTGATTAGACGGTCCGCGAGGAGCCGCGACGGTCAACCCGGGAGCCAGCCACCGCCACACTGACAACATTCACGGGTAACTCAGCAGTCCGACTATCACCCTTGAAAACAGAAGCCCCTTATTTTCAGGGCGATTGTTAGCGGATGACCGCCACCGAGCGCTGTATGACGCCGCCGCTGTGACACATTGGTGACATCTCGTGACACCTCCGAAAGCGTTATCAGGCCCGAATTTACTGGTGGAGCTGAGGGGACTCGAACCCCTGACCCCCACACTGCCAGTGTGGTGCGCTACCAGCTGCGCCACAGCCCCATACCGGCCCCGCAGGGCCGAGTGACGATGCTACACAGGGCCCGCGCGGGAACCCAATCCGAGGCCAGAACCTGGCAGAACGCCACGCCGAAGACCCCAGAACACGGGACTCACGTGGCCATCACCCATACTGGTACTCGGGAAACACCGAAAACCCGATCCAACCAAGGGAGAGTTCGTGAACCGCAAGGAACTGGTGGCCGCGGTCGCCGAGGACGCATCGCTGGAGCAGAAGACGGTCGACGCCGTTCTGCGCTCGCTGCAGAGCACGCTCGAGTCCGCAGTTGCCAAGGGCGACAAGGTCAGCGTGCCTGGCTTCTTCGCTGTCTCGGTCGGCAAGCGGGCCGCCCGCGAGGGACGCAACCCTGCGACTGGCGCGACCATCACCATCCCGGCCGCCAACACGGTCAAGTTCTCCGCCGGCAGCGCCCTGAAGGAAGCTGCCAACAAGTAAGTCCCGACCAACCACGAAGGGCCGGTCATCCGACGAGGGATGACCGGCCCTTGCGTGCATTCGAAGCCGCTACGGCGAGGCCGAGCGCGGATGCCGTGGCCGAACGCCTGCGGCGGTAGCCGACGGAGTACGCCGACGTCGTGTCCGTGGCCGGAAGCCGAAGCAGTCGGCGACGGCGTGTCCGGCGATGATCGTCGGCTGACCCGACAGCGGCACGCCCGCGGTCGCCGACGCCGAGGCCTTCTTCACCGCCGCGTCCAGCGTGGCCTTGGACGGGTTGCTGATGTTCTTGCCGTTCACCACCAGGATCGGCGTGCCGTTGTAGCCACGCTTGCTCCACGTCTCGGTGATCGCCTCGACCAGCCCCTTGTGCTGTCTGCGCAGGTCACGCACGTCTGGAACGTCGTCAGGGTGTCGCCGTCGATGCCGATGGCTTTGGCGTAGCCCTCGAGATCGGCGTCGGTTCTGCCGTTCGTATCCTCGGCCGGTTGGATGTTGGTCCCGTTCACCGTCGAGTACAGGTAGTCGTGGTACTTCAGGAAGTCCGACGTCGAGATGTCCGACGCGCAGCAGCGACGCGTTGGCCGCCCGCGTCGAGTACTGGTTGCCGTTCGACGACGAGTCCAGGAACGACACCATGTGATAGCGCACCTGCGCCTCGTCCGAGCTGATCAAGGCGTCGATGTCAGCGCCGGCCGCGGCCTGGAACTGCTGGCAGTACGGGCACTGGAAGTCCTCGTAGATGTCGATCGTCACCTTGCCGGCCTTGCCCAGCACGACACCGTTCGAGGCCGACGCGTTCGTGGCCGTCGTCGAGCCGGTGATCTTGGCCCGGTTCGACTGCACGCCGATGCCGATGACGCTGATCAGCACGACGAGCAGCGCCATCGACGACACGAGGTAACGGTTGCGGGTGCGCGCCTCGGCCTTGCGGGCTTCGAGCATCGCGTTGTACTTGCGCTGCCCCTGGGCGCTGCGCATCCGCTTGGCCGAGGGCAGCTCGACGTTGTCGTTGCGCGCGAAGTACTCGTCCAGCGAGATCCGCGTCATCGCGCACAGAGACCAGATAGACGGCGAGGATCAGCAGACCGACGTCGCGCAGCGAGTCGAGCAGGTACGTCGTGTGCGCCGAGGACGAGCTCGAGCGCGCCGCCGCCGCCGAAGCAGCCGCACTGCAGCTTGATGCCACGCGCGCCCGCCTCGATGATCCCGATCAGGAAGAACGATCAGCAGCACGCCCGGTGACCGCGGCGGCGTAGCGCGTGACGAAGCCGACGATCAACAGCACGCCCAGGCACACCTCGAGCACCGGCAGCCCGTACGCGATGCCGTGCGAGAGCCACTCCGGCGTCGCGTCGTAGGCCCGGACGGCCCGCAGGAACGTCCGCGGGTCCTGCAGCTTCTGCCACCCGGCGATGACGAACACCACGCCCAGCACGAGGCGGGCGACGGTGCCCAGCCAGGGACGGATCTGGGTCCAGTTCAAGTCAGCTCTCCTACTTCGATACCAACGGCAGATCGTGGGCCATCGCGTCGGACTCGTTGTCCGATTCCGCGTAGCTCACGCGTGCATAGTCGTCTGCACCGTAGAGCAATACCTGAGCCGAATGTGTTTGACCCTCGTCCTGGGCCAGCGTGACGTGTGCGGCCGCCTGCGCCGCGTCGATCTGGGCCTGCGTTCCGTACAGCCCGACGAACGGGTTCGGCAGCCCGGTTTCGAAGGCCGAGAGCCACTGCTTGATGACCGGTCCGGTGTCGTGCAGCACGTCCGTCGTCACGAAGACGACCTGCACCTGCGAGCGCAGCGCGGCCGGCACCGACTTCAGCGCGATGCCGATGTCGGCCATCGTCGTGGGGCACACGTCCGGGCAGTGCGTGTAGCCGAAATAGAGGAACGTCGGCTTGCCCGCGGTGGCGGTGGCGAACGAGTACGGCTGCCCGTTGTCGTCGGTCAGGGTGAACGCCGGCCGGGGCTGCGGCGGCACCATCCCGAAGCCCTGGTACTTGCTCACCGGGTTGTCATTGAGCCCCGTCGAGGTTGACGACGCATGACTGCCGCTCGTACACGCGGTCAACAGCAGCAGCGCGGCGAGCGCGAGCAGCAGCCGCTTCACTTGGACGCCCCCGCCGGGACCGGCGCGTAGATCCCGATCACCGGGGCCGTCACCAGCACCGGCCCCGCGTTCTTGAAGTCCAGCTCCAGGTTCACCGTCTGACCGGCGGTGAGCGTCCCGTAGATGTTCTGCAGCATGACGTGTCCCGTCGTCGGCTTGAGCACCACGCTCGAATGGGCCGGGATGACCAGCCCGCTCGTGTTCTCGACCATCGAGCTGTTCACCTCGGTATGGATGGACGACTCCTCGCTCGACCCGCTCGTCACCGACTGCAGCGTGTCAGGCGTGGCCGTCGTGTTGTAGATCGTGAGGTAGGCCGCGGCCAAGCTCGGCGAGGCCGGCTGGCGGATGTAGGCGCCGCTGACCACGATCGGCGGGCTGTCGGACGCCGCTCCCCCGCTGGCCGCCGCCTGCGGCATCGCGCCGCGAGCCAGGGCCGCCGCACCGGCCAGGGCGACGACGCCCGCGGCGACGCTGAGCAGTGAGAGCCTCATCCGGCGTTCCGCCTCGCCCGGCCCACGACCGCCACGCCCAGCGCGGCCGCCGCCACGACCAGGGCCACGATCGACAGGATCACCGGTGCAGTGTTGCTCGACTTGCTGGGTTTCGCCGTGGTCGTGTCAGCGGACGCCAAGCTCAGCGTCGGGGCCGGGTGGTCGGGCTCGGCCGTACTGCCCGGCGCCGGCGTCTCGATCCAGCTCACCGTCGTCCCGTCGCTGTACGTCTGGATCGCCTTGAACACGATCTGGTCGCGCGTCGGGCAGCTGGCCGGCGATGAAGCGTGAAGTCCTGGAACTCCTCCGGCGCCGTTCCGCCGGCCGTCGCCGTCCAGTCGATCTCGCTGACCGCGCTGGTGATGTTGCCGTCGTCGGTGACGATCGGCTTGGCCAGCGTCACCGACGTCTCCTTGAACGTCCAGCCCGGCGTCGGCTCGACCAGGACGGACGCGATCGGCGTGTCGGTCGGCAGCTGCAGCTTGAGCCCGACCGTGCTGGCCGTATCGCTCTCGGTGGGCACCCGGATGTTGATCATCTGGTCGCTGCCGCCGCGCGTCGCGCCCGGGGCGTCGACGGTCACGTGGGCTGACGCCGGAAACGCCACGGCCAGCGCGGCGCCCCCGACGAGAACGACGGTGAGCAGACGACGTGAGGTGCGCATGGTGCCCTTTCAGTGCAGGTTGACGTTGACGTTCGCGACAGTGGAATCGAACTCGGACGTGGTTGACGTGAACGTCAACGTCCATTTGCCGGCAGATGGGAAGAGCACGCTCGACGCGCTGTATCCGGTCGAAGTGGCCGTGAGGGGGATCGTGATCGGGCCGAGCTGCTTGGCCGGCTCGGCCGCGGTCACCGTCAGCTTCGGCGGCTTGGCGCCCTTGCCCGGCTCGATGTCGAGCGAGATCGGCCCGTGCCGGCGCGAGCTCAATGTCACGTCGAGTTCGCTGCTCGTCGACAGCGCCACGGTCACCGTCTGCGGCTTCGAGTCGATCGTGTCCAGGGCCGCGGCGCCCGGCGGATCGGCGGTCAGCACCGCGGTCGCGGCCAGCACGCCGGCGGCGATCACCAGCTCGATGATGACGGTCCGCCGCAGCGGGTGGGCCGGAGGCTCTTCCTCGATCGTGTCCGACGGTCATGGCGTACGCCACCCGCACGAACCGTCGCTGCACCGACTGGCGGGCCACGTTGCCCAGTCCGAGCAGGATCATGAACAGCGCGATCTTGAGCAGCACCAGCCGGCCGTAGTCGGTGACGACCAGCGCCCGCCAGCTGCCGACGCCGAGGTAGGCCTGATACGTCCCGGTCACCGCCAGCGTGCCGACGCAGATGTAGGCGATGCGCGAGAAGTTCGGCATCACGTAGCCCAACTCGTCCGGCTCGGCACGTGGGAACACCGCCGCGGCCAGGACGAGAAGGCCGCCGACCCACACGCCCATCGCCGTGATGTGCAACGTGTCGCTGGCCATCGCGAGCCACTGCGGGTGTTCGGACGCAGCATGCCCGCTGGCCGCGAAGGTCACCGCCACGCCGAGCACGAGCAGCCCGGCGATCTGTTCGAGCCGGTCGCGGTACGGCTCGAGTCGGCGCAGCAGGATCGCCAGCACGAAACCCAGCGCGCCCAGCGCCAGCAGCCGCAGTGAGTGGGCCAGCCCGTAGTCGGTGTGCAGCGTCGAGTCGATCAGGCTCGGGCTGACGACGCGTCCGAGTCCGGTGCCGGCCGCGTACGGGCCCTGCACCAGCAGTTCGGCCAGCGCGGCCACGACCGACAGCAGCCAGCCGCCGCGCACCAGCCCGCGCGCGGTGCGGTCGTCGCGTCCGGCCGGCCAGATCGTGAACATCAACCAGCCGCCGGCCAGCACCGCGAATCCCGCGAACGCCAGCCAGCGCACGACGTCGAACGCGGTACCGGTCGCGCCGTCCACCGCGGACGGGCGCCACGAACGTCGTCGCCAGCGCGCCGTTGCCGACCACGAACCGGATCGCCCCCGCGACCGGATGCGAGTCGGCCGAGATGATCCGGAAGCTCGCCGTGTACGTCCCGTCGCCGAGCCCGCTGCTCAGCGCGACTTCGATCTTGCTGGCGTCGCCGCCGGGGTGCTCGGTCGAGCCGGTGTCGACCCGCTTGCCACTCTGGTCGATCACGTGCAGGTAGCCGACGTTCGTGCCGATGCTGACGGCCTGGTCGAAGTCGATCTCGACCGTCTTGGGCGCGGTCGTCAGCCGCGATCCGTCGACCGGGTTCGAGCCGGCCACCGTGGCGTGCGCCGACGCCGACTGCGCACTCAGCAACGCCAAGCCGAGCAGGACGAACAGGGCGGCCAGGAAGCGCCTCACGCCACGCCCCGCAGCCGCGAACCGGTCGACCCCGCCTCGACCTCGGGCGCGGGCGGCAAGGCCCGCTCCGCCCGGCTCAGCAGCGCGACCAGCCCCAGCCCGGCGACCGCCGCCAGGTGGGTGGCCAGCCGCGGCAGTTCGACCGCCCCGCTGGCGACGTCACGGATGCTCAGCAGGGCCAGCACACCGACGAACGTCGCCAGCACGGTCAGCACACCGGCCGCGCGCGCCGGCTTGAGCGCGGTGGCCAGCAACGCGATGCCGATCGCCGTGCACCAGGCCGCCGACTCGTGCGTCGCGTGCACCGCCATCGCCATGCCGGGGTCGGTGCCGAACAGGGCCGGGGCGGCGAGAACGAGCTGGATCACGCCGACGAACGCGATGCCGAGCCGCAGCCGGTTGCGGGTGCGCAGAACGCGCCGGGTCGGCAGCACGGCGTCGCCCAGGATCTTTTCGCTCAGATCGGGCACGTTCGTCGGCGCGACCCGCACGGTGCGGGTCAGCCGAGTGGCGTCGTCGAGCCATCGGGCACAATCCACACAGGTAGCCAGGTGATGATCGAGGGCCGACGAGGCCATGCCGATCGGCTCGTCGTCGAGCCGGGCGGATGCCGCCTCACGGAACCGGTCGCACTTCACGTGGATATTGGTCGTGTCTTCCGGGTCAGAAGTTCCCGCGGTGAGCCAGGTCACAGGAGGTGGGTTGTGGAGTCGGACGTCGACGCCGTCACCGCCCACGCCCTGCGCGCCCGCCGCGGTGACGCCGTGGCCGCCGCCGAGTTCGTCCGGCTCACCCAGCCCGACGTCTGGCGCACCTGCGCCAACCTCGGCACCCGCGGCGCCGCCGACGACCTGACCCAGGAGACCTACGCCCGGGCCTTTGCCGCTCTGCACCGCTTCGCCGGCCGGTCGTCGGCGCGGACGTGGATCTTGGCCATCGCGCGGCACGTCTGCGCTGATGCGGTGCGCAGCGCCGTCCGGGTGCGAGCGGTACCGTCCGCGCGCGAGCGGCTGGCCGCCGACCCGGCCGACCAGGTCACCGCCCGCGCGCTGCTCGACTCCCTCGACGCCGATCGGCGCGAGGCGTTCGTGCTCACCCAGCTCGTCGGGCTGTCCTACGCCGAGGCGGCCGACGTCTGCGGCTGCCCGGTCGGCACGGTGCGCTCACGCGTGGCGCGCGCCCGGGCCGACCTCGTCGAGAACTTCGGTCAGGACGACTCGCGCGAACGGACCTCGCGCATCACGTAGTGCTCGGCCACGAACGACATCGTCGGGATCGTGCCGGCGACCATCACGACCAGGAACTTCCAGATCGGCCACCGCAGGTTGAGGCCCAGGAAGAACGTCAGCACGACGTAGATCAAGAAGAACCAGCCGTGGAACAGCCAGACCAGCCCGGTCTCGGGTTCCATGTGCGGGACGTTCGCGACGTCCTTGAGGATCAGCATGATCGTTCCGGCCAGCAGCACGAAGCCGGTCGTGAACGCCGCGATGCGATAGCGCAGCAGGGCTCCGGTGTTGACCGGCCGGACTGTCGTCATGCCCATGACGGTAGCCCGCGCGACTTGTGGAGAGTTAACCGCGCTCAGCGCGGCCAACTCTCCGAAATCGGGTCAGAAGGCGGTGATCGGCATGTCCAGCACGGTGTCGTCGAGCGTGGCGAGCAGGTCGAGCTGCGGCCCGGTCTTGGGCAGCTCCCACCGGAAGAAGTACTTCGCGGCCTGCCGCTTGCCGTCGGCGAAGTCACCCGTCCGCTCGCCCAGCGCCAGTATCTGATCGAGCCACAGCCAGGCCACCACGGCGTGCCCGACCGCCTCGAGATAGAGCGCCGCGTTGGCCGGCACCAGCTCGGGACGCCCGGCGGCATGGACCGCCGCAGTGACCTCACCGATTCGGGCCAGCACGTTGTCGAGGGCGTCGGCGTACTCGGTCAGGCCGGCGTCACGCCCACGCGCGACGGTTTCCTTGATCGTCGAGGTAAGTAGCGCGAGTCCGCTGCCGTTGCCCATCGTCACCTTGCGGCCGAGCAGGTCGGCGGCCTGGATGCCGTACGTCCCCTCGTGGATCGGGTTCAGCCGGTTGTCGCGATAGAACTGCTCGACCGGGTAGTCGCGGGTGTAGCCGTAGCCGCCGTGCACCTGGATCGCCAGGTCGTTGGCCGCCAGCCCCCACTGCGACGGCCAGCTCTTGGCGATCGGCGTCAGCACGTCGAGCAGCAGCGCCGAGCGGTCGGGATCATCGCCCGTCTCGACCTCGTCGACCAGCTTGGCGCAGTACAGCCCGAGGGCCAATCCCCCTTCCACATAGGCCTTCTGCGCCAGCAGCATGCGGCGCACGTCGGCGTGCTCGATGATCGGGATCTGCGGCTTGGTGGCGTCCCGGTCGTTGGCCGGACGGCCCTGCAGCCGCGTGCGGGCGTAGTCGACGGCGTGCAGGTAGCCGGTGTAGCCGAGCGCGGTCGCGCCCAGCCCGACGCCGACCCGCGCCTCGTTCATCATGTGGAACATCAGCGCCAGGCCCTGGTGCTCGGCGCCGACCAGATAGCCGACCGCGCCCGCCTCACCGCGCGGCCGATGCACCCCCTCGCCGAAGTTGAGCAGCGTGTTGGTCGTGCCGCGGTAACCCATCTTGTGGTTCAGGCCGGCCAGCACGACGTCGTTGCGCTCACCGAGCGTGCCGTCCTCGTTCACCAGGAACTTGGGCACGATGAACAGCGAGATGCCCTTCACGCCCGCCGGTCCGCCCGGGACCTTCGCCAGCACGAGATGGACGATGTTCTCGCTGAGTTCGTGGTCGCCGCCCGAGATCCACATCTTGTTGCCGGTCAGCCGGTAGGTGCCGTCGGCCTGCCGCTCGGCCCGGGTGGTGATGTCGGCCAGCGACGAGCCGGCCTGCGGTTCGGACAGGCACATCGTGCCGAACCACCGCCCCTCGACCATCGGCCGGACGAACGTCTCGACCTGCTCCGGCGCTGCCGTGCGCGACCAGCAGGTTGGCGTTGGCCATGGTCAGGAACGCATAGGCCGACGTGCCGACGTTGGCCGCCTGGAACCAGGTGAGCGCGGCCTTGGACACCACGGCCGGCAGCTGCAGCCCGCCGAGCTCGGCGTCGTAGCTGCCCGCGAACAGGCCCGAATCGGCGAAGCGCCGCAGCGCCGTGCCCACCTCGGGGATCAGCACGACCCGGCCGTCGACCAGGTGCGGCTCGTTCAGGTCGGCCTTGCGGTTGTGCGGCGCGAAGTCGTTCGTTGCGATCTGCTCGGCCAGCTCGAGCACGGCGTCGAACGTCTCGCGGGAGTGCTCGGCGAATCGCTTGCGCTGGGTCAGCGACACGACGTCCAGCCAGTCGTAGAGCAGGAAGCGAACGTCCTCGCGGGACAGGATCAACGACGCCATGGCTCCATCTTTACCTCTCGGGGACGGATCACCGCGCCCCGCGCGGCAATCCGTCCGGAGATCAGGCCAGGGCCGAGGGCTTGACCACGTCCGGGGCCTCGAGCCGCGCCCGGTCGGCCGCCTGGTCGTCAGGCTCGGTCTGGCTGTTGCGTTCGGCCTGCACGCGCTCCTGGTAGAACGTGATCTCGCGCTCGCGCTCAGCTTCGTCCCAGCCGAGTTGATCACCCATCAGATCGGCGACGACCGGAGCCGCACTGACACCGCGATCCCACGCCTCGATCGAGATGCGGGTGCGGCGGGCCAGGACGTCCTCGACGTGACGGGCGCCCTCGTGGGTGACGGCGTAGACGACCTCGGCCTGCAGGTAGTCATCAGCGCCCGGCAGCGGTGTCGCCAGCTTGGGGTCGGCCTTGATCAGATCGAGCACCTCGTGGGTCAGCGACCCGTACCGGCCGAGCAGATGCTCGACGCGCGCCACGTGCACTCCGGCCGCGGCGGCGATGCAGTGCCGCTGGTTGCGCAGCGCCTCGTAGCCCTCGGCGCCCACGAGCGGCGTGCGGTCGGTGACCGACTCGGCCACCCGCTCGTCCATGCCGCGGACGGCCTCGTCGACGGCGTCCTTGCCCATCACGCGATAGGTCGTGTACTTGCCGCCGGCGATCACCACCAGGCCCGGCACCGGATGACCGACCACATGCTCGCGCGACAGCTTCGACGTCGACTCGGACTCGTGCGCCAGCAACGGCCGCAGCCCGGCGTAGACGCCCTCGACGTCCGCGCTCGACAACGGCGACTGCAGCACGGAGTTGACGTGCTCGAGCACGTACTCGATGTCGGACGCGCTCGCGGCCGGATGCGCCTTGTCGAGCTCCCAGTCGGTGTCGGTGGTGCCGATGATCCAGTGCCGGCCCCACGGGATGACGAACAGCACGCTCTTCTCGGTGCGCAGGATGATGCCGGTCTGCGACTGGATGCGATCACGCGGCACGACCAGGTGCACGCCCTTGGACGCCCGCACGTGGAACTGCCCGCGCGTGTCGGCCAGCGCCTGCGTGTCGTCGGTCCACACACCGGTCGCGTTGATCACCTGCTTGGCGCGCACGTCGCGCTCGACGCCCGTCTCGAGGTCGACGATCCGGGCACCGGTGACGCGCTCGCCCTCGCGCAGGAAGTCGAGCACCTGCGTGCGGTTGGCGACGTGGGCGCCGTAGTCGGCCGCCGTGCGGATCACGGTCATGGTGTGGCGGGCGTCGTCGACCTGGGCGTCCCAGTACTGCACGGCGCCGATCAACGAGTCCTTGCGCAGACCCGGCGCCTCCCGCAGCGCCCGTCGACGCGTCATGTGCCGATGGTGCGGCAATCCCCGGGAGTTGCCCGAACTGGTCGCCATGATGTCGTAGAGCAGGATTCCCGAGCCCACATAGGGGCGTTCCCAGATGCGGTGCTGCAGCGGGTACAGGAACGGCACCGGCCGGACGAGATGCGGGGCCAAGCGCTGCAGCAGCAGGCCGCGCTCATGCAGGGCCTCGTTGACCAGCCCGAAGTCGAGCATCTCGAGGTAGCGCAGCCCGCCGTGAATCAACTTGCTCGACCGGCTCGACGTGCCGCTGGCCCAGTCGCGCGATTCGACCAGCGCGGTCGACAGACCTCTGGTCACCGCGTCCAGCGCGGCGCCGGCCCCGACGACACCACCGCCGACGACGAGGACGTCGAGATCCTGCGACGCCATCGCGTCGAGGGCGGCGGTGCGAGCTTCACTGGAAAGAGCAACGGTCACTGTGGTCTTCTCTTCGCTGTCGGTGTCGTGGATGTCCACCCAGTCGAGGGTACGTTCGACCGCCTTCTTCCACTTGGCGTGGCCGACTTTGCGTTGCTCGTCACTCCACGTCGGCGTCCAGCGCTTCGATTCGTTCCAGTTCGCCCGAAGCTCGTCGGTGCCCGACCAGTAGCCGACGGCCAGCCCCGCACCGTAGGCGGCGCCCAGCGCGGTCGTCTCGGCCACCACGGGACGGCTCACCTCGACGCCCATGATGTCGGCCTGCATCTGCATGCAGAGGTCATTGGCAGTGACCCCGCCGTCGACCTTCAAGACCGGGACCTCGACGCCGGAGTCCTTCTCCATCGCCTCGGCGACGTCCAGGCTCTGGTAGCAGATCGCCTCGAGCGCGGCGCGCGCCAGGTGCGACTTGTTGTTGTAGCGCGAGAGCCCGACGATCACGCCGCGGGCGTCACTGCGCCAGTACGGCGCGAACAGACCCGAGAAGGCCGGCACGAAGTAGACGTCGCCGTTGTCGTCGACCTTCTTGGCCAGGGCCTCGCTCTCGGCCGCGTCGTCGATGATGCCCAGCTGGTCGCGCAGCCACTGGATCGCCGAACCGGTGACCGCGATCGACCCTTCGAGGGCATAGACCGCGGGCTCGTCGCCGAAGCGATAACAGACCGTCGACAGCAGCCCGCTCTTCGAGCGCACCAACTCGGTGCCGGTGTTGATCAGCATGAAGTTGCCGGTGCCGTAGGTGTTCTTGGCCTCGCCCTGAGCGAAACAGACCTGGCCGACCATCGCCGCGTGCTGGTCACCGAGCACCGCGGTCAGCCGCACGCCCTCCGCCTTGGTCGTCGTCACCTCGCCGAACCTGTCGGGGTCCGAGGACGACACGATCTCGGGCAGCATCTCGCGCGGAACCCCGAAGATCTCGAGCAGCTCGTCGTCCCATTCCAGGGTCTCGAGGTTCATCAACATCGTGCGGCTGGCGTTGGTCACGTCGGTGACGTGCCGGCCGCCGTCCTTGCCGCCGGTGAGGTTCCACGACAACCAGCAGTCGGTGTTGCCGAACATCACCTCACCGCGGTGGGCTGCCTCACGCACTCCGTCGACGTTCTCGAAGATCCACTGGATCTTGCCGCCCGAGAAGTACGTCGCTGGCACCAGGCCGGTCTTGGCCCGGATCACGTCGCCGGCGCCGCTGTCCTCGAGCTTCTGCGCGATCTTGTCGTTACGGGTGTCCTGCCAGACGATCGCGTTGCAGTACGGCTCACCCGTCTTCGGGTTCCACAGGACGGTCGTCTCGCGCTGATTGGTGATGCCCAGCGCGACCAGGTCCTTGGCCTTGAGCTTGGCGTCCTTGAGCGCCTTGCTGATCACCCGCTGCGTGCGCAGCCAGATCTCGCCCGGATCGTGCTCGACCCAGCCCGAACGCGGCAGGATCTGCTCGTGCTCGAGCTGGCTGCGGCCGACCTCCTTGCCGTCGTGATCGAAGATCATGAACCGCGTGCTGGTCGTGCCCTGATCGATCGCGCCTACGAACTCAGCCATGCCAATCCCCTTATTCCGCCGTAGTTTCAGCTGCTTCGGCGGGAAGGAACCTTCCGACCAACGTTGCGTAAAGACCGCCGCCGACGAGCGCACCCACGAGCGGGCCGACGATCGGCACCCAGAAGTACAGATGACCGTACTGATCTCGCCAGGCGTGGCTGTAGCCGGTGAGGTACTCGGCCAGCCGCGGCCCGAAGTCACGCGCCGGGTTGATCGCGTAGCCGGCGTCGGTCCCCCACGCCATGCCGATTGCCACGATCAGCAGGCCGATGATGAACGGGGCCAGGTTGGCCAGCGGCGGCGTCCCCAGCTTGTCGGTGATCGCGAAGATCAAGAAGACGAGGATCGCGGTGCCGATGATCTGGTCGCGCAGCGCGCCGAGGTCGCTCACCGGGAACGTGCCGTTGCCGGGCAGCGTCGAGAAGACGCCCTGCGACTTCAGGGTGTGGCCGGGGTCGACCTTCGCCAGCACCTCGGTGTAGTTCCACCGCACGAGCAACGCGGCGACGAACGCGCCCAACGTCTGAGCCAGCGCGTACGGAACGACCTTGCGCCAGGGAAAGCCCTGGAAGGTGGCCAGCGCGAGCGTCACCGCCGGGTTGAGGTGGGCCCCGCTGGCTCGCCCGGCGACGTAGATGCCGAGCATGACGCCGAAGCCCCACGCCCACGCGATGCTGTCGTGCCCGCCCAACGTGCCACCGCCACCGACGACCTGCGCGACGACGCCGGCGCCGAACAGGATGAGGATCATGGTGCCGGCGAACTCGGCCGCGAGTTCGCCGATCAGCGTCGGCTCGGATGGAGGGGCGGCCCCGCCCGGCGGAAGCGCCTCGTGCGGACCGGTGCGCGGCAGCTTCTCGCTGTAGGCGGTCGTTTCCTGGGATACGTCACTGGACATGCGGGACTCCCAACCAGAGATCGACGATGGCCTCCGGGTTTCCTTCTGCCCGTCAGTCAAGCCGACTAAACGTGCGCGCACCTCGCCATCCCACGAGGACGCGGCATTGCGGATCACTTCCCCCCGATTAGAACCAATCGGACGTTGCCTCCGCGTGATGCGAGGGGCGGCGTCAGCTGGTCTGGTGTCGGCCGACGGTCAGATAGCGCAGGCCGTCGGCGCGCACGAGCCAGCGGGCGTCGGGCTCGGCCGCCGCCTGCAGAGCCCGCCGGATGGCCGCGACCCGCAGCTCGTCCGGGGCATCGGCGGCGGTGATGACCGTCAGTCGACCGTCGGCATCGGTGGGCGCCAGCGCGATCGCGGTCAACCGGCCGTCAGGGCTGCCGGCGAGACCGTTGCGCACGTCGTCCCACCAGTCGCTGCAGGTCGGTGGCCGCCGGCGCGCGACCAGCCGGGCGCCAGCGCCCAGCGCCCGCGCCAACTCATCGACGGTCCTCGCGTCAGCGATGGCGTCCGCGCCGATGGTCATACCGTCACGATAATCCGGCCGAGCAGCGACCTCAGTGGTTGCGGATGTCGTCGGTGATGTCCTGGGCACCGTCAACGAGGATGCAGTGCTCGGTGCGGTTGCCGGTGTCCCACACCGCCTGGGTCGGAACGAAGACGACCAGTTCGAGGGTCGAGCTCGGCTTGTTCAGGAAGGTCAGCGCCGGCTGGCTGCAATCCTGCAGGCCTTCCGCAGTCAGCGCACTCTGCCCCGGATAGGTCGCGTCGGTGGACTGGACGTCGGTGAAGACCTGTCCGTTGTGCGGATCGGTGCACTTGGTCACGGTGAGCGTGCCCACCGGCTTGGCCTGACCGGGAACGAAGCTCGGCACCTTGACACAGTCACCGACGCGCAGGTTGGCCGGCGAGATCGAGCCTTGGTGCGTCACCGTGCCGTCGGCGGCGCGATCGGGCTGTCGGCCGGCCTCGTAGGTGATGATCCCGACCAGGACGATGACCCAGACGAGCGACAGCGAGAGTCCGGCGATCGCCAGCGGACGGCCGCGGCGCACCCCCTGCCGGGTGCGTACCAGTCCGGCGATGCCGAACGGGATCGCGAGCAGGATGCCCCCGATGATGCCGAACACCAGCGACGCGATCGACAGGCCGTCCATCGATCGCTTGCCGGCGAGTTGGCCCCATTGCTGGCCCATCTGGGGCGGAGGAGGATAGCCGCCGGGCGAGAACGGGGCCGGCTCGCCAAACGCCTGTGGGTACGTCGCCTGTGGGTACGTCGACTGCGGGTAGGTCGGCTGCGGGTAGGTGGGCTGGTCGTAGGGCGCCTGGCCGTAAGTCGGCTGCCCGTACGGCGCGTGGTTGGCCGGCTCGAACACCGGGGGCACATAGGCCGGCTGGCCGAATGCCGGCTGGTCACCGTTGGCGGAGTGGGACGGTTCGTAGGTCGGCGGCATCCACACCGGCGAGGGCGCCGCGGACGGATCCTGGCCGTACCCGCCGCCCGAGGATTCGGCGGACGATGGCGATGAGGGCGAATCCGGGGTCATGACGATCACTCCTGCGGCGGCGACTCGGTCGCGGCAACCTTACAGTAATTTTACTCCAGCGTCTTGGAAATGCAGAAGCGGTGTCACGTTTCGTGGGCGTCAACCCTCGAAACGCGACACCGCTTCAGATCTCGTGTGGAGGTGGCGGGAATCGAACCCGCGTCCTCCGTCGCTTCAACAGGACTTCTCCGGGCGCAGTGCACAGTGTCTCTACTCGGCCCCATCAGTCATGTGCACGAGCTGATGTGACGGGCCCAGTCGCTGTGAGATGTCCCGTCCTCCCCCGCGACCGCGGAGGACAGTAAGTCACCTAAATGATGCCAGCGACCGGGCTGGTGACCTGCCCGGGCTGACAGAGTGCTCCGCTACTTAGGCAGCGAGAGCGAACTCGGCGCGACTGTTGTCGGCGCTTATTTTGTGTGCATCGCTTTTTTAGAGAGGTCAGCAATGCGGTCCTCTGCCCGCTTCTCCTGAATCGACGTCCAGAGTCGAGACCATTCACCCCCATTGATGAAACAGTGGGACGAACGCGACCGGTCGGCCACGTTCACGGCCAGCCTACCGACTGTTCACCGAAACCCGGTACTAATGGTCATGTGGCACCCCCCGCCCGAGCATCCGCCCGCGAAGCGGTACGCGAGGTCGAGACCAAGTTCGACATCGCGCCGGACTTTTCCGTGCCCAATTTGGGCGAGCGGTACGGCACGCCCGAGGTCGACACCGTCGAGATTGCCAGCTCGTACTGGGACACCGCCGCCCACGACCTGCTGAGGTTCCGGCTGACCCTGCGACGGCGCACCGGCGGGGCCGACACGGGCTGGCAGCTCAAGATCCCCGGCGACGGATTCCGCACCGAGCTGCACTGGACGGACGGTGACGAATCCCCGCCGGACGGCCTGCGCGAGCTGTTGCGTCCCTTCCTCGGCCGCCGCGCCCTCGAACCGGCCGTCCGCATCGAGACGACGCGCACCCGCCACCGGCTGATGGAGGGCGACACGCTCAGCGCCGAACTCGCCCGCGACGACGTCCGGGCGGTCAGCCTCGGTGCCGAGGTTCGAGCGCGACGTTGGCACGAGGTCGAGATCGAGCTCGGACCGGCCGGTGACGCCGAGCTGCTGAGCGCACTCGGCGAGACGCTGATCAAGGCGGGGGCCGTCGAGTCGTCCAGCCGGTCGAAGATCGCCCGGGCGCTGCTCGGGGTCGGCAACGAGGGCGTCGGGACTCCTCGCACCTCGGCGGGCGCGGTGCTCACCGACTATCTCAGCGCGCAGACCGATGCGCTCGTGGCCGGTCACTTCGCCGTCCGTGACAACGGCGCCGAGCCGGCCGAGGCGATGGAGTCGATCCACAAGATGCGGGTGGCGTGCCGCCGGATGCGCAGCACGCTCAAGACGTTCGCCGAGTGGTTCGACGCCGACGCGGCCGAGGCGTTCGAGGTCGAGCTGAAGTGGTTCGCCGACCTGCTCGGCGAGGTACGCGATCGAGACGTACTGCGGCAACGCGTCGCCCGAGCGATCAAGGACCTGCCGCCCGACCTGGTGGTCGGCAACGTCGCCGAGGAAATCGATGCGCGTCTGGCCGGCGAACAAGTCGCCCGCAAGGCCGAGCTGCTCGAGGCAATGACCGGTGACCGGTACGCGCGGCTGCTCGACAGCGCGGCCCGCTGGCGCGACGACCCGCCGTTCACGGCCGCGGCCGGGCGTCCGGCTCGCACCCTCGGTGAGGCGGTCGACCGCGCCGAGAAGAAGTTGGCCAAGCGGCTGACCCGAGCGACTGCGCCCCAGGGCACCGACACTGAACTGCACGGCGCTCGCAAGGCCGGCAAGCGGGCTCGGTACGCCTCGGAGGCGGCCGACGGCGAATCGAGCCGCCTGGTCGCCCGCACCAAGCGGCTACAGGATTTGCTCGGCGACTTCCAGGACAGCATCGTCGCCGGTGAGATCCTGCGCCGGCTGGCCGCCGAGGCTCGAGAACACGGCGAGGACGGGTTCACCTACGGCGTCCTGATCGCCGACCAGCGCGCCCAGGCCGACGACGCCCGTGAAGCCGCCTCGAGCAAGAAGTTTCGCGGCAAGGTCTGACTCGGCGCCATCTGCCTCGAGAGTGACAGTCAGGAGACGCCCAGCAGCCGCGCGCCGTTGTGCCAGCAGACCGAACGCAGCCAGTCGTCGCCGAGGTCGAAGCGCTCGAGCGCCTCGAGCTGCTCGGCGTACGCGTACGGGATGTTCGGGAAGTCGCTGCCGAGCACGACGCGATCGGCCAGCGCGCCCAGTCGAGGAAGCAGGTCACGCGGCATCGGCCACCGCGCCTCGGTGAATCCGGTGCCGACCATCGTCGTGTCGAGGTGCACGTTCGGATAGCTCTCGGCGAAGGCGAGATGCTGCTCGTACTCGGGCATGCCGGCGTGGGCGATCACGGCCGTCAGCGTCGGATGATCGCGCAGCACCTCGCCCATCGGCCCGGGCCCCGTGTGCGCGCCGGGAATCGGGCCCGAACCGCAGTGGATCACGACGGGACGGCCGGACTCGGCGAGCAACCCCCACACCTCGCGCAGGGCCGGGTCGCGCGGGTCGTAGCCACCGACCTGGACGTGGACCTTGAACACCCGCGTGCCCGCCTCCACCGCTTCGCGGACGTAGCGCGGCGCGGACGGCTCGGGGAAGAACGTCCCGCTGGCGACGCACCCCGGGGTCGCCGCCGCGAACTCGCGCGCCCAGGCCGACAGGGACTCGGCCATCCCCGGCTTGTGCGGATAGACCAGATCGGTGAACGCGCGCACCCCGAGCGCCGAGAGGATGGCCAGCCGGTCGGCGACGGGCAGCCGGTAGTGCACCGGCCAGGCGACTCCGTAGTGCTCGAGGGCCGCGTCGAAGTAGGCCCAGACGGCGTTCATCACCGGGTCGGGCAGGAAGTGGGTGTGAATGTCGATCAAGCCGGGCAGCCCCAGCGCCGCCCACCACGAGGCGACGTCGCGGTCGAGCACTAGTCCATGCCCTTGTTGCGGCGGCCGAGTGCGCGACGAACCTCCTGGTCGGCATCGCGCTTGGCCAGATCCTGCCGCTTGTCGTAGGACCGCTTGCCGCGCGCGAGCGCGATCTCGACCTTGACCTTGCCGTCGGAGAAGTACAACGACAGCGGGACGAGCGTCAGCCCGCTCTCTTTCGTCTTGCCGACCAGACGCAGGATCTCGGCCTTGTGCAGCAGCAGCTTGCGGGTGCGCCGCGGCTCGTGGTTCGTCCAGCTGCCCTCGGTGTACTCGGGGATGTGGACGTTGCGCAGGAACACCTCGCCGTCGTCGATCGTGGCGAACCCGTCGACCAGCGACGCCCGGCCGAGGCGCAGCGACTTGACCTCGGTGCCGGTGAGCACGATGCCGCACTCGTAGGTGTCGAGGATCGAGTAGTCGTGACGGGCCTTGCGGTTCTGCGCCACCATCTTGCGACCGGTCTCCCGGTTGCTCGATGCGCGGACGGTGGTCATGGCTACAGCCTGACGTACAGGCGCAGGGTCGCGTAAGCGGTTATTGCCGCGAGCACGATCCCGGCGAGCAGCGATGCGCCACCGGCGACCAGGACGTCGTTGGTCGTGAGGTTCGGGATGACCTGGTTGTCGACCGACGTCTTGAGCAGCACGTTGAGGATGTAGTGCTTGCCGACCCACACGGCGACGATGCCCACGATGCCGCCGACCGCGGCGCCGATGACGGCCTCGATCAGGAACGGCAGCTGCGTCATCCAGCGGGCCGCCCCGACCAGTCTCATGATCGACGTCTCGTTGCGTCTCTGGGCCGCGGCCACCTGGATCGTGATCGCGATCAGGATGATCGCCGACAGCAGGATCACGGCCGCCGCGATGATCGCCGCCAGCAGCGCGCCGTTGAACAGATCGAGAATGGTCTTGACGCTCGGGTCCTCGCTCTGCACCTGGAAGACGCCCGGCGACTTGGCGTACTTGGCGGCGAACGGCGAGTACTGCGTCTTGATGTTCTTGAGCTTGATCACGAAGGACTCGGGCAGGTCGCCGAGCTGCAGGAACTTGGCCTCGGCCGGCGGCAAGGTGCGTTGGCCGATTTCGAAGGCCTGCTGCTCGTTGACGAACTCGATCGACTGAACGCTCGGATCGGCCGCGAACTGGGTGCGCAGGCTGGTGACCTGGGCGTCGGTGACGGCCCCGTCACATCCGTTACTGACAGCCGACGCACTGCTGTTGGACTGGCAGAGATAGACCTGAACGGCCAGCTTTTCCTTGTACTTGGCTTCGAAACGGTGAATCTCGATGCCCGTCAGGATCGCGGCGGCGACGAACGACAGCGAGACCGCGGTCGTCAGCACCAGCGCGATCGTCATCAGCAGGTTGCGCCGCAGCCCCTCTGATACGCCGGACATCACGAAATTGGCGCGCATTACATCCTCACTGGTTTGTGGTGCTCAGTTGACAGAACGGTCAGCGACCGACGCCGTACACGCCGCGGGACTGGTCGCGGATGACCTTGCCGTTCTCGAGTTCGACGACGCGGCGACGCATCGCGTCGACGATGTTGTTGTCGTGCGTGGCCATCAGGACAGTCGTGCCCGTGCGGTTGATCCGCTCCAGTAGCCCCATGATGCCCTGGCTGGTGTCAGGGTCGAGGTTTCCGGTGGGCTCGTCGGCGAGCAGGACGAGCGGCCGGTTGACGAAGGCCCGGGCGATCGCGACGCGTTGCTGTTCGCCGCCGGACAGCTCGGTCGGCAGTCGCATCGCCTTGCCCTCGAGCCCGACCAGGTCGAGCACCTCGGGAACGGTCCGCTTGATCGACTTCTGCGACTTGTTGATGACCTCGAGGGCGAACGCGACGTTGTCGTAGACGTTCATCTTCGGCAGCAGCCGGAAGTCCTGGAAGACGCACCCCATCTTGCGGCGCAGATCGGGAATCTTGCGGCCGCGGAGCTTGCCGACATCGCGTCCGTCGACGTAGACCTTGCCCTCGTTGGCCAGTTCTTCACGAAGCAGAAGGCGCAGAATCGTCGACTTGCCCGAGCCCGACGCTCCGATGAGGAAAACGAACTCACCCTTGTCGACACTGATCGAGACGCCGTCGAGCGCGGGCCGGCTACCGGCCGGATAAACCTTGCTCACGTTGTCGAGGCTGATCACGGGACGCGAGTTTACCCAACAGTTACCTTCCAACCTCCCGCTCGGCCCTCCGCGCGTCGAAGCTGTGCGCAAACCGGGAAAGCGCTGGGCTTGGTTGCTAGCGTGGCCGATGTGCCCGAAATCCTGACGAATCCAGCCGCGCAACTGGGTTCGAGCCGCCTCGGCCACCGCCCTCGTCACGGCCCGCAAACTCACCAAACGCTTCGGCGAGTTCACCGCCGTCGATGGGATCGACGTCACGGTCGAGCGCGGTGAGGCGTTCGGATTTCTGGGACCCAACGGCGCCGGCAAGAGTTCGACGATGCGCATGATCGCGTGCGTGGCGCCCGTTACGTCCGGTGAGTTGCGCATCCTCGGCCTGGACCCGGCAATGCACGGCCCGCAGATCCGCGCCCGGCTCGGCGTCGTCCCCCAACAGGACAACCTCGATCTCGAGCTGAGCGTGCGCGAGAACCTCTACATCTACGGCCGCTACTTCGGGTTGAGCCGAGCCGCGCTGAAGCCCAAGATCGTCGAGTTGTTGGAGTTCGCGCAGTTGACCGAACGGGCCAAGGCCAAGGTCGAGCCGTTGTCGGGCGGCATGAAGCGCCGGCTGACGATCGCCCGGTCGCTGATCAACGACCCCGAGCTGCTCCTGCTGGACGAGCCCACGACCGGCCTCGATCCTCAGGCCCGCCACGTCTTGTGGGACCGCCTCTACCGTCTCAAACAGGACGGGGTGACCCTCGTCCTCACGACCCACTACATGGACGAGGCCGAGCAGCTCTGCGACCGCCTCGTCGTCATGGACGGGGGCCGCATCGTCGCCGAGGGCTCGCCCACGGCCCTGATCGCCGCCCACTCCTCGCGCGAGGTGGCCGAGCTGCGCTTCGCCCCGTCCGCGAACGAGGCGGCGGCGGGTGTGCTCGTCCCGCTGTTCGGCGATCACGCCCGCGTCGAGGTACTCCCGGACCGTGTACTGCTCTACGTCGACGACGGTGAGGCCGCACTCGTTCGGGCGCATGACGAGCGGGCTGTCGCCGGTCTCGAGTCTGGTGCGGCGAAGCACGCTCGAGGACGTCTTCCTGCGGCTCACCGGCCGGAGCCTGGTGGACTGATGAGCCTCATGCGCGACGCTCATCCATCCACGCGCGCCCGCGCGTCGGTGTGGCCGCTCATCGAGTACCAGTTGCTCTCCAGCCGCCGAGCCGTCAAGACGATCGTCACCGGCAGCCTGATCACGCCGTTGCTGTATCTGCTGTCGCTGGGCATCGGGCTGGGCACCGTCGTCAACGAGCACACCGACCAACTCGGCGTGCCCTATCTCGTCTTCGTCGCGCCGGCCTTCTTGACCGCCGCGGCCCTGCAGAGCGCGACGGGCGACGCCACCTACCCGGTCGTCGCGGGCTTCAAGTGGCTGCGGATCTATCACGGCATGGCCGCCACCCCGTTGACCACTCGCCAGATCGCCATCACCCAGCTGTTGTGGATCTCGATGCGTGTCTTCGCCAGCTCGGTCGTCTATCTGGTCGTGATGGTCTGCTTCGGTGCCTGCCGCCGGTGGCAGGTCATCTTCGCGGTGCCGGTGGCGACGCTCACCGCGGTCGCGTTCGCCTCGACCATCGCCGCGATTTCGGCCAGCGTCCAGTCCGACGGCGGCGCGTTCTCGATGATCAACCGGTTCCTGGTGACGCCCATGTTCCTGTTCTCGGGGACGTTCTACCCGATCTCGCAGCTGCCCGGTTGGGCCCGCGCGCTCGCGCACGTCTCGCCGCTGTGGCACGGAACCGAGCTCAGCCGTGACGCCGCGATCGGCGGCCTGCCGGCCTCGACGGTGCTCGGTCATCTCGCATTTCTGCTGGTGTGGCTGGCGATCGGCACGGCGCTGACGGCCTGGCGCTTCCGGGTGAGGTTGACCGCATGAGCTCGACCGAGCTGCGCGCGAGCAGCGCGCTGCGCATCCTGCCGCCGAGAATCTATGCCCGGCGCAGCCACGTCATCCTCGAGCGGTCCTTCCGGGTCTACCGGCACGGCTGGGTGGTGATCTTCTCCGGCTTCTTCGAGCCGCTGTTCTATCTGCTCTCGCTCGGCACGGGTCTGCGCAGTCTGGTCGGCGTCGTCACGGGACCGGGCGGCCACGTGCTCAGCTATCAGGCTTTCATCGCGCCGGCCCTCCTCGCGTCGTCGGCGATGAACGGCGCGGTCTACGACTCGACGATGAACGTGTTCTTCAAGCTCAAGTACGCGCGGCTGTACGACGGCATGCTGGCCACGTCCCTCGGGCCACTCGACATCGCCATCGGCGAGATCGGCTGGGCGCTGTTCCGCGGGGGCTTGTATGCCGCGGGCTTCTTGACGGTGATGGCGGCCCTCGGGTTGTGCGCGTCGTGGTGGGCCCTGCTGATCCTGCCGGCGGCGCTGCTGATCTCGTTCGCGTTCGGCGCGATCGGCATGGCGGCCACGACCTTCATGCGCGGCTGGCAGGATCTCGAGCTCGTGACCCTGGCCGTCCTGCCGATGTTCCTGTTCAGCGGCACGTTCTACGGGCTCTCGGTCTACCCGACCTGGTTGCGGATCATCGTCGAGTGCCTTCCGCTGCAGCACGGAATCGCCGCGTTGCGCGCGCTCAACGCCGGGGTGCTCGACTGGAGCCTGGCCGGGCATCTCAGCTATTTCGTCGTCATGGCCGCGGTCGGTGTGTGGGTGACCACCCGGCGTCTCGAGTTCCTGCTGATGCGCTGAAGAACGGCCCGGCGTGGAGGTATTGCACCGATTCGTAACGCATAATCGGCGCTGTGCGGAACAGCCGGTGGACCCATCGTCTGCGATCGGGTCCGTTGCTCGTCTGCGCCGCCTACGCCGTCCTGCTGGTGGTCTGGGTCTGGACGAATCCGCCCTTCGCGGGCGCGGACGAACCGGCTCACTACGTCCGGGCGATCGGCATCGGCCAGGGCAAGCTGGTCGGGCCGCTCGACCCGTACCCGTCCGAGAAGGCCGCCAGCGTCCCCGATCAGGTCTCGCTGGATTGGGTGAACGACGCGACCCGCTCGGTCATCGTGCCGCCCGGCCGGCTCAGCGGGACGGCGACGTGCGAGGCCGGCCATCCCGCCCTCAGCGCGGCCTGTCAGGCCCACCAAGGCACGGTTGACACCGAAGACCGTGGTGCGCAACCCGGTCGGCAACTATCAGCCCTTGGCCTACTTCCTGCCGGGTTGGGTTATCTCCTTCGTCCACGGGCCGTATCTGGCCGACCACCTAGGACGGTTGGCGTCGGCTCTGGTCTGTTGGGTGTTTCTGGCGCTGGGCATCGCCCTGGCGTGGCGATCGGACTCCGTCTCGCTGACCGGGCCGCTGCTCGCCATCACCCCGATGGTCGTGTTCGTGGGTTCGATCATCAATCCGAGTGGTCTCGAGATCGCCAGCGGTGTCGCGTTCGCCTGTGCCGTGCTGCGGCTGTCTCGCGAGCCCGACCCCCGACCGTGGATCTGGGTCGCCACGGCGGGGGCGGGCGCCGCGCTCGCGCTGAGCCGAAGTACCGGCCCGATCTGGGTGGTGCTCGATCTGGTCGTCCTGGTCGGCCTGCGTGGCTGGCGCGAGACCTTCCGTTGGCTCGCGCCCCACCGGTGGGCCGGGGTGAGCAGCGCGGTGGTGATCGCCGCCGCCATCGCCGTCAACCGCATCTGGGAGGCAATGTACGGCTCGCACCTTCGGGTCGACTCCGACCGGTTGCACAACTCGATCCATTACGCGGCCCGCCAGATCCTGCCGCTGACCGACAGCCAAGTGGGCAACTTCGGCTGGCTCGATACCCCGATGTCGCCGTGGCTTCGTCCATCTGTGGGAGTTGCTCGTGCTGCTGCTCTGCGTGACCGCCCTCATCGTCGGCACGCGGCGCCAGCGGGTCGTGCTCGCCGTCGTCATGGTGGGCGTCGTCTCGATCGTGTGGGGGCTCAACGCTCTGCTCACCGCCGGCAGCGGCTTCGGCGCCCAGGCTCGTCACCTGCTCCCGATCACGGTGATGCTCGCCCTGCTCGCCGGCCACATCGTGACCGTCAACCGGCACCGGCTCGGACCGCGGTCGGTGTCAGTGGCGACGCCGGCGATCGCCGCGCTGGTCGCCGCCTGTCAGTTCGGCGGTTGGTACGACAACAGCCGTCGGTACGCGGTCGGAACATCCGGACGCGCAGTGGTTCTTCTCGAATCCGCAATGGTCGCCGCCGCTGGGCTGGTACCCGTGGCTGGTACATCACTGATCATCGTCGTCGCGCTGATGGTTGCCAGCGGGTTCCGGACGCGGCTACTGGCTGCGGCGCCAGCGGATGCCGGCCTCGATGAAGTCGTCGATGTCGCCGTCTAGCACGGCCTGCGGGTTGCCGACCTCGTACTCGGTGCGAAGGTCCTTGACCATCTGATACGGGTGCAGGACGTAGCTGCGCATCTGGTTGCCCCAGCTGTTGCCGCTGTCCTTCAACGCGTCCATGGTCGCCTGCTCCTCCTGACGACGGCGCTCGAGCAGCTTGGCCTGCAGCACGGCCATGGCCGACGCCCGGTTCTGGATCTGGCTGCGCTCGTTCTGGCAGCTGACGACGATGCCGGTCGGCAGGTGGGTGATGCGCACCGCCGAGTCGGTCGTGTTGACGCCCTGACCGCCGGGCCCACTGCTGCGGTAGACGTCGACGCGGATGTCGTCGTCGGGGATGTCGACGTGATCGGACTGCTCGACCACCGGCAGCACCTCGACGCCGGCGAAGCTCGTCTGCCGGCGGCCCTGGTTGTCGAACGGACTGATCCGGACGAGCCGGTGCGTGCCCTGCTCGACGCTCAACGTGCCGTAGGCGTAGGGAGCGTGGACCTGGAATGTGGCCGACTTGATGCCGGCCTCCTCGGCGTAGGACGTGTCCAGGACGTCGAAGGAGTAGTTGTGGCGCTCGGCCCAGCGCAGGTACATCCGCATGAGCATCTCGGCGAAGTCGGCGGCGTCGACTCCCCCGGCCTCGGAGCGGATCGTGACCAGGGCGTCGCGGCCGTCGTACGGACCGCTGAGCAGGGTGCGGACCTCGAGCTCGTCGATGCTCTTACGCAGGCCGATCAGCTCGTTCTCGACCTCGGTGCGCGAGTCGGCGATCGTCCTCGCCCTCGGCCAGCTCCCACAGCGTGGCCGCGTCGTCCACGCGCGAACGCAGCGACTCGACACGCCGGATGTCGTTCTGGACGTTCGAGAGCTTGCTGGTGACGCGCTGGGCGTTGTCGGGGTCGTCCCACAGGCTCGGCTCGGACGCTTGCGGCCTCCAGTTCGGCCGCGTCCTTGCGCAGTTGCTCGACGTCCACCACCTTCTCGATGCTGGTGAGAGTGGCGGAGAGTTCGCGCAGTTCAGTAGGGACGTCGGTCACGAGGCCTCAGGTTACGCGAGCTTCGCCGACGATCGCGGCGCATGATGGAGAGGTGTCCCTTGATGCGCGCCACCTAGACGTCCGCCGTCGCATCGGCGCCAGCGTGTTCGAGAAGGTCGCGGGCACCGAGGGTCCCCGCCGACGCGAGCGGATCCATCGCGTCGACGGCGAGCGGTGGTTCGCCGACGATCGGCCCATCCGGACGGTGCACGCCGACGCGTCCATGTTCGTCGGCGGTCTTCGCGCGTTGCTCCTGCAGTCGCTGCACCCGCTGGCGATGGCCGGCGTGGCCGGTCATTCGGGATTTCGCGGCGATCCGTGGGGACGCTTGCAGCGCACGAGCTACTTCCTGGCCGTGACGACATTCGGCCTGGCCGAGGACGCCGAGAAGACGATCAAGCGCATTCGGACGGTGCACGCGACGGTCGCCGGAACCGCCCCGGACGGTCGGCCCTACGCCGCCTCCGACCCGCACCTGCTCGAGTGGGTGCACCTGGCCGAGATCGACAGCTTCCTCGCGGCGTACCAGAAATACGGGCAGGCGCCCCTCGATCAAGACGGGCGCGACGCGTACGTGCTCGACACGTCGCTGGTCGCTCGCAAGATCGGCGTCCTCGATCCGCCGACGACCGAAGCCGCCCTGCGGTCGCGGCTGGAAGACTTCCGGCCCGAGCTCGACGGAACGCCCGAGGCCCGCTCGGCGGCGCGTTTCATGCTGCTGCGCCCGCCGCTTCCACTCATCGCCCGCGCGCCGTACGCCGCCCTCGCCGGCGCATCGGTGAGTCTGCTGCCGCGGTGGGCCCGTCGTCCGCTTCGGTTGCCCTACCTGCCGGTGACCGAGGCGACCGTCGTCCGGGCCAGTGGCGCGGCCATCGTGCGCGGCATCCGGTGGGCGACGACGGCCCCAGCGGCCTGACGGCGGCTCTAGAATCCGTGGATGGCTGACGCGGTTCCTGTCATCGATCTGACGCCCTGGTTCTCCGGCGGTGATGCCGGCCGTCAACTGGTCGCGTCGCAGGTCGACGACGCGCTGCGACGGGTCGGCTTCATGCTGATCACCGGCCACGGTGTCGACCCAGCACTGCGGGCGGGGGTCCGCTCGGCCTGCCGTTCCTTCTTCGCGCAGCCGGCCGACGTCAAGCAGCGCTACGCCGTCACGGTGGGCGGCCGCGGTTGGCTCCCGCCGGGCGTCGAGGCGAACGGGTACGCCGAAGGCACCGAGACGCCACCGGACCTGAAGGAGTCGTACTCGGTCGGCGCCGACCAGCGCACCGGGAACGCCTCGATCGACGAGTTCTGGTTCCAGCCCAACGTCTGGCCGGCCGAGGTCGACCTGCAGTCGGCCATGACGGCCTACCTGGCCCAGATGCGGACGCTCGCCGACGAGCTACTGGTGATCTGCGCGGCCGCACTGGGCCTCGAGCCCGATTTCTTCACCCGGCACACGTCGCATTCGACGTACACGCTGAACGTGAACTGGTATCCGCCGGTCGCGGTGGTCGGCGAGCCCGAGCCGGGGCAGTTCCGGATCGGTCCGCACACCGATTTCGGCACCGTGACGATCTTGGACCGCGAGCCGGGTCGCGGCGGGCTGCAGGTCTGGACCGAGGACGACGACTGGCAGGACGCGCCCTACGTCGACGGCGCGTTCACGATCAACACCGGCGACCTGCTGGCGCGCTGGTCGGGCGACCGGTGGAAGTCGAACCGGCACCGCGTGCTGCCTCCGCAGCCCGAGGCCCCGGATGAGGACCTCGTGTCGCTCGTCTACTTCTACGAGACTGACCACGACGCGGTGGTGACGTCACTGCAGCCGCCGATCGGCCGCCCGAACGACTACGAGCCGGTGGTCGCCGCAGACTTCCTGCGCGAGCGGCTCGACGCCATCACCATCGCGTGAGCGGCCCGGCGACGCTCATACGCACCCGCGGTCGGGGCGACGCCTCAGCATGTGCGTCGATCGATTCAATCGATGACCGGCGCTCGCGCGGTGGACGTCACGTGGTGGTCGATTCCGCCGCCGAAGCCGAACAGCGCCCCGAAGGCGATCGTCGAACGGCGCTCGCAGGCCAATGACACGGTGCCGGCGTCGGCGCTGAGCGCGGACGCCACCCGGATGTCGCCGCGGTCAGGCTCGCGAGCGAGGTAGGCCCGCACCGAACTCTGGACCCCGCCGAGCCGAAGCGCCGACGAGTCGCCGTTCGAGCGCTGAGCGTTGGCGTCGATGCTGGCAGCGGCGTCCGCCGCCGCCCCGTCGCACACGCTCTGCAGATTGCCCTGCTGGACGAAGGCATCGCCGGCACCGACCGAGCCGGCCGTGACGAACATCGCGAGCAGCACGAAGCCCAGGATCAGCGGAATCGTCGAGCCCTCGTCGTTCACGGACTCGACCGGAAGTCGTCGACATGCAGCAGGTAGCGCCCGACCGTGCGGACCCCGCGGCCGGAGAGAACCGTCGGGACGCCGGGGATCTGGACCGATCGCGTGACGCAGACGGTGTATTCGGCCCCCGGCGTCAAGGTCGGAGCGACCGGCAGCGACGTGCAGTCGGGACGGGTGTGAAAGCTCAGCGCCGGCGCGCCGCCGACACCCTGGTCGTCGAGGGCCAGACGCGCGGCGACCTCGGCTCGGCGCAGGCCGTCCGGTGCCGAACTTCCCGTTGCGAACGCACGCCCGGCTTCGCGCGCCGCCTGGCCGACCGCGATGGAGCTGCGCTGGACGTCGGCGACACAGACCACGAAGTAGACGAGCGGCACCATGACGATCACTGCCACGAAGACGAACTCGATGATGGCGTTGCCACGGTCGTCGGCCAGCACCGCGCGGGCCGACCTCACGGCGACGACTCGGTGAGCGCCCGGGCCGTAACGCTGACGTGCACCAGCGCCCCGAAGGGCAGGAAGATCGACTTGATCGTCCCTTCGCAATGAACGCTCGTCGTGTCGAGCCCGCTCGCTGCGTCCTCACCGGCTGTTCCGCGGCACGGCACTCCGCTGGCGACCTGAGCCGACAGCGAAGACGCGATCCGCTGCGACGCACGTAGCCCACCGACCTGGACCGGTTCGTCGGACGTCGCCGCGTAGCGCGCTCCGTCGGCGGCACTGGCCGCGATGATGGTCCGCACGTAGAACAGCGCGGCCACCTGCAGGACGGCGAACAGCAGGAAGACGAGAAGTACCGAGACCATCACGAACTCGACCACGGCGGCCCCGTCGTCGCGCCGACGCCGCGGACTAGTTGCCGGCACTGCCAGTCACGCTGTTGAGCGCGTCGGTGACGGCCGAGGTGATCTGAGACTTGAAGACGCCGAGTATCGCGACCACCAGAATCGCCGTCATCACGGTCACCATCACCCAGCCGGGTACGTCGCCGCGGTCTCGGTCCCGGCCCCGAGCGCGAACCAGGTTCGCGCGAACGCAGGCGCTGACGAAGTCAAGGGCGGGCATTGGTCCTCCGATTGTCGGTGTCATTGAGTGATCGAGACGAGAGTCAGCAGGCCCGGGTAGAGGGCGAAGAGCACCGTGATCGGCAGGATCAAGAAGACGACCGGCACCATCATCGAGATCTCTTTGCGCCCGCCGGCCTCGAGCAGGGCACGCTTGCCGGCCTCGCGGACGTCGACGGCCTGAGACCGCACGACGTCGGCCAGCGGCGTACCCCGCTCGATCGCGACGACCAGTCCGACCAGGAAGCGCGAGAACGGCTCGAGCGTCGTGGTTTCAGCGAGTTCACCCAGCGACCTGGTGATCGGCATGCCGGCCCGGGTTCGAGCGATCGCGGCATCGAGGTCACGCGCCAGCTCGCCCCGCGTGAGCCGACCCACCCGCGCCAGCGCCTCCCCCGGCGCCTCGCCGGCGATCACCGCAAGCGCGAGCAGGTCGGCCACGACCGGAAGCTCGGCCAACATCACCGACTCGCGGCGAGCCAGTTGCCGCCCGAGCCACCAGTCCCGCCCGAGCACTCCAGTGACCAGTCCGCCGAGGGCCGCGACGGCGACAAGGAAGGGTTGGACGTCCCCGTGGAGGGCGGTGCCGGCGGCCATGACGAGCCCGCCCGCGACGAGGCCGAACGTCGCCCACAGGATCTGCTCGATGCGGAATTCCTCGACGGTGGTGTCGCTGGCCAATCCGCGCAGCCGCCGCCGGACGGAGGCGGCGCCGCCGACGCTTCGATCGAGCAATCGGATCGCATCCACCGCGAACGGCCCGACAAGACGCCGGAGCACGACGAACGGCGCCGCTTCGCCGTCTAGGGCCGATCAGCCGCGAGGGCGACGGAGCGTCGCTGAGATAGGGAGCGATCCGGTCGACCAGGCGGACCGGCCGCATCGGCGGTGCGGCGCGCAGGACGACGACCAGGCCGGTGCCGAACACGACCCCGAGTACCGCGCCGAGGATCATCGCAGCACGCGCCGCTCGTCGGGCAGCGCGCCGATTCGCATCATGATGCGGTAGGCGAGCACGCACACGATCCCGCCGATCGCCAGCAACAGGGCGCCACCGGCGGAGTCGTAGACCCGCACCGTCGCCGACTGGGTGCTGAGCAACAGCAGCACGACCCACGGCGCCGCGACCGCCAGCCGCGCCGCGTTGACGACCCAACCCTGCCTCGTTTCGAGTTCGGCGCGGGTGCGGGCGTCCGAGCGGAGCAGCTCGGACAAGGTGCGCAGGACTGATCCCAGATCGCTGCCGCCGACCTCGCGCGCCACCCGGACGGTTTCGCAGACCCGGTCGCCGACCGGATCGGCGAGGTCGTCCTTGAGGTCGTCCACGCAGTCGCCGAAACGTCCCGACGACCGGTACGACGCGCCGAAGCGCGCGAACGGTGCCCGCAAGGGCTCCGGCCCCCGGACCGCCAGGGCGGACAGCCCCTCGGGCAGCGACATCCCCGCCCGTACGGCCGAGGCCAGGTTGTCGATCGCTTCGGGCCAGAGGTCGCGGAGCAGTACCTGCCGACGCCGGCGCAGGCGGTGCAGCAGCACCGTCGGCCCGGCGAAGGCGAAGACGGCGAAACACACCGCGACGGCAAGAGTCCGCACCACCACCAGGACGACGAGCCCGGTGAGAAGAGCGGACAGCGCCTGGACGACGAGGAGTTGGGCCGACCCCACCCCACCGAGGCCCGCCTGGCGCAGCAACTCGGTCCGGCGGAGGGTCCACGACACGCGCCGCGCCGAACGCCACTTCGGCGCGCGCGAGCCGCTGCGCCAGATCAGCATGGCGCCGAGCCCGAAGATCAAGCCGATGAGCGCGCCCATCAGTCGCGACCCAGGAGGCCGGCGAGATCGAACCCGGCGCGCTCGAAGCGGTCGGCATCCGACGGGTAACCGGTGCCTCGTTCGAATCGTCCTGATCTCGTCGAGAAGATGTCGGCGGTCTCGATCACGTCCGCTTCAACTCGCCCCGTCACCGCGACGATCTCGCGCACCACGCGCCGGCCGTCCGCCCCCATTCCGAGATGCACGACGAGATCGACGCTGGCCGCCACGGTGGGCACGACGAACGCGGCCGACACGTTCTCGCCGGCCAGCAGGGGCAGCGTGCACATCTTGATCAGCGCCTCGCGGGCCGAGTTCGCGTGCAGCGTGCACATCCCGGGCAGCCCGCTGTTGAGCGCGATCAGCAGGTCGAGGCACTCCTCGTGGCGGACCTCGCCGACGACCAGCCGTGACGGACGCATCCGCAGGGCCTCCTTGACCAGCCGACGGACCGGGATCTCACCTGCACCCTCGAGGTTGGCCTGGCGAGTCTGGAGTCCGACGACGTCGGGCAGTCGTATCTGCAGTTCGAAGACCTCTTCGACCGTCACCACTCGCTCGCGCGCGGGGATGGCGGCGCACAGCGCGTTGAGCATCGTCGTCTTGCCGGCCTGCGTCCCACCGGCGACCAGCATGTTCAGTCCGGAGGCGACCGCCGCCGCCAGGAAGCGCGCCGCACGCTCGGGCAGCGAGCCCAGCGCGACCAGCTCATCGAGCGAGTTCACGCCCAGGACGAACTTGCGGATGTTCACCGCCATGTGCTCGCGGGTGATCTGCGGGATGACGACGTGTAGCCGCGAACCGTCCGGCAGCATCGCGTCGACGAACGGGGTGGAGAGGTCGACGCGGCGTCCGGACGATCGGAGCATGCGTTCGACCAGTTCGGCCACCTGGTCGGCGCTCAGGATCAGCGTGGTCAGCTCGGAGCGACCTCGCCGGGCGACGAATACTCGTCCCGGCTCATTGATCCAGATCTCTTCGATCGTGGGGTCGTCGAGAAACGGTTGGAGCGGGCCGAAGCCCGACACCGAGTCGAGCACGTGTTGCGCGAGTGCCTGGGTGTCGCCGAGCGGAGGCAGGGAGGACGTGACCGCCCGGTCGAGGTAGTCGCCGACGACTTCGTCGATGAGTCGGCGCACGACCGCAGGGTCGGCGACCGGGTCGATCCCGCGACGCCGGATCAGTTCGCGGGCTTCGCTCTCGACGATCGCGGCACTCGACGCCAATGTTCCTCCTCATCGCAAAACGGACGTGAGTGAGGGACTTTAAGGGACTTTGATCGCTTTTTCTACCACTCAGTGAAATCTGTGGATAACCTCCGAGTCAGGCGGAAGGCGAACTGCCGTGGCGGCGACGTGTTTGTCCACGACGCTCGTTTCGCTCGGGTCCTGACTGCAGTCGGCCGAATAGCGACAGCCGCTCATCGGTCAGGGGCGACTCGTGTAGATCGTGGAGCTCCCGGACACCACGTAGAGGTCGGTGGCCGGCGAGGCGGTGTAGGTGCGGTTGACGCCGTCCCACGTTCCTGCGCTGCCGTTGGTGTCAACGAAGCAGAACTGGAAGGACGAGGGCGGGCTGGCGACTGTGACCGACCACCAGTTGCGGCCGTTGATGACGCCTTCGCTGGTCAGTGGCTGATCGCTGACCAGGCCGTTCCAGGTGTGCGCCGTGACACCGGCGGTGCCTGAGGTCGAGTCGGCGTAGTGGATCGTCACGCCGGGCACGGAGCTGAAATTGGCGCCCGTGACGTTGGCGGCGGCGACGGTCACGACCCGCCGTCGTCGGCGACAGCGCATCGCCGGGCTTGTTTGCCGTGAGCGTGTACGTGCCGCTGGCCAGCCCGGAGATCGTGTAGTTGCCGGACGAGTTCGTCGTCGCGCTCGCCGAGCCGGCGGACACGGTCACCCCGGACACGCTGGTGCCACTGACCGACCCGGAGATGCTGTAGCTGATCGGGCTGACCGCGGTAGCCGCGTACGCGCCGGTGCTCGGGTTGAACGTGATGTCGTAGGTCGTGTTGGACGCGACCGCGATGTTCGATCCGCCGGCCACTCCGGTGCCGGTCAGGCCACTCCCGCCGAAGTTCGTCGTCCAGTCGCCGGAGACGTCGAACTTGAACGCCTGGCCGGACGCGGCGCCGAAGCTGACGTCGTTCGCGGTCCAGACGCCGGCGACCTTGGTCATCGGCGTGCCCAACCCCCAGCCGTTGTTCGTCCCGCGGACGTACATCGACGAGTAACCGGGGCGGTACTTCGCGATGAACTCGGCGTAGCGGGTCGCCCCCTCGCCGGACGTCACGTCGGCGACCCGCAGGGTGTCAAGACCGACGTAGGACGCGTAGTCGAACGCGTTGTTGATGTTGTCCCACCCATGATCGCCGGTCACTCCGCCCTCGAGGGCGTTCTCGCCCTTGATCGTCACGCCTTGGGCGGCGGCATCGTTGGCAATCCAGAACGTGAGCGACTCGGCTTCGGAGTAGCCGCCGGCGGCGCTGGTGTTGTCGTCCTCTTCCATGGCCGTGTAGTACATGTCCACCTGGCGACCCGTGCCCGAGAACTGGTTGGCCAGGCCAATGATGTTCTGGTAGCCGTGGCCGGTCGCGTCGGAGTTGTCGTCGACGCTCGTCTGGATCAAGCCGGCATCGACCTCAGCCGCGCGAGGATAGGACGGGTTGGTCATCGACCAGTTGACGCCGGGCACCTTGTAGCCGACATCCGCGGCGGGAAAGTTCGATCCCAGCGCGGAGATCACCGTCGCCAGCACCGTGTGGCCGTGGGTGACGAGCGCCTGGTTGTACCAGTCGACGAAGTCCTTGCCGTACTGGATGTTCGTGTAATCCCCTCGGGTGAAGAAGCCGTTCGCGTCCGAGGGCGGCAGGATCTGCGACACCGAGGTCAGGCTGGTGCCCCATGCCGCGTTCACCGCCGAGAGGGTGGAGTACTTCGCCATGGTGGCGGCCTGGAAGTCCTTCTCGGCCAGCACCGAATAGGCCTGCAGGGTCCCGCGTCCGGGCCAGCCGCTGCCGCTGTCCTGGCTGTCGTAGGACGGGTATCGCAGTTCGCCCGCCGGCCCGAGGGACACGTTGATCTCACCGACATCGCCGCCGTAGAGGCCGGCGAAGTGGTTGGTGAAGGCGCGGGTGAAGTCGGCATAGTCCTGGCTCACGAGCCCGTCGGCCCAGCCCTGGACGTACTCGGTGTCGTAGTTGCCCTGCTCGCTGTCGAACTTCAGCGAGTTGGCGTCGATGGTGATCCCGTCATACGTCTGGCCCACGTACTTGGTCCAGATCCACGCCGGGATCGGGATGTTGCAGTCGTCGCCGACGTTGCCGCCGCACGCGTGGAACGACAGGTTCGGGACGATCTTCAGACCGTAGGAGGCGATGTCGGCGAACAACTGGTCGTAGTAGGACCAGTCGTAGAGGTTGTCGGCCTTGCCTTCGACAGTGCCCCACCACACGTCGACCGCGATGCCGTCGATGCCCTCGTCCTTGGCCGCCTGAAGCTCGGTGTTGAACGTCGACCAGTCGCTGGTGCTGGACAGCTGAGCCAGCGGCGCCATGGCGTACGCGGTGAAGGCCGGGTTGCCGCTCGCGGTCGCGGCGGATGCGGCGGGCACGACCAACACGCCGGCGACGAGGGCGAGCGCGCCGGCTACGGCCGCGGCCGACCATCGGACCATTTTGGGACGATTCAGCTGCCGCGACATGTTCACCATGAACTCAGAGCCTGGGCTGTAAGCGATTACAAGTCAAGGGCTAAAGCGCATCAAATCGCTATTCAGTCCTCGCAATCATCGATACCAACCGATAGTCGGCCAAAAAATTCGCGGCTGTCTACGGCTGCATTCAGGCGGTGGAGACGGCGGCCGCGTCCTGCAGGCCCAGCAACTCGACGGCCTGCTCTCGCATCACGAACTTCTGGACCTTCCCGGTGATCGTCATCGGGAAGGCGTCGACCACCCGCACGTAGCGCGGGATCTTGTAGTGCGCGATCTGGCCCCGGCAGAACTCCCGAATCGTCTTCAGCATCAAGAGAAGTTCCGTCGCGCACCTGCACCCACGCCATGATCTCTTCGCCGTAGCGGACGTCGGGGACGCCGATCACCTGCACGTCGACGACGTCGGGGTGGGTGTACAGGAACTCCTCGATCTCACGCGGATACACGTTCTCGCCGCCGCGGATGATCATGTCCTTGATCCGTCCGACGATGTTGAGATAACCGTCGGCGTCGAGCGTCGCCAGATCCCCGGTGTGCATCCAACCGGCCTCGTCGATCGCGCCGGCCGTCTTCGCCGGCTCGTCCCAGTACCCGAGCATCACCGAGTAGCCCCGCGTGCACATCTCGCCCGGCGCGCCGCGTGGCACGAGCAGTCCGGTGTCGGGGTCGACGATCTTCACCTCGACGTGCGGGTGCACGCGGCCGACGGTGCCGACCTTCTTCGCGACCGGATCGTCGGTGGCCGTCTGGGCCGACACCGGAGAGGTCTCGGTCATGCCGTAGCAGATGGTCACCTCGTCCATGTGCATCTCGTCGATGCAGCGGCGCATCACCTCGACCGGGCACGGCGAACCGGCCATGATCCCCGTGCGCAGCGTCGACAGGTCATAGGAGTCGAAGTCCGGCAACGCGAGGTAGGCGATGAACATCGTCGGCACGCCGTAGAGCGAGGTGCACTTCTCAGCCACGACGGCGCGCAGTGAGGCAGCAGGATCGAAGGCCGGTGCCGGGATCACGATCGTCGCGGCATGCGTCGTGCAGGCCAGATTGCCCAGCACCATGCCGAAGCAGTGGTAGAACGGCACCGGAATGCACACTCGGTCGGCCGCGGTGTACCGACACCCCTCACCGATGAAGAAGCCGTTGTTGAGGATGTTGTGGTGCGTGAGTGTCGCGCCTTTCGGGAACCCGGTGGTGCCCGACGTGTACTGGATGTTGATCGGGTCGTCGAAGCTCAGACCCGATTCGCGCTCGTCGAGATCAGCGGTCGAGGCCGCCAGCAGAACCGCCCAGTCGTCCGTACCGAGAAAGACCAACCGCTCGAGCGCCGGCAGCTCGCCGCGGATCGAGTCGATCATCTCGCGGTACGACGCGCCCTTGAATTCCTCGACCGAGAACAACCAGCGGCACCCCGACTGCCCGAGCGCGTACTTCAGTTCGTGGGATCGGTACGCGGGATTGATGTTGACCAGGATGATCCCGGCGCGGGCGGTGGCGTACTGCAGCAGCACCCACTCGGCGTTGTTCGGCGACCAGATGCCGACCCGGTCGCCCACCGCGAGGCCGGCCGAGATGAGCGCGCGCGCCAACTCGTCGACCGCCGCGTCGAACTCCGCGTACGTCCAGCGACCTCCCGACGGCACGTCGATCAGCGCGTCCGTGTCGGGATGAGCCGCCGCCATTCGCCGCAGGTTCGCGCCGATCGTCTCGCCGAGCAACGGCGTCAGTGAGACGCCCTGGCTGTAGGAAAGCTCCGACGCCGTCGTCATGCCACTGTTTCTACTCCCCGCCGCTGAGGCGGCGACCGGCAGCCTTGCCCATCGGAGAGCCGAAATCCGCCGTGGAAACTGGTTGCTCGATGGGCGAGGTGGCCGACGACTCCACTTGGTGCGGGGGCCGGCGCGCATCTGGCCCAGGTTGCTAGAGCTTGTACTCCTTCAGCAGGCCGCGGCTGATGATCGTCTTCTGGATCTCGGACGTGCCCTCGCCGATGAGCAGGAACGGCGCCTCGCGCATGAGCCGCTCGATCTCGTACTCCTTGGAGTAGCCGTAGCCGCCGTGGATGCGGAACGACTCCTGGGTGACCTCGGCGCAGTACTCGCTGGCCAGCAGCTTGGCCATGCCGGCCTCGACGTCGTTGCGCTGGCCGGCGTCCTTCAGCCGGGCGGCGTTGACCATCAGCAGGTGCGCCGCCTCGACCTTGGTCGCCATCTCGGCCAGCTTGAACGCGATCGCCTGGTGATCGGCGATGATCTTGCCGAACGTCTTGCGCTGCTGGGCGTAGGCGACCGCGAGCTCGAACGCGCGGATCGAGATGCCGCAGGCGCGGGCGGCGACGTTGACCCGGCCGACCTCGACGCCGTCCATCATCTGATAGAAGCCGCGGCCGTGACCCGGCTCGCCGCCGAGCACCGACGACGCCGGCACCCGGACGCCGTCGAGCACCATCTCGGTGGTCTCGACGCCCTTGTAGCCCATCTTCTCGATCTTGCCGGGAATGGTCAGGCCGGGACGGGTCTCACCGAAGCCGGGCTCCTTCTCGATCAGGAACGTCGTCATGTTCTTGTAGACCGAGTCGGCGCCCAGATCGTCCTTGACCAGCGTCGCGACGACGCCGGCGCGAGCGCCGTTGGTCAGCCACATCTTCTGGCCGTTGATCACGTACTCGTCGCCGTCGGCCACCGCGCGGGACTTGATCGCCGACGACGTCCGAGCCGCACTCGGGCTCGCTCATCGAGAAGGCGCCGCGGATCTCGCCGGTCGCCATCTTGGGCAGCAACCGCTGCTTCTGCTCGTCGGTGCCGTGCTGGGCGATCATGTAGGCGACGATGAAGTGGGTGTTGATCACGCCGCTGATCGACATCCAGCCGCGGGCGATCTGCTCGACGACCAGCGCGTAGGTCAGCAACGACTCGCCGAGCCCGCCGTACTCCTCGGCGATCATCAGGCCGAACAGGCCCATCTCCTTCATCTGCTCGACGATCGCCTCGGGGAACTCGTCCTTGTGCTCGAGGTCGAGCGCGTTCGGGATGATCTCCTTGTCGACGAAGTCCTTGACCGTCGACAGGATCTCCCTCTGGAACTCGGTGAGGTCGGCGGTCTGGGCGAGACGAGCCATGACTCAGGCCTCCGGCGGAGTGAAGGTAGACGTGCGGGTCATGCCGGCAGCCCGGCCCTTGGCCGAGATCACGAGCGCCATCTTGCGCGACGCCTCGTCGATCATCTCGTCGCCCAGCATCGCCGAGCCCTTCGCGCCGCCCGCCTCGGACGTGTAGTAGTCGTAGGCGTCCAGGATCAGCTCGGCGTGGTCGTAGTCGTCCTGGCCGGGCGAGTAGACCTCGTTGGCGATACCGATCTGGTCGGGGTGCAGCACCCACTTGCCGTCGAAGCCGAGCGCGGCCGAGCGCGAGGCCACCCGTCGGAAGCCGTCCGAGTCGCGGATCTGCAGGTACGGCCCGTCGATCGCCTGCTTGTTGTTCGCCCGGGCCGCCATCAGGATCGACATCAGGATGTGGTGATAGGCGTCGCCGACGTCGTAGCCCGGCGGCTGCTCCCCCACCACGAGCGACTTCATGTTGATCGAGGCCATGAAGTCGGCCGGACCGAAGATGATCGTCTCGACCCGCGGCGAGGCCTTGGCGATCGCGTCGACCGCGATCAGGCCCTGGGCGTTCTCGATCTGCGCCTCGATGCCGATCTTGCCGACCTCGAAGCCCATCGTCTTCTCGATCTGGGTCATCAGGAGGTCGAGGGCCACGACCTGCTCGGCGTTCTGCACCTTGGGCAGCATGATCGCGTCCAGGTTCGGGCCGGCGCCTTCGACCACCTCGACCACGTCGCGATAGGTCCAGTGGGTCGTCCAGTCGTTGACCCGGACCACGCGGATCCGATCGTTCCAGCCGCCCTCGTTCAGGGCGGCGACGATGTTCTTGCGCGCGCCGGGCTTGGCCAGCGGCGCGCACGCGTCCTCGAGGTCGAGGAACACCTGGTCGGACTCCAGGCTCTTGGCCTTCTCGAGGAACCGCGGGTTGCTACCCGGAACGGCCAGACAGGAGCGACGCGGACGCAGGGTTTCGCTCATGTAACAGAGGATGCCCACTGGGCCGCGCCGCGCCAAGTCGGTGTCAGGGGCGTCACTCGACCGCCTCGACGGGCTGGCGGCCGCGCGATCGCGCGACGAGGACGAGCCCGACCAGCAGCAGGACGAGCCCGGGAACCGCTGTCAGCGGCGGATGCTGGTGCAGCCAGAGGTAGGCGACGACGCCCGCGCCCGGCACTTCGAGCAGGATCGCCAGGCTCACCACGGTCGGACTGGTCGAGCGGAGGACGACGTTGATCAGGCTGTGCCCGAGCAGCTGGGCGGCCACCGTCACCAGGACGATCTTGAGCCAGGCGTCCCCCGAATAGCCACCCAGACGCACCTGGCCGACGAGGCACACGAGCACGAGCACGACCGCGCTGGTCGAGTAACAGATCGACGTGTAGGCCGCGGTCGTCATCTCCTTGCGGGCTTCGCCGCCGATCGTCACGTAGATCGCCGCGCACAGGCCACCGACGACGGCCAGGAGATCTCCGGCGAGGGCTCGACCTGAGGTGCCGACATCGGCTCCGGTGATCAGGCCGGCCGCCAGGTGGCGACGGCGATTCCGGCCCAGGCCAGCGACGGCAGTCGACGACCGCGCAGGTGGGCGATGATCGCAACGAAGACCGTCTGCGTCGAGACCAGGGCCGTCGCCGACGCGACGGAGGTCATCGTCACGCTCGGTACCCAGGTCGCGAAGTGGGCGGCCAGTGCGACTCCGGCCAAGGCCGCGAGCACTCGGCCGCGGGTGCTCATCGCGCCCAGTTCGGCCCGATTGCGCACCACGGCGCTGGCCACCGTGAAGCCCGCGCCCATCGCGTTGCGCCAGAAGGCGATGGCCAGCGCGGGCGCGGCGGTGGCGGCCATGAGCGGACCCGACATCGAGACGCCGATCACGGCGATGACGAGGACGCCCGCATCCCGCGGCGGTGGAAAGAGCAACGACTCCGGCTGCGATCGGGTGCCGGCGCTCGTCACGGCGCTCATCGTGCCAGCCGTGTCGAGGTGCGCCGACCCATTTATCGGGCCGCGACCGACTAACCTTTACCGACGTGTGCCTTCTCGGAGCTCGGCCGTGACCACGGCACCGCGCGTCTTCATTGCGCGGCTGTCGGGCATTGGCGTCTTCGACCCCAACGGCGACCTTCTGGGTCGCCTGCGCGACGCCGTGACGACCCTGCGCATCGACCGGCAGCCGCCCCGGGTGCTCGGCCTGGTGATCGAGCTTCCGGGCCGGCTGCGGATCTTCGTGCCGATGGGCCGCGTCACCCGCATCGAGCCCGACGCGATCGTGTTGTCGTCGGGCACGGTCAACATGAAACGGTTCGAGCCGCGCAGCAATGAGGTGCTCGTCCTCGCCGGCCTGCTCGACCGGACGGTGACCGTGCGCGAGGACCAGCAGCGCGTCAGCATCGTCGACGTCGCGATGGAGCAGAACCGCGCACGGGACTGGGTGCTGATCAAGCTCGCCGTTCGGGCCGGCGCCGGCCGGCTGACCCGTCGCCGTGGGCAGCTGTTCCAGGTCGCATGGGACGAGGTCGACGGGCTGACGATCTCGGAGAGCGAGTCGGCCGACCAGGGCACCGACACCATGCTGTCGATGTTCGAGGGAATGCGCGCGGCCGACGTCGCGACCGCCCTGCAGGACATGCCCGACAAGCGCCGGCACGAGGTCGCCGCCGCGCTCGACGACGAGCGGCTGGCCGACGTCCTGCAGGAACTACCCGAGGACGAGCAGGTCGACCTGCATCACGTCACTGGCCGACGAACGCGCCGCCGACATCCTCGAGGCGATGGACGACGACGACGCCGCCGACCTGCTGGGTGAGATGACGGCCGACGAGCAGGAACGGCTGCTGAAGCTGATGGAGCCCGACGAGGCCGCGCCGGTGCGTCGCCTGCTCAGCTACGGCGACTACACCGCGGGCGGCCTGATGACGTCCGAGCCGGTGATCCTGCTGCCCGACGCGACCGTCGCCGAGGCGCTCGCGCTGATCCGCAATCCCGACCTGACCCCGGCCGTGGCGGCGCAGGTCTTCGTCGTGCGCCCGCCCCAGGCCACGCCGACCGGGCGCTTCCTCGGCACCGCGCACGTGCAGCGGCTGCTGCGCGAACCGCCGTCGGCGCTGGTGAGCGGCATTGTCGAGAACGACCCGACGCCGCTCGATCCGCACACGTCGATCACCGACATCACCAAGCACCTCGCGACCTACAACCTCGTCGCCGCCCCGGTGTTCGACGACAACGGCCGCCTGCTCGGCGCGGTGTCGGTCGACGACGTCCTCGACCACCTGCTGCCCGACGACTGGCGCGACTCGGACTCGGATCAGCCGGGAGGGGGTCATGGCTGATCGCCGCCTACGCCTGGATCAACCGGCCGCTCCCCGCCGCGGCATCCGGCCGAGCTACGACCCTGAGGCGTTCGGCCGGTGGACCGAACGGGTGGCCCGCTTCCTCGGCACCGGCCGCTACCTCATCTATCAAACGATCACGACGGCCATCTGGATCGTGGTCAACGTCATCCCCGGCATCCCGCACTTCGACCCGTACACCTTCACCTTCTTGACGTTGGTGTTGTCGCTGCAGGCCGCCTACGCCGCGCCGCTGATCTTGCTGGCGCAGAACCGCCAGGACGACCGCGACCGGGTCAACCTGGACGCCGACCGTGACGAGGCCCGGCAGTCCAAGGCCGACCTCGAATACCTGGCCCGCGAGCTGGCCTCGGTCCGGATGGCGCTCGGCGAGGTCGCCACCCGCGACTTCATCCGCGGTGAGCTCGCGCGGCTGGAGGATCGGCTCGAGCAGGACGAGTCGAGCGACGTCAAGCAAGCCTGATCAGCGCGGCCACGACCGCAGCCAGTACGACGACGACCAGGAACGGCGCCCGGCGCCAGACGGCGATGGCCCCGGCGCCGAAGCCGGCCAGCCGAGCGGCGTCGAAGTCGAGGTGCCGCCCGTTGCCGACCGCCTCGACCACGACGAGGGCCGCGAGCAGGGCGACCGGAAGGATCTCGACGAAGCGCCGGATGCGGGGCGTCTCGAGCACCCGGGCCGGCACCAGATAGCCGGCCAGCTTGAGCAGGTAGCACCCGACGACCGTGCCGCCGACCAAGATCCACAGCGTCATGACCGCGGCCCGCTCGCAAGCAACAGCGCGGCGGTCGAGGCCAGGATCGGCACGCCCGGCGGGGTGAACGGGATCAGCACGAGCGCGATCAGCCCGCCCGCGATCGCCACCCGCTTCTCGATCCAACCCTGGCGCAGCCGCGGCGCCAGCAGGGCCAGGAATGCCGCCGGGATGACGGCGTCCAGGCCGAAACGCTTCGGATCACCGAGGGCCTGGGCGCCGAGCGCACCCAGCAATGTGGCCAGATTCCAGAACACGTAGACGCCGGCGAACGTCCACCAGAAGGCGGTGCGTGACAGCTCCTCGTCGTCCTGGCCCACCGCCATCGCCGTCGACTCGTCGATCGTGCCGAGCGCGGCCACCAGGCGCCGCACGCCGGTACCTGCAGCAGTGGCGACAGTCGCATCGCGTACAGCGTGTTGCGCGCGCCGAGCAGCAGCCCGCTGCCCAGAGCAGCGGCCACCGTCCCGCCGCCGCTGATCACGCCGATGACGGCGAACTGCGTGCCGCCGGTGAACGCGAGCAACGACAGCAGCGCGGTTTGGAGGACCGAGAGGCCGGCCGCAACTGAGGCGGCGCCGAAGGCGACCCCGTAGGCGCCGACGGCCAGCCCGACGCCGAGCGAGTTCCGGACGACCGCGCGGTGTTGGTCGTTCACTGCGTGTCGGGTGACCCGACTCGTCCGAGAAGGACTCCGAGCTGCCGTAGCTCGTCGTCGGAGAAGTGGGCCAGCCAGTACTCGCTGCACGCCGCCCAGATGGACGGGCACGGCGGCCCGCAACCGCTCGAGGCCGGCGTCGGTGAGGACCGTGTAGGTGCCGCGCGCATCCCCGGGAACGGCTCGCGGCGCACCAGCCCGTCGCGCTGCAGGCGATCGACCAGCCGCGTCAATCCCGAGCGCGACAGCAGCACGCGGTCGGCCAGCTGAGCCATCCGCAGCCGCCGCTCGGGCGCCTCGGCCAGCTGCAGCAGCACGTCGTACCAGGACAGCGGCAGATCGGCGCGCTCGCCCAGATCGCGCTCGAGGCGCTGGACCGTGTTGTTGTGGGCCTGCAGGAACTGCCGCCACACCGCCAATCGCCAGTCGGTTGCCCTCAAAGGCGTCTCACTGGCCACGTTCAGTCATCCTAGGCTGGACCCGCACGTAGATTCGAGCGCGTGCCTGCCGTTGATCTCGATTCCGTCCGCGCCGCCCTGGCGACCGTCCTCGATCCGGAGATCCGCAAACCGATCACCGAACTGGGCATGGTCGAGTCGGTCGAGGCGTCGGCGGACGGCGCGGTGGCGGTTTCGGTCCTGCTGACGGTCGCCGGCTGCCCGATGAAGGAACAGCTGACCCGCGACGTCACGGCGGCGGTATCCCCGATCGCGAACGTGGCGTCGGTGAACGTCCACCTCGGCGTGATGAACGACGCGCAGCGAGCCGAACTGCGCACCACGCTGCGCGGCGATGCCCCGGCCAACGAGATTCCGTTCGCCCAGCCCGGATCACGCACTCGCGTCTACGCGGTCGCCTCGGGCAAGGGCGGCGTCGGCAAGTCGTCGGTGACGGTCAACCTGGCCGCTGCGCTCGCCGCCCGCGGACTGTCGGTCGGGGTGCTCGACGCCGACATCTACGGCTTCTCGGTGCCCCGCATGCTCGGCGTGACCGGCAAACCGACCCAGGTCGACCAGATGATCATGCCGCCGGTCGCCCACGACGTGAAGGTGATCTCGATCGGCATGTTCACGCCCGGCAACACGGCCGTCGTCTGGCGCGGCCCGATGTTGCACCGCGCGCTGCAGCAGTTCCTCGCCGACGTCTTCTGGGGCGACCTCGACGTCCTGCTGATGGATCTGCCGCCGGGTACGGGCGACATCGCGATCTCGGTCGCCCAGCTGGTGCCCTCGGCCGAACTGCTGGTCGTCACCACGCCGCAGCTCGCGGCGCGCGAGGTGGCCGAGCGAGCCGGTTCGATCGCCCTGCAGACCCACCAGCAGATCGTCGGCGTCGTCGAGAACATGAGCTGGCTGGACCTGCCCGACGGTTCCCGGATGGAGCTGTTCGGCGCCGGCGGCGGTCAGGCCGTGGCCGACTCGCTCGCGGTGCTCACCGGGACGCGGGTGCCGCTGCTGGGCCAGATTCCGATCGACCAGCGCGTTCGCGAAGGCGGCGACTCCGGCCGTCCGGTCGTCCTCGACGCGCCCGAGTCGTCAGCCGCGGTCGCTCTTCGTGGTGTCGCCGATGCGCTGGCCGCCCGCCAGCACAGCCTGGTCGGAAGGTCACTAGGCCTGGCACCCGCGCGCAGCTAGCTCATTCATGGGAGGCTCTAGCCGACGTCAGCGCCGAGGGAGTCGACCATGGTCAGTCCTGAAGTCCCGGGTCAGCAGCCCGACGACCCGTTCCAGCCGCCCGCGCCCGACTGGTCGGCGCCCCCGCCGCCGCCCGTACAGCCCCCGCCGGGTGGGTACGCCCCTCCGCCGCCCGCGCCTCCGGTTCCGGCCGGGTACGGCTATGGCCAGGTCGCGCCGGGCTCGGTCCCGCCCGGATCGCACGTCGACCCGGGCAGCGGATTCCTGATCCCGGACGGAACCGAACTGGCCAGCGTCGGCCGTCGGATCGGCGCCTTCTTCCTGGCGATCCCGCTGTCGATCATCACCCTCGGCATCGGCTACGTCATCTGGGGCTTGATCGTCTGGGGGCGCGGGCAGACGCCCGCCCTGCAGGTGCTCGGCATGCGGGTATGGCGGCCGGACGACCAGAAGCCGGCCGGCTTCGGCTGGATGGCGCTGCGCGAGATCGTCGGCCGGATCGTCGACGGCATCCTCAGCGTGATCACCGAGATCATCTCGTTCGTGCTGATGTGCTCACGCGGCGATCGGCGCACGCTGCACGACCTGATCGCAAGCACTGTCGTGCTCTACGACCCGAACAAGGTCATCGCGCGTTAGCCCTCGATCAGCCGATTGAGCAGGGCGCCGAGCCGTTTTTGGTCGGCCGGGCTCAGCACGTCCGTCATCGGAGCGACGAGGTCCCCGACCTCGGCCGTCACCCGACGGGCCAGGCGGCGCCCCTCGGGCGTCAGACTCACCCGCACCGCTCGCCCGTCGTCGCTGCTGCTGTCACGGCGGACCAGTCCGCGCGCAACGGCTCGGTCGACCAGGCCGCTCACCGATGAGCGGTCCAAGCCCAGGAAGGTGGCCAGTTCGGCCATCTTCGGTTGACGGTCACGCAAGATCGCCAGCGCTCGCAACTGGGTCAGCGAGAGGTCATGCGCGGCGGCCGCCTCGCTCAATCGGGCGATGACGGCGAACGACGTCTGCACCAATCCGTCCAGCAGCACGGACGACGGCTGGGCGTGCTCACTGATCGTCACGGCCCCAGTCTAGCTTGCATTGATTTGTATTACCATCTAGTTTAGTTGGTAATACAAATCATCTCGTGCTCGTCGAGGAGGACCGCCATGCAGGCAGCAGTCGTCACGTCGTTCGGTGCGCCACCGCGGTGCCAGGAGTTCCCGAATCCACTCCCGCAGAATCCGGACGAGATCCTGATCGACGTGCTGGCCGTCGGTCTTCACCCACGGGTGCGCTCACAGGCCAACGGCTCGCACTACACCAGCACCGACGAGCTGCCGCTCGTCCCAGGCGTCGACGGGGTGGGACGCGACACCGACGGAGCTCTTCGCTATTTCGTGCTTACTGACACCTCGATGGGCGCGATGGCCGAGCAGACCGTCATCGACCGTCGGCGCAGCATCGTGCTGCCCGCTGACTGCGATCCGGTGCTGGTCGCCGCCGCCATGAACCCGGCCATGTCGTCGTGGGTCGCCCTGCGACGCCGGATCGACTTCCAGGCGGGACAGAGCGTGCTCGTCCTGGGTGCTACCGGCAATGCCGGCCAGCTGGCAGTACAGATCGCCAAGCACCTCGGCGCCAGCCACGTGGTCGCCGCCGGTCGTCAGCCGGTCCGCCTGGCCGGGCTCGCCGAGATCGGCGCCGATGTCACCGTGTCGCTGGAGGGTGATCCGGCCGAGGTCGCGCGGCGCCTCGGCGAAGCCGGCGCCGCGATCGACGTCGTGATCGACTATGTCTGGGGCCCGACGACCGCCGCTGCAATCGCCGCTGTGGTGATGAACCGCGCGGACGACGGCCAACCCCTCAGCTGGATCGAGATCGGCTCGGTCGGTGGCCCGACCGCCGCCATTCCATCCGCCGCGCTACGAGCCGCCCGGCTGCAGTTGGTCGGCAGCGGACAGGGTTCGGTGCCGACCCGCGACATCGTCGGCGAACTCCCCGCGCTGGCCGCCGAGATCAACCGCGGGACGTTCCGGATCGACGCCCGGACGGTGCCTCTGCGTGACGTCGAATCGGCGTGGCTCGACACCGACAGCACGGAGCGGATCGTGATCATCCCCTGATCGGCATCGCCTCGATCCTGGGCGGGCCGATTCCAGCAGCTGATCTCGAGACGTGGCGGTCGGTGACAGACTCGCAGCGTGACCGACTTCCACTATTCCGACTCGATCTTCATCGCCCGACCCTCGACCGAGGTCTACGACCTCGTCTCGGACATCACGCGGACGGGCGAGTGGAGCCCGATCTGCACGGCTTGCTGGTGGGATGAGGGTGCCGGCGCCCAGGTGGGTGCGTGGTTCACCGGCCACAACGAGACGCCCGACCGAACGTGGGAGACCCGTTCGCAGGTGGTCGCGGCCGAGCGTGGAGTCGAGTTCGCCTGGTTGGTGGGCGGAGCCTGGGTGAGATGGGGTTACCGCTTCGAGCCCGCCGACGGGCGGAACGACGCTGACCGAGACGTGGGACTTCCTGCCCGCGGGCGTCGAACGCTTTCACGCCCGCTACGCCGATGACGCACTGACGCAGATGGCCGAACGCCGGCAGGCCGCCCACGACGGCATCCCGGTGACGCTGGCCGCGATCAAACGCGTCGCCGAAGGCCAGTCGAACTAAGGCGTCCAACCGTCGGCCAGCGAGCGCGGCGCCTTGCGCAGCCACGCCTCGCCGAGCAGCAAACGCAGCCGCGACGGGTCGGCCGTCCGCAGATCGACGACCACGCAGGCGAGCTTCTTGCCCCAGAAGAAGAACTCGCAGCTCTCGGGATCGTCGGCGACCGCGGCCCGGATCTCGGCCTCATCGACCATCACCCGCAGATGATCGTCGTCGGGCATCGTCGCGAAGATCTTGCCGCGCACGCGAAACGACGGCATCCCGTGATGATCTTGCTCGTTGGCCTCGGGAAAGCCGAGCGCGATCGAGCGCACGTCCATCAGCCGACCGCTCCCCCGAAGTAGACCTGCACCTCACGGATCCGGCCGGCCCGGACGGTGATCGCCTCCATGTTGCGGTACGTACCCCCGGTGCGCAGGTCGTACTCGTACTGCACGAAGACGGTGTGGTCGTCGGCCGGGACGACGTGCAGCAGCTCCTGGCGGGTGACCCGGTCGGCGGTCGGGAAGCACTGTTCGAAGTACGCCGCCTTGTCGATGTGATCGTCCTGCGGGCTGGTGAAGCGGAAGTCCTCGGCGTAGAGATCGAGCGCCGCCTCACGGTCCTGATCGTGGTAGCAACGGAATGCCTCCACGACGACCTGCACGTTGTCCATCGACCGGCCTCCACTCATCGATAACCCGCGGCCTGGATGTCGAACAGTTCCGCGTACCGGCCGCGGGCCGCCATCAGCTGGGCGTGCGTGCCCGATTCGATGATGCGCCCCTGATCGACATAGACGATGAGGTCGGCCATCAGCACCGTCGACAGCCGGTGCGACACCAGCACGGTCACGGCCCCGGTCTGCTCGGCGGTGGCCCGCGCCGCCGCCGCATACCGGTCGAACAGCGCGTGCTCGGTCTGCGCGTCGAGGCTCGCCGTGGGCTCGTCCAGCACGACCAGAAGTGGCTGCTCGCGGCGCATCGCGCGGCCGAGCGCGAGTCGCTGCCATTGACCGCCCGACAGCGGCCGGCCACCGGTGTAGGCAGTGCCGACACGCGTGCGCAGACCCTGCGGCAGCTGCCCGACCAGGTCCTCGCCACCGGCGCGGGTCAGCGCGTCCACGGCCGCCGGCTCGTCGTCGAGCCGTTCCAGATCGGCCACGCCCACCGTCTGGACGGCGGGCAGCTGAAGGCGGGCGAAGTCCTGGAAGGCCGCGGTCGTACGCCGCCGCCACGCACCCGGATCGACGTCGGGCAACGGCCGGCCATCGACGGTGATGACGCCGGAATCGGGTTTGTACATGCCGAGCAGCAGCTTGACGAGCGTCGTCTTGCCCGAGCCGTTCTCACCGATGAGCGCCACCGTCGCCCCGGCCGGCAACCGCAGATCGACCTTCGACAGGACGACGCGGTCGGTGCCCGGATACCGGAACTCGACCTCACGCAACTCGATGCCGTCCGCCAGCCGAATCGGCGGTTCGAGGGTGCCGGCCGCCGCCGCCTCGGCGTCCGCGTGGTCCTCGAGCCAGAAGAGCCGGTCGGCGGTGTTGAGCGTCGCCACCAGCGACCCGGACGTCTGGGCCGCGGACGCCAGCTGGGTGCGCGAGCGCCGGATCAACGACACCGTCATCAGTACGGTGCCGAGCGACATTGCGCCGTGGGTCGCGCGGACGACGACGAACGCCACCGCCCCCATCAGGCCCGCGGCGTAGAGCAACCAACCCGTCCCCTGGACGCCCAGGACCAGCAGCGCCTCGCGGCGGCTGCGCCGATTCAGGTCATCCGCGCATCGACGGTGCTCGGCCGCAAGTCGATCACCGAGGCCGAACGAGCGGATCTCGCCGGCCGCGTTGGCGTCGGTGGTGAGCGCGAAGATCATCGAAGCCAGCCGCCGGGTGTCGGCCATCTGATCGTCGGCGTTCTTGCTGATCTTCTTCGCGATGCGGTCGGCGACGAGTGGGGGCACGGCGCAGATCGGCAGCAGGAGCAACCACAGCGACACCGACGCCATGAGCACGAGCAGTGTGATGATCCGGGCCGCGGCGGAGGTGTTGCTCAAGATCGTCCGTGGCGCCGCGGCCAGCTGCCGCCGGCTCGAGTTGAGCTGCTCGACCTTGCCGAGGTACTCGGGCCGCTCGAGATGCTCGAGACCACCGACCCCCGCGACCAGCCTGATCATGGACGCCGTCCGGAAGATCGCGATCCGGTCCGAGAGCGCCATCGCGTCGGTGGCCCCGACCGAGGTCAGCAGCCAGCCGATCGACAGCAGGCCGCCGACGATCGCCACCCCCTCGATCACCTTCGACATCGACCCGTCCGAGCGCGCCGTCGACGAGGACGCGGTACCCCAGCGGGTAGCAGGTCGACGCGACGCTGCCGAGGATCAGCATCACGCTGACCCAGACCATCCACCCCGGCGCGGCCCGGAAGCCGTCGAGGAACAGCACCCTCGCCAATCGCGTGACGCGCCGGCCCCTCATCGGCGAGCCCCGAACCGCCGCGCCTGCAGGTCGTACATCTCGGCGTACGTGCCGGCGGCGGCGACCAGTTCGTCGTGCGTGCCCCGCTCGGTGATGCGACCGCCGTCCAGTACGCAGATCTGGTCGGCTCGTCGCACCGTGGCGAACCGGTGCGAGATCACGACGGTCGTCAGACCGCGCGTGATCGCGAAGAACTGCTGGTAGAACTGGGCCTCGCTGCGCACGTCGAGGGCGGCGGTCGGCTCGTCCAGCACCAGGACGTTGGCCCCGTGCCGGGTGGCGAAGAGCACTCGGGCCAGCGCGACCCGCTGCCACTGCCCACCGGACAGGTCGACACCGCCGGGTAGTTCGCGCGACAGCAGCGTCGCGCCAGCCGTCAGGCAGCCGTTCGACCACCTCGTCGAGACCGGTGATCTCGGCGACCGCGTCGACGCCCTCCTCGTCGTCGCGATGCTCGATGGCGCCGAAGGCCACGTTGTCGTAGAGGCTGAACGGATAGCGGGCGGGCTCCTGCGGCATGAGCGCCACCGTCCGCTGCCAGCCCGTCGGGTCGAGATCGCGCAGGTCGACATCGTCGATCATGATCCGTCCCGACGTGATGTCGCGTAGCCGCGAGAGCAGGCTGATCAGCGTCGACTTGCCGGCGCCGTTCACGCCGACGATCGCGGTGGACGTGCCGGCTCGAAGTTCGAGATCGACGCCGTCGAGCACCAGGGTCTCGCTGCCCGGATAGCCAAACGTCACGCCGTCCAACCGGATTGCCCGGCGCGGCCGGCCGTCGACGGCCACGATGCCGGTGACCTCGTCGCGCCGCGAGACGAGGTCGGTCTCGAGGGAGTCGACGTCGGGCAGCCCGGCCAGTGTCCAGGCCAGGCTGATGTCGTCGAACGAGACACTGCCGGCCGATCCGGTCACTGCCAGCATCGGCAGCAGGATGGCCAGTGACCGCAACGCCAGCGAGCCGTCATGGGCGGCATGGGCGATCAGGCCCAGCGAGAGGGCGTAGGCGGCGAGGACCAGGACGAAGCCGATCAGCGCCCGGGTGTGCAGCTTCTTCAGGCCGGGGACTCCCCCTTGGATGGCCTCGCGGTACTCGGACGTGAAGCCGTTCGCGACGAAGTCGGCCAGGCCGAACACGCGCACCTCCTTCGCGTCGCGCGCCTTCGAGCCGACCCCGCTCAGGTACCACGCCCGCCGCATGGCCGGGGTTTGCCCGCGCATGTCGATGGCCTGGCGCATGATCGGCCCGAGAACGAGGCGGCGCACGCCCAACCAGATGATCAACAGGCCCAGGCCGAGCCACCAGTGGAAGGCCACCGCGACCGCCACGCAGCCGACCACTCCGCTGAGCCGCGACGACACGATCCCCGCCCACGTCACCGGCGCGTCGCCCGGGAAGTAGCCGGTCAGGCTGCCCTCGGCGCGCGAGAGGCGATCGAGAACCGCGGTGTCCTCGAGGTGCGCGACGCCGACCGGGCCGCTGACGGCGGCGATCAACCGCTGCTGGAGGCCGGCGGTGATACGCGAGTTGGCACCGGTGCCCAGCGCGTTGCCGAACGAGTCGAGGACGAGCGACAGCGCGTAGATCACCGCGGCGACGATCAGCTCGCCGACGAGCCGGTGGCCGTCAGCCGAGCCGAGGCCGTGTTCGACCGCGCCGGGGACGCCACCGACGACGACGCCGAGCGCGATCACCACCATGGCCGGGACGATCGAGCTCGCGATCACCCAGAGGATCACACCGATCGACAGCGGCCGGCTGGCCTGCCACAGCAGCGACCAGGCCTGCCGTCCGCTCGCCCGCTGACCGGGGTCGGCCGAGGCGTACGCGGCCAGCGTCACGGTTCGGTCGGCGCGATGTCGGCGTCGACCTCCGACAGGCGCTCGAGCAAGGCGGCGGCGACCACGAGCAGATCGGTCTCGGCGGCGGTCAACTCCTGCCGGACCGCCCGCGCCACCCACTCGTCACGCGGCCGCATCTCGGCACTGAGCGCGGCGATCCCGGTGTCGGTGATCGTCAGCAACGACTGACGACCGTCATCGGGGTCGGGCATCCGCACGACGAGGCCGAGCTCGTCCAGGGCGGCCAAGGTCCGAGTCAGTCCCTGCGGTTGGATCCGCAGGCGCAGCGCGACCTCGCCGGGCGTGATCGATCCGAACTTACGCAGCAATCCCAGCACAGCCGTCTGATTCAGGCTGAGCTCGCCGCGGCGTTCAGATCTCGCCCGGGCGGCAAAGGTCGTCGGCACCGTAGCGGATCTTGGCGGCCACGGCGAGTTCAGCCGCAGTAGTACGCATGTGCTTACTATAAGCAGCTCACGCGTGAGAGCGAAGACGCGGCGCCTCGGTGATGCCGCGCTCGGCCAACTCGGCGCCGATCAGCTCCCGCAGCTTGTACTTCTGGATCTTGGTGCCTGACATCGGCCAGTCGGTCACGAACCGCACGTACCGTGGCACCTTGAACGTGGCGATCTTGCCAAGGCAAAAGTCGATCATCTCCTGTTCGGTGGCCGTCGTACCGGCGTTCAGCTCGATGAACGCGACGGGCACCTCCATGAGTCGCGAGTCCGGGGCGGCCACGACCTGCGTCATGCGCACGGATGGATGGCGCAGCAGGTAGTCCTCGACTTCGGCCGCGGCGACGTTCTCGCCGCCGACCTTCAGCATGTCCTTGATGCGCCCGACGAAGTCGTACCGTCCGCTCGCGTCGAAGATGCCGAGGTCGCCCGTACGGAACCACCCGTCGTCGGTGAAGACCTCGGCGTTCACTTCCGGCGCGTTGTAGTAGCCGACGAAGCAGCCCACGCCGCGGATGTGGGCCTCGCCGCGGGTATTGGGCGGAAGATCCACGCCCGTCTCGGGATCGACGACCTTCACCTGCACCGTCGAGATCGGGTAGCCGCACGAGCCGAGTCGGATCTCTTCCGGATCCTCGGGCCGGTTGAACGTGAAGTACGACGTCGACTCGGTCATACCGGTGCATTGGATGTTGATCGCGTGCGGGAAGCGGGCCTGCATGATCCGGCCCTGCTCGGGCACCGCCGTCAGCTGAATCAGCCGCAAGTGGCTGAGGTCGGCCGAATCGAAGCGCGGATGTTCGAGAACGGGCAGCCAGAGCGGTGGGAATGTCGGCATGCCCACCGTGATCCGCTCGCGTTCCAGTTGATCGAGAGCGCGCTCGGCGGTGAACAGACCGACGTGGTTGTAGGTGGCGCCGCACGCGATGCAGGCCAGCATCGACATCATGCCGCCGGTGTGGAACATCGGCAGCGGCGTCCAGAACCGGTCGTCGTCACGCAGCCGGTAGCCCTCGTCGGCGATGGTGTGCGCCTGCCGCACGACCGCTCGATGGGGAATCATCGCGCCCTTGGGACGGGCCGTCGTCCCCGATGTGAACATGATCATCGCGAGGTCGTCGGTGCCGTACTCGGCGCGCGCTGCCGCGATCGCGTCCCCGTCGACACTCGCGCCGGCAGCGTCGAACTCGGCGCGGTCGAGGCTGCCGGCCACCGGCGTTCCGCTGAGCGTGACCATCGTCCGCAACAGGGGCAGGGTCGGCAGTCCGAGCTTCCAGGGATCCTGCTCGGCCAGTTCGGGGAAGACGCGGGCGACGGTGTCGGCCGGCGACAGGTCCGGGTCAGCCGTGTTCGCCGCGAGCAGCACCACCGACTCCGAATCGAGCAGCAAATTGGTCAGCTCGGTCTCTTTGAACCGAAGGTTCACCGGAACCACTCGTGCACCGATCATCGTGATGGCGAACACCGAGACGGCGTAGTCCACGCTGTTGGGCAACATCACCGCGACGTTCGTCCCGCGGCCCGACGCCCAGTGCGGTCAGCGAACGGGCCATGCCGGCGGCGGCTGATTCGAGTTGAGCGAAGGTCAGGCGCTGCTCGGGAAACACCACGGCGTCGGTGTCCGGGCGGTTGACCGCGTGCCGTCGAAGCAGATCGGCCATGACCTGGTCGTCCGCCGCGCCCACCGTCATCGACCACTCCCTTCGCCCGTGGGTCAGACTGCCAACCGATCGTTTGAATTACAACAGCGGGCGGGGTCGGCTCAGCCACCACGAGGCGAGTGGCCGATTTTCGCGCGAGTGGTCGCTCGTACGCGGCCACTCGCCGAAGAATCGGCCACTCGCGGCACGGGCTGGGCTGACAGGGGCGGACGAGCGGGTCAGCGGGTGATGCGCTCGAGCTGCGACCCCGGGGTGCCCGTGATCCACAGCGTCGAACTGCCGGGCGCGACCGCCACCGTGTCGGGCCCCTGGACGGTCGGATAGCGGGCGACGATCGTGGGTGTCGCGCCCGAGACGTCGACGCCGACCACCTGGTTGAGGGCGGTCAGCGTGACCCAGACCAGGCCCGTCTGCGGATCGGCGGCCAGGCCGTACGGCGAACCGGGTAGCGCGAGCTTCGAACGGGCCCGCAGCGGGTCGAGCGAGTAGGTCAGCAACTGGTTGCCGCGCGTATCGGCCACGGCGACCACGCGATCCGGCGTGATCACCGCGTGCGTCGGCCCGGCACCGGCCGGCAGCAGGGCGGTGCGCCGGCCCGTCGAGGCGTCGAACGTGCTGATGGTGAAGTCGCCGACGTCGACCACCGCCACCTCGCTGCCGGCGTCGACCACTCCGCCCGGCTGGTTGACACCCTTGGCCGTGATCGCGACGGCCCCGTTACGAATGATCGACAACGACATCCCGAACTCGTTGCCCACCACGATCGTCCCGTCCGGCAGGCCCGCGGCGTCATGCGGGTGACGGCCGACGGGCGTCGACGACACGACCTTGCCGTCCGGCAGGCTGATCTGCACCAGCGCATTCGCCGATTCGGTGGGCACCAGTACCGGGCCGCCGGGACGGGCGAGCTGCAGATGACGGACGGTTCCCGGTACCGCAACCGACGTACGCACGGCCAGGGTGGTCGGGTCGACCAGCAGCACGCGAGTGGGGTTGGCGACGGCGACGACCAGCGTCGAGGTACTCGCGTCGTAGACGATCCCCTGCGGGCCGGGCGCGATGGTGGTGACGCTGCCCGCCGGGGTCACCGTGATCGGGGGCGCCGACGCGGGTTCGGCGGCCTGCTGCGAAGTCGAAGCTCGAAGTCGACGGGTGCACGGCCGACGAAGATCCACAAGCCGTCAGCAGGAGCACCGCGGCGAGGGCCAGCGCGCGTCTCATGCGTTCGAGCTAACCCGCCCGCCGACCAAGATCACGAACCGTAGGCGCAGCGGTAAGACACCGGTAACGTCGGGGTCGTGTCCGAACCTGACGAAGATCGAATCCAGCACCGCGCCGCCGACCTGCTGCCCGAAGAGCTCGTCGTCGGCAGCGACGACCCCCAGGAAGAGGCGCGGATCCTGCTCGAGGACTCCGATCGCCGCACCGAAGAGGCCGAGGGAACCGACATCTAGTCCTGGTCGCGCGTGCTCGCCGGCTGGGGGGCGCGGCCGATCGGCTGGACGGGGCGTGGCGTCAGCGGCTGAACCGGTTTGATCGGCAGGGTGACCGGCGAGCCGGTGCGGACGGTGAACGGCGCATCCTCGTGCTTCAAGTCGAGTTCGCCGTGGGCGCCGTCCTCGATCGTGTAGGTCGCCTGCTCGTGGGTGACCGCCACGTGCACGAGCGTCGCCCGCCACCGCAGCCGGAAGCGCAGGCCGGAGATACCCGGCGGCAGCTGCGGCCGGAACGACAGCACGCCGCCGTGATCGCGAACACCGCCCAGGCCGGCGACGACCGCGATCCAGGCACCGGCCAGTGACGCGATGTGCAGGCCGTCGCCCGTGTTCGACTCGAGGTCGTGCAGGTCCATGAACGCGGCCTCGCACAGGTAGTCGTGGGCCAGATCCAGGTGCCCGACCTCAGCCGCGATCACCGCCTGCGTGCAGGCCGACAGCGACGAGTCGCGCACGGTGACCGCCTCGTAGTACTCGAAGGCGCGGGCCTTCTGGTCGGGGGTGAATCGATCACCGCACCAGTGCAGGGCCAGCACGAGGTCGGCCTGCTTGCTGACCTGCCGGCGGTAGAGCCCGAAGTACGGCACGTGCAGCAGCAGCGGGTACCTCTTGAGCTGGTACGCCGCGTCGAAGTCGAACAGCTCGTGCTGGTTGTACGTGCGATCTTGCGCGGGGATGTCGCGCAGTGGATCCCAGGACACCGCCATGACCGAGGACGCCCGCCGCCAGATATCGAGCTCATCGTCGGTGACCTGCATCTTCGCGGCCTCTTCGTCGTGCCGGGCGGCCACTTCGGCGGCGCAGACGAGGTTCTCGGCCGCCATCAAGTTCGTATAGGTGTTGTCGTCGACGATCGCGCTGTATTCGTCGGGTCCGGTCACGCCGTTGAGGTGAAATCGGTCGTCGTCGCCGAAATAGCCCAGCGTGCACCAGGCCCGTGCGGTCTCGACCAGCAGCGGCAAGGCGACGTCGCGTTCGAAATCGTCGTCGCCGGTCCAGCGGACGTGCCGCATGGCGGCCACCGCGATGTCGGCGTTGATGTGGACGGCGGCCGTGCCGGCCGGCCAGTAGGCCGAGCATTCCTGGCCTCTGATCGTCCGCCACGGGAAGACACTGCCCTCGAGGCGAAGTTGCTGGGCCCGCTCGCGGGCCAGATCGATCGTCGACAGCCGCCAGCGCAGCGCGTCGGCGGCGGCGTGCGGGGCGGTCGCCGAGAGCACCGGCAGCACGAAACTCTCGGTGTCCCAGAAGGCATGGCCGTCGTAACCCGGGCCGGTCAATCCCTTCGCCGGGATCGCCCGCTCCTCGGCGCGGGCCGCCGCCTGGTAGGTGTGAAAGAGCGCGAACCGAACGGCTTGCTGGACGGCCGGGTCGCCGTCGATCTCGACGTCGGCGCCCTGCCAGAACACATCGAGGGCGGCGCGCTGGTCAGCGATCAGCTGCTCCCAGCCTGTGCGCATCGCCGCGACGAGCGCGCCCTCGACCTGATCGCGCAGCGCCGGGACGGTGCGCTGGCTCGACCACCCGTAGGCGACGAACTTGGTCAAGCGCAGCTTCTCGCCCGGCTGCAGGGTCGTGCCGACCATCAGTCGCGCCCAGTTCTCGCGGCCGTCGATCTGGCTGCCCCATCCGGGCGGCCCCTCGACGACATGATCCATTCCGGCGGCGACGCGCAGCTGGCTCGATCGGGTGTGGTGGATCAGCAGCGCGTGCAGGTCGTGCGCGCTGTGCTCCTCGGGTTCGAGCGGATTGCCGAGGACGGCGGCGACCCGCGGATCATCCGACTGCTTCGGGGTTTCCTCGTTGGCGACGAGTTCGGACTGCATCACGACGCGGGTCGGCACGCCGACCGCCTCGACCTCGTAGTTGATCGCCATGACGGCCCGCTGGGTGAGCGACACCACGCGGGTCGCGCGAATCTTGATCACCCGGCCCGATGGCGCCCGCCACTCGACGACGCGGTGCAGGAACCCGCCGCGCAGGTCCAAGATCCGCTCGTGGTGGACGACCGTGCCGTAGCGCAGGTCGACCGGCTCGTCGTCGACGAGCAGCCTGATCAACTTGCCGTCGGTCACGTTCACGATGGACTGCCCCGACTCGGGATAGCCGTAACCGGCCTCGGCGTAGGGCAGCGGGCGCGTCTCGTAGAACGAGTTCAGGTAGGTGCCGGGCAGGCCGGCCGGATCGCCCTCGTCGAGGTTTCCGCGAACGCCGATGTGCCCGTTCGAGAGCGCGAACAGCGACTCGGTCTGGGCCAGGGTGTCGAAGTCGAGGCCGAGTTCGCGCAGATGCCAGGCCTCCACCGGAAAGCGCGGGTCTTCGATCATGAAAGCAGCTCGCTCAGATCCTTGACCACGATGCTCGCTCCTTGTTGACCGAGTTGTTGACCATGAGCGTCGTCGAGGCGGTTCACGCCGACGACGTAGCCGAAGTTGCCGGCGTCGGCCGGCCTGAACGCCCGACGATCGCGTCCTCGAAGACCACGGCCTGGGCCGGCTCGACGCCGGCCAGTTTCGCCCCGGCCAGGAACGAGTCCGGCGCCGGCTTGCCGTGCAGGTGCTCCTCGCGGACGGTGTTGCCGTCGACGCGGCCCTCGATGAACACGTCGAGGCCGGTGACCTTGAGGACATCGGCGGTGTTGGCGCTCGAGGAGACGACGAAGCGGCGCAAGCCGGCGTCGCGGGCCGCTTCGAGGTAGCGGCGTGAACCGTCGTAGACCTTCACGCCGTCATGGTGCACCTTCTCGAGCAGCAGTTCGTTCTTGCGGTTGCCCACGCCGTTGACCGTCTCTTTGCCGGGCGGGTCGTCCGGCTCGCCCTCGGGCAGGTGGATGTCGCGCGAGGCCAGGAAGTCGCGGACGCCGTCGGGACGCGGTTTCCCGTCGACGTAGTCGTCGTAGTCCTGGGCGGTGAACGGTGCGAAGGAGTCGCCGTCGCGCGCCCGCAGGAACTCGTCGAACGTCTGCTTCCAGGCTGCGCTGTGCACCGATGCGGTGTCGGTCAGCACGCCGTCCAGGTCGAAGAGGCAGGTGGTTATCGAATCCGGGAGTCCCAGCACGCTCCGATCGTGCCCCTTCCGCCGAATGAAGTAACGACCGCGCCCTCCAGGTTCACATCGTCCTGTAATGAACTTCGACCCCTCGGATCGACGTACGGTGAAGCATGACGAGAGCTCGCCGCTGGACGCTCGTCGCGGCCCTCGTCGCGGCGCTGCTCGCCCTGCCGTCTCTGATCGGACACCTGCCCGTGAGCCGCAGCGACGTCACCGCGGCCAATCTCCTCGCCAAGATCCAGACCTCGGAGTCGCGTCGCCTACAGCGGATACGGCGAGGCCACCGGCGGTCTGGCGCTGCCCGTCACCGACCAGTTCAACTCGATCGCCGACCTGTTCGGCGGGACGACCACGCTGCGCGCCTGGTGGCGCGGGGCATCGGACTGGCGGGTCGACACGATCGACGTCACCGGCGAGGATGATCTGCATCAGGACGCCACCGGCGTGTGGGACTGGAACTACGAGTCGAACACCGCCACGCGCGAGAGCGGCACCAGCGCGCCGGTGCGGCTCCCCCGGGCCGACGACCTGCTCGCACCGACGCTGGCCCGGCGGCTGCTGTCGCAAGCTGAGCGCCGACGAGGTCACGCGCCTGGCCGATCGCCGGATCGCCGGCCGCGACGTCGCCGGGCTTCGGCTCGTCCCGTCCGATCCGCAGTCCACGATCTCGCACGTCGACGTCTGGGCCGTGCCGTCGTCCGGGCTGGCCGTCGATGTCGAGGTGTACGGCAAGGGGTCGACGGCCACCGTGCTGACATCGGATCTGCTCGACCTGTCGACGAGTACGCCATCGGCATCGGCCATCGCCTTCACCCCGCCGATCGGCGCCAAGGTCCGGGTGGCCCAGCGTCCCGACATCGTCGCGTCGTTGAACCAGCTCGGGCGGGTGCGTCCGCCGGCCACGCTGGCCGGGCTGCCGCGCGAGCAGACGTCCGGGCTCGGATCGGTCGGCGTCTACGGGCGGGGCGTGACGCTGATGATCGCGATTCCGCTGCCGCCGCGCATCGAGGGCAGTATCGCCAAGGAGTTGCAGAACGCGGTCGGCGTGACCTCGACCGCGGGCGGCGGCTCACTGCTCGGCGTCGGACCGTTCAACCTGTCATGCTGACGCCGCCCGATGTTCGGCAGCGCGTGGCTGCTGGCCGGCACCGTCGACGCGGCGACCCTGCAGCAGGCGGCCGACAGCCAACTTCCGCTCATCTTCGGGCCGCGATGATCCGCACCCACGGGCTGACCAAGAAGTTCGGGTCGGTCACCGCCGTGAACTCGGTCGATCTCGACGTGCGCCCCGGCGACGTCTACGGCTTCCTCGGCGCCAACGGCTCGGGCAAGACGACGACCGTGCGCATGCTGCTCGGGCTTGATCCTGGCGACGTCCGGGACGGCCGAGGTGCTCGGCGAGCCGATGCCCAAGCGGGCCCACCACGTGCTGCCCCGCGTCGGCAGCCTCATCGAGGGCCCGGCGTCCTACGGCCATCTGAACGCCCGTACCAACCTGATGTTGCTCGACGCCAGCGGTCCGCACTCCGATCGGCGCACGCGCAAGGATCGCATCGAGCAGGCGCTCGTCGAGGTCGGCCTGTCGGGGACGGGCCGCAAGCCGGTCAAGGCGTTCTCGCTCGGCATGCGCCAGCGGCTCGGGCTGGCGGCGGCGCTGCTGCAGCGGCCCGAGCTGCTCGTGCTGGACGAGCCGACCAACGGCCTCGACCCGCAGGGCATCCGCGAGATCCGCGAGTTGCTGCTGCGACTGAACGCCGAGGGCGTCACCGTCTTCCTGTCGAGTCACCTGCTCGCCGAGATCGAGATGATGTGCACCCGGGTCGGCGTGCTCGACCGCGGCCGGCTGGTGCTCGAGGACACGCTGGCCGATCTGCAGGCACCGACCGGACTGACCGTGGTCACGACCAGCGATCCGGCCGCCGCGGTCGCCGCGCTCGAACGGGCGGGTCCGCAGTCGCGACGGCCGGCGACTCGTCGTCGACGGCGGGCATCCGGCGCAGGTCAACGCGCTGCTGGTGCAGGCCGGCGTACCCGTCGACGAGCTCGTCGCCGAACGACACTCCCTGGAGGACGTCATCCTGGCCCGCACCGAACCCGGATCGGATCGAGTCACGTGATCGGCGTCGAACTGCGCAAGCTCGCCCGCCGGCCGCGCACCTGGCTGACCTTGATCCTGCTCGACGCGCTGCCGACGATCGTCGCGATCCTGCTCGCCGTCACCCACCTCGGCCCGCGTCCCGGTCAGGGTCCGGCGTTCCTGTCGGCCGTCCTCGCCAACGGCTCGCTGTTCTCGGTGGCCGCACTCGCCATCGTGCTGCCGCTGTTCCTGCCGGTGGCGGTCGCCGTGATCGCCGGCGACTCGATCGCCGGTGAGGCCCAGGGCGGCACCCTGCGCTACCTGCTGACCCGCCCGGTGAGTCGCTCGCGCCTGCTGGTGGCCAAGCTGGTGACGATCTTCACCTTCGTCGCTGTCGCTGTGGTCGTGGTGGCCGGCACCGGCTACGTCGTCGGCAAGCTGCTGCTGGGCAACGAGCCGCTGACGGCCGCGACGTCGGTGGCCAGCGTCTCGGGCTCGACCCTGACGGCCGGCCAGATCGCCTGGCGAACGGCGCTTGGCCATCGCCTACGTCGCCCTGTCGATGCTCGGCGTGGCCGCGCTGGCGCTGCTGCTGTCGACCATGACCGACTCGCCGCTGTCGGCCACCCTCGGCGCGCTGGCGTTCCTGATCGGCTCGTCGCTGCTGCTGACCCTCGACGCGTCGCGCGCGATCAAGCCCTACCTGCCGACGCGGTACTGGCTGTCGTTCGTGGACCTGTTCCGAGATCCGATCCTCTGGCGAAACGTCGAGCGGGGCGTGCTGCTTGCAGCTCGTCTACGTCCTGGTGTTCCTCGCGGCCGCCTGGGCCAACTTCGCGAGCAAGGACATCAAGAGCTAGCCGATTGGACGTCAGCCACTCGGCGTCGCCGACCGAGGACTCGGAGCAGCGCGACACGTCGGGGCGACAGCTGCTAGCGCTCCTTTGTCGGCCAGGACGCCGTCGATCGAGGTTGGGGTGAAAACTCAGCAACCCGCCGGCGGCGTCACCGGTGGACCGGCCGCGAGTTCGGCCGCGACGATCGATTCGACGACCAGGTCGGTCGGCAGGCCGCTGTGATCGACCTGATCGCCCGCGCACACGCTCTGCACGGTGAGGTCGAGCGCCCCTTGCAGCGACGCCGAGTCCGGCGGGATCACGACGTCGTCGTGGGTCGTCCACACCGAGACCCACGTCGGGCCGGCGGGGGTCTCGTCTCCGGCGTTCAGAGCGGCCAGCAGCGAGCTGGACGGCTCCAACTGCTGACACGCGGTCGGGCACGCGCCAGGCAGCAGCGATCCCGCGATCCCGGCGACCTCGGTGCCATGGTGCGGTGACCCGAGCGTGATCACCCGTCGCGCCTGCGAACCGCCACCATGATCACGAACCCACAGCCGGGCCACGACGCCGCCAGCCGAGTAGCCGACCACGTCCACCGAGGGGGCGTGCGTACGCGCGAGAACGCCCTTCACCGTCGCCGCCACCGTCTCGGCCTGGACGTTCAGGTCGCCCTGACCGCCGTCGGGCAGCGTCACGACCGTGACGTCCTTGCCGCGTCCTCGCAGGTAGGTCGCGAGCACGTCCAGCCCGGTCTGCGAGCCCCCGTAGCCCGGCACCAGGACGACCGGGCCCGGCGTCGCCTGCGACACCGGCTTGACCCCGCCGCCGGATCGAGTCGCCACGACCACTCCGGCCGCGACCGCCGCCGCCGCGGCAAGGGCGAGCACCGCCAGGATCAGGCGGCGGCGGGCCGGAGCCAATGACCCGAGAACGTTCAGGCCTGGCTCGACTTCACGTAGTGACGGGCGTAGTCGGCGTACTCACCGGCGATCGCGGCGACCGCGGCGGCCTCGTCGGATGCGCCCTTCTCCAGGCCGTCGATCGCGTCCTCCCAGATGCTGCGGCCGATGGCGAAGCCGACGAAGCCATCCACCGGCGCGGCGACCTCGATCCAGTGATACAGGCGCTCCCGCGGCGCGTCGCGGCCGAGCAGGATCGCGTCGACGCCCTCGCGGCCACCGCTTCGGATCTGGGCGACGACGGCACGTGCGGCATCAGCCGTCTCGAGCCCTTCGATCTTCCAGATGGCCGGTTCGACCCCGGCGTCCTGGTTCTGCTTGATCACTTGAACCTCGAGGCCGGGCCGCACCTCGCTGTCGTAGCGGTCCTTGTCACCGTTCACCAGGCCCAGCTGCTCGTCGGTGGCCGGGACGAGCAACTCGTAGAGCAGCGGGATCTCGAGCTTCGCCAGGTCGTCACTCAGTTCGCGCAGGGCGGTGAACTGGGCCTTGCGATCAGCCGGGTTGAAGGCCGGGTTGTCGCGGACGAGGATCTTGGCGAAGTCCGGGCGGATGCGGCTCAGATGGTCGCGCCACTGATCGCCCCACTCGTAGCCGAACCAGTCCTGACCACTCTTCTCGACGGGAATCGCCAGCACGGTGCCGTCGCGCTGGGCGTCGTCGATGACGGCCTGGCCGTAGCGCTCGTCGACCAACACAGCCGCCTGGGCGGTGATGTCGAGCGACTCCCAGGCCTGGCGCAGGCCCTGGTAGATCACCCGTTTGGCCTGCTCCATCGCGGCCCGCTGGTCGTCGGTGGGCGAATCGTCCTTGACGTCGAACAGGGACTTGCCGAAGGAGGCGCGGTGGTCCATGGCCATGATCAGCAGCGGATTGGCGGCAGTGGGTCGAGTGTCCATCCATCGATTGTGCGCCGTCTCCTATAGTCCGGGTCATGGCGGACTCAACGACAGGCACTGCTCAGATCGGCGTCACCGGCCTCGCGGTGATGGGTCGCAATCTGGCCCGCAACCTCGCGCGCAACGGCTTCACGGTGGCCCTGCACAACCGGACGAACGCCCGCACCGACGATCTCGTCGAGAAGCACGGCGACGAGGGCAACTTCGTGCCGAGCCACTCGCTCGAGGAGTTCGTGGCCTCGCTCGAGCAACCCCGAGCCATGATCATCATGGTCAAGGCCGGCGACCCCACCGACGCGGTGATCGAAGAGCTGGCGCCCCTGCTCGACGAGGGCGACATCATCATCGACTGCGGCAACGCCCACTACGCCGACACCCGGCGACGGGAAGAATCGCTCAAGGAGCGCGGCCTGCACTTCGTCGGCAGCGGTGTGTCCGGCGGCGAGGAGGGCGCCCTGCTCGGGCCCGTCGATCATGCCCGGCGGCTCGCCCGAGTCGTACCAGAAGCTCGGCCCGATCTTCGAGAAGATCGCGGCCCAGGTCGACGGCACGCCCTGCTGCGTCCACGTCGGCCCGGACGGCGCCGGCCACTTCGTCAAGATGGTCCACAACGGCATCGAGTACGCCGACATGCAGTTGATCGCCGAGGCGTACGACCTGCTGCGGTCGGGTCTGGACGCAACGCCCGGCGAGATCGCCGAGATCTTCAAGTCGCTGGAACGAGGGCGACCTCGAGTCCTTCTTGATCGAGATCACCGCCGACGTTCTCGCGCAGGTCGACGCCGAGACGGGCCAGCCGTTCGTCGACATCGTGCTCGACCAGGCCGAGCAGAAGGGCACCGGCCGTTGGACGGTGCAGAGCGCGCTCGATCTCGGCATTCCGATCACCGGCATCGCCGAGGCGACGTTCGCCCGATCGCTGTCGGGCCACGCCGACCAGCGGGCCGACGCGCGCAAGGCGTTCGCCGGCGAGAACGAGTGGAAGGTCGACGACCGCGACGCGTTCATCGAGGACGTCCGCAAGGCGCTCTACGCGTCGAAGGTCGTCGCTTACGCGCAGGGCTTCGATCACATCGAGGCCGGCAGCAAGGAGTACGACTGGAACGTCGACCGTGGCGCGATGGCCACGATCTGGCGCGGTGGCTGCATCATCCGTGCGCGGTTCCTCAACCGGATCGTCGAGGCCTACGACGCCGACCCGTCGTTGACCAGCCTGCTCGTCGCGCCCTACTTCGCCGACGCGGTCAAGAACGGCGTCGACAGCTGGCGGCGGGTCGTCGCCGATGCGGCCACGGCCGGTGTTCCGACGCCGGCGTTCTCGTCATCCCTGGCCTACTACGACGGACTGCGCCGCGAGCGGCTGCCCGCCGCCCTGATCCAGGGTCTGCGCGACAACTTCGGCGCGCACACCTACCTGCGGGTCGACAAGCCGGGCGCGTTCCACACCGAGTGGGCCGGTTCGAAAACGGAGTCGCCCGCCTAGAGGCTGGCGGCCATCTCGGCGAGCGTCTCGGCCGCGGTGTGCTCGGGCGCCCAGCCGAGATCGCGCTTGGCCTTGGCCGTGTCCATCACGACCGAGTACCGGGCGACGTGGATCCACTCGGCGGCGGCGGGCACCCGCGGCAACAGCGTCAGCATCTCCGAGATCGCGACGGCCGCCGCGTGCGGCACCCGCATCGAGATCGCACCAACCGCCTTGGCGACCTCGCTGAACGAGACCTCGCCGTCCGCGGCCAGGTTGTAGGCGCCGGCCGGACCGCTGCCCGTCGCCGCCAGCACGATCGCCGAGGCGACGTCGTCGTGATGGACGAGCTGCATCGGCACGCCCGGATCCGGCAGCACCGGACGCAGCAGCGGCACCGCGCCCAGCACCTGCCGCACCCGCTCGGGCAGTTTGTCGCTGACCTGCCGCCACGGCATCTCGTCGTGCAGCGCGGTCGCCTTCGGTCCGGCGACGATGCACGGGCGCAGCACGTACACCTCGAGACCGCTGCCGTCGGTGATCTCGCGCAGCACCGCTTCGCACTCGGCCTTCTGCTGCGAGTAGTAGTGCTCGGCCGACCCCCGCACCGGTGTCTCTTCGGTCAGCGGCACCGGGTTGTCGGCGTAGTAGCCGTAGGCGGCGACCGACGACGTGTAGACCAGTCGCCTGGGCTTCGCGGCGCGGACGGCCGCCTCGAACACGTTGCGCGTACCGGCGAGGTTGATCCGTCGGCTCTCATCGCGCGATCCCATGATCAGGTACGCGAGGTGGACGACGACATCGGCCTCCTCGACGAGGCGGGCGACGGCGACCGGGTCGAGGATGTCGCCCTGGCGGTACTCGGTCTTGCTCCAGCCGTATCTCCCCGGGTCGAACGGGCGCCGCGCCAGGCCGATGATCCGGCTCACCCGCTCATCTCGTTCGAGCGCCTCGACCGCCGAGATCCCGATTTCGCCGGTCGGTCCGGTAACCGCCACGGTCAAGGTCATGCTCCAGACGCTAGCCTCGACCTCGTGACAAGTCGCTCCTCTCGCGAGTTCTGGCTCACCGACATGGACGGCGTGCTGGTGCACGAGGAGCGGGCCCTGCCCGGCGCCACCGACTTCCTCGATCGGCTGGTCGAGGTGGGCCGTCCGTACCTCGTGCTGACCAACAACTCGATCTACACGCCCCGTGATCTGGCGGCTCGGCTCGCCCGCGCCGGTCTGGCCGTGCCCGAATCGGCCATCTGGACGTCCGCGCTCGCGACCGCGAACTTCCTCGCCGAGCAGATGCCCGGCGGCTCCGCCTACGCGATCGGCGAGGCCGGGCTGACGACCGCATTGCACGAGGTCGGGTACACCCTCACCGACGCCGACCCCGATTACGTCGTGCTCGGCGAGACGCGGACCTACTCTTTCGAAGCGATCACTCAGGCCATCCGGTTGGTCGAGAACGGCGCTCGCTTCATCGCGACCAACCCCGACGCGACGGGTCCCTCCCCCGACGGCCCGATGCCGGCAACCGGCGCGGTCGCTGCCCTGATCACTCGGGCCACCGGCGCGGTGCCCTATTTCGTCGGCAAGCCCAATCCGATGATGTTTCGCAGTGCGATGAACCGGATCGACGCGCATTCGGAGAAGACCGTGATGGTCGGCGACCGAATGGACACCGATGTCGTCGCCGGCATCGAGGCCGGGCTCGAAACGATCCTGGTGCTGACCGGTTCGACGAGGGCCGAAGACGTGACGCGCTTCCCGTACCGGCCGTCGAGGGTTCTGGACTCGATTGCCGATGCGGTCGAGTTGATCTAGCTCTGGTTCTTGCCGGATCTAAGGCGCATCGACCGAGGTTGCATTACCCCGTCTGACTAACTGCGGAGTCGACGGCGGAGCCAGCGGGGTTCTCTGGTGCCGCTTTCGTCTTGCGCTGCTGAGGCTCGCCCGGGTTCAAGATCAAGAGAAATCGCTGTTATATATGACAATTCGCTTGACACCGAACAAGGCACACCGCCCCGACAGGCAACTGGTCCGGACCGGACACGGCGCCCTGATCAGCGTGGCCATGGCGCTCAAAATCGCCAGCGACGCCAACGTCATCCCGATCATCTTCCGCGGCGCCCAAGAAATCGCCGCCTACGGCCACACCCACCGCATCGCCAGCCACGACCAACGACTCGCGCTCATCGCCCGCGACAAAGGCTGCTCCACCACCCTGGATCGACCCCAACCAGGTTCCCGCGACGCAACACCGCCCACCTCTGACGCCCTCGACTGCGTGAACGCTTGAACGACGAATCAACTCTGCGTTCACCGACTGGCTACGTCGGTGCCCTGATGGCTACTGGTTTTGCCAAATGTGGGTATGCAGCCACCACGTCTGCGAAAGGATGAGACCATGACTGGTTTCGGTGACTACCCATCCGCTCCGGCTCCGCCGCCAGGTGGTTACGGACCACCCACCGACGGGCGGCCAACAGCTCTCGGGCTGGTGGCGACGCGTCGGCGCCACCCTCATCGACGCGATCATCATCGGTGCTGGTCGCCTCGCTGATCGCGGCGGCGATCAGCAACAACAACGGCACCCGGTCTGGACTAGAAGCCCTGATCTGCGTCATCTACACGGTGGCTCTGCTCGGCAGCCGTGGGCGCACGGTCGGCAACCTGGCCGTCGGCACCGCGGTCGTGCCCGTCGAGGGCGGTCAACTCAGCTACGGCAAGGCGTTCATCCGCTGGTTGATCCAGACGATCCTGGAGGTGACTGTCATCGGCGGCATCTCGACGTCCTGTGGCCGTTATGGGACGCGCGCAAGCAGACTCTGCACGACAAGGTCGTGTCGACGCTGGTGGTGAAGGTCTGACCGAGGCCGTCCGCCGGGTGGGGCCCGACGACGTCAGCTCCGTCGTCGGCCTGGTGCACGAGCTTGCCGCCTACGAACGCTCCAGCGCGCAGTGCACGTTGACCGAACCGCAGTTGACGGACGCGCTGTTCGGCGACAACGCCGCCCTGTTCGGTCACGTGGCGATCGTTAACGATGAGGTCGTCGGCTGCGCATTGTGGTTCTTGAACTTCTCGACCTGGCGCGGGACGCACGGCATCTACCTCGAAGATCTCTACGTCCGCCCGATCCATCGGGGTCGCGGCTTCGGACGGGCGCTGCTGCGCGCCCTCGCCCACGAATGCGTGACGCAAGGTTATGCGCGACTGGAGTGGGCGGTGCTCGACTGGAACGAGCCGTCGATCAACTTCTATCGATCACTGGGCGCCGAGCGGCTGGACGAATGGTCGATCTTCCGGCTCACCGACGACGCACTGAGTCGCCTCGGCCGCGATCAGTAGCGAGGCGCCGAGCGGCCGCGCTGGACGGCGGGTGCCCGCCGATCGCGAGCCGTCCAGCACGGTTGATGCCAGTGCCGGCGGTCGGTGGCATCGACGTCGAGAGCGGGCCACACGACCACGTGCGACTGCCCGGCCCTGATCTCCTGGTCGCAGCCAGGACACCGATACATCTTGTCCGAACCGATCACCGTCCGCACCAGGTAGTCCTCACCGCGCCAACCCTCGACGCGTTCGCCGAACGACCGGCTACCGGCAGCGATCTGCTCGGTCGGTTCGTCGCGGCGGTTGTGTCGGGGCACTCATCCAGCGTAACGACTATTGCTGGCCGGGCTTGAGCTCGATGAACAGCGCATGCGCCTCGGTGAGCAACTCCCCTTGGGCATTCGTGATGCGGGCCGACGTCCAGCGCTTGCGACCGTCGACCTTGTCCCGGCTGGCGTCGAAGAACACCTCGACACCGATCGGGGTGACCTGGCGGTAGTCGATGACCAGGTTGACGGTCCGCGCCACACCGGGAAGCTCGTGATTCGCGATCTTGCCGGTGACGTCGTCGAACAGCAGCGGCGGCGTACCTCCGTGCACCGCTCCGTTGCCACCGAGGTGGAAGCGCGAGAACGTGACGCGGCCACGCATCGAGGTGTGGGTGAGTTCGTCCACGACGAACGGCGGCACGAGAATGCTCCCGCGACCAGGCAGATCAGGGCGACGCCCGTCGACCCGATCGGCTTCGGGCACCTGGTGTTCGGCCAGCAGCGCCGCAATGTCGTCCAGCTTGCGCGTCAACTCGACTTCGACGTCGAGTGGCGGCGCTGCACCGATGAAGAGGTCCTGCACCAGCCGCATCGCGCCCAACAGCGGACCGAACTCGAGTCCGCCCCGTCCCTGCGCACCGACGGGCAGCGGGCCGAATCCGGGCTCGACGCTCGGAAGGTCGTCGCCCCAGATCCGGTCGGCATCGGTTGCGGGCATGGCGGATCCTCTCGATGGCTGCTCCGGTCTGTCTACCAGTCCGCGCCCCCCACTTCCCCGCCCGTAACATCGAATCGTGGCCTATCTCGCAGCGGACGACCGATACGAATCAATGACCTATCGCCGGTCCGGACGCAGCGGCATCAAGCTGCCGCTCGTCTCGCTGGGCCTGTGGCACAACTTCGGCCATGACCGGGCGATCGACGACCAGCGGGCCATCCTGCGGCGGGCGTTCGACCTGGGCGTCACCCACTTCGACCTCGCCAACAACTACGGACCCCCGGCCGGGTCGGCCGAGACCAACTTCGGTCGCCTGTTCACCGAGGACTTCCGTCCGTATCGCGACGAGCTCTTCCTGTCGACGAAAGCCGGCTACGACATGTGGGCCGGACCGTACGGCGAGTGGGGGTCGCGCAAGTACCTGCTGTCCAGCCTCGACGCGTCACTGGGCCGGATGGGCGTCGAGTACGTCGACGTGTTCTACAGCCATCGCTTCGATCCCGACACGCCACTCGAAGAGACGATGGGGGCGCTCGACACCGCGGTGCGGTCCGGGCGGGCGCTGTACGCCGGCATCTCGTCCTACTCCCCCGACCGCACCCGCGAAGCCGTCGGGATCATGCGCGAACTGGGCACTCCGCTGCTGATCCACCAGCCCTCCTATTCGATGTTGAACCGCTGGATCGAAGGCGGGTTGCTCGACACGCTGGGCGAACTCGGCCTGGGCTGCATCGCGTTCTCCCCGCTCGCCCAGGGCATGTTGACCTCGCGCTACCTCGACGGGATTCCGGCCGGCTCCCGGATGGCCGAGGGACGCTTCCTGACCGAGGACATGCTGACCGACCAGAACCTGGCCCACATCCGCTCGCTGGACGCCCTGGCCAAGCGGCGCGGCCAGTCGCTCGCCCAACTGGCCTTGGCGTGGTGTCTGCGCGACGAACGGGTCACCTCCGTGCTGATCGGCGCCAGCAGCGTGGCGCAGCTCGAGGACAACATCGCGGCTCTTGATCACCTGGAGTTCTCGGCCGACGAACTGGCCGAGATCGACGGCTATGCCATCGACGGCGGCATCAACCTGTGGCAGCAGAGCAGCGACGCCTGAGCGGCCGCCAGCGCACATCGTGTTTGATGGACGCATGACGAAACCCGAGATCGACATGCCCGTCGGCGACGAGCCGACTGACCTCGAGATCAAAGATCTCACCGTCGGCGAAGGCGCCGAGGCGGTGCCGGGCGCGACGGTCACCGTGCACTACGTCGGCGTCGAGTTCGGATCCGGCGAACAGTTCGACAGCTCCTGGGATCGCGGCGAATCGATCGAGTTCCCGCTGCGCGGACTGATCCAGGGCTGGCAGGACGGCATCCCGGGCATGCGGGTCGGCGGCCGCCGGCAGCTGACGATTCCCCCGCACCTCGCCTACGGACCGGCCGGTGGCGGGCACCGCCTCAGCGGCCGCACCTTGATCTTCGTGATCGATCTGCTCGACGTTCGCTGACGATCAGAAGCGGACGGCCGTCCAGGTCGCGCCGGCGTCGCGACTCACGTACAGCGCCCGGCCCGTCAAGATCACCATCGCCTGCTGCTGCGTCGTGAATCCGAGGTCGGACCACGGCGTTCCGCCCCCCGCTGGATCGGTCAGCACGACGCCGAAACGCTGACCGTCGTTAGTCGTCCGGGCCACGGTGCTCCCCCCGCTGGACGCGGCCAGCAGCAGCGTGCCAGCCGCGTTGTCGGCGATGCCGGCGACGTTGTCGGGCCCGAGGAAGGCTGGGCCGGAGGGCTTCCACGTCCGGCCGCCGTCGGTGGTGCCCTCGAGCTGCTGCTGACTGGATCCGGCCGCCCCCTGGCCGGCGCACAGCGCGTCCAGATGTTGGGGATCGGCCGCGGCGAAGCCCACGAGGGCGAAGTTCGTGGCGCACGGACCGGTCAGGACGACGGGTGCGTTGGCGCCGCTACCGTGCCAGACCGAGGACGCCGTCAGCCACCAGTTGTTCGACCCGACGACCAGGTGGACCGGGGTGGACGAGCCGGCCGCGTTCCCGTCGGGCAGCGGTGATCCGATCATCCGCCAGCTGTCGGCGCCGACAGCGGTCACGTAGACCGAGATCATGTGCGTGCAGGACGCCGCGATGCTGCAGCTGTCGACCGCCGCCCATGCCTGCGCGCCGTCACTCTCGAGCGCGACCACCCGAGGGCCGGTCCCGTCGCTGCCCAGAGCCTGCTTCGTCCAGCTCGCCCCGCCGTCGTGGGTCGAGTACAGCGCGCTGCCGAAGGCCCAGCCATCTCGCGCGTCCGCGAAACGGATGCTCGACACCGACGCGGGCGTGTTCGCGTTGATCTGCAGGCCGGCCACCGGGGCGGGGATCCCGACCCAGGTGGACCCGCCGTCCCGAGTGCGGACGATCGACGTGCACGGCGCCTTCTGGCAGGGGGCCGTACCAAGTACCCACCCGGTGCTCGCGCTGATCCAGGTTGCCGAGTAAGGGACGAAGCCGGCGGGCACCGCGCCCCCCGCGGGTCCGACCGGCGCCGACGGGCTGCTGGACGTCGAGGCGGAGGGTGCCGCGGATGTCGGCGCGCTCCGGGTGTCCGACGGCGCCGGACTCGTGGTCACCGGGACCGCCGGTGGGGTGCTGGAGTGCTTGGCCGGGCCGCCGCGGACGAGCAGCACGCCGCCGACCACGGCCGCGATGACCAGCGCGATCACTGCACCGTTGACGACGGGCAGGAACCAGACCGGGCGAGCCTTGCGTACCGGTCGCCCGTAGGTCGCCGAGAGCACGCGCTGTTCGACGTTGGCCGAGTACGGCGCACGATTGGCGCCCTGACGCATCGCCTCGCGCAGGCGGGCCTCGAGATCGGCCCCGGTCTTGTCGTCAGCCATGATCGTCTCTCCGGGTCATCGTGTCGCGGATCGTCGACAGGCCGCGGCTGACCAGGCTGCGCGCCGTGCCCACCCGGCAGCCGAGGATGCGCGCGACCTCCGCGGCCGGGAGGTCGTCCAGATAGGTCAGGACCAGCGCCGCGCGCTGCCGATCGGGCAGCTCGCGGAGCAGCTGCAGGATGAAGTCGTGGTCGGCGACGGTGTCGGTCGCGTCGCCGAGGGTCGCGCGGTTGACGATCTGATCCGACACCACCTCACGACTGGCTTTGGAGCGCCGGGCGTTGACGTAGGTGTTGATCATGCTGCGCCGGACGTAGGCGAGCGGAAACCTCGCCCCCTGAACCCGGCTCCATTTCGGGTACAGACGGGTCAGCGTCTCCTGGACGAGATCTTCGGCGGCCGCCGCGTCGCCGGCGATCAGACTGGCCGTACGCAGAAGGGAGGCCGTCTCGGTGCGGACGAAGACCTCGAAGTCGCCGGCCGCGCTCGGGCTGGCCACGGCGTAGAGCTCCGAGTCATCTGCCATTGCTTGCACGACCGTTAGACACGCCGAGCCGCCCGAAACGTTGCGTCACGCCGGGCGCTCTCGGACACGAACCGAGTCTAGGGCGGTATCACGACACGATCGGATTGCTCCTCCGTCTAGGTAGTAGCGACTGCGCTCGTACGTCTCTGGGAGGGACCGCCCGATGAACCACCTGGCATCGCCGGAGGAACTCGACGACGTTCGCCGGCTCCGGGACCGTCGACCATCCGTCGAACTCGCCGACGCTCGGGGCCTCGTGCTCGAACGGACCGTCCGCACCGCGATCACGGTGCCCGCCTGGGCCACGGCCGATCAGGTGGCCGAGGCGATGGAGATCCTCGACCCGACGCCCGCCACGGACTGGCACGGCGTGCTGCCCGGATGGGGTGCGACGACCATCTACGCCGCCCCGGAGACCGCCTGATTCAGCGCGACGCGGCGAACTGCTCGCTGGACTCGGTTCGAAGGTAGTGCGAGACGGTGCTCTTGCTGACGCCGAGCACCGAGGCGATCGAGGCGTGCGTGTACTGACCCGATGCGTACATGTCGGCCATCCGTTCGGCCATCTCGGGCGTCACCTGGCGCGGCCGCCCGCGACGGACGGGCCGATGCTGGGTAAGCGGAGCCGGCGCGTCTCCGGCGACGTGCAAGCCGCTGTAGGAGACCACGGCGATGCCACTGCGCAGCATTCCACCCACACGTACCTGTACGCGGACCTGAGCCAGGTTGGCGCCATGGTCGACGGTCAGGACCTCGGCTTGATTTCCGCGCATGGGGCCATCGCCGATCGTGGCTGTGTCACCAGGTCCGATCACTGTCGATCACCCGCTCACCTGTTCACTCGGTCATCTCGGGCACTCGGCGAACTCCGAACACCTGATTCCTTTTGATGCGCACTCAGTGTTATGACTGTAGCGTCGATTTGAACAGAAGCCAAACAAGGGCCGGAAGCCTCGAAAGGGTGCCGGATGGGGTACGAGCGGGCGGGTCAGCGCGGCGGCGGGAGCGCTGACCCCGTCGGGTGAATAGCCCCGTCGCGCGCCCGCAAAGAGCCGCCGGAAGGGGCAGAACGGGCCGCGATGATGTCGGCCACAATCGAGATCGCGATCTCCCGGCCGTGTACGCCCCCGGTGCCCAGACGAGCGGGCCCGTGAATTCGGGCAATCCGGTCCGATGACACACCGTGCGCAGCCAGCCTTGCGGACCTAGCACCTTGCGTACGCCTGGACCCCGCCCACCGACCTAGCCCGCGCGGCTGCGGAGGGCGGCCATCAACGTCAGACCGTCGACCTCGGTGATCGCCACGTCGACCACCCGGGCGCAGCCGGCCACCGCCGACTGTTGCCGAATTAGCTAAGACAGTTATATAACTGAGTGATGGTTCGTGATGCCGTCGTCCCGGCTGCTCCCACCGAAGAGCTGGCCATCGCGGCCGGGCTCGACCGGCTGTTCCTGTGGACCAGACGACAATCACGCGGCGAGTTGAGCAGCTCGGCCTTCAGCACGCTCGACACGCTGAACTACGCCGGACCCCTGCGGATCTCGGAGCTCGCCGATCGCGAGGGAATCAGCCAGCCCGGCATGACGACGCTGATCAATCGGCTGGCCGCCGAGGACTTCGCGCAGCGCCTGGCCGACCCGGACGACGGCCGGGCGACCCTGGTGAGCATCACGCCGGCCGGCCGCAGCGCACTGGCCGCGCGGCACGACGCGCGCAGCGAGGCGCTGGCGGCGGTCATCCGCACCTTGTCCCCCGAGCACCAGAGCTCGCTCGGCTCGGCGCTCGCCGCTCTGCTTGCCCTCACCCAGACGGTTCCCCGACCCGAAGAAGGCGTTCGATGAGTCACGCTGACGTCCCCAGCCCGTTCACGCAGCCCAAGGCCGTGTGGGCGGTCGCCTTCGCGTGCGTCATCTCCTTCATGGGCATCGGTCTGGTCGACCCGATCCTGCCGGCGCTGGCGAGCAAGCTGAAGGCGAGTCCCGCCGATGTCGAGTTGCTGTTCACCAGCTACCTGGTGGTCACCGCCGTCATGATGCTGGTGACCGGCTGGGTGTCGAGTCGGCTGGGCGCCAAGCGAACGCTGATCACCGGCCTGGTCCTGATCGTGATCTTCGCGGCGCTCGCCGGGTCGTCCGGTTCGATCGGCGGCATCGTGGCGTTCCGAGCCGGCTGGGGACTGGGCAACGCGCTGTTCATCGCCACGTCACTGGCGGTCATCGTCGGGTCGGCCAGCGGCGGCTTCGCCGGGGCGATCATCCTGTACGAGACGGCGCTGGGGGTCGGTATCGCGGCCGGGCCCCTGCTGGGCGGCCTGCTCGGCAACGTGAGCTGGCGCGGTCCGTTCTTCGGCGTCTCGGTGCTCATGGCGATCGCCTTGATCGCCACCGCCGTACTGCTGCCCAAGACACCGACGCCTGATCGCCGCGAGAGCATCTCCGAGCCGATCAAGGCGCTTCGTCACCGGAGCCTGGCCACGACCTCGGTGGTGGGGCTGCTCTACAACTGGGGCTTCTTCACCCTGCTGGGCTACGCCCCATTCCTCATGCATCTCTCGCCGCTGCGCCTCGGCGCGGTGTTCTGCGCCTGGGGCATCCTCGTCGCGATCTTCGCGGTCTGGGCCGCGCCGAAGCTCAAGGGTCGCTTCGGCACCGCCCGGACGCTGTACGGCAACTTCGTACTGATGGCGATCGATCTGATCGTCATCGGGGTGTTCTCCGACCACCCGGCGGTCGTCATCGTCGCGGTGATCGTCGCCGGAGCGTTCATCGGCGTGAACAACACTCTCGTGACGACGGCGGTGATGAGCATCGCGCCGGTCGAACGCCCGGTGGCGTCGGCGACCTATGGGTTCGTCCGATTCCTCGGCGGCGGTCTGGCGCCCTACGCCGCGGGCAAGTTGGTGGAGCATTTCAACACCCACGTCCCGTTCGTACTGGGCGCCGGCACCGTCCTGCTGGCCGCGATCCTGCTCAGCACCGTGCACGGCGCGCTGAATCGAGCCGACCGTGGCGCGGTCGCCCAACCCGAGCTCGACGAGCTCGACACGGCCGAGCGCGTGGACGAACTCGAGGTGTCGGCCGGCCTCGGCAACGAGAGTTGATCCGCCGAGCTCCCTACGTCGCCGCCGACGGCGACACGCGACGGTAATACGCAGGAAACGGACGTGAGGTGCCCTGTAGGCGGGCAAAGGAGCACGTCATGGATCTCGACACCGTCACCGCCGTGCAGGACGCACGCACGGTCGACGCGTGGCGACCGGGTGACGCCTGGCTGGCCGGGGGCACCTGCCTGTTCTCCGAGCCCCAGCCGCAACTTCGCCGGCTGATCGACTTGGGCCACATGGGCTGGCCGCCGCTCGTGCTGACCGCCGACGGCCTCGAGATCTCGTCGACCTGCACGATCGCCGAGCTGGTGGCGATCGACGCCCCCGGGCATTGGCCGGTGTGCCAGGTCTTGTTCGAGCAGTGCGCCCAGGCCTTTCTCGCCTCGATCGAGATCAGGAACGTGGCAACGGTCGGAGGCAATCTGTGCCGGGCCCGCCCAGCCGGGCCGATGATCGCGCTGACCGCGGCGCTCGACGGTGTGTGCACCATCCTGACCCCGGACGGCGGCGGGCGTCGCGTCTCGGTCGTCGACTTCGTGACCGGCGACAGCCAGAGCGTGCTGACTCCGGGCGAGTTGCTGCGTTCGGTGTTCCTGCCGGCGGCCGCGCTCCGCTGCTCGACCGCCTTTCGGCGCGCCTCGTTGCAACCGGGTAGCCGGTCGGCTGCGTTGATCATCGGGCGAGTCGATCCGATCACCGCGACGTTCAAGCTGACGATCAGTGCGTCCACCCAACGCCCGTTCGTCCTGACCTTCGACCAGCCGCCCCGCGCGCCCGCGCTGCAGGAGACCATCGCGGCGGTGCTCCCCGCGGCGGACTATCTCGACGACGAACACGGTGACCGGCAGTGGCGCGAGCGTCTGACGTGGATGTTCGCCGAGGAGGTTCGCGCCGAGTTGGTGGATCGGCGATGACCTTTGCCGTGAACGGCGAGCACTACGAAACCGAACCCCGCCCCGGCCAGTCGCTGAGTACCTACCTGCGCGAGCGGGGCTGGCGCGACGTCAAGTCCGATTGCGCCACCGGGGACTGCGGTGCCTGCACCGTCCTGGTCGACGGCGTGTCCGTCCACAGTTGCGTCTATCCGGCGTTCCGGGCGGCCGACCACGACGTCACGACGCCCGAGGGTCAGCGCGTCGTCCCACCGCCGAAAGGGCGCGACGGCACGGTCACCGCCAAGCGACGCCGAGCGACCGGATCGTCGAATGGTGAGTCGGTCGCCAGCGCCACCTGACCGGCCCGCCACCCTCACCGGCGCCGGCGCTGCGGCTAGGGTCGTTCACCGGGCGCGCCGGGAAGTCTGGTCGGCCAGATCTGCCCGCATGCCCGCACCTGAACCCAGGAGCCCTGATGGCCGAGACGATCCACTTCGCGTCGATCATCGCCCTGGTCGCCGCGGTCGGATTGACCGCCGTCCTGTCGAACCGGCTCACCGAACGGCTCAAGATTCCGGTGCCCGCCCTCGTCCTGGTGGCCTCGGCGCTGGCGGTCAAGATCATTCCGGCGCTGCACCCTCCGGGGGCCACGACGGTCGAGCGCATCGTCACCGTCGCGTTGATCTTCATCTTGTTCGACGGGGGCATGCACATCGGCTGGTCACGACTGCGGACAGCCGCGGCGCCGATCGCGATCGTCGGCGTCCTCGGCACCTTCCTGACCACGTTCGGCGGCGCCCTTCTGCTCCATTGGGCCTTCGGGCTGGGCTGGTATCCGAGCCTGCTGGTCGCGACGGCGATCGCCCCGACCGATCCCGCCGTCGTGTTCTCGGTCCTCGGCCGCCGCGAGATCGCCGGGCGCAGCAGCACGATCCTCGAGGGCGAGTCGGGTGCGAACGATCCGGTCGGCATCGCGCTGATGGCCAGCCTGATCTCGGCCGGTGGGCTGAGCGGGTCGGCCTTCGCCCGGGTGGGCGGCGAGTTCGTCCTGCAGATGGCCGTGGGCGCGGCCGTGGGTGCGGTCGGCGGGTGGGCGTTGCTGCAGTTCGTCCGACGGGTGTCGCTACCGAGCGAAGGCCTTTATCCCTTGCGCACGTTGGCCAGCGTCCTGTTGATCTACGGCCTCGCCGCGGTGGCGCACGGCTCGGGCTTCCTGGCTGTCTTCGTCGCCGGGATCCTCGTCGGGGACGCCCAGGTGCCCTACCGACGAGAAGTCCGTCGCTTCCACGCCGCGCTGGCCGGCCTGGCCGAGATCGTCGCGTTCGTCGTCCTGGGCCTGACCGTCGATGTCAGCGAGTTGGTCAAGAGCAATGTGCTGGTGCCCGGACTGGTCGTCGGAGTCGTGTTGGCCTTCGTGATCCGTCCCTTGTTCGTGTCCCTGTGCCTCCTGCCCGCGCGTCTGGCCCGCAACGAGCGCCACTTCGTTTTGTTCGCCGGCTTGAAGGGCGCAGTACCGATCTTGCTCGGCGGACTCGTCCGCCACGCCCACCTGCCCGAGTCCGAGCGGCTCTACGGAATCGTCGTCGTGGTGGTGATCTTCTCGGTCGTGGTCCAGGGCGGCCTCACGCCGACGCTCGCACGTCGGTGGCGGTTGCCGATGCGGATGGTCGATCCGAAGCCGTGGTCGGTCGGCCTGCGCCTGGACGAGGAACCGCGATCGGCCCTGACGCTTACCGTCGAGCCAGGGTCGGCGGCGGACGGACAGCGTGTCGCGGACATTGCGCCGCTGGCCTGGGTGAGCCTCGTGACGCGCGACGGCCACCTGCTGCCGCTGACGGGCGACACCCTGTTGCGGGCGGGAGACGACGTGCTGGCCGTGCTCGACCGCCCGGACGCCGAGCGGGCCGCCGAGTTGAGACGTCAGTTCGAGGGATGAGCCACCAGGTCGCCCACGGCGCATGCGCCTGGTCGGGCCCGTGACATGGATCAGCCCGCGTTCAGGAGACTCCCCGATGGGACCTGATCGCGGGCTGATCGTTATGTCGCAACGGCGCCGGGGCGGGATCTTCGTACCCCCGTATCGCAGATCCCCAACCTGCGTCCGTCACTCCATAGAGTCTGACCCCCGCCGGCCTGATACCCGCTGGTAAGTAGTCGATCTTCATCAGACCGAGATTTATTCTGACGCTGCGTAGACCCGCTCTTACGATTGGTGCACGCATTTTGCGCGTCGCTCTGGTCGTCAGGTAGCTGAGTGGCTACGTTGCGCGATGGAGGGGTCTGGGCAATCCCCCGATGCCTGGGCCCCTCCCCTGAGGGGACGGCGTCAGGGCCTCACGACGTCGCGCATAAAAACCTGATCTTGATCGCGGACCGTGTTCGAATGTCTGAGAACGCAGATAGGTGCGCTATTTTGGCTACTCTGTGTTTGACATGAGTAACGATTAATTCACAAGGGGTTGAAGCGGCCCCGATCATGCCCCAAGATCATCAATGAGCCGCCCAGACGAACCCCCGACGTCTGGGCGGTTCGCTAATTTCCCGGGCCCGTCACTGGCTCGGCCCTGAGGCGTGATGAGAGCGGACACAGTCACGTGGCGACGAGCTGGGCGACGGCCTCGGTGACGACCCGGCGACGATGGGCGCGCGAGTGACGAGCCACGAGAGCTTCGTACTCGGGACCGTTCGACGCCCAGAACGACGACAGGTGCAGTACGAGTCCGAGCAGGTCGACGGCCGAGTAGCGCGTCGGCAACCGGCCGGCCTTCTGCGCGGTCGCGATCCTGGCCACCTTGTCCTTGTTGCTGGCCAAGACGATGCCGAGCGGGGCCATCGACGCGCCGCGCTCGAGGCGATGCCACGTTGCCAGTCGCTGGACGTACGGGCGTCGCTCGTACGAGTCGAACAATCGGCCCGCGTACTCGGGCAGGTCATCGGGATCCAGCGGCACCTCCTGCACCGTCTCCAGGCACATCGCGTTGAACACGGCGTCGAACAGTTCGTCCTTGCTGCCGAAGTAGTGGTAGATCTGCGCCTTGTTGCTCTTGGCCGCGGCCGCGATGCGATCGACGCGGGCGCCGGCGATGCCGTAGGCCGCGAACTCGTCGCGGGCCGCGGCGAGCAACCGCTGTCGAGTCGCTTCCGAATCACCAGGCATGCCGGGATCTTACCCAACTAACCGGCTAGTTGACAGCCGCCAATGTTGAGTGTGTTATCTAACTATCTAGTTAGTCGCAGGCCGCGCGCATCGCGGCGTCAAGGGAGACACGAATGTCGAAGGTATTTCTGGTCACCGGAGCATCCCGGGGCCTGGGCCGCGAGATCGCGGTGGCCGTTCTCGAAGCCGGGAACCAACTGGTCGCGGGCGCGCGTCGCCCGGCCGATCTCGACGAGCTGACCACGGCGTACGGCCACCTCGTGCGGGTCGTCGCTCTCGACGTGACCGATCCGCGGGCAGCCCGAGCCGCGGTGGACGCGGCCGTGACCACGTTCGGCCGGCTCGATGTGGTCGTCAACAACGCCGGCTACGCCAACCTGACCTCGATCGAGGACATCACCCTCGACGACTTCCGGGCTCAGGTCGACACGAACCTGTTCGGCGTCGTCAACGTGACCAAGGCCGCTCTTCCCGTGCTGCGGGGGCAGGGCGGTGGCTCGATCATCCAGATCTCTTCGGTCGGCGGCCGCCTCGCCACCGCCGGGCTCGGCGCCTACCAGGCGGCCAAATGGGCGGTGGGCGGGTTCTCGTCCGTCCTGGCCAAAGAGGTCGCCCCGCTCGGCATCGCGGTCACGGTCCTTGAGCCGGGTGGCATGCGCACCGATTGGGCCGGCTCGTCGATGAGCGTCCCGCCGATCAGCGAGCCCTACCTCGAGACGGTCGGCGTCATGGCCGCGATGCACGGCGGCCGGGCGACGAACGCGAGCGACCCGGCCAAGGTGGCTCAGGTCGTGCTGCGCATCGCCGACATGGAGCAGCCGCCGTTGCGACTGCTGCTCGGCTCGGATGCCTACGGCTACGCCACCGCCGCCGGCCGCGACCTACTGGCCGAGGACGAGCGGTGGGAACCGCTCAGCCGCTCGACCGATCACGACGACGCGACCGCCGCCGACCTGGATCCGCTCAATCACTGATCCATCCGCTCGCCGGCTTCCACGGCAACGGTGATCGTGTTGCCGGGTGGGGCGAGTGGGCAGACCCATTCCGGGTTGTAGCGACACGACGGGTGATACAGAAAGTTGAGGTCGAGGACGAACGCGTCGTGATCGCCACCGAGGTCGGCCGACTTGGCCGTGTCGAGGGCATACCTTCCGGCCCCGTAGCTCGTGTGCCCCGCCGTGGCGTCCTTGAGCGGGATGAAGATGCCACCGCCGTACTGCCGCAGCCACCAGACGTCGATCGTCTGCTCGATCGGTGACGGGAGTCGGACGCGTCCGATCCGCGTGAGCAGGGTGATCTCGTCACCGCCCGTCGGGATGTCGAGGCGCTGTTCGCCGGCCGGTTCCAGCGTCACCTCGAAACGCCACTGCGGGTCGTAGGGCCAGTACGGCAATCCGGACTCACGCAGCGGGTCATCGGGCAGCAGTGGGCTCTGTGGGTGCGATCGGAACAGCTCGTCGCGACCGGCTCGCCACCCGGCATGGCCCTCGGCCGGGTCGGCTTCGGCGCGGACAGCGGCGAACAGCTCGCTCATCCGGCGGCGCCAGTCGGTCAGCTCCAGTTGCGCGACGCTCATGTCGCCAGTATCCGGGGCCGAGCGTGAAGTCGGTCATCGCGTGTCTCGTCACTCCGCCGACCCCTGTAAGATGTGCGTTAAGTTTCAGCCTCGGGGGTTGGTGGTTTCGTCATGTCGTTCGACCGACGTCGACCCGCCCTGCCGCGCGCCCCGCTCCCCGTCGTGCTGAGCGCGGTGCTCGCGGTGCTGATCCTCGCGCTGACCGCCTGCGGATCATCGCACCGAACGAGTCCCGGTAGCACTGGAACCGACAAGACCGCAGCCACCCCGAGCGTCCGCGCGACGGCGTCGGTCGCACCACCGGACCCCGACGCCCCGGCGATCGCCGCGGCCCGTTCGTTCCTGACGACCTACGTCGACGCGGACGGGCGGGTCGTGCGCCACGACCAAGGCGGCGACACCGTCAGCGAGGGCGAGGGGTACGCGATGCTGCTGGCCGTCGCGATCGGCGACCGCGCCACCTTCACCACCGTCTGGACCTGGACGCAAGCCAACCTCGAGCAGCCCAGCGGCTTGTTCGCCTATCACTGGGTGAACGGGCAGGTCGCCGATTCGACGCCCGCGTCGGACGCCGACGAGCAGATCGCGTGGGCCCTGTCGATCGCCGGAACGCGCTTCGCCCAGCCGGCGTGGACCGACGCGGCTCAGCGCATCGCCCTCGCGATCGCGGCCGACGAGATCGGCTACGACGCGTCCGGCACACCGGTGCTGGCCGCCGGTCCCTGGGCGTTGGGAACCGACCAGCCGACGACGACGGCACCGGGCTACTGGACGCCGCCCGCCATCGCGGCGCTCGCCGCGCTGACCGGCGACGGCCGGTGGGAGTCGCTCGAGGCGGCCGACCGTGCCCGGCTCGCCGCACTGAGCGATCACGGGACCAGGTTGGCGCCGGACTGGGCCCAGGTCGGTACGAGCATCACGGCCGTCGCCGCGCCCGACGGCAGCTCGCCGGTCCAGGCCGGACCGGACGGGCTGCGTGCGGTCGTCTGGGGTTCGTGCGACCCGGCCGATCGATCAACCCTGGTCGACTGGTGGACCCTCATGTCGGGCACGGCCGACGATGCGCCGCTGTCCCGCACGCTGACCGGCACGCCGACCGATCATGACGCAGGCCGCGCTGAGTGCGGTGGCGGCCGCCGCGGCCGCGCGCGCGGCGGGCCAGCAGGGGGTCAGCGACCAGCTGCTGGATCGCGCGACGACGATCGACGCGGCTTATCCGACCTACTACGGCGCGGCCTGGGTCGCCCTGGGACGGCTGCTGCTCACGACCACGCGGCTCGCGAGCTGCTGACACCGGCTGACCCTGGGCCGACCCAGGTTGCCGCGCATCCGAGCAGGCGGACGGGACGCGCAGATGCCCCGCCGCTGTTCCCCCGAATGCGGCGGGGCATCGCAATGGTCGAGCCACGTGATGTCGGTGGGCCTACGAGATCGAGCCGGCGAGCGGCAGCGATCATGGCCGTGGTCAGGCCCGGGGCGGCGCGTTCGAGAAATGCACCCCCGCGCGCTTCTTGTTGAGCCGCCAGCTCCGTTCCTGTCTGGCCCAATGATTGCAGAGAGTCACCAATACTGGCAAGACCGAGTGATCTCCGTCTCAAATGTGACCCTGAGTCGTTTTTCATCGCGCTTAGCTAACAGTAACTTGATATGGGTGCGGCGCCGGGTTACGGTTTTCCCAGATCCCCTAGCCGAACCCCCGACGGCTAGGGGATCTCTTTGTCTCCCGCCCTCGGTTGAGCGTTCCCGGCACCAGCTGCAGCACGGGCGCCAGGTGCGCCGAATCGTAGAGCTTCGAGCGGCAGGCCATACACACGTAAACGCGGTGGCCGCCCCGGACGGTTGCGCACCCGCACGGTTGCCACGACTGCATGACGGCGGCGGCCGACGTCCAGTCGAGATCGCACGCCGGGCAACGGGCCGGTCGTTGCGTCATCTCGGTCATCGGTGCTCCCCCTCTCCCATCGACTCGAGCGACCGCGGCTCAGGCGGAGCCGTGGTCGCCGGACCGGCTGCGGGGGTGCGATGCCGGTCGTCAACGAGTCTCTGCAGCTCAACGATTCAGTCGTCGAGGCGATACGCGGCCCCTCAGATGCCCAGCGTCGCGGGCACCCGGCCGCTGGCCACAGCGTCCTGCAACGCGGCGTGGTCCTTCTCGTTCTGGTCGGCGTAGACGCCGGCGAAATCGGCCACCGCGCGATCGAACACGTCGCCCGGGCCGAGGTAGGCGGCCAGCGCGTAGCGATCGCCGGTGCGGGCGTGCGCTCGGGCGAGAGTCCACGCGCACAGGCCGGCGTAGTGCAGCAGGGCCGCCGCGTCGAGTTGATCGACTTCCACCGACCCCTTCCAATCCCGCAACTGGCGGACGTAGAAGTCGCGCTCGGCGCCGTCGAGATAGGCGCGCTGCCAGCCCAGGAAGATGTCGCTGCTCGCCTGGATGGCCCGCTGTCCGGCCACGACGCGATGCCCGGCGTTGGCGTAGCCGCTGCGGGCGAGGAACCCTTCGAGCACGGACGCCTGAGCCTCTTTGATCTGCAGGATCAGCGGATCGGCGTCGTCTCGTCCCATCATGAGCAGCACCCAGACGCGGGTGCCCACGCTGCCGACGCCGACGACCTTGCGGGCCAACTGCACCGGCCGGTACTGGTCGAGCAGCTGGCGACGATCGGCCGACAGCGAGCTGCGATAACCCCGCATCGCCGCCTCGATGCGGCTTTCGACATCGGCCGGGTGGTCCACGGCGGGCAGCTCCGCGACCGGCACGAGCAGCGGCGGATCGCTGATGAAGCGGGGTTCGCCGTCGACGGTCCGGACGAGTTTCGCGAACGCCTGAAGATGATCACGCGTTCGGGCCTTCTCGATCAGCGCCTGGGCCCGGCGCGTCGTGCGCGGTCCGAGCTCGGCCCGATGTTCGGCCAGTGCGGGCTCGACGGCCTGGTGCGCGTACCAGACGGCCAGGTTGCTGCTCTGCGCGAACATGGCCATCGCCTCGCGATACTGGCGGGCCGCCGACAGCAGGATGGCGCGGCGGGCGGCGATGTCGATGCCGTTCGTCCGGGCCGCGACTTCGACGCTGGCGACGAAGCGTTTGACGTCCCACTCCCAGGGGCCCGCGAGCGTCTCGTCGAAGTCGTTGAGGTCGAAGATCAACTGCCGCTCGGGTGAGGCGAAGACGCCGAAGTTGCTCAGGTGGGCATCGCCGCACAGCTGGACACGCAAGCCGGTGGTCGGCGTCCGGGCCAAGTCGGCCGCCATGATCAACGCCGCGCCGCGGAAGAACGCGAACGGCGATGACACCATGCGGCCGTAACGAATGGGCAGCAGTTCGGCGACGCGCGAGCGCCCCTGCTGCTCGAGCAACGTGATCGGGTCGGCCCGGTCGGCGTCGACGGTGAACGTCGCCTGTCGCGAGCGTGGAGTGCCGTGCCGTGCCTGCTTGCCCAGCCGCGCGGAGGCCGCGACGTCCGGCCGGGCCGCACCGAGTGGCTTGCGGTCGGGGCGGACGCTGATGGGACTCACGCGACCAGTCTGCACGCCTACCGTTCACCTGTGATCACCATGACCGAGGTCGCCACGTTCGCCCTGCAGTTGCCCGAAGTGACCGAAGGCGAGCGATGGCGCAACCGAACGTGGTCGGTGCGCGGTAAGGGTTTCGCGTGGGAGCGGCCGTTCAGCAAGGCCGACCTGAAACGGTTCGGGGACGTGACGCCACCCACCGGCGCGATCCTGGCCGTGCGCGTCGGCGACCTCAACGAGAAAGAGGCGGTACTGGCCGCCGCACCGAAGGGCTTCTTCACGATCGCGCACTTCGAGGGGTACCCGGCGGTGCTCATCGCGCTCGATCGGGCGGCCAAGAAGGCCGTCCGCGAAGCGATCGTCGACGCCTGGCTGTCGTGCGCGGCACCCGAACTTGTCGAGCAATATCTGCACCCCTAGGTTTGGTCGGTGGCCGAAGACGACGAGCGCGAACGAGTCGTCGACGCGGCCCCCCTCGAGACGGCCGACCCGGTCGCCGACAACTCCCTCGGCCGGTTGCTCACCCTGGCCGACGGCGTGTTCGCGATCGCCATGACGCTGCTGGCGCTCGACCTGGCCGTTCCCGATCTCGGCCATCACGCGACGGACGCCCAACTGTGGGACAAGCTCCGCGACAACTCGGCGAACTACTTCTCGTTCGTCATCAGCTTCTACGTCGTGGCCAGCTACTGGATCCGGCACCGCACGCTGATGCGCTCGGTGGTCACCATCCACCCCGATCTCGTCCGCGACACCTTGTTCCTGCTCCTCGTCGTCGCCGCCATGCCGTTTCCGGCGGCCCTGCTGGGCCAGTACGGCAGCACGCCGCTCGCCCTGACCATCTACGGCGTGGCCAACCTGCTGGCCGGACTGACCTTGATGCTGCTCAGCCGCGACGTCCGCAATCTGAAGCTGGCCGATCACGACACGGCCGCCGAAGATCTCCGTTACCGGTGGAACAGCTGGTGGAGCCTGTTCGTGTTCGCGCTGTGCATCCCCGCGGGGTACGTCCTGCACGGGCACGGTCCGCTGGTGCTGGTGCTGTTGGCGGTGCCGCACCGCTACAAGCTCGGTCAACGGGTCGTCAAGCGGCTCTCCCGGCGACACCGAACGTGATCACGCGTGACGAATCTTTCGTTCGCGTGACCGTTATTGCAAGTCCCTTGCAATAAGCGGTCCGCTCGCTCTAGGGTCGAATCGAGATCGACCGACCCCGGGAGCGACTACTTGAGCGTCCAGACGCGCGTACGACTTGCGCCGCAGGGACGGTTGGCCCAGTTCCGCTCGACCCTCACCCGACGCGATCGCCGGGCGCTCGGCGGCATGGCGGGTTTCGTCGTCCTCCTGCACGTCGTCGGGTGGGGGGTGCTGCTCGGTCTGGTGGTGCCCCGCCATCTGCACCTCGGCGGCGATCATCCCGTGTTCAACGTCGGCGTCGGCGTGCTCGCCTACACCTTCGGCCTGCGCCACGCGTTCGACGCCGACCACATCGCGGCGGTCGACAACGCGACCCGCAAGCTGCTGGCCGACGACCTCGAGAAGCGCGAGGGCCGCAAGCCGCTCTCGGTCGGGTTCTGGTTCTCCCTCGGCCACTCGACGATCGTCTTCCTGCTGACGTTTCTGTTGTCCCTCGGCGTCAAGGCACTGGCCGGACAGGTCGAGAACGACGACTCGGGCCTGCACTCGGCGACCGGGATCATCGGCGCGTCCGTGTCCGGGATCTTCCTGTGGATCCTGGGCATCCTGAACCTCGTCGTGCTGATGGGGATCGTGGGCGTGTTTCGCCGGATGCGGACGGGTCAGTACGACGAGGCCGAACTCGAGGCGCAGCTCGACAAGCGCGGTTTCATGAATCGCTTCCTGGGCGGGCTCACCAAGTCGGTGCGCAAGCCGTGGCACATCTATCCGGTCGGCGTGCTGTTCGGACTCGGGTTCGACACCGCCACCGAGGTCGGCCTGCTCGTGCTCGCCGGCGGTGCGGCCGCGTTCGACCTGCCGTTCTATTCGATCTTGATCCTGCCGATCCTGTTCGCCGCCGGGATGTGCCTGATGGACACGCTCGACGGCGTGTTCATGAACGCGGCCTACGGCTGGGCGTTCATGAAGCCGGTGCGCAAGGTGTTCTACAACATCACGATCACCGCCGTGTCGGTGGCAGTCGCGTTGATCATCGGCACCATCGAGCTCGTCGGCGTCATCGCCGATCAGGCCGACATCACGTCCGGCCCCATCTCGGTCATCGGCAGCATCCCGCTCGACTACGCCGGCTATGCGATCGTCGGACTGTTCTTCCTGGCCTGGGCCGCGGCCCTGCTCGTCTGGCGCTACGGCCGGATCGAGGAGAGGTGGTCGGCCGAGCTGCGCCCGACCATGTCCGACTGAGCGACCCGCCGGTCGGCTAAATCGCTACTACATGTACGGTAGTAGCGATCTAGCCGCAGGGAGTCGCTCATGCCGTGGCGCGTGCAGGGGTTGGACGTCCGGTACACCAGCTGGCCGGTGCATGTCCTCCTGATCGTGGCCATCACGGTGGCTGCCCTGCTCGTCGGTTGGGTCGTACGCACTATCTGCGGCCGCCTCAAGGACGACCGTTGAGCGAGTCGTTCGCCGGTCGTCCCCGCCTGGACTCGCGAACCGCCGCCGTGATCGCCATCGCCACCGTGATCGGCGCCGCCTACCTGCGGTGGACGCCTCTCGCACCTGACCTCGCGGCTCAGGTCGCCCGGGCCGACGTCACCCGGCAGGTGGGCAACTCGAGCTGGTGGACCGGCTGGTTCGGCGGCGTGTCCATGCCGTCGTACAGCGTCATCGTCCCGACCTCGATGGCCGCCCTCGGCGTCCAGGCAACCGGCCTGCTGGCAACCATCGTCGGCGCCCTGGGATGTTCGCGACTGCTGCGGGCGGCTGTCCGGCCGCGGGCGGGAGCGATCGCGTTCGCACTCAGCGGCGCGGCCGATCTGATCGACGGCCGGGTGACCTTCGTGGTCGGAGCCGCGATCGGGGTGTGGTCGCTGATCGCGTTGCGATCGAAGCGCGTCGTTCTCGCCGCCACGCTCGCGGTGGGCGCCTATTTCGCCAGTCCGCTGGCCGCGCTCTTCCTCGGATTGATCTTCGTCGCCGTCGCCCTCGCGCAATCGGAGCTCCGTCGCGCGGCCGGGACGGTCGCCCTGGTGGTGGTGGCTCTCGCCGCGTCGATGGCGGCCCTCTTCCCGGGCACCGGCACGATGCCGTTCGACTTCAGGAGCGCGATCGTCCCGGCACTGTGCTGCCTCGGCATCATCGTCATCTGCCACCATCGCCTGATCCGGACGACCGCCTGGCTGGCCATCGGGGCGACCGTCGTCTTCGTCCTGGTTCCGGGCGCCGTGGGCAGCAACATCACCCGGCTGGCGTGGATCTCAGCCGCCCCGACGGCCGTCGCCTATGCCCGGCTGTCGCGGCGCTGGCTGATCGCCGCGGTCGGGCTGCTCGCCGCGTGGCCGGTGACCGACACCGTCGGGCAGCTGCATTCGGGCGCCGCGCCGTCGGCCCGCGCGGCGTACTACGCACCACTCGCGGCCGCGCTCGACGCCCAGCGAACCGCGGCCGGCCCGGCGGCCATCGGAGAGCGAGTCGAGGTCGTCGACACCAGAAACCACTGGGCCAGCGTCTATCTCGCCACCCAGTCGTTGGCGCGGGGCTGGGATCGTCAGGCCGACGACGCCGACAACCCGATCTTCTATCGACCCGGCGCACTGACCGCGGCCTCCTACCGGATGTGGCTCGATTCGCTCGCCGTCGGCTGGGTCGCGCTGCCCGCGGCGCAACTCGACTTCGCCTCGGTCGACGAGGGGCGGCTGGTCGGTTCCGGGTTGCCCTACCTACGGCTGGCGTATTCCTCCACGAACTGGCGCCTCTACCGGGTCGACCACGCCGCGCCGCTCGCCGAGGGCGCGACGGTCGACGCCGTCGATGCCGACGCGGTCACCGTCACGACGTCGAGCGCCGTGACCGTGCACTTACGGCTGCGGTGGTCCCCCTACCTCGCGGCGATCGACCCGACCACCCGGCAAGACGTGCCCTCGTGCGCGCTGGACGAGGACGGCTGGCTCGCCCTCTATCTGCCCCGAGGCGAGACGGTGGCCGTGACGAGCGACTTCAGCGTCGCCGCCCGCCTGCGCACCGCCGATCCGGACTGCGTCCAGGATGTGTCGAGCCCGCCCGGCTCGTCGTCGTGACTGGTGTCGCGACCCGCGTCTGCGAATCGCGGATCCTCGGATCGCCGATCGCGCTGACCCGGCTCGGTCTGGCCGGCGGGCTGGCCATCGCGGCGTCGTCGTACTGGGTCGGCGCCATCCCGATGTACTTCCGCGCCGGCCAGGTTCCGGTGGTCGACCTGCTACCGGTCGGAGCCGTCCAGGCCCGTCTGCTGTTCTACGTGGGGCTGACGGCGCTCGCGACGGCGTGGCTGGCATTGGGCCGACTGACGATGGCCGGCGCGCCCGGAACCGAATGGCGCGCGCTGCGACGCACGGCGTTGAGCTGGGCCGTCCCGTTCGTGGTGGCGATGCCGCTGGCCAGTCGCGACCTCTGGGCCTACGCCGCCCAGAGCCAGCTCGTCCTGCACCACCTCGACCCGTACCGGCTCGGACCGTCCGCTCTGCCCAGCCCGTTCTCGATCGAGGTGAGTCACCGGTGGGTCGGCACCCCGACGCCGTACGGACCCTTGTGGCTGCTGATCGGCAAGGCGATCGCCGCCGTCGTCGGGCCGCACGTGCTGTCGACGGTCGCGGCCATCCGGCTGCTGGCCGTGCTCGGCCTGGTCCTGGTCACCATCGCGCTGCCGGTGCTCACCGAACGGGCTGGCGGACGGGCCGACATCGCCATCTGGCTGGTGGCGGCCAATCCGCTGACGCTCGTGCTCGGGATCGGCGGTGGTCACAACGACCTGCTCATGGTCGGCCTCATGACGGCCGGCCTGGCGATCGTCACGGCGGGCGGCTGGCGTCAGCTGATCATCGGCGTCGCGGTGCTGAGTGCCGCGGTTGCCGTCAAGTCCCCGGCCGTCATCGCCGTCGCGTTCGCGGTGCCGCTCTGGACGTCCGGCCGCCGCGAACTCACCGCGCGCGCGGTGACCGTCGTCGGCCTGACCGCCGCCGCGACGTTCAGCGCGATCACCCTGGCCAGCGGCCTCGGGTTCGGCTGGATCGGCCAGGCCAACTCGGGCTCGTCGGTGGTCACCTGGATGTCATTGCCGTCGTCGGCGGCGATCGTCGAAGACCTGCTCGTCGGTCATGTGCACGGCGCGTTGAAGCTCGACGCGACGATGATCGAGTTCCGGACCGTCGGGACGGTCGTGTCGATCGGCGTGCTCGTGACGTTGTGGATCATCGCCAACCGCGGAGTCGATCGACGTCACTGGCTCACCGGGTCGGTCGGCGTGGCAACTGCTCACCGTCGCGATGATCTCGGTGGTCGTCCTGGGCCCGACCGTTCAGCCGTGGTACTTCATCTGGGCGCTGGCGGTCGGTGCGGCGACCAAGCTCGGTCAACGGGCCAGTCGCGGTGGTCGCCGGCCTGTCGCTCGGCCTGGTCGTGATGATCCGTCCGAACGGTGTCGGACTGCAGATGAACCCGAGCGTGGTCGCCCTGCTGGGCGTACCGGTCGTGATCGCGAGCATGGCCCTGGTGCCCGCCTGGCGTTCAGTGACGGTCGAAGATCTTGTCCGCGTACGCGATGTGCTCGCTGGTGGCCTGCGTCGTCACCGCGTTGGCCCCGAGCAGCACGAGGACGAGGGCAACGAGCACAGCCAGCACCGCGGGCCGGTGGCGAGGACGTTCACCGAGCAGCGCGGCCACCCGCCGCTGAAGATCGACTTCCGACGCGGCGAGCGCGACACCGGGTGATCCGGCCCGGGTTCGCATGCGGGCCAGGCCGGCTCGAGCGAGCGCGCGGGCGACGAGCTGGCGATCACCCGACTCGGCCGCGGCGATCTCGTCGGCCCAGCGTTCGACTCCGATCCGGATCTCGCGCGCGACCGGCCGCAGGAACGGGTTGGCGGCCGCGGCCAGATCGGCCAGGTGGACGTACACGTGGTGGCGACGATCGAGATGGGCCGCCTCGTGGGCGAGCAGCACGCGCTGTTCGGCCGGCGACAGCGACTGCAACATCGAGCGCGACACGACGATCCGACCGGTCCGCAGGCCGCTGACGGCATAGGCGTCCGCTCGCTCGTCGTCGATCACGACCAGACGTTCGGCGTGCTCGCCCAGCTCCGCGCACAGCTGGGACGCGGCGCGCAGCTCGCGGGCGGCGCGAACGACGTAGCGAACAGCCAGCAGGAACAGCACGGCCGCCAGCACCCCGGCGCCGGCGCCCAGCCAGCCAGGAACGAGTTCGGTGGCGTCGAGGGCGGCTGGCGACCAGCCGACCGAGCGGGCCAGCGGCGGGAACTGAGCCAGGGCGGTGACGCCGAGGACCGACAGCATGAATCCGGTGCTCAGTGCGGTGACGACCGCCGCGGCGCTCAGGGCGATGACGGCGGCGGGCGGTGCCAGCAGCCGGCCCATTCGGGCCGCGGACGCGCTCAGCAGCGCCGTCGCGATGATCGGCACGAACAGCACCGCGGTCAGCATGGCGTCACTCGTCCTTGCCGTGCAGCAACTCGGTCAGCATCGCCTCGTCCTGTGGGCTGAGGTCGGCGACGAAGCGGGCGAGCACGCTGGCCCGGTCGGTGCCGGCGTCGAGCAGCCGAACCATGCGGCGGGCGGCGACGGAGTTGCCGGCCGTCTCGGGTGTGCCGCTGAGCGAGTAGGCGTACGCCCGGCCGGCCGCCACCCGCTCGACGGCGCCCTTGGCGTGCAACCGCGACAGCGTCGTCATGACGGTCGTGTACGCCAGCTCCCGGTCGAGATCGTCGAGCACCTGCTGCGCCGTTCGCGGTTCGCCCGCGCTCGCCAGGACGGCCAGGACCTCACGTTCGAGCGCTCCCCGCGCCCGGCCGCCATCGCCACTCATGAGACTCCCCTGAGTCGTCTACTACGTAGATGGTAGTACTACACGCACTGTCGCTCCATCATCTCAAATCTCCGAGAAGAACGGCGTGAGCGCTCAGCTGGCGGCCACCACTACCTCGTGCCGATCGTGGCCGCCGTCGTCATCGTGTCGTTGCTGCCGATCCTGTTCGAGGGGCGACGAACCCGCCGCACCGCGGTCGACGGCCGGCCCTAGACCACCGGCTCGGCCGGGAGCACGTCCGGCGCGCCGATGAGCCAGGCGAGCAGCGTCGCCGTGATCGACTGGGCGCACAGCAATCCGACCAGGACGACGATCTGGAACCGGGCGGCGCTCTGGGCGCTGGCCCCGCCGAGCAGTGCGCCGACGAATGCTCCCGGCAACGTCACCAGGCCGACCGTCCGCGTCTGGTCGAGTCCGGGCACCAGGGCTTCGAAGACCGACGACCGGGCGATGTCACGCACGGCCTGACGCGGCGTCGCGCCGATCGACAACCACGCTTCGACCTCGTCCCGGCGACGGTGCAGCCCCTCGGCCAACCGGCGTCCCGTGAGCGTGGCCGCCGTCATCGTTCCGCCGAAGATGATGCCGCAGACCGCCACCAACGTCCGGACGTCACGACTGAGCGTAGGAAGGCCGACGATGATCAGGATCGCCACCGACGCACCCGCCCCGCAGGACAGCACCACCGAGCGCAGCGCGTTGACGTGGCCGCGCAACCGGCGCCCGGCCGTCCAGCAGGCGACGCCGAACATCACCGCGATGACGGCGATCACCGCGACCGGCGCTGCGAAGACCCCGCGCAACGCCAGGGCGACGAGGGTCAACTGAAGCACCGCGCGCACCGACGCGATCACCACTGCACGAACCTGCGGGACACCCGCCAGGCGAAGAACGCCGCACGCGATGACGAGCAGAAGCACCAGTCCGACACCGAGGCGGACGTAGAGCGACATGGGGCTCAGCCGTTGGTGACGGCCGGATCCCCTTGTACGACCGGCAATTCAGCCGAGGCGGGCTGGATGTCGGATCGCCGGACAGCGAGATAGCCCACGATGATCACGATGGCGGCCGTCGCGACGAGCGTCACCGTCCCGTCGCCGAAGCCGAGGCCGCCCGCCGTCGAATGCGGCTTGCCGAACCAGTCGGCGAAGGACGCTCCCAGCGGTCGAGTGATCACATAGGCCGACCAGAACGCGACGATCGGGTTGAGCCCGAACAACCACCAGCCGAGGGTCGGCACCGCGAACAGCGCGGCGAACAGGACGCCCGAGGCGAAGAAGCCGAGATGAAGCGAGATGGCCGTCAGGTCACCGACCGCGGTGCCCAGCGCGAACGTCGCCAGCACGGCCGCCCAATAGAACATCTCGCGCCGCCGAGAGGTGATGCTGTGGATCGACAGCGTGCCCTCGCTCCGTCGCCAGACGATGAAGATGATCGCCACAGCGAGTGCGTAGAAGATCGATGTCGCGATGTAGGGGATGCCGAGCGCGACGTGCAGTCCGTCGGCCGCCATCGTTCCGAACAGGGCCACCATCGCCACGGCGAACCAGTACACCGGCGCGATGTAGCGGCTCGTCCGCAGCTGCAGCCACATCGCAAGAACGAAACCGGCGACACCGACCGCGCCGGCCAGCACCAGGTTTATCGAGCCCAGGTAGTCCGAGGCCGCCTCCCCCATGCCGGTGGTGAGGATCTTGGCGACCCAGAACAGCAGGGTGATCTCGGGAACCTTGGCGAGCAGCGGACCGGGCACACGCGTCGTCTTCGGCAAAGCTGTCCCCATCCAAGTTCTCGACGCCATGTCAACTACAACAGAGATAGTACCAATCCGAGATACCGTCGGCGCGACACCGCTGAACGGAGCGCCATGCCGGCCGATGACTTCCACCCGAACCTGCGCCACGTGCCTCACACCGAACTCGACGACGAGACCGCCCAGACTCCGGGCATGCGACGGTGGGCCGCGATCAGCAACGCCAAGGTCGGCTCCGAGCACCTGTGGATGGGACAGACGCACGTCGCACCGTCGATGCGATCAGGCGATCACCACCACGGCGAGGCCGAGACGGCGATCTACGTGGTCAGCGGCTCGCCCGAGTTCGTGTTCCTCGACGAGGACACCGGCGCGGAGACCCGGCTGCGACCCGCTCCGGGCGACTTCGTCTTCGTGCCTCCCTTCACACCGCATCGCGAGGAGAACAACGACCCGGACGTCGAGGCGGTGGTGGTCATCGCGCGCAGCACCCAGGACGCGATCGTGGTGAACCTGCCTTCGTTGGGCGGCGTCAGCACGGCCGGCGGCGCCTGAGCCGCACGTCTCATCGGGGATCCGAACGGCGCGTGCCGCTCGAATCGCTGACATGAAGCTTCGCTGGCTCGCGTTGGTACCCGGGGTCGTAGTCGCTCGCGCGTTGCGGGTGCGACTGTCGGTGGCTCCGCGCCGTCGCTACTGGCAGCGAATCGCCACGACCGGTGACCTGCCGCTCGTCGCGCTGGGCGATTCGCTGACGCAGGGCATCGGCTCGTCCCGTCCGGGTACGTCCTGGCTGGGCCTGTTCGCGACTCACCTCGAGGCGGCGAGCGGCAAGACGGTTCGCATCGACAATCGATCGGTGTACGGCGCCCGGCTGGCTGACGTGCTCGAGCGGCAACTGCCGCTGCCGCCGGACGCCGGATTGGTGACGCTGTGCATCGGTGCGAACGACGCGGGACGGACGTCGTCCGACGAGTTCCGGGCCGGGTTGCGGCGCGTACTGGCCCAGTTGCCCGCGGGGTCGATCGTGGGTGACGTCCCGGAGTTCCAGTGGGGTCCGCGCGTCGCCGCCGCCGCCGAGCTGTCGGCCGTCGTCCGTTCGGTCACCGCCGAGTTCCCCGACCTGCGCCCGGCGCGGATCGAAGCGCATACGGCAGGAACCAAGATCCTGACCGAACTGGCCGGTGACTTCTTCCACCCCGGCGATCCGGGGCATCGCCGGATCGCGGCCGGATTCATCGCCGCCGATCGATCAAGGTGAGTCGAATGTCTTTGTTCTATCGCATGATTCTCGGAATGGCCGCGCCGATCGTACGGCGCTGGGGACGGCTCGAGGTGTCCGGCGCCGAGCTCATCCCATCGAGCGGAGCCACCTTGATCATCGGCAACCACGACAGCTTCTGGGATCCGGTCGTGGTCGGCGTGGCCGCCCTGGACCGGCGTCAGATCCGAGCGGTCTCGAAGTCGACGCTCTGGACGGTTCGCCCGCTGGGCTGGATCCTCGACCGCATGCAGCAGCTCAAGATCACCCGCGGGACGGCCGACCGGGGCGAACTCGACGCCATCGTCACGGCCCTGGGCGCCGGCGACTGTGTCGGGATCTTCCCCGAGGGGCGCATCTCGAAGGGTCAGAAGCTGAGGGCGTTCAGTGGCGCCGGCTGGCTGGCCAAGTCGGTGCCGCAGACGCGCGTGATCGCCGTCGCCATCATCGGCGCCGTCGATCTTGCCCGCTTCCCGAAGAGACCGCGGATCTCGGTGCAGTTCTTCGAACCGGTGGGAGGGCAGCGCGGCGATCGCGAGTCGTCGATCGGGCTGTCGCGACGCGTACTCCGCGAAGTCCGCGATCGAGCCCCGGCGACCACCTCCGGGCGGGCGTGATGAGCACGCTCGCCGAGTTGGTCGCTCGCCGCCCGGTTCACAGCGAGAGCGAGGCCGCCCAGTGGGTAGAACGGTCCAACCGCCGGTTCGGACGGGTGACCTCGTCACCGGTCTTCGGCGTTGCCTTCGCCGTGCTGTTGCTGAGCTATCTGCTGAGCGGGTGGCTGGCGCTGGGTCTGCTGGCGGTGATCATGATCCCGGCGTTCCTCGCCGCGCTCGCCATCTGGGGCGGCGCGCACGCCTGGGATCGTGACGGCCGGCCAACCGCGCCGGCCCCGGTTACGAACGCTTCAGCAGCCGACCCCAACGATCACGACGGCGAGGCCGTGGCGCTGCCTTCGGCGGTCCATACGGACCCGTCGGCGCCGGCCCGAACAGAGCTGCCGTAAGGCGGTAGAACCAGCCCTCGTGTCCGTCCGTTCCCCACAGTCTCGGTCGTTTGCCCGCCATGTCGACTCCTCCGGCCCGGTCCGCGGCTGGTTGCGCATCGGACGTTGTGTCCTGGAGTTCGCGTGGTGCGACCGCCCTGGATCGCGGCGGGCCGAAACAACCTCGCTTCGTAATGCCGGCCGCGGCGTCAGGCCAGCGACCAGACGGCCACGCGGTCGATCTGCAGGTGGCCGGCGACCACCGGGTCGGGGCGACCACCGGTCGTGCCCACCTGCAGGGTCCAGCGCATCGGGACGGCCGGCGACTGATCGGACGTGCCGACCACGCGACCGTCGAGCAGCAGATCGACGCGCCCAGGCGTCCATTCGATGACGTACTCGTGCCAGTCCGTGAGCGACACCGTCAGCTCGACGATCAAGGCGTTGCGCTCCGGGTGGCCGATCTCGTGGACGAACCCGTGCACTACGCCGCCGGTCGCGCCCTCGGGGAAGTTGATCTCGCCGTCGGGCCAGTGGTCGCGCGCGCTCCACAGCATGAACGCGAGACCGAAATGGGGCAGCGCGTCCGACCGGGCACGAACGGCATAGCGCCCGTAGAGCTGAGCCGCTCCGTCCATGCGTCCGGACCCGTCCAGACACGGCACCAGCACGACCCCGCGCGGCTCACCGTCGTCACCGGTGTGGAGGTGAAGGTCGAGCACCGAATCGTGGGCCGACACGATCGCCGGGTCATACAGCCCGTCGCCGGACGTGTCGCGCGTGCCCTGGTCGTAGGTAGTCCAGTCGGCGATGTAGGGCGACGTGGCGTTGAGGAAGGTGCCGAGCTCGGCCGGCCGCGCGAAGTCTTCGGCGAAGACGAGCAGCCAGCGTGAGTCGTCCACGCGTCGGTTCAGATCGTGGGGCCCTGGTGCGAGGTCAGGCGCACCTTGCCCGGCTGGCCGCCCAGTGCCCACGGCAGGGCCTCCTGCAGTGCGGCAGTCCAGACCCAGTACGTGTGCCCACCAGGCCGCACCCGCCACTGCACGTCGATACCGCGGCCGGCCAAGATCGGCGCCAGCGCGGTGTTCTGCTTGACGATCGAGGTGTCTTCACTGCCGCTGTCGAGCCAGATCCGGGTCGAGGGCGCGGCCGGCAGGCCGGCGGCGTAGACGTCGGGTGAGTTGGCGATCACGTCGTGCGCGGCGGCCGGGTTCGTCTTGCCGCCGAACAGGACCTCGGCCCCACCGGTGTGCGTGGGCATCGTGTCGCCGCTCATGTCGATGATCGTCCCGACGAGGTTCCGGTTGCGCAGACCGAGGTTGAGCGCGCAGTAGCCGCCCGCCGACATTCCGGCGAAGATGCGGTCGGTCCGGTCGGTCAGCGTGCGCAGGCTGGCGTCGGTCTGCGGGATCACCTGATCGATGAGGTGGGTTTCGACCTTCTCGGTCGTGCCGTCGACGCACTCGGGGTCGTCGGTCCAGTCCTTGCTCATGCGAGGCGCGACCAGGATCGCCGGGTGCCCGAGCTGCGCGACGAGGCGGCCCGCGCGCTGGGCATCACCGGCGTGGAACCAGTCCGACGGCTGTCCCGGCGAACCGTGGAACAGGTACACGACCGGGAAGTGCGCGGCCGGCTGGGTGAAGTACTGCGGAGGGAGGTACTCGACCGTCGTGCTGGCCGCGAACCCGTCGCTCGGATCGGCCGGCTGCTTGGCCCGCACGATCAGCCCGCTCGTGACGGCGCGGCGCTCGGTCGACGCCGAGAGATCGTCGAGGCGATCGGCACGCACCCACTGGCGATCGCCCGTGGCGGCGTGCGCGGCATCGCCGACCGTGGGCAGGTAGGCGTAGTAGGCGTTGAAACTGGCGGCGGTAGCGGTCACCAACGCCACGATCGTGAAGAACGACGCCAGGACCGAGAAGAGCAGGCGGTGGCGACGAGTACGCCAGATGATCAGCACCGTGCCGATGAGCAGAACGCCCGCGATCGACCAGACCGAGACCATGAACTCGCCCGAGATGACGTCCAGGCCCGCGACGACATTGTCCACACCGACACTGTACGAGCGAGGTCCGACCGTGTCGCTGAGAAGATCTCCCGCCGCAGCTGATCACTCGACGGCGGGGCTGCGTCGTTCGATCAGCACGACGTCTCGCCACACTCCGTCCCGCTTGCCGATCCGCTCGCGCCGCCCGACCTCGCGGAACCCGGCGGCCCGGTGAAGCGCGGCGCTGGCGGCGTTCTCCGGAAAGATCCCGGCCTGGATCGTCCAGATGCCGGCTGACTCCGTCGACGCGATGAGGGCGTCGAGCAGGGCCCGGCCGGCGCCGAGTCCGCGCGCCGAGCGGGCGACGTAGACCGAGTGCTCGACGACGCCGGCGTAGGCCGACCGGCTCGAGACCCGCGTCACCGCGACCCAGCCGACGACCGCTCCGGACCCGTCGAGGGCGACGAAGCGATGCCGGGGCAACTTGGCGGCGTCGAACTCGGGCCAGGCCGGCGCCCCGGTCTCGAAGGTGGCGTTGCCCTCGTCGATGCCGTCCCGGTAGATCGACAACACCGCCTCGGCGTGCGCGGGCGTCATCGGCTCGACGTGCATGACTTCGGCTCCCGTTCGGACGCGGTGGCACCGATTCTCGCGGTCCGGTTCGCAAGTGATGGAATTTTGACACTGGTGGGGCGGGTGGGACTCGAACCCACGACCCAGGGATTATGAGTCCCCTGCTCTAACCGGCTGAGCTACCGCCCCCTGCGCGACCGCCTGAAGGCTAGCGAACCGCACGAACGCGTAACCGGGCCCCGTTCCGGGTAGGACTCCCCCATGCCCAGCGTGCAGAGAACGTTCGAGGTCGACGCCCCGCTCGATCAGGTCTTCGACTACCTCGCCGACTTCACCCATACCGAGCAGTGGGATCCGGGGACGGTGTCGACCACGCGGCTCGACACTGCGCCGCTGTCGGTCGGCGCCCGCTTCCGCAACGTCTCGGAGTTCCGCGGCCGCCGCACCGAGCTCGAGTACACCTTGCGCGAACTCGATCATGGCGTTCACCTGGTGTTCGAGGGCCAGAACAAGAGCGCGACCACGACGGACGACCTGACCTTCAGCGAGAAGGCCGGTCGCACGACGATCAAGTACCGCGCCAACTTCGACTTCCACGGGGTGGCCAAGCTGGCCGGGCCGGTCGTGGCGCTCGGACTGAACAAGCTCGCCGATGAGACGGTCGCGCAGATGAAGCAGACGCTCGAGTCGCTCTAGCCGACCGGCCCGCCGCCGGGTCAGCGACCGATTGGCGCGTTCGGCCTCGATTGGCGCACAACAAAACGCCAATCGCCGCGGAAGGTGCCAATCGACCAACGGGAGCCGGGCGGTTGCGGCAGGAAGATCGCTAGCCAACCGTGCGCACGGCCGCGTCGTCCACCACGGCGTCCAGGTTGCCGGCGGCGGCCAGCACGCGGCGTTGTCGGTCGGCCCCGGTTCCCGCGGCGAGCAAGCGCTCCACCGCCGAGTCGACGAGATCGAGATCCTGGCCCAGGCCCGCACGGACGAAGTCGACCAACTCGTGCGTCCACGTCCGCGGCCGGCGCCAACCGCCCGGTCGACGGATCGACGAGCCGGTCGGACAAGCCGTACCGCGCCGCCCGCCACGTGGCCGCCCGCACCAGAGCCGGACTGAGCGCCGGGGATGCGCCAGCGCTCGAGCCGCTCGACCAGCGCCCGGCAGAGCACGGCGATCACCATCGTCGTCTCGAGATCGGTGCTGACGTCGGCGACCCGGATCTCGACGGTCGGGTACTTCGCCGACAACCGGGCGTCGAAATAGATCATGCCGTCGTCCATGGCCGCGCCCGACTCGATCAACTCGGCGACGCGGCGGTCATAGTCGGTCTCGTCCGCGAGCGGTTCGGTCGGGCCGGCAGTGGGCCACTGGTTCCAGAGGATCGTCCGATAGCTCGCGTAGCCGGTGTCCTCGCCTTGCCAGAACGGCGAGTTGGCCGACAGCGCCCGCAGCACCGGCAACCACGGCTGCAACCCGTTCAGGATCATCGATTCCCTCGGCCCGGGACGAGATCGACACATGCACGTGCTGGCCGCAGGTCAGTTGCTGGCGGGCGACGGTGCCGAACTCGGTCGGTCATCGCCTCGTACCGCTGCTTGGCCGTCGTCGCCGACCGGCCCGGATGCGGGTCGGTGCCCAGCGCCACCAGCCGCGCCCCGTGCTGCCGGGCCGACTCGGCCAGCCGCATGCGGCAGCTCCCGCAGGCCCGCCTCGACGACGCGCGCTCGACTCGCTCGGCGGTGATCCGATCTCGGCCTGCGACACCTTCAGCTCGACCTCGAGATCACCCGCGGACGGGTCGGGCGCATCGTGCACGACCGCCTCGCCGACGTCCGACCAAGCGCGGCGTCGGCCGCCCCGACCAGCAGAAATTCCTCTTCTACCCCGAACGAGCGCATCGTGACATTGTCCTTCGAAGATCAACATCCACTGCGAATGGCCCGTCGTGTGGGACCATTCGCAAGTGTCGGACGACGACGCGGACGTCCCCCAGACCTGGCTCGAAGGCCTGCTCGACGTCGTCCGGCGGCTGGGCCAGACCACCGATCCCGACCGTGGTGCTCGACCTCATCGTGCGCGGCGTGGTCGAGGTGCTCGACTTCGGCGCCGCGGCGATCAACATCGTCGAGGGCGACACCGTTCGCGTGGCCGCGCGTCGCCGGCCCGCCCGAGCTCGATTCGCTGCTCGACAACACCAGCCCGCTGCAGTACTGGCTCGACATCTTCGAGGCCGCCGAGCCGTGGGGGTCGCTGCGCTACTTCAGCCACGAGCGCGATCAATCGATCGTCGACCGCATCGCCAACTGGACGCCGGCCGCGCCCGAGCTGACCGGACCCGACGTCTGGCAGCCCGACGACTCGCTGCTCGCTCCGCTCTACGACGCCGACGGTCTTCTCGTCGGCGTGCTCAGCGTCGACCAGCCCGGCAGCGGACGCCACCCCGACGCCGCGCCAGCGCAGCATCCTCGAGCTGTTCGCCGCTCAGGCGGCCAACGCGCTCGCCGACGCCCAGCAGCGCCGGGTCGCCGAGGCCGGCAAGCGCACCAACGCCCGCCGCTGGCAGCTCGTCTTCGAGAACAGCCCGATCGCGACCGTGGTCGGCGCCAGCGACGGCACGTTCACCGAGTACAACGACGCGTTCGTCGCGCTGGTCGGCTACACCCGCGAGCAGCTGCGCGACCATGGACGATCAGGAACTCACCCATCCCGACGACCGCGAGATCGACCGCGAGCTGTACGAGGACCTGATCGCCGGGCGGCGCACCCGCTTCGAGTCCGAGAAGCGCTACGTCCACGCCGACGGTCATGTCGTCTGGGTGCGCAGCTACGTCGGTGCCGTCTACGACTTCGACGGCGCACGGTCCCGACACGATCGTCGCCCAGCTGATCGACACGACCATCCGCAAGCGCGCCGAGAACCGCCTCGCCCACCAGGCGTCGCACGATCCGCTGACCGACCTGCCCAACCGCGCGATGCTCGAGGCCGAGCTGACGGCGGCCATCGCCGAGCGGCGGCCGACCGGCGTGCTCTACGTCGACCTCGACCGGTTCACCATGATCAACGACAGCCTGGGCCACGAGGCCGGCGACGACCTGCTCGTCGCGGTCGCCGAACGGCTGGCGGCCTGCCTGTCCTCCGACGTCATCCTCGGCCGGGTCGGCGGTGACGAGTTCGTCGTGCTCGCGCCGGACGAGACCGATCCGGAAGCCCTGCTCGTCGATCGGCCGCACGATGATGGACGCGATGGCACGACGCGATCTTGGTCCGCGGCCACGAGTACACGGTCGGGCTCAGCGTCGGCGTCACGACCAGTGGCTCGTGGCACGAACACGCCGACGAGGTGCTGCGCGAGGCGAACCAGGCGCTGCTGTACGCCAAGAAGCGCGGCCGGGCCCGCATCGAGATCTACAACCCGCGCCTGGACCGCTCGGCCACCGTCGCCGATCTCAAGCTCGAGCGCAGCCTGCGCGCGGCGATCGCCGACCGCGACGGCTTCATCCCGTACTTCCAGCCGGTCATGTCGCTCACCGACGACGACGGGTTCATCGGCTACGAGGCGCTGGTGCGCTGGATGCATCCGACGCGCGGGCCTGCTCGACCCGGCCCAGTTCCTGCCCCTGGCCGAAGAGACCGGGCTGATCGTCCCGCTCGGCTGGATGATGCTCGAGCTCGGGTTGCGACGCGGTGCGCGAGCTGCGCAAGCACGACCTCGCCGGCTGGATCGCCGTGAACGTCTCCGGCAGCCAGCTCGGCCGCGGGCAGTTGCCGGCCATGGTGGCGCGTGCGCTGGCCGAGGCCGACGTCAAGGCGCAGCGACCTGCACATCGAGATCACCGAGACGGCCCTGGTCGATGCCTCGGCCGAGCGCGATCGCCGAGGTGCAGGCGGTCGCCGACATGGGCGTGCAGGTGGCGCTCGACGACTTCGGCACCGGCTACTCGTCGCTGTCGCTGCTGCGCAACCTGCCGGTCAGCGCGGTGAAGATCGACCGCTGCTTCGTCGCTCCCCTGACCCACGACCGCAACGCGATCGCTATCGTCCGCAGCGTGATCTCACTGTGCCGCGAACTCGGCATCACGACGACCGCCGAGGGCGTCGAGACGAAAGAGCAGCTGGCCGCGCTGCGCGCGCTCGGGCTGCAAGCAGGCCCAGGGTTTCCTGATCGGCAACCCGGCGCCGTTGATCCCACACCTTCAGTAGCGGGATGACGGCTCGCTACTGGGCGGTCGTGCTGCTCACCGGCGCAGGAGCCGGAGTTGCCGGCGGGCTGCTCACGCTGCTGCTGCACGGCGTCCAGCACCTGGCCTTCGGCTACACCGAGAACACGCTTCCTGTACGGCGTCCAGCACGCGTCGTACGAGCGGCGCGTGCTCGTCTTCACCATGGCCGGACTGGTCGCCGGCGTCGGCTGGTGGGCCCAGCGCCGGTGGATCGGCGAGAGCCAGTCGGTGTCGGCGGCGGTATGGGGCAAGGACGGCCGGATGCGGCTGGTCCCCTCACTCGTCGACGCCGTCCTGCAGATCGTGATCGTCGCGCTGGGCGCATCGCTGGGACGCGAGGGCGCACCGCGGCAGGCCGGAGCCGCGTGGGCCTCGCAGCTCTCGGAGTGGGCGGGCCTCTCGGCCGATCAGCGCCGGCTGCTGATGGCCTGCGGCGCGGGCGCCGGGCTGGCCGCGGTCTACAACGTTCCGCTCGGGGGCGCCGTCTTCACGCTCGAAGTGCTGCTGGCGACCGTCCGGCCTGGACGCCGTACTGCCCGCTCTCGATCGACCTCGGTGATCGCCACCGTCGTGGCGCACACGATCATCGGCAACTCGCCGACGTACACGATCGGCGCGTGGCGAGACACGTCAACCCTCACCGTCTTCGCCGTCGTGATCGGACCGGTCTGCGGGCTGGCCGCCGTCCTGTTCGTCCGCCTCATCGGCGTGGCCCGCGCAGCACAAGCCGACGGGATGGCACTTGATCGTCTCGACGACGTCGGTGTTCGCGGTGCTGGGCCTCGTCGCGATCGCGTATCCGCAACTGCTCGGCAACGGCAAGGGACCGACCCAGGTGGCGCTCGACGGGACGGGTTCGCTGCTGCTGTTCGCGTCGCTGATGGTGCTCAAGCCGCTCGCGACCGCTGCCTGCCTGCGCTCCGGCGCGGTCGGCGGGTTGTTCACCCCGGCCCTGGCCACCGGGGCGTTGCTCGGTGCCGCGGCCGGCAAGATCTGGCTGCACGTCTGGCCGGGGTCACCACTCGGCGCGTTCGCGCTCGTCGGGGCGGCGGGCGATCATGGCGGCGGCGCTGCGGGCCCCGGTCTCGTCGGTCGTCCTGATCTACGAGCTGACCCGCAGTGGGCCGCAGTTGCTCGTGCCGATCATGCTCGCGGTGATCGGCTCGGCGATCGTCATGCGACAGCTCGAACCGAAGTCGATCTACACGGTCGGCAGTTCGCTCACGCCGCCGTGACCGCTTCCTGCGCCACCGGCGGTTCGGCGTAGACGAAGCGCGTACCGCGGAACAGTGACGCGAACGCCCCGATCAGCGACATGGCGATGGCCGCGCTGAACACGATGATGAGCCCGTGGTGGAACGGCCCCGACAGCAGGTTCGGGAAGAACTGCTGACCCGTCAACGTCGATCGATCAGACGCCGGCAGCCCGTTCAGGGTCGGCGACCCGACGAGCGTCTGGATCGGGTTGTAGCCGAGGAAGGCCGCGAAGAGGCTGCCGACCGGCGGCTGGGCGGCGACCGAGTTCGCCACCGCGGCCGGCACGTGGTGCGCGGTGAGCCCGGTGCGCAACGCGTTGGGCAGCGTGGCCGCGAGGCCCGCGATCATCAGCGAGAAGAACACGCCGATCGACAACGACGTCCCCGCGTTCTGGAACGTTCCCCGCATGCCCGACGCCTGTCCGCGCTGATGGGCGGGCACGCTGTTCATGATCGCCGTCGAGTTGGGCGCCGAGAACAGGCCCGAGCCGATTCCGTTCAGGACCAGCAGCCCGGCGAACGCCCAGTAGTTGAAGTTGACCGGCAGCAGCAGCAAGCCGAGGAAGCTGAGTGCCACGAGCACCAATCCACCGGTCGCGAACGCACGGGCGCCGAACCGGTCCGACAACGACCCCGAGAGCGGACCGACGATCAAGAAGGCGATCGTGAGTGGCAACAGATAGATGCCCGCCCACAGCGGCGTGTCCTCGAACTTGTAGCCGTGCAGCGGCAACCAGATTCCCTGCAGCCAAATGATCAACATGAACTGAAGGCCGCCGCGGGCGATCGCGGCGAGCAGGCCGGCCAGATTGGCGGCCCAGAACGAGCGGATGCGAAACAGCGACAGCGCGAACATGGGCTGAGCCACGCGCGTCTCGACGAAGCAGAAGACGATCAGCAGAGCCACGCCGCCGGCCAGACCGGTGATCACCCAGGGATTGGTCCAACCCATCGTCCGGCCCCCGTAGGGCTGGATGCCGTACGTGATGGCGGCGAGAACCGCGGTCAGGCCGATCGCGAACAGCAGATTGCCCCACCAGTCGATCCGCGCCGGCCGCCGCTCGCTGAGCTCATGCAGGCTGCGGTAGGACCAGATCGTGCCGACGCAGGCCGAAGGGGACCGAGACGAAGAAGACCAGGCGCCAGTCGACCTCGCTGAGCAGACCGCCGGCGATCAGGCCGATGAACGAACCGGCGATCGCCGCGACCTGGTTGATGCCCAACGCCATTCCCCGCCGCTCGGCCGGAAAGGCGTCGGTGAGGATGGCCGTCGAGTTGGCGAACAGCATGGCGCCGCCGACGCCCTGAACGAGTCGCCACAGGATGAGCCAGAGGGCCCCGCTGCTGCCGGTCATCGGATCGAACGCCAAAGCGATCGAACCGACGGTGAAGACGACGAAGCCGTAGTTGTAGATCTTGACCCGTCCGTAGATGTCACCCAGACGGCCCAGCGAGACGACGAGCACGGCCGTCACCACCAGGAAGCCCATCAGCATCCAGAGCAGATAGCTGACATTGCCCGGCGCGAGCGGGTCGAGCTTGATGCCTCGAAAGATCGCCGGCAGCGAGATGATCACGATCGACTGGTTCACCGTCGCCATGAGCACGCCGAGCGTCGTGTTCGACAGCGCCACCCACTTGTAGTTCGGATGGTCCTTGTCGACGCGGAAGCTGCTCCACCCCTTGGGCGCGCTCATCCAGAACCTCTCGTTCCGCAACTAGTTAGTAAGGCTAACGTTAGCCTAGGCAGCGTCGGCGAAACAGGTCCCCGTGCGACGTGCCACACTCGGATGCGATGAGCCAACCGACCAGCTCCGGATCACTGCGCGGCGCAACCCTGACGCCCGAGGCGCTCCACGAACTCCTCGACGCCCAACAGCAGTGCGTCGTCTCGTTCCACGACGCGAACGGCTGGCCGCGCGGGGTCGTGCTCAGCTTCCTGTACGCCCGGGACCGGTTCTGGCTCAGCGCGGTGAACGGGCGCACGCACGTCGAGGGCCTGCGCAGCGACCCTCGGCTCACCGTTGTCGTCAACAACCTGGGCACCGACGCGCCGGGACGGCAGATGCTGGCGCAGCGCGGGCAGGCCGTCCTGCACACCGATCGCGAGACGCTCGACTGGTTCTATCCGCTGTTCGCGGCGCGGCTGGTTCCTGACTCGCCGGCTCCGTTCGTCGCGCACCTGGACACACCGAACCGCGTCGTGATCGAGGTCGTCCCCGAAGGCCGGCCCCTCACGCACGACTCGCGCCGACTCGACGGCGACGGGCGCGGCGGGCCGGGCTGACCGGGCCCGCGCGGGGGGGTGTGAACCGGGGGCGGGCCGACGACGACTCCGGCCCCCAGGATTTCCCCTCCGGAGACTGGCCGCTGCCACGCCCCCGGCTCGTCTGCCTCGGTCACGAATGACCAGACAGATCTCGCCACTGCTCGACCCCTCGCGAGCGACGCAGTGACTTAACGCGGACCTTACCTTGCCCCGCGTCGGTCCGCCACCCCTGTCTCAATCCAGCGATTACGACTCGTCACGCTCAGTCGCCCGGTGGCAGGTCACACCCCGTCAAGAGTGCATCCCCAGTCGTTAACATGAATTTAACTAACAGAAACTTGACGTCGGCTCGCCGCCCGGGCAGAGTTGTCCCCAGAGCCCCTCAGGTCGAACCCCCGACGATCTGAGGGGCTCTTCTCATGCCCCGACGCGGCCGCACCGCCTCGCGCCTCGTGACGCCGCAGCAGCAACAACTCGGGTCCGACACGTCGGGAATCCAACCGGGTGAAGTCCGCTCCGCGTGCAAAGATCAACAACGTACGCAACGGGGGTTGATCGTGAAGTTCAAGTCATGCGAAATGTGCGATGCCCTGGTCGTGGTCGCAGACCGCGCCGGGCATGGCTTCTGCTCAGCTGCTTGCCGGCACCGCTACGAGGTGCTCGGCGACAAGCTGGATCTGATGGTGGCCGACCTCCGCGGCCTGCGCGATCGGTCCGACGACACCGCGGCCTGATCGCCGCGACCGGTCAGCGCGCCTCGCGCCACATCCTGTGCACGGTGCCGCCGTCCTCGGGCAGGTCGAACGAGCCGACGACGTCGAACCCGTACCGCTCGTACAGCGCCACGTTCACCGGATTGCTCGCTTCGAGATAGGCGCAGGCGCCCTCGTCGTCGATGCGACCCAAGTTGTCGGCCAGCAGTCCCAGCCCGTACCCGTGACCTCGATGTGCCGGGTCGGTCGCCAGCAGGCTCAAGTAGTAGTGGGGCACCTCGCGTGGATGGGCGCCCTCGAACAGCTCGAAGGCGCGCGCGGAGCGACCCCACTCGGGCCGCGCGGCGAACAGCTCCTCCAGCCGGTGTTCCTGCTCGGCCGACAGGTCGGTGCCCCCGGGCGGGATCCAGACACTCGTCGCGACGTCGCCCTCGGCCAGCCACACCCACGGGTAGCGCAACGCGCCCTCGACGATCAATCCCCACAGTTGCCGGTGCTGATCACGGCGAGTCGCAGGGTCGGGATAGGCCCAGCTCCAGGTCGGGTCGTCGAAGAACGCGCCGACGATCAGTTCGGTGACGGTGGCGGCGTCGGCCAGGGTCGCTGGGCGCGGCCGACCAGTCACCGCGGCGGCCCGAGCACCACGTTGCCGTACTGCTCGGAGATCGCCGGATCCGGTGTCACCGTGAACCCCTCCGGACGGGGCGTCGACTTGTCGCGGCCGGTGGCGCGGAACATGCCTTCGATGCCCGCCGGGGTGTTGATCATCAACAAGTCGGCCGTCTTGGACGTGATCCGATAGGCGTGCGGGACATTGCGCGGCAGGAAGACCACGCCGCCCTCGGCCAGCTCGTACTCGTCGTCGTCGTACCAGACGAGTGCAGTGCCCTTGATCAACATGAAGATCTCGTCCTCACGCAGATGCTTGTGAAACGGCGGCGCTTCGCCCTCGGCCACATCGAAGCGGCCCATCATCAGCTGACCGTCGGTGGCGGCACCGTCGAGCAACATCGCCAACGTGCCGTTGTCGAGCCATTCGAGCTGCTGGTGCTGCTCGGGTTGCGCGAGATAGAGCTGGCTCATCGGGTGTCCTCTCAGTCGCGATCCTTCGCAGTCTGTTCGGCAACGGTGAGTTCGGCCGTCGGTTCGGCTTCGAGGCGCTCGTCGGGAATCGGCTCGCCGCTCAGCACGGACTTGCCGTACGTGCCATCGGCCAGCCGGCGTTCAGCCCGATCGACTGCGTCCAGTCGCTCGCGGATGCTCGTGCTCACGGCGTCGTCGACGGCCTCCTCGGTCAGCGGCTGGGCCGGGTCGTCGATGTCGGCGCCCCGTTCGTCCTCGGCATCGCGATCCTGGGCGGCGGCGGATTGATTGCGACCCAACAGGTCAGTGAGCTCCTGGCGCTGCGCGGTCAGCAGCTCCTGGGCGCGGGCGATGTCCATGACGACTCCTCGAAGAAGCGTGCGCGGTGTCTTCCACCGTAGAGGACGCCGCTGTCGTCCTCGCCCGCCCGCGCATCACGGCCTTGCGCGAACGGGTCGGGGACGACGCCGCCCTTGGACATGATTTGGGACAGTGTTAGTTTCGTGTTATCTTAATCCGCGTAAGGGTTGCAGTTCGCCACCAATCTGACATTCGACGGATGTCGTGTCTGTGACGTCGATTGGTGCGGACTTCTCGGGGGCGCCGACCAGCGACGCCGAGGCCTGACATGACCGCAATCGACGATGTCCACTCCCCAGTGCGACCCGTGCCGTCCTCGGACGGCGATCACGGGCGCGAGCGCGTGGTTCGAGTCGTACGCCCCCTTGCCGGCGCTGAGCTCGAACCCGTCGCCGAGCGCCCCCTCGTTCCCCACCTGGCCTGGCGGATCTATCTCGTTCTCGGGCTCATCTCGGTTGCCGCGTTCTACGCCGCTCCCGCCGGGCTCGGGCAAGACATCGTCTACGTGGCCGTGGGCCTCTCGGGTGTGATTGCGGTTCTCGTCGGCGTTCGCCTGAACCAGCCGACGCGTCGCGCGCCCTGGCTGCTCATGGCCGCCGGCCAGTTGACGTGGGTCGTCGGCGACGCTGTCGACAGCTGGTTCCAAGACGTCGAGCACGTCACGCGCTACCCGTCGCTGGCCGACGCGTTCTACCTCGCCGCCTACCCCGTTCTCGGCTGGTCCTTGATCCTGCTCATCCGGCGCCGGCGTTCTGGACGCGATGTCGCCGGCCTGCTCGACAGCGCCATCGTCACGGCCGGTCTCGGAGTCCTGTCGTGGGTGCTGCTTGCTCACCCGACGATGCTGGAATCCCAGCAGTCGCTCGCCGCTTCGGCCGTCGGCGTGGCCTACCCGGTCGCCGACATCCTGCTGATCGGGTTGCTGGTGCGCCTCGTCACCACCCCGGGCGGTCGCACGCCGTCGTTTCGCTTGTTGCTGACCGCGGTGTCCTTGCTGGTCCTCGGTGACACGGCCTCCGACCTGGTCAACCTGGTCTCCAGCAGCGCGACGACCTTCGATTTCCTGTGGCTCGGTTCCTACGTCCTGTGGGGGGCGGCGGCGCTGCATCCCTCGATGCGGTCGATGTCGGATTCCGAACCCGTGACCGAGCAGGGATTCAGCCGGCGCCGCCTCGTCGCGCTGACGTTCGCGACGCTCACCGCGCCCGCCACGTTCGCCGTTCAGCTCCTGTTCGCGCATTCGGTGGACGGCTGGGCCATCGTCGCCGGGTCGGTCGTCCTCTTCCTGCTCGTCGTCGGCCGCATGAACTTCGCCATCGATCAGATCGTCGCCTCGAACCGGGACCGGGACCGACTGCAGACCGACCTGGCCTACCAGGCGTCACACGATGCGCTCACCGAGCTGCCCAACCGAGCTCACGCCATCGACCTGATCCAGGGCACCCTGCACCGCGCACAACGCTCGGGCGCGCTCATCGGCCTGCTGTTCGTGGATCTCGACGGTTTCAAGAACGTCAACGACACCTTCGGGCATGCCGCCGGCGACGGTGTGTTGCGCGAAGTCGCCAGCCGAATGCAGGACCTCGTGCGCGGCGGCGACGTGACCGCCCGCCTCGGCGGCGACGAGTTCGTCGTCCTGCTCGAGCCGCTGGACTCCGAGCACGACGCCGTGGACATCGCCCACCGCCTCATCGCCGCGATCTCACGGCCGATCGTCGGTATCGGCGGGGGCGCGTCGCTGGGCGTCGGGGCGAGCGTCGGCATCAGCTTCAATCTCGACGCCCACACCGACGCCGACCGCCTGCTCGGGGAAGCCGACGCGGCGGCCTATCGCGCGAAGCGGTCGGGCCGAGGACGCGTCGAAGTCTTCGACGACGCGTTGCGCCGGACGCTGAGCGCCCGGGCGGACCTCGAAGCCGCTATCGCCAGCGGATTGAACCAGGGCGAGTTCGTCCTGCACTATCAGCCGATCATCGACGTCGCCACGTCCCATATCCGTGGCTACGAGGCACTCGCCCGCTGGAACCGCCCGGGGCTCGGCACCCTCAGCCCCGACGAGTTCATCCCGGTCGCGGAAGCCTCGAACCTCGTCTGCGATCTCGGCCGGTGGGCGCTCGCAGAAGCCGTCCACCAGCTCACGACCTGGTCGAGCCAGGGCGTCGAAGAAGACACCTGGGTCGCCGTCAACATCTCCGGACGTCACCTCAACAACGCCCGGATCATCGACGACGTGACCGACGCTCTGCGCGACAGCGGCCTGGCGCCCGACCGGCTCGTCATCGAACTGACCGAGACGGTCCGGGTCGACGACCTCGGCGCCATGACGCACCTCAACACGCTGCGCGAACTCGGCGTCGGCGTCAGCATCGACGACTTCGGAACCGGCTACACCTCGGTCAACCAGCTGCAGCATCTGCCCGCGCACACCATCAAGATCGACCGGACGTTCCTGTCCTCCGCCCACCCCGGTTCGCGACGCTTGTTGGCCCTGCTCGTCGAGGCCGCACACGCATTCGGCCTCGCCGTGATCGCCGAAGGCGTCGAAACGGCTGACCACCTCGCCACGCTGGCCGACATCGGATGCGAGATGGCCCAGGGCTTCTTCATCGCACCGCCGCGCAGTGCCGACCTCGTATTCAGCGAATCGCGTTCTTCGGGTTGATCTGGCGGCTCACGGCGCCCGACGTAGTATGTTCCATGGAACTTACTTCGATCGGCGAATGTGGGTGGCACCGTGCGAGCAGCCTGGTTCGAGAAACGCGGTCCGGCGCGCGAGGTTCTTGTCGTCGGTGACCTACCCGACCCCCAGCCCGGTCCGGGCGAGGTTCGCATCGCAGTCCAGGTGTCGGGTCTGAGCCCGGGTGATGTCAAGAAGAGGTCGGTCTGGCAGGGCTCGAGCAGCATGGCGTTCCCGCGGGTGATTCCGCACAGCGACGGCGCGGGCGTCATCGACGCGGTCGGCGAGGGAGTGCCGGCGGAGCGGATCGGGACGCGGGCGTGGTGCTACGGAGCGCAGTCCTATCGGCCGTTCGGGACCGCTGCGCAGTACGTCGTCGTGCCGACCGAACTCGCGGTGGCCCTGCCGTCCTCGCTGGAGCATGACGACGCGTGGCTGGCGGAACAGGCCGCCTGCCTGGGAATCGCAGGCATCACCGGCTACCGGGCGGTGTTCGCCGACGGCCCGGTGACGGGGTTGGTCGTCCTGGTCCACGGAGCCGTCGGCGGGGTCGGCGCGATCGCCACTCAGATGGCCCGCCGGGGCGGGGCTACGGTCATCGCGATCGTGCGTGACGGGCAACAGGATCGGGCGCGGGACCTGGGCGCCTCGCACGTACTGGACGCCGGCCGCTCCGACCTGGCCGAGGCTGTTCGTGCGATCGCCCCGGACGGCGTCCACCGGATCGCCGACGTCGACTTCGGCGCCCACATCGAGCTCAACGCCAAGATCGTCGCGGTCGGCGCCACCATCTCGTCCTTCGCGACATCGGTCGAACTGCCGTCGATCCCCTACTGGACGCTCGGCTTCGCCGACACGTGCCTGCGCCTGCTGGGCAGCGACGACTTCGCCGCAGCCGTCAAGGCCCACGCCGCGGCCGAACTCACCGACGCCCTGGTCGGGGGTGAGCTGCGCTCGGTCATCGCCGAACGAGTCCCGCTCGAACGCATTGCCGAGGCCCACGAACTCGTCGAGGCCGGGGCCGCCGGTCGAGTGCTGGTCCAGATCGACTGACGATGGCCGACCTCGCCCGGACCTTCCACGACCTCGTGCGTTTCGAGACCACATTGTGGAACGCCGTCGATGCGCGCCTGCGCGAAGAGTGTGAGCTCACCCTCGCGCGATTCGAGACGATGCAGGTCATCAGTTCGGGCCCCTGCCGCGTGCAGGACATCGCCGACGCACTCGTCATCGGCTGGCCCGGCGCCAGCAAGATCGTCAACCGGGTCGAGGCCGCCGGCCACTGTCGCCGCCGGCCGAACCCCCATGACGCCCGGTCTTCACTCATCACCCTGACGCCCCGGGGACGAACGCTGTTGCGGAAGGCAACCGCGGCCTTTTCGGCGGAACTGCAACTACGCCTGGGCTCGGCGCTCACACCGATACAGCTCGATGATCTGAGCCGATCGCTGTCGCAGTTGCGCGCCTATCGGCCACCTCGTGACGCTGGACCCACTGCGTGACCCGATCCTCGCCGGGGTATCGACGGCCTCGTGTCAGGATGTCGATGATCCGCAACCAAGGACACTGACATGACCAACGACCAGAACGACGCGCGCGCACTGCGCGACCTCGCCGACCGCTACGCCCGCTCCATGGACGACCGGGACGCCGCGACGCTCATCGACCTGTTCGTCCCTGACGGCATCCTCACCATCTCCGCCGAAGACACCCGCGAGTTCCCGTCGCCGGCCGGCCTGGAAAAGATCATCGACTACATGGCCCGCTACGACCAGACGTTCTACTTCGTCGGCAACCACATCTGCGACGTCGACGGCGACCACGCCACCGGCGAGACCTACACGGTCGCCTACCACTACAGCCGGAACGCCGACGGCACCCGGACGGTCATCGAATCACCTGTCCGTTACGTCGACACCTACCTGCGCACCGATCGCGGCTGGCGCTTCCAACGACGCGACGCCCGCATTCTCTGGACCGACAAACATTCAGTGAGCGACTGAACCCGCTTCTGCGTGGAGCGCTGGATCGCGCGTCTGGACTCGAACCAGAACGCCTTTCGATTTGATCTTGTTCCGTTGGCGACCGCCGGACATCGCCCGATTCCCGTGGAAACTAGGGGCGTTCTCGTCGATGGGCTCGGCGACAGGTTGGCCCGGGCGGGCATCCGGATGGGTAAAGGTTGGGTGATCCGCTCGGTCGCGGACGGCCGCTTCGCCTCCGTGCCGCGCTTCCCGACGGGACGTGTCAGTCCGGTAGTCGATCAGCAGGCCGGCCGGTCAGCCACGTGGCAATCCACTGCTGTTGAGTCACACTCTCATGCCGACGTCAGGGCATGCTCACGAACTTGGTGTGACTGGCACGGGTTCGCTCGGTGCAAACGGCGCCGGCACGACGGTGATAGTGACGATCTGGGACCTGGAGCCCGCCTGCTCGATGGTGACGGTCGTGCGACCAACGCCTACCGGGATGAAACGCACTGCCGCGAACTTGCCATCCTGTGTGTGAATCTGATCGCCGACTTGGATCACCGCAGGGGCCGAAACGGTGAAGAGCGCTCCGGCGGCGCAGTTGGTGGTTAGCCGAACCCAGGTACCCGCGATGGTCGGATCGGACCCGTAGTAGGGCAGGCTGAGCGTCGCGTTCTTGGCTGATGCATCGACGTACCAAGAGGAAACTCCAGCGACAACGTCGGCCGCCCCGATGTAGCTCCCACAAATCTTCACGCGCGGACCGTCTGCTTTGTCCACCGAGCAACTTGCGCCGAGGACAGCGAAGACGAAGGCACCGAGTGCCACGAATACGGGTGCTGGGAATCGCACATTCGGATTGAACTAGCTGCCAGCCACGTTTGGAGGCTGCGTCGGCGGCAAATTCCTAACGATTCGCTGGACCGTCAGTCACTGACGAACATCCGCACGTCCCGCCGTCCGTGCGCGGTCTTGCCGATCTGCGGACGCATCGTCTCGACCTCAGATCGTGATATCTTCAGATATCAAGGAGGTGCTCCTCATGAGTGACGTGCTGATCCGTGACATTCCCGACGACGTCCTGGCTGGCGTGGACGCGCACGCTGCTCGGTTGGGAATCTCCCGTGTCGAATACATCCGACGCCGCCTCGCGGCCGATGCCGCAACCAGCCCTTCCTCGGTGTCGATCAAGGACCTGCGCCGGTTCGCCGACAGATTCGCCGACCTCGGCGACGAGTCGGTCATGGACACTGCGTGGCGGTAGCCGGCTGGCTGATCGACAAGTCCGCACTGGTCCGTCTGGCAGACAGCCCGGACGCTGGGGACTGGGCGACGCGAATCGAACGTGGACTCGTGCGCGTCACTTCCGTAACCCTGCTTGAGGTCGGCTATTCCGCGCGCACCGCTGCCCACGCGCGCGCAGTGTTCCGCACGCCACCACTCTCGGCGATGCCCGTCGAGTACCTGACGCCGGCAATCGAAGACCGGGCGTTGGACGTGCAGGTGACCCTCGCGGGCAAGGGCAAGCATCGTGCACCGTCGATCCCCGATTTGATCATCGCTGCTACCGCCGAGCTCGTCGGCTTGACCGTCCTGCACCTCGACAAAGACTTCGAACTCATCGCCGAGCTGACCGGCCAGCCCGTCGAACGAGTAACAACTTAGGCGGCGGCCGCTGGCGTGACAGTATGTCTGTCGCGAACGCCCCTTCAGGCCGCCTTTCGGTTCTCAGACGACCGGAGATGCCGATGTGCGGTAGTTCGGGCTGGACAGGAACTAGGGCGTGCGAACTCCATCCATGGACACGTCATAGACGAACATCGGCGCGTCGTGAGCTGCCTCAGGAGTGGCCCGGACTTCCTTGCCCAGTGCGCGGCCCACGACGATGACGAAATCAGCGAGCGCATCCACCGACTTTTGCCCTTCGATGTCTCGTGCAGGAACGTCGAACTCGATCCAGTCCTCGCCAAAGACGTGGCCGTAGATCGGCAGGCCAGTGATGTTCATCGAGATAACGACGTTGGCCTCTCTTGATCGGCTCACGAGCTGCTGGGCAAGTCGAGGGAGTTCTGCCCTCTCACCATCTTCGGAATAGCCGACCTGCCATGCGGTCTCGTACTGGCGCAGCAGATCGAGCACGCGCTGCCAGTCACCTGCTTCCGCTGCTGGAACGACGATGTCGCAAAGAAACGCGGTGTTGCCGTCGTCTTTGAACTGCTGTTCAACGTGGGTCCACGGCACGGGCATGCCGCCATTGTGCAGGCCCAACGATCGTGTGGACTATCCGGTCGTGCCGCGATGGGCGCTCCGGTCCGGAGCTACCTATCCTTTGTGCGTGGCCGTGAGGAGTTCTCGACAGATCGTCGCTGGATTAGCTCTGTTGTTGGTAGCTGCCGGTTCGATTGCTTGGGCCATGTGGAGCCATCATCCCGAGTCGGCAGTTATCTCGATCGTGACTCTCCTGGGCAGCATCGCCTCGCAGCGGAATCGAGATTTGAGCCGCTGGTGGTACGCGGTATCGGCCGCGTTTATATTCGGAGGGGTCCTCACGGCAGCAATCGTCGGAAGTGACGCCGTCAAGCTCACGGGCTTGCTGATCATGGTCGCCGGTGTCGGAGCGACCTTTCAGGTGCTCTTCATCCGTGCCAACCACATTCCAGCGGAGGACGAGCCCACGCTGCCAGCGGCTTCGGCAACTGGGAATCTGTAGTCCATCCGAAGTGGCCGATTTCCGGTCGGGAACACGACCGCACATCAGCGTGAGTTGTTTTGCGTCAAGCGGTTGGTCGGTGCCTCGTCCGTCGTACCGTCATCGCCGCAGCGATCCTGCGCCACCTGCACGCCGTGATCACCACCGGACAAGCCTGGGTCACCATCGGCTGAACACACACGAGCGGCAACCCGCGATCGGCAGCCAGCTGCCCGAGAACCCGCCACCGGTGACCGGTCGGCACGCACGACACCGTCACCCCGGACCAGCCCCTGGCCGCCGCCCGCTCCCGAGCCCAGTCCAAAGCGACGCCGAGCTCCCACGCCCGGCAGCGAAACGTCCGCCGCGCCAGCACCTTCGAATCGTGATCAGTGACCACGACCATCTGCTTGCTATCAGCGAGATCGATCCCCACGATCGCGTTCGAAACCGGCACCAAAGCCCGCAACCGAACCAGCCTCGCGTTGCGGTTGCGATCCCCCCGCCACACACCATTACCGTTACCCATGAACGTCCTCCTCCTGCGTGGGACACCAAGCCCGAAACGCATCAGGAGGACGTTCCTACGCCCTGCAACGACACGCAGAACGTCTTTCTATGCTGCGACGTGCGCGCTGCGGTTAACGACCTGAGTCTGTGCGATGCTCTCGCGCGTGAGCCAGTCTGAGTCGCAGATCGACCAATACCGGCGTCAGCCATCTAGTTAGTCGTCAACCGTCGGCGTCGAGGGGCGGTCGTCATCATGGATGACGTCGAAGACGCGGTAGAGGTCGGTGAGCTGAAGCAGGCGGCGCGCAGACTTGGACGGCTCGCGCAATATCAGGCGGCTGGTCGCCGTGGTTGCGTTGCGGATCTCGACCAATGCTCCGACGGCGATCGAGTCCATGAATGTGACACCGTCAAGCATGATCGTCAGCTCGGTGCAGTTGATCGACGCCAGCAGGTCGAGGCCAGCTCGTCGTAGCGCCGTTGCAGTGTCGATGTCGATATCGCCGGAGACGGTCAGCTGAACGCGGCCGTCCTCAGTTGCACCTGTTGTCAGTTCCACGTCGGTTCCTTTTGGGCAGGCCCCGTGGGGCGGCTCGTCGACGGTCTATCAGCTCACAGAACGGACCGGAGATCCGGCGAGCTGTGGCATCGCTTCAACCTGGCGTCACCTTCATTGCGTACCCGCAACGACCGCGTCAGAAACGATCAGACAGGCCTTGGCCAGAACACGGAGCCGCGGTGGCAGTGAGTCCCGGCCACCGGGTCGTCGGGTTTTGCGCCGAAGACCCCAACGCACGGGCATGCCGCCGTCAGCGCGCGAACTGACGAGTGATGAACCTTGACTCTGACCTTCACCGAACTCGGTAGTCGAGGAACACGACGCCGTTGCCGAACCGGTGCTCGGAGATCAGTTCGAGGTCGAGTCGAACGTCCGTGGGCAGTGCCGGTTTGCCGCCGCCGACGAGGACCGGTGTCAGGAAGAGTTGACAGCGGTCGACGAGCCCGGCTCTGAAGGCTCGCGCGGCAAGATCCGGCCCACCGATCGACATGTCGCGGTCAAGCGAATCCTTCATCGCCTGCACCGCTTCGGGCTCGAAGTCACGCTCGAGGCGAGTCTTGGCGCTCGACACCGCATCCAGCGATCGGGAGTAGACGACCTTGTCAGCAGCGCGCCACAACTGCATCCAGTCCCACTCCACAGGTGACTGCTCCCTGCGAAAGTCCGCCGTCTCCCAGTACACCAACATCTCGTACATGCGCCGCCCGTAGAGGTATGTGCCGACCGGGCGCTCCAACTCGTTCAGGAATGCGAACACCTCATCGTCCGGCTCAGCCCAGTCGAAACCTCCGGCGTCATCCTCGATGAACCCATCGAGAGATGTGATCGCAGAGAAGATCAGCTTCGCCATATCGGAAGTATTCCCGAGCCGACCGGTCGAAGACCTCCGCACATGGCGCCGGTGAAGATCGACTTCAGGCTGGGCGTCGGCGTAAGAGCCAGAACGCGATCCCGAGGAAGGCAAGCGCGAGGGCGGTGAGCCAGCCGAACTCGATCCATTGCAGCGGCCAGTATCGGCTGTCGGGTTGGTAGCTGGTGACCTGGGTGTATCCGTGCTGGAGAAGGTATTGAACTGGGTCGATGTTCGTGCCGGCGCCGGTTGAGCTTCCGGCGGTGGACGTTATTTTGCCGCCGCTCTCGTTGAATGGCGCGCCGACTCCGCTGAGCGCGGAGGCGACTTGGTTGGAGCTGACGTGGATGCCGCTCTTGGTCCACCACTGGCTGATCGTGAGGGCCTTGGCCGGCTGGTCGAGGCTGGTGGTGGTCAGCGGCGTCAAGTAATGAGTGCGGTACGTGGCGCCGAGGTATTCCAACCCGAAGCAGGCCGCGAAGGCGGTGGCGATGGCCGGGACAACGCGCCGCCACAGTAGGCCCGCGAGAACAGCTGTGGCGAAGCCGGCGAGAGCCCAGCCGGCCGCGGCCAGTCCGGTTTCCGGGAATATCGTCTGTGCAGACGAGGCGTGATGTCGCTGTCGAACAGGGGCCGGTTCCGCCACGTGATCAACGCTCCGAACGCGGTCATGATGATCGCGACGCCGATTGCACCCGACACCAGGATGGCGGTCGCCCAACGCATCCGTCCGACGCCTTGCGTCCAGGCGTAGCGGAACGTGCCGGTTTCGAGTTCTCGGGCCAGCAATGGTGCACCGACGAAAGAGCCGACGATGGCCGGCAGGAACATCAGCACGGCGCCGATGAAACCGGGCGAGGCGTAGCTGTTGTGGAAGGCGTTGGAACTTGTACATGCAGGCCGTCGAGTCCGTCGGCTTGCATGCGGTGGCGGCGTGATAGGCCGAACGCATCTGCTCACCGGTGATCACGAGATAGACGGCGATCACGGCGAGGATGCCGACTGTGGCGGTGAGCATGGTTCGGTAGCGCCGCCACACGACCCAGCCCAGACGCGACCACGGCACCGGGCGGACCGACGGCAAGGGTGCCATCGAGAGTGCGGTCATCGGGTCGCTCCGACCGGGCTCAGTTCGGGCGTGGATGGTGGTTTCTCGGAGGTAGGCGAGGGCGAGTTCTTCGAGCCCGACCGGGCGGGCTTCGCAGTCCGGCGGTAGCGGAGCGTCGGTTGGCGTCAGTCGGATGAGCTGATGGATCTGCGCGCCCATGGTGGTTGACTCGATTACTTCACCGCTGAGGTCCGTAGTCGGTCTGGGGTCGCGGCGCTGACCAGACGGTGTGTGGCGAGTAGCTTCTCGACTTCGTCGTTGAGCCGAACCCGGCCGTCGCGAGATGAGCACGAGGTAGTCGGTGACCCGCTCCAGTTCGGCCAGCATGTGTGACGACAGGACGACTGACACGCCGTCGTCGGCCATCGCGGTCAGCACCGTGGCCATGAAGTCGTGGCGGGCGACCGGATCGAGCGGAGCCGTCGGCTCGTCGAGCACGAGCAGGCGGGGATGCCGGGCCAAGGCCAACGTCAGCGCGAGCTGCGCCTGCTGGCCGCCGGAGAGCTTGCCCGCCTTCTGCTTGTGATCGATGCCGAGTTCGCTGAGTCGGCGGCGGGCGTAGGCGGTGTCGAAACGCAGGTTCAGATTGCCGGTCAGATGCAGCATGTCCGCGACCGACAGGTGCCGGTACAGCGGCATGTCCTGGGCGACGAACGCGATCCCGTCCAGAGCGGCGACCGATCCTGCCGACGCGCCGCCGAGGACCTCGACTCGATCCTTCGGTGGGTGGCGTGAGGCCGACGACCAGGTTCAGCAACGTGCTCTTGCCGGCGCCGTTCGGCCCGACCAGCGCGACCAGATGACCGTCCGGGATGGTCACGGTGCAGTCGCGCAACGCCCACTTGCTGCCGTATCGACGGCCGAGTCCAGAGGTCTCGATGACGTTCATGCGACTCCGCCCTTGCGGTGTCGCGTGCCGATCGCTCGCCACGGACCGCGCTGGGTTCGCGGCGCTCAGAGAAATCCCGCAGCGAACTCGTCACCAGCGCGACGATGCCGTCCTCGTCCAAGCCCGCCGCGTCGGCCTGTTCGAACCAGGTCCGCAGCGAGTGCCGCAGCACCGTGAGTTCGGGCAGGGTGGACTGAGCGACCGCGCCGTCGATGAACGTGCCCTGACCCGGGCCGGCCCGAGGTCAGACCCTTGGTCTCCAGCTCCTTGTAGGCCTTCAACACGGTGTTGGGGTTGATCGCCAACGCGGCGACGACCTCACGGACCTTGGGCAACCGATCGCCCCGCTCGAGGTAGCCCAGCCGCAGCGCGTGCTCGACCTGCTGCACGAGCTGGAGGTAGGTCGGCACTCCCGACGCCGGATCGAGCCGGAACGTGATCGGCGAGCGACCATCGGCGTCTCGGTGGCTTACCTCTTTATCTACTGTCATAGATAAAGGCTACAACGGCTCGGCGAAGCTGGCAATGAGGGCTCCACGATCACGCCAAGGGCAAGCTGCCAGCCCTTGACACGCTCGCCGAGCTTGATCCACCATTCCACTAATTCGTGTAGTGGAAGGGTGGATCGTGATCGAGTTTCACCTGGAACCCGCGTCCGGGGTTCCGACGTATGTGCAGTTGGTGCAGCAGGTCCGTCAGGCCCTTCAGTTGGGGTTGTTGGAGCCGGGCGATCGTCTTCCGACGGCGGTTCAGGTCGTCGCGTCCTTGGCGATCAATCCGAACACCGTGCTGAAGGCGTATCGCGATCTTGAACGCGAAGGGCTGGTGCGGGCGCGCCCCGGTTTAGGCACGTTCGTTGTTGGCCAACTTCCCCGCACCGACCCCGCTTCGCAGGCGAGGTTCCGCAAGTCGATGGCGACGTGGTTGCGCTCTGCTCGTGATGCCGGCTTGTCGGCGACAGAGATCGACGCGATCTATCGCACCGCGTTTCGCGACAGTTTCGGCGAGGAGGGTGTGGCGTGACGACGGCGATCGAGACCGACGGGCTGGGTAAGCGTTACCGACGGCGATGGGCCCTCTCGGATTGTTCTGTATCGATACCAGCGGGCCGGGTCGTCGGTTTGGTCGGACCCAATGGAGCCGGCAAATCGACGTTGCTGCATCTGGCCGTGGGACTGCTGACGCCCACCGCGGGGCACATCTCGATTCTGGGGGGCACTCCTACCTCGGACCCCGCTCACCTGGAACGGATCGGCTTTCTGGCCCAGGAAAGCCCGACCTACGCCCGGATGACGGTCGCCCAGCACTTACGCATGGGCCGGCTGATGAATCCGAACTGGGACGACGAGTTCGCGAGCGAGAGGATCGGCGAACTCGGTCTCGATCCTGCGCAACGTTCCGGCACTCTGTCCGGCGGGCAGCGATCCCAACTCGCGCTTACTCTCGCCGTCGCCAAGCGACCGGAACTGCTCATCCTGGATGAGCCCGTAGCGGCATTGGACCCGTTGGCGCGCTGGGAGTTCTTGCAGACCCTCATGACGATCGTGGCCAAACAAGGCGTGGGCGTCGTTCTGTCATCTCACCTGATCGCCGACCTCCAACAGGTGTGTGACTACCTCGTGGTCCTGGTCGCCGGACACGTCGTGCTCAGCGGCGAGGTCGACGAACTGCTCGCCTCGCACCACCGACTGACGGGCGCCAGGCGCGACTCGATGCGCTTGCCCTCCGACCAAACAGTGATCTCCGAGAGTCACGCCGAGAAGCAGACAACGCTGATGGTGCACACCGAGCAGCCCATCCTCGACCCGGCGTGGACGATCAGCCCGATCACCCTCGACGACCTCGTCCTCGCCTACCTGCGCAAGGCCCGCGGCGACAACGCGACCGCACCGACCGGATTGGCGACCGTCCGATGATCCGCTTCGCATGGATGCAATCTCGCAGCCAGACCCTGATCGCCTGCGGCTTGCTGGCTGCCGTCGCCATCGCCTCGATCATCACCGGCATCCAACTGGCCCACCTCTACAGCAGCACCGTGGCGCACTGCCAGACCGGCTGCGACCTGGCCGACTCGAACTTCCTCTCGCGCGACGTGTTCATGCAACGAACTCTCGACATCTTGTCCCAAGCGGTTCCAGCACTTATCGGTATCTTCTGGGGCGCCCCGCTTCTCGCGCGCGAGTACGAGACCGGCACCTTTCGGCTCGCCTGGACCCAAACGATCTCGAAACGCCGCTGGCTGCTCACCCGCATCGGTCTCGGCACCGTCGCCACGCTCGTCCTCGCGGGGTTGTTCAGCCTCACCGTCACCTGGTGGTACGGCAACCGACACCAACTCGTGTCCAACGCCTACGACGTGTTCGATCAACGCGACATCGCACCCGTCGCCTACGCCCTGTTCGCGTTCGCTGCCGGCGTGATGTTCGGCGCCCTGATCCGACGCACGATCCCGGCGATGATCGCCACCCTGGCCCTGTTCGTCCTCGCCCGCGTCGCGGTGGAGATCTGGGTACGCCCGCACCTGCTCGCCGCGAAGCACACCGTCGTCTCGCTTGCTCGCGGGAGCACGGCAAACCTCGGCATCGAACAATCTGATGGCGGAACACCACACATCATCGCCGGCGGCGGCGCGCCAGTCGGCGCCTGGGCCCAATCGAGCCACTTCGTGTCGCAGTCCGGCCAGCGCGTGACCAACAGTCAGATGGCGACCTTCGTGCAACAGCACTGCGCCAGCCTTCTCACTACCGCGCCCCCCGCCAGCGGCACCGCCCAAGTGCCACCAAACGACCCCGGCTCGCTCTGCCTCGATCAAATCTCGACCAACTTCACACTCGCCGTGAACTACCAACCAGCGAGTCGCTACTGGACCTTCCAATGGCTCGAGGCCGCAATCTTCGTCGCACTGACGCTCGCAGCCATGGCCGGAACCTACTGGTGGGCGACGAAGAAGAGCCAGTAAGCCCGCTCGCCACGTTGGCGGGAGCCCGACGAAGATCGGCGCGAACTAAGTTCCCGCCGGCGCCGGCCGATGAGGTGAGGGCGTCTCCGTTCGGATTCGCTGTCGCGAGTTCGTTTCTTGAGGCGGAGCATTCGATGCGTCGTGCAGGTCGTTTGGTGCTGGTCGCCGCTGTCGTCGGTCTGGCTGGGCTCGGGATCGCTCTGCCGGAGCAGGCTGGCGCGACGCCGACCTGTGGTGTCTCCTGCACCCAGACCTTCGCCCACACCGGCGCCGCCCAGACCTGGACGGTCCCGGCGGGCGTCACGTCGGCCATCGCCGTCGTCGCCGGCGCGTCCGGCGGCAGCGACGGCTACGGGAGCGCCCCTGGAGATGGCGGCAAGATCACCAGCACCGTGCCGCTCACGCCCGGTGACGTCCTCACACTCGTGGCGGGCGGGCGGGGCGCCGACGGCAGCCACCCGGCAGCCACTGCGCCGGCCGCTGCCTACGGTGGCGGCGGAGCGGGCGGCTACTACGCCGACTCGATGTTCGGCATGAACACGAGCGAGGGATCGGGCGGCGGCGGTTCGTTCGTCTTCGACACCACCAGCGGAACGCTTCTGCTGGCGGCCGGCGGCGGGGGTGGCGCGGCCGACGGCAACGCCGGGGGTTCGGGCGGCACCAACGGTGCGGGCGCCCCGGGCGCCGTCCCAGGCTTCTGCACCAGCGGTGGCGAGGGCCAGGCAGGCACCGAGTCGTCGGGCGGGGCCGCAGGCGGGAACATCGGCGCCGGGACGGCAGGTTCCGGACCGGCCACCTCACCATCAGCCCTGGGCGTGGGTGGCGACGGCGCGACGGCCGCTCCCTACACCGGTGGTGGCGGGGGCGGCGGCTACACCGGCGGTGGCGGCGGCGGCCATCTCGACACCGGGAGTTGCGGCTACGCCGGTGGTGGTGGCGGCGGCGCCGGATACGCCATCTCGAGTGCGTCGAACACCACGACGGACACGAACGGCGGCGACGGATCGATCGCCCTCACCTGGACGGTCTCGACCACGACGACGCTGTCGGTCAGCCCGTCCTCACCCGCGACGCAGAGCACCGCGATCACCCTGACCGCGACAGTCATGCCGATCCCGCCCGGTGGCACCGTCACCTTCGAGGACGGCGGCACCTCACTCGGGACAGGCCAGGTCAGCAGCTCAACCGGACAGGCCACGCTGACCACCAGCGCGCTTTCCCCCGGCGGCCACTCGTTGACGGCCACCTTCGGCGGGACGAGCGGCGGATACGCGGCCTCGGAACCATCGCAGTCCGTCAGCTTCACCATCACCGCACCGACGGCCCCGACCTCCTCGAGTACACCGTCGAGTTCCACCCCCGCGCCGGCGTCGGCGACGGTGACGCTGTCCTCGAGCCAGGCGGCGCAGGGTGCGACGCTGGCGGTCACCGGGGCCGGCTTCGCGCCGGGCGAAGGGGTCGTGGCCACGTTGCACTCCGCTGACCTCGCGCTGGGCACCTACGCGGCGACCGTGGACGGCACGGTGAGCTTCACCTTCACCATCCCGGCCTCGTTGCCGGTCGGCGCGCACGCCGTCGTCCTCAGCCAGGGTTCGGCGCGGGTCGCCAGCCAGAGCTTCACCGTGACCGCGTCCGGGAGCGCAACGATTCTCGCGTCGACTGGCCCGGAGGTGGGCCGGCCGATCTTCCTTGGCCTGACGCTGCTGATCACCGGCGCCTTGATGCTCTGGGGTGCGCGCCGACGCGAACCGGCGGCCTACAAGGACTGACGGCACCGCTTGGCTGTACTCAGGTCGACATCAGACGGCGGCGCGAGCCGCGACAATATCCACCTTCTCGAACGAGGGCACGTACTCGAACGCTCAGAGCCCGGCGTCGTGCCAGTGGCGTCGATTCCATGACCACGTCGGTGGCACTGCCACGACAGCGGCGACGCCTCCGGCCAACAGGACGACTCCGAGCGCAATCGCGTGGTGGGTCGTCAGTGTGAGGACGCCGAAGGACAACAGCGCGACGGCGAGGATGCACGCGAACATCAGCAGTCGCATCCGGCCCGCTCGCGCCCAGTGGGCTTTGTAGCGTTCGGGCTCTCGCGGGTCGGCTCTCTCGAACACGGTCGAGCGGAACAGCTTCGGCCGTTGGGCGGCCCTGACCTCCGGAGGGTCAATCGGCCCAGACGTCCGATTGACCTTGATCGCGATCACCACCATGGCCATCGACGCCACGAGCCACACCGCAGCCATCGACCACAGAAATCCGCTGTGACGCGATGCTGCGGTGGCGCCACCGACGATGGCGAACACGAGGAACATGCCGGCGCCGACAAACGTCATGGTGCGTCGCCGGGACTCGAGGTCGTTCTGGCTCACGAAAGCGTCTTTCCCGAACGAGACGAATTTGATGCACAGTCGATCGGCTCATCGCGACATGCAGCGACCGGCGGGCCGGTTGCCTTCGCCGACGTCGAGGACCTCGACGCGACCCGCGAACAGCTGCTGACTCTTGACGAAGCCGGCAGTGTCATCGACGGGCAGGACGCCGCCCCGCCCACACCGTGCGATGCTGGACGGATGGTGTTCAACATGAATGTCGGTGGCGGCCAGTCGATCTTCGCTCAGTCCGCCTCGCGGGTGAACGAACTCGATGCGGAGTTGCGCGACAAGCACACCGGCAAGCCCGCCGAAGACATCAAGCCACTCGTCATCCTCGCGCTACGGCGAATCGGCGTCAGCTTGCCTGATGCGGAACTGGTTGCCTATGCGAATGCGGTCTCGCGTGGCGAGAAGTTTCAGTTCCACCTCAGCTGACGCACGCCCACGCCGCCGCTGAGCGCCTCGGCGGTGCTCACGTACCGGGATAGTGCAGCGCCTGACGTGCATCCCGATGTTCGGGGACAGCTGGTCGACATCGACCACCACGATCTTCAGAGCGTCCCCTCTGTCGATCATGACCATCCCACTCGGGGACTCTGTCAGGATCAAGCCCGCACTTCACGCAGGACCGGGCCAAGCGATTTCGGTTCACGATCCGGGAACGGCGGTCTCCGTCGAGGTACAGGCAGCGATCCCCGTACGTTGGCCGCAGTGCGGCGCGAGGTCGGCTGAGGACCAATCACACGTGGCGATGCCACAGGGACACGGCGATCCCGATTGCGGCCCACACACTTCCGAAGATCGCCCACACGAGCGTGTTGGTGGAGCCGCCGATGGCGAAGAACAGGCAGGCCGCGGCAAGAGACCCGAGGAAGGCAGCGCTGGGCTCCCATTCGTTCGAGGCGCCAGTCCGGGGCGCGGGATGTGCCGTTGGTTGTGTCGCCATGATTGATGGTCCTCCTCTGCCCCAGTACTCACTGTTCGCGCCCAACGCTCGGATCGGATCCAGTCGAGCGCTTCCGATCGTCGACTCGATAGCGATGTAGGCGGCGAGCACATTGCCAGTGAACTTGATCTTCGACGAACGCAAGGTTATGAGTCACGTCACTCGGGGTACAGCCCCCGCGGTCGGCTCGGCGGCTCGGTGTGGTTTTGGCTTTTGCGAACGCTCAGATCGGGGACTGATGCTCGCTCAACGTTGGCTGCGCATTGCGTCTGGCGCCTCATTGTTGGTTTCCGCGGCGGCCGTTGCGGTCGTCGTGACGGCGCCGGTTGCCCGAGCGGCGGTGGCGTCGACCGGGAGGTACGTCCCACTGCCCCCCACGCGGACGCTCGACACTCGATCGTCCGGGCGCCCGAAGCCAGGGGCCGTCGTCGTCGTGCCGGTCGCCGGGGTCGGTGGTGTTCCTGCGTCTGGGGTGACGGCGGTGACGCTGAACCTCACCATCACCGACACACCGCAGAGCGGTTGGGTCCAAGCCTTCCCGACGGGCCACGGCACCCTGGGCGCCTCGTCGAATCTGAACGTCTCCTACGCCGGCCAGACGGTCGCCAACCTGGTCACTGTGCCTGTCGGGAACGACGGCTCGATCAGCCTGTTCGATGTCGCCGGCGGTGACCTGATCGTCGACGTCGAGGGTTACTACGCCCAGGCCGCCAGCAGCTCCGCCGGTCGTTACCACCCGCTGACCCCGACCCGAATAGTGGATTCCCGGACCCGCCTCGGGCTCCCGGCCGCGAGCCCGTCGAACCCGGATCCCGTACCCGCGCCCGGCCAGACGTTTCAGATCCAGGTCGCCGGCGCCGGCGGAGTACCAGCAAGCGGCGTCTCAGCGGTCGCGCTATCGGTGACGGCTACGCAGAGCAGTGCTGCGGGTTGGGTCCAGGTCATCCCGACGGGCGGCCCGACGCCGCTGAGTGCCACCTCGAACCTCAACCTGACGGGACCGGGGCAGACGGTCGCCAACCTCGTCATCGTTCCCCTGGGCAGCGGGGGCAGCGTCCAGCTCTACAACTCCGGCGGCACTCACCTGATCATGGACGTCACCGGCTACTACACCGACGACACCGCCCCCGTCAGCTCCGGCGGTCTGTTCGTGCCCGTCGACGCGAGCCGGCTGACCGACACCCGACCGAACTCGGTGGCAGCGGGATCGCAAACCCCCATCGCACCGCTGGGTCGAGCCGGTCTTCCGGCCCACGGAGTGTCGGCGGTGCTCTTCAATACCACCGTCACCCAGACCGCCGCCAGCGGCTGGACGCAACTGATCCCGACCGGGCACAGCACCCCCGGTGCGTCCTCGACGGTCAGCTGGACCGGTCCCGGGCAAACAGTTGCCACCGCAGCGATCGCCGAACTGGGTGACAGCGGCCAAGTCACGGCCTACGCCGCGGCCGGCACCCAGCTCATCCTCGACGTCTTCGGCTACTTCACCACCGGCAGCGATGTTGCCGACCCAGCTGATCAATACGTCTCGAGTTACGGCGGATCCGGCCGCACCTTCGACAATCCGGGCGAGGCAACGCTCACCGCGGGCAATGTCGCTGGCCTGACCGCGGCGTGGAACGCCAATGGCGTGGCCGTCAACTCCCAGGCATCGCCGGTCATCGACGGTGGCACCGCCTATGTCGCCGGCCGAGTGCCAGGACAGTCGGCCTCCGTCCTGGTTGCCGACAACGCCGTCACCGGCGCCACCGAGTGGTCGACGTCGCTGCCTGGCTGCATCATGACCGACAACGGCCTGGCGGTCGACAACGGCGTCGCCTACGTCAACTGCGACACTCCGGGAGCGATAACCGCGGTCGACCTTGCCACCCACACCCAGCGCTGGTTCACCGAAGTCGACGAGGTGCAGACCTACAACTACAGCGCTGCCGACGGCTATCTGTTCACCATGACTTCCGGAGGCGTGATCGATGCTCTGGCCGCGACCGATGGGCACATCGCATTCCAGATCACCGTCGACCACGATGGCCAAGGGCCAGTGGCCTTCGCTGCTGCTGACGGCCACCTGGTGATCGCCGAAGACCATCTCACCGTTTACGACGATGCGACCGGCGCGCTGGAATGGACCGGCAACGGCGATTACATGCGCGGGAATCTGACCCTCGACGACGACCGCATCATGGTCACCGACTTCTATGACGGTGTTTCGGAGTGGCCCCTCACCGGTTGCGGAGCGTTGATCTGCCAAGCGACGTGGAACACCAGCCTGCGCACCTCTGATGACCCCGCCGGGCTCCAGTGCCTGATGCAGCCCGGCGGGGCGGACACCCACACGGTTGCGGTCACCATCCGCTGCGGCAACAGCCGTATCGCCCTGGTCGACGAATCCACCGGCGCGATCACCAACACGATCGTCTTGAGCTCCCACTCGGCCGCAAGCTCGCACACGGTCCGCTCCGGGAACTTGCTGTGGCTACCCGTTTACAGCGGAGATCAGCCGTACCCGAACGGCGTAGAAGCCTTCGATGCCACGTGCACGAGTAACTGCCAACCGCTCGTCGATCTCACCGGGGTCGGCGCCGGCGGATCACCCGAACCCACCATTGCTGTCGGCGACGGCACCGTCCTCATCCAAACCTGGGACCCGGGGCAAGTTCTCGCCTATCGAGTCCCAGCCTCAGGGTGAGCAACCTCGTAGGCCTCGGGATTAACCGCGCGACACAAGATCGGGACCGTCGGGCAACGAGGGAGGCGAACTCGGGCCGGCGAGCCCCGAGATTGCTGGCTCCCCCATCTGGACTCGAAACCCTTCGATTAACGGTTTCCGCGAGTGCGCACCGCCGAGTGTCATCGAGGACTGCCGGGGGCCGAGTTTCGGACCGTGCGAGTCTTTGGCAACACTCGAGGCAACTGCGCGGCACGGAGGCGCTGTGCCACTGATATGCCATCGAATCGGGCGCGGGCCGCTCAGATCGTCCGAGCGTTTCAGCGCCATGGGGAGACCATGAGCGCCCGAGAAATTTCAGTGCTGCGCCTGGCCCGGCAACAAGACCGCTGGCACCAACGGCTGACCCGTTCGCCACCGCACGCAGCCTTGTTATCGAACGCCTGTTCGAGCTATCGTCTCGGCATGATCGAAAACGAAGCGATGCACCAGGCGCGAGAGAAAATCGAAATGCGGTTGCTGACGGCCCGGATGCAGTGGAAGCGGATGCCTCCGGCGTCGCCGTCCAAGGGTCATGCGGGCGGCTTGGTCGCCGGACTCGAAGAGGCTCTGGCGCTACTTCGCTAGGTCATCGGCCAGAGCGAGAACTCTGCCCTTGATCTCATCGCGCACCTGGCGGACTACCTCGATGGGTTGGCCAGCTGGGTCCGTCAGTTCCCAATCCTCGTAGCGTTTGCCTGGGAAGTAGGGGCACGTGTCTCCGCATCCCATCGTGACGACGACGTCCGCCCTAGACACGGAATCGGTCGTGAGGATCTTCGGGGTCTCGCTGCTGATGTCGATGCCGACTTCGCGCATCGCCTCCACAGCCCCGGGGTTGACTTGATCGGCGGGCTCGGAACCTGCGGACCAGATCTCGACTCGATCCCCGGCGATGCTCCGGAGCCAGCCGGCGGCCATCTGGGACCGACCGGCATTGTGGACGCAAAGGAACAGCACTGTCGGCTTGTTAGTCATGGATGACCTCTCGTTCCGCCAGAGAGGCGGCTTCGTTGTGGGCTGATGGGTAGAGCAGGCGTATGAGCGCGAGACCGACGACCCCGCCCACGACTTGCATGCCGATGAACGCGGGTGTCGATGATGGAGCAATACCGGCGAACGTGTTGGAGAACATTCGGGCGATGGTGACGGCGGGGTTGGCGAAGCTGGTCGAGCTGGTGAACCAATACGCGGCAAGGATGTAGCCGCCGACCACGAAAGCCACGCGGTCGGCCCGGCCAGACCTTGCACTTCCGAAGATGACCATCAGCAGGCCGACGGTCGCGATCACCTCGGCGAGCAGGACGCCACCCCCAGTGCGGTGGTGAGTGGACAGCGAGATGGCTGAAAGGCCGAACATCAGGTTCGCGGCGATCGCCCCGAGCAAGGCGCCGATGACCTGGGCGGCGATGAGCACTGCGGCGTCGCGGCTGCTGATCGCGCCGAGAGCTCGCTCGACCAGCGTGACGACGGGGTTGAAGGCCGCTGACACGGGTTGCAGCGCGACGATCAAAGCGACGAGCGCGGCACCGGTGACAACGCTGTTTTCCAGCAGTTCGAGCCCGACATCGTTCGGCGACAGCCGCGCAGCGGCGATCCCAGAACCGATGACCGCAGCGACCAGAAAGGCTGTCCCGATTGCCTCCGCAGCGGCTTTGCGGCTGAGGTCGAGGTTCACTGGCAACCGCAAGTCCCAGCGACGTGTCCCGCTTGGGTGCCGCAGCACGCAGACTTGGCGGACGGCTCGCAGCAGGTCGCCTGTTGGGCCGGGTCGCAGCAGACGCTCGGCTTGACGGCGTTCACAATCGCCCCGTGCATTCCGTCGGCTACCTCATGGGTGAAGGTCACGCTGGCCTCGGTAAAGCCCGCAGCGGCCAGCCCATCGAGGTACTCCGACTTGGACAGGGCTCCGGCGATGCAGCCGACGTAAGAGCCCCGTTCAGCCCGCATCTCGGGCGTCAGATCGTCCTCGGCTACCACGTCGGATACGCCGACGCGGCCACCGGGTGTTAGGACGCGGAACATCTCAGCCAACACGCTCGACTTCTCACTGGAGAGGTTGATGACGCAGTTAGAGATCACGACGTCCACGGACTCTTCCGGCAGTGGCACCGACTCGATCGAGCCTTTGAGGAATGCGACATTGGTCAGGCCGGACTTGGCCCTGTTGATCTCGGCCAGAGCGAGCATCTCGTCGGTCATGTCCACGCCGTAAGCGAAGCCGGTCGGCCCGACGCGCCTGGCAGACAGCAGGACGTCGATCCCCCCGCCCGAGCCGAGGTCGAGCACCTTCTCGCCCGCACGCAGTTCGGCCACTGCGATCGGGTTGCCGCATCCGAGGCTCGCCGCGATCGCCTCTGCGGGCAGTTCGCCATGTTCGTCGGCGCTGTACAGCCCGGACCCGAACGCGACCCCGACCTCGTCAGTACCGCAACTCGCTGACGAGCAACACGGCCCATCCAGAACGGTCAGTGCCGTCGTCTGGTCCCGAGTGACCGCAATCGCCGCCCGTGCGTACCTGGCCCGGACTTGCTCTCGAACATCGCCGTCAGACATGCTCAACTCCCATCGATGAACGTCAATGCATCAAGAATCGTCAATGCATCGACGTTTGTCAATGTGAGTGGCATACTTGGGTGATGACGACAACGCTGCCGGTCCTGACCAATGACTTGGGCGCTTGTTGCTCTCCCGTCGTCGGGAGCGTCATGGGCGCAGAGGACGCGACCAGACTTGCGGGCATGTTCAAAGCCCTTGGTGATCCGACGCGCGTCCGGCTGCTGTCACTCATCGCTGCGCACGAGGACGGCGAGGCGTGCATCTGCGATCTGACTGAGCCGGTCGGTCTAAGTCAGGGCACGGTCTCGCACCACATGAAGGTCCTCGCCGAAGCAGGGCTCGTCAGCCGCGAGCAGCGCGGTAAGTGGGCTTACTACCGAGTCGAGCGCCCGACGCTCACCGCGCTCGGCGCGGCACTGAAGCCTTAGTCAACGCTCCGGGAGAGGTCTGCCGAAGCCAGTGGCGACGATTCGAATCGCTGGAGGCATGGCGTCACGCTAGCGAGAGAAGTCGCATGAAGCCGTCCACGCGCGACCCAAAAGCTCCCGACGTGGACTCAACAGACGCGGTCAAGGGCCGACGTGTCACTAGCGAGAGCAGGACCCGGTTTAGTCCGGTATTGGATGCCCCGAGATTGCTGGCTCCCCCATCTGGACTCGAACCAGAAACCCTTCGATTAACAGTCGAATGCTCTGCCAATTGAGCTATGGGGGACCACGGCGGCCCGTCTCGCGGGCCTGGGAGAGTCTAACGCACCGGCGGAGCGCGTCCGGACCCGACTAAGGTAGGCAGCCATACCGCGAACCGAGGAGTGGGTCCGATGAAGCTGAGCTTCCTGGCCGGCGCAGCTGCCGGATACGTCCTGGGCGCACGAGCCGGGCGCGATCGCTACGAGACCATCGTCAGTGTCGCTCGAAAGTTCGCCGGTAGCCAGACCGTTCAGTCGACGGCCGGCGTGTTGCAGGCCAAGGTGGACGACTTCGCCACCAAGGCACGGGGCGCGCTCGGGCTCAAAACTGTCGGGCAGCTCGACCGGCAGCACGACGAACGGGTACCACCGCTAGAGAACGACGTTGCTCCGCGCGCGCAGCGTCTGGATGATCGACTCGGCGGCCTCACGGGTGATCGCGTTGTCGGGCGTGCCCGGCTCGAAGCGGCACCACCACGTCAGCCCGTCCTGACCGGGCACGCGGCGGCCCACGAAGCGCCCGGCTCCCCCGGGCAGCGCCAGCAACTCCGACTGGGCGACGCTCGACTCGACCCGTTTGCGCACCGTCGGCGGCAGGTCGCGGGGCTCGGTCAGCATCAGCGCGATCGCCGGACGGTCGATGAGGAACAGCTCGTCGACGACCTCGGCCTCGATCACCGTCAACTGGCCCTCGTCCCAGACGGCCTTGTCGATCAGCGACCAGCTGATCATGCGGTGGACGTCGCCCGTCGGCCACCACAGGCCGAGCCGGGTGGCGACGACGACGGTGTCACCGGCGACCGCCCACGACACGACCCGGTCCTCGCGATCGAGGAGCCGCTGGACGTGCGCGATCGGCTTGTCGCGGCGCAACAACATCATTCGCCGCCGATGGCCCGCTCGCGCAGCACCCGGCGATGGGCCTCGAGCGTGATCAACTCACCGAACAGCCGGGTGTGCTCCTCGGGATGCTCGACCGGGTTGATCCGCTGAAGCCGGGACTTGACCACACCCACCTGGCGGGCGGCGATGATCTCTTGCAACCTAGCCAGGACAGCGTCGGCGTAACGGGCCTGGTCGACGGCGCCCGAGTGCAACGCCTCGACGGCCAGTTCGTTCACCACCGACTTCGACCGGTCGTCGGGAAGATGGGCCTCGATCGTCGACGTCCACTCGGGGCCGCCGACCGCGCTCGCCGTGCCGCCCGCGGCTTCGATCGCCTTGCGCAGTTGCTGGTGCTCGGCGACCAGGAAAGCCTCGCTCGGCAGCGCGTCGAACTGCGGGCCGGCGACCGCGGGAATCTGCAGGGCGACCTTGAGCACCTCGCGCTCGACGTTGGCCACGTTGTCGTCGACGACGACTCCGGCCGGCCGGTTGGCCGGAACCTCGGGCTTGTTGCCGGTGCGGATCATGCCGCGGACGCGGGCCACGACCCGCATCGGGTCGTCGACGCCGACCAGCCCGGCCAGCCGGCGGGCGTACTCGTCGCGCAACGAGTGGTCCTTGATCATCGCGACCAGCGGCACTCCGCGGTCCAGCGCGGCCGACCGCCCTTCAGCGGTGTCGAGATCGGCGCGGCTGACGGTATTGCGCAGCACGAACTCGACGAGCGGAATGCGGCGGGCGACGAGATCCCGCACCGCCTCGTCACCGGACTTCTGCCGCAGCTCGCACGGGTCGAGGCCGCTCGACTCGACCGCGACGAACGTCTGGGCCATGAACTTCTGGTCCTCGGCGAACGCCCGCTCGGCCGCCTTCATACCGGCGGCGTCGCCGTCGAAGGTGAAGATCACTTCGCCGGTGAATGCGTCCGAATCCAACAGCAGCCGGCGGATCACGCCGATGTGTTCGGTGCCGAATGCCGTCCCGCAACTGGCGATCGCCGTCGTGACACCGGCCAGGTGGCAGGCCATGACGTCGGTGTAGCCCTCGACGATCACCGCCCGGTGCTGGCGGGCGATCTCCTTCTTGGCGACGTCGACCCCGTAGAGCAGCTGGCTCTTCTTGTAGATCGGCGTCTCAGGAGTGTTGAGGTACTTGGCCTCGACCTTGTCGTCGTCGTACAGCCGACGCGCCCCGAAGCCGACCACGTCGCCGGCCAGGTCGCGGATCGGCCACAGCAGGCGGCGGTGGAAGCGGTCGATGAGCGAGCCCCGCTGGGACGGCCGCGCGAGCCCGCCGGTGGTCAGCTCGTTCGAGGTGAAGCCCAATGCCTGCAGGTGCTTGGTGAGGGCGTCCCAGCCGTCGGGCGCGTAGCCGCAGCCGTAGGCCGCCGCGGCCGCCTCGTCGAAGCCACGCTGGGCCAGGAACTCGCGTGCCGTGCGCGCCTCGGGCGTGCGCAACTGGTCGGCGTAGAACGCGGCCGCCGCGGCATGGGCCTGGATGAGCCGGGACCGCTGGCCCTGCGGCGGGCGCGCGGTGCCGTGGCCGCTGTCGTCGTAGCGCAGCTGGATGTTGGCGCGGTTGGCCAGCCGCTCGACCGCGTCGTTGAAGCTCAGGTGCTCGATGCGTTCGATGAAGCGGATGACGTCGCCGCCCGCCCCGCAGCCGAAGCAGTGGAAAAGCCCTCGACCGGGCGACACCGACAGTGACGGCGACTTCTCGTCGTGGAACGGGCAGATGCCCTTCAGGTTGCCGCCCCCGGCGTTGCGCAGCTGGACGTGCTCGCCGATCACGTCGTCGATCGGCGACTTCTCGCGCACGAGGGCGATGTCTTCGTCCTTTATTCGCCCTGCCACGCGGCGATTCTATGCGCGATGTCTGACGAGCTTGGCGTGCCAGGCGATCGCCGAGGTGTCGGTGAGCTGAGCGACCTGGTCGACGACCACGCGAAAGCGAGCAGCATCGTCCGCCGCCTTGTGCCAGCCACCCGACAACAAGCCGCTCAGCGTGTCCGGAGCCCCGGCCGCAACCGCCTCGACGAGCTCCCGCAGCAGCTCACGCTGCCGGGCCTGCCGCTCGACGGCGCCGGAGCGCCGCATGACGAAGTGGGCCGCTATCGCCTTGAGCAGCGCGCATTCGGCCGCCGCCCGCACCGGCACCACCAGTGCACCGCGGTAGCGCGAGAGCCCGGGGCCGTAGGCCTTCCAGGTCGCATCGGCGGCCGCGGCCGCGAACCGTCCGGTCAACTCGCTCGTCGCCCGCTTGGCCGCCGCCTGGGCGGCGTACGAGCCGTCGTAGCCGCCGAGGTCGCGCAGCGTGGGCAGCGCGAGCAGTTCGTCGAGGTAGGGCGTGAGCGCATCGGCGGCCAGGTCCGAATAGAGCTCGGCGGCCAGGTCGCAGAGCAGCACCCGCGTGTCGTCGTCGATCCGGTCGAGGCGGATGTGGCCGCCGTGTACGCCGTCCTCGACGTCGTGCACCGAGTACGCGACGTCGTCGGCCCAGTCCATGACCTGGGCCTCGAGACAGCGGCGGCCCGGTTCGACGCCGGCGCGCACCCACTCGAAGGCGGCCAGGTCGTCGGCGTACACGCCGAACTTGCGCTGCCCGGCGCGCCGGGTCCAGGGATATTTGCCGACAGCGTCCAGAGTCGCGCGGGTGAGGTTCAGCCCGGCCGGCGCGCCGTCCGGGGCGATGATCTTCGGTTCGAGGCGGGTCAGGATCCGCAACGTCTGGGCGTTGCCCTCGAACCCGCCGATGCCCGCGGCGGCGACGTCGAGAGCGTCCTCGCCGTTGTGTCCGAAGGGCGGATGTCCCAGGTCGTGAGCGAGCCCGGCCGTGTCGACGATGTCGGGATCACAGCCGAGGGCGGCTCCCAGCTCGCGCCCGATCTGGGCGACCTCGAGCGAGTGGGTCAGCCGAGTACGGGGGAAGTCGTCCTCGCCCGGAACGCTGACCTGCGTCTTGTCGGCCAGCCGGCGAAACGCGTACGAGTGCAGCACCCGGGCCCGGTCGCGGGCGAACTCACTGCGCTGCCCACCCGCCGAGTCCGCCCGTTTGGCCGGCTCGACGAACCGCCGCGCGCCCGGCTCATCACTCACAGCTGCTCGTCGACCCACTCGGCGAAACGCAGCAGCGTGTCGATCCAGATTCCGACGGTGTATTTGAGCTGCTCACGGGTGACCCCGGCCTCGAAGTCGAAGACCTGCTCGGCGCAGATTCCCACGGCACCGTCGTCGGGCAGGACGGTGTAAGCCTTCGGGAAGAGCTTGGTGCGGTTCCAGTCATCGAGCATCAACGCGACGGTCGGACGCAGGTCGACACTAAACCTGCGGTTGAGGTAGAGCCGAGCCTGGACGACTTCCTGCTTCTCGCCGTAATGGAAGAAGAAGACGTTGCACTTCTCCCAGCGGACCGTCAGGTCACCGTCGTCGTCGAACGAGTGGCGCAGGCCGTACTCGTCCAGGATCTGTTGCAGCAGGGCCGTCGTCGGAAGGATCATCGTCGACTCGCGCCGATCGGCCGAGCGTGACGTCAAGGCCTTCAGATCGGTGCGGGGCCGTCGGCGGAACACCCTTCGAACCTACCCGCCCGCCTCAGGCGTCGGCGACGGAACGCCCTGCTTCCAGCCGCGCCACCGGGACGCGGAAGGGGGAGCAGGAGACGTAGTCGAGGCCGACTTCTTCGAAGAAGTGGACGGAGTCGGGGTCGCCGCCGTGTTCGCCGCAGACGCCCAGTTTGAGGCCGGGGCGGTGGGAGCGGCCGCGTTCGGCGCCGATGCGGATGAGCTCGCCGACGCCGTCGCGGTCGATGGTTTCGAACGGGGAAACCCCGAAGATGCCTTTCTCGAGGTAAGCGGAGAAGAACGCGGCTTCGACGTCGTCGCGGGAGAAGCCCCAGGTGGTTTGGGTGAGGTCGTTGGTGCCGAAGGAGAAGAACTCGGCGGCGTCGGCGATCTGGTCGGCCGTCAGTGCGGCGCGGGGTAGTTCGATCATGGTGCCGACCAGGAACTCCAGGTGCACACCGGTCTCGGCCCGGACCTCGCGCGCGACCTGGATGATGTCCTGCTTCACCGTTTCCAACTCTTGGACGTTGGCCACGAGGGGGACCATGATCTCCACGCGCGGGACGCCGCCGGCCTTGATCCGCAGCGCGGCGGCTTCCAGGACCGCACGGGACTGCATCGCGAACAGGCCGGGGATGACGACCCCGAGGCGGACCCCCCGCAGGCCGAGCATCGGGTTCTGCTCGTGCAGGCGGTGCACGGCCTGCAGCATCCGCAGGTCGCCCTCGCGTTTCTCGCCGCGAGCCTCGGCGACCGCGACCCGCACCGAGAGCTCGGTGATGTCGGGCAGGAACTCGTGCAGCGGCGGATCGAGCAGCCGGATCGTGACCGGCAGCCCGTCCATCGCCTCCAGGATGCCGAGGAAGTCCTCGCGCTGCAGTGGCAGCAGTTCCTGTAGTTCCTTTGCCTGTTCCTCGTCGGTGTCGGCCAGGATCAAGCGCTCCACCAGTTGACGGCGTTCCCCGAGGAACATGTGTTCGGTCCGGCACAGTCCGATGCCCTGCGCCCCGAAGCGGCGCGCCCGCTGCGCGTCCTCGGCGTTGTCGGCGTTGGCCCGCACCGCCATCCGCCGCCGCCCGTCGGCGTGTTTCATGATCCGATCCACCGCCTGGACGAGTTCGTCCCCGACGGCCGTCGCGTCGCCCTCGAAGTAGCGCACCACCGGCGACGCCACCACCGGCACCTCGCCCAGGAACACCTCCCCGGTGGTGCCGTCGATCGAGATCACGTCACCCTCATGCACCTCGACGCCACCCGGGGCGGTGAACTTGCGGCCCTTGGTGTTCACGTCCAGGGCCTCCACCCCGCACACACACGTCTTGCCCATCCCCCGGGCCACGACCGCCGCGTGCGACGTCTTCCCACCTCGGCTGGTCAGGATGCCCTCGGCGGCGATCATCCCGTTCAAGTCGTCGGGGTTCGTCTCGCGGCGGACCAGGATCACGGCCTCACCGCTGCGTGACCACTTCACCGCCGTGTACGAGTCGAAGACGACCTTGCCGACCGCGGCCCCGGGCGAGGCGTTCATGCCCTGCGCGATCTTGCGCCGCGCCACCGACTCGTCGAAGCGCGGGAACATCAACTGCGCCAACTGCGCCCCCGTGACCCGCTGCACCGCCTCGTCCAGATCGATCAGCCCCTGATCCACCAACTGCGTCGCGATCCGAAACGCCGCCGCCGCCGTCCGCTTGCCCACCCGCGTCTGCAGCATCCACAACTTGCCACGCTCGATGGTGAACTCGATATCGCACAAATCCTGGAAGTGCTCCTCCAGCCGCTGCATGATCTGAAGCAACTGCCCGTACGACTTCTTGTCCAACGCCTCCAGATCAGCCAACGGGATCGTGTTGCGGATACCCGCGACCACGTCCTCACCCTGGGCGTTCTGCAGGTAGTCGCCGTAGACACCCTGCTCACCGTTGGCCGGATTCCGGGTGAAGCACACCCCCGTCCCCGAATCCATGTCCAGATTCCCGAACACCATCGCCACGATGTTCACCGCCGTGCCCAGATCAGCCGCAATCCGCTCCTGGCGCCGATAGATCACCGCGCGCGGCGTGTTCCACGACTCGAACACCGCCCGCACCGCCAAATCCATCTGCTCCCGCGGATCCTGCGGGAACGGGCGCCCGGCCTGATCGATCACGACCTGCTTGTAGGTCTCCACCAGTGCGCGAAGGTCGTCGGCGTCCAGGTCCAGATCGTTGGTCGCGCCCTTCGCCGCCTTCGTCGCGTCCAGCGCGTCCTCGAACCAGGCGCCCTCGATGTCGAGCACGGTCTTGCCGAACATCTGGATCAGGCGCCGGTACGAGTCGAACGCGAACCGCTCGTTACCCGCCTGCGCGGCCAATCCCCGCACCGACTGGTCGTTGAGGCCGACGTTCAGAACGGTCTCCATCATCCCGGGCATCGAGAACTTCGCCCCCGACCGAACCGACACCAACAACGGGTCATCGGACTGACCCAGCTTCTTGCCCATCCGCTTCTCGAGCTGGTGCAGGTGATCGGTGACCTCGGCCGCCAGTTCGGACGGTTCGCGACCGGACTTGAGGAACGCCTTGCACGCCTCAGTGGTGATCGTGAACCCGGGCGGCACCGGCAGCCCCAGGTTCGTCATCTCGGCCAGATTCGCGCCCTTGCCGCCGAGCAGGTCCTTCATGTCCTTGCTGCCTTCGGCGAAGTCATAGACGAACTTGGTGCTCGGTACCGACACTGGCGCTCCCAGATCATGGACGTCGCTTGCGGAGAGCTACAACACTAGGCACTGCAAGCGGTTGCATGCGCTGTGTAGTCCGCCACGGTGTCAGCCGACACAGCTGCGTGTTTTGATCAGCGCATGGCCAATCGCAGCTTTGCCGACGTCAGCGCGGTGACCGCGATCAGCCCGTCCGAGTTCGCGGCCGAGATCAGCCCCGACTGGACCATCGGCGGCAAGCCCAACGGCGGCTATCTGCTCGCCATGATGGGCCGGGCCGTCACCGCGGCCGGCGCGCACCGCCACGTGCTGGCGGCCAGCGCCCACTTCCTGCGCGCTCCCGATCCCGGTCCGGCCACGATCACGACCGAGGAACTGCGGGCCGGACGATCGGCCAGCCAACTGCACGCCCGGCTCAGCCAAGACGGCCGGATCTGCGTCGAGGCGCTGTTCACGACCGGCGAACTCGACCCGGACGCGCGGCCGTACTGGACGGATGGCGTGCCGGCCGCCGGCGTCGTCCCGTTCGAGGACTGCCTGCGCGTGCCACCGCAGACCCCGACGGGCGTGCAGGCCCGGATGATGGGCGAGGTCGACATGCGCATCGAGCCGGCCACGGCCGAGTTCGCGCGGGCGCAACCCACCGGCCGCGGCGTGTTGCGGGGCTGGCTGGCGTTGCCCGACGAAACACCGTTCGATCCGATCTCGCTGCTGTGGTCGATCGACTCCTTCCCGCCGGCCACGTTCGACATCGAGCTGACCGGCTGGGTGCCGACCCTCGAGCTGACCGCCTACGTCCGGGCGCTCCCTGCGCCGGGCCCGGTGCGCGTGCTGCAGCGGGTGCACCTCATCGACGGTCAGCGCTTCGACGAGGCCTGCTTCATCTGGGACAGCACCGGCCGGCTGGTCGCCCAGGCGACCCAACTGGCGGCGATCAGGCTCGGTTAGCCGGCCAGACCGCGCTGGCAACCCGCCTGAAGTTGCCGGCGAGCACCGCGGCGATCTCGTCATCGCGCCACCCGCGTGACTCCAGTGCCGCGCCGAGGCCCACGAACGTCTCGGGCGCCATCCACGCGACCGGTCCCCATCGGGTGTAGCTCTCGTCGTAGAGATTCGGGTTGTTGGCGATCTCGAAGACGAAATCCTCGTGGTCGAAGGAGAAGTCGGAGCTGACGCCGACGTGGTCGATGCCGATCAGGTCGACGGCCGCCTCGAGGTGCGTGATCATCGCGTCGAGCGTCGGCGTGTTCGGGCCGAGGAAGATGCCGACGCCGGTGATCCCGACCACTCCCCCGGTCTGCGCGCACGCGCGGGCCTGGTCGTCAGTGACGTTACGTGGATGGTCCCAGACCGAGCGCAGGCACGAGTGGCTGTAGATCACCGGCTGCATCGACGCCTCGCACAGATCGAGCCCGGTGCGGGCGCTGCAGTGCGACCCGTCCACCACCATGCCTACGGCGTTCATCTCCCCGACCAGGCGGCGGCCCCAGGCCGTCAAGCCAGTATCTTGAGTGTCGAGACAACCGCAGCCCGCCGCATTAGCGTAGTTGTACGTCGGCAACATCGTCCGAACTCCGAGGTCGCTGAAGACCCGGACGTTGCCGAGATCGCCGGCCAGCGGGCCCGAGTCCTCGAGATCGAAGCCGACGGCGATGTGACCCGAGGCGGTCACCCGGTCTACATCATCGACGGTCGGTGCGAGCTCCAGAGCGGGATGAGCCGCGACAGCCGCCCGAAAGCCGAGCAGCACGGCCATGGCGTCGTCGAACGTGTGCGGCGAATACCCGACGTTCACCGACGTGTAGGCACCGCCCGGGCGTCCATAGCGGGTCAGCTCGGCGACCTCGGCATCCGGCAGCAACGCCAGGCAGGTGTGCTGGTCCCAGAGCAACATGAGCTCATCCTGCCCGGCCCGTCCTAGGGTTAGCGGGTGCGCGAGCGATTTCCGGAGATCGAGCCCTTCGAATCGGGCTGGCTCGATGTCGGCGACGGCCAGTCGATCTACTGGGAGGCCAGCGGCAACCCGGCGGGCAAGCCGGCGATCGCGTTGCACGGCGGTCCCGGCGGCGGCCTCTCGCCCGGTCGCCGTCGCAGCTTCGATCCGTCCGCCTACCTGTTGGTGCAGTTCGACCAGCGCGGGTGCGGCCGCAGCACCCCGTCGGTGGCCGATCCGGCGACCGACCTGTCGACCAACACGACCGCCCATCTCCTCGGCGACATCGAGAAGCTCCGGGACCACCTGGGCGTCGAACGCTGGCTGGTCTGGGGCGGCTCGTGGGGGGTGACCCTCGGCCTGACCTACGCCGAGCGTCACCCCGAGCGCGTGACCGAGCTGGTCCTGGTGTCGGTGACGATGACGCGCCGCTCGGACGTGCACTGGCTCTACCACGAGACCGGACGGTTCTTCCCGTCTCAATGGGCGCAGTTCAGCGCCGGCGGCGGCGACGCTTCGGATCTCGTCGCGGCCTACGACGAGCTGCTCAACGGGCAGACCGATCCGGTCGTGAAGGCGCGCGCCGCGCAGGACTGGTGCGACTGGGAGGACACCGTCGTCTCGCTCGAGGCGGGTTGGACGCCGAGTGAGCGCTTCCGCGATCCGGACTTCCGGATGATCTTCGCCCGGCTCTGCGCCCACTACTTCTCGCACGGGGCATGGCTCGACGAGGGCCAGGTGCTGCGCGACGCGCACCGGTTGGCCGGCATCCCCGGCGTGCTGATCCATGGCCAGTTCGACCTTGGCGGTCCACCCGACGTGGCCTGGCTGCTCGCCCGGGCGTGGCCGGATGCTGAGCTGCACATCGTCGACAGCGGTCACACCGGTGGCGATGCGATGACCGAGGTGATGCTGGGGGCGCTGCACCGCTTCGCCGGTGGGCTGTCGGCGCCGTGAGCTGGCCGACCAAGGAGCGTCTGCAGCGGACCGGACGGCGTGTCGCGCTGCTGCCGCTCCCCGGTCGACGACGGCCCCGGCTGGCGATGGCGGCGGCGTTGTTGCTCGCCGCCGGCCTGCTGGCCGCCCCCACGGCGCACGCGAAGTCAGCGGCCGGCCCCGGTCCCACGGCAGCGACGCGGATCGCGACGCTGCAGGCGACCGAGGCCAAGATCGACGCGATCCTCGCCACCGGCAAGCACACGTGGGGCGACCTGGACCTGCGTGACCTCCGCTCATTCGACATCGAATCCCTGTGGAATCAAGGGATCGACGGCACCGGCACGTCCGTTGCCGTCATCGTGGGTTGGGATCTGCCGGGGATCCAGGCCACGCTGAACACGCTCGACGCCCAGATCGGCTTGCCGGACACGACGGTCACGACCGTGTACCCGACGGGACCGTTGCCGGCGACCTGCCCGGCCGGCATGCAGGCGCTGGGCGACTACGGATCGTGCGCCGGGTGGGGTGGTGAACTGCGACTCGACGTCGAGGCCGTCCACCTGTTCGCGCCGTACGCGAAGATCGTCGTCGCGGCGACGCCAGCTGATACGGAAGGGCCCGGCGACGCGTCCAGTCAGGTGGCGATGCCGGAGCTGATGAAGTCGCTCGAGTTCGTGAGCACGCGCCGGCTGGCTGACGTCATGTCGATCAGTGACGGCAGCAACGAAGGCGACTACAGCGACGGTGCGGCCGAGATCCACGCGCAGGACCCGGGCGAGCTCGCCGCGGCCGCGGCCGGCATTCCGGTCGTCGACGCCACCGGCGACTGCGGTGCCGCGCAGAACCTGGCGACCGCGACCGCCTTCTGCAACGACGTCACGACGACCCGCGCCGTGGCGACCTGGGACGATTCGCCGTACGTCACCGCTGTCGGCGGCATCACGCCGGCGCACACCTACACCGGCGCTGACGGCCAGGACACCTTCTCGGTCTGGAATACCGGCCGGGCCGCCGAAGGAGCCGGCTTCTCCACGATCTACAACCGACCGACCTATCAGGACCGGGTCGCGTCGATCACCGGCAGCTCGATGCGCTCGCTGCCCGACATCACCATGGACGGCACCGACGGCACGTCGGAGGCTGCGCCGCAGTTCGCCGCGGTGCTCGCCCTCGCCACCCAAGTGCGGGGCGCGCATCTCGGTGCGATCAACAGCATGTTGTACGACGACCTCGGACCGGACCCGGTGTCGAGCGGGCTGGTCGATGTCACGAGCGGCACCAACACCGCGTTCGGTGTCACCGGTTTCGCGGCCGCGCCGGGCTACGACGTCGCGACCGGATGGGGGACGGTCGATGCTGCGCGTTTCGTTCCCGCCTTGGCTGCGGCGTCCGCCCAGGCCGCCGACCGGAACGCGCTCACCGAACAGGCCGCGACGCAGCTCGCTCAGCTCGGCCTGAACGCCAGTGCCAGTCCACTGGCCGTCGCGAGCAGCCAGCCGACCACGATCACCGCCCGCGGATTCCTGCCCGGTCATCCGGTCACGATTGCGTCCGATCATCGCGTCATCGCCACGGTGACCGCGGATGGTGCCGGACAGATCAGTTACGCCCTCACCCCGCGAGCAGTCGGCCTGTCACCCGGCCTGCGCTCGCTCGTCCTGACCGGCCTGCTGCTCAGTCAACGAGCGTTCGTGATCGTCTACTGAGCACTCCGGTCAGGACATCGAGCCGGCCGGCTCCGGCTTCTGGTCGGCGAGCAGGTGCTCGAGTTTCACGCCCTCGATGTCGGGGTCGGGGACGTACTTCGAGAACCACTGCGGGTGATACCAGAGCTTGCTGCGCACGATCGCCATGACCGCGGGCACGAGGGTCAGCCGGACGACGAACGCGTCCAGGAACACGCCGATCGCGAAGCTGAAACCGATCGCCTTGATCGTCGGGTCCTTGGTGACCATGAACGCCACGAAGATCGAGAACATGATCAGCGCCGCCGCGGTGACGACGCGCGCCGACAACCCGGTCCCCCGGACGACCGCCTCGCGCGCGTCCCCGTTCTTGGTGAAGTCCTCCTTGATGCGCGAGACGACGAACACCTCGTAGTCACTCGACAGGCCGAAGATGATCGCCAGCATGATGATCGGCAGGAAGCTGATCGTCTCGCTCGGCACGATGCCGAGGATGTGCTCGCCCCAGCCCCACTGGAAGACCGCGACCTGGGCGCCGAACGCGGCACTCATCGACAGCAGGAACCCGATGATCGACTTGATCGGCACCAAGATCGTCCGGAACGCGAACGTCAGCAGGACGAACGCCAGGCCGACGACCACGATCAAGAAGATCGGCACCGCCGCCGACAGCTTGCTCGAGACGTCGATGTTCGAGGCGGTCGTGCCGCCGACCAGAATGTGCGCGCCGGTCTGCCCCTCGATCGTCGTGCGGTCGGAACGGATCCGGTTCACCAGCGTTGGCCGTCGCCTCATCGTTGGGCGCGCTCTTGGGGATCACGCGGATCACAGCGACGCCGTTCTGGGCCGCAACGATCGAGACGTTCACGACGTCGGGTTCCTCGCTCAGCGCGGCGATCATCGGCGCCGCGGCCTGCGGCGTCGCCACGTTGTCGGCGACCACGAGCAACGGACCGTTGAAGCCGGCACCGAAGCCCGCGGTCGTCAGGTCGTAGGCCTTGCGCGAGGTGTCGGACGTCGGCTTGGACGCCCCGCTGGGCAGGCCGAGCTGCAGGCTGAGCGCCGGAATCGCGAGGACGAGCAGGAGGCCGACGCCCACGATCAGCACGACGATGCGGTTGTGCACGACGAAGCGCGCCCACGCCGCCCCTCGGGTCTGCGTCGGCCGGTTCGCCGCGGTGTCGGCGACGTGGGCGAAGTGCTCACGGCTCCACGGCAGCCGGATGAAGTTGGTGACCTTGGGACCGGCGAACCCGAGCAGCGCCGGCAACAGGGTGAGCGCCACCATCAGCGCGATGAACACCGAACAGGCGGCGGCCAGGCCCATGACGGTGAGGAACGGGATGCCGACGACGCTGAGGCCGCACAGCGCGATGATCACCGTCAGCGCGGCGAAGACCACCGAGCTGCCGGCGGTTCCGACGGCCAGCTCCACCGACTCCTGGACGCCCATCCCCTGCAGCAGGTTGTTGCGGTGACGGGAAAGGATGAACAGCGCGTAGTCGATGCCGCAGGACAGCCCCAACATCAAGGCGACCGTGGTGGACGCCGACGCGATGGTGATCACCGACGCGACAGCGGTGACGCCCATCAGGGTGACGGCGACTCCGATGATCGCGTTCAGGATCGGCATGCCGGCCGCGGCGAACGCGCCGAACGTGATCAGCAAGATGATGAACGCGACGATCAGTCCGACCAGCTCGGGTAGTTCCGAGACCTCGGTTCGCCACCCGGGATAGACGCTGCCGGCGAAGTCGACCTGCAGCCCGGCGTCGGTGGCCGTCTTGACCGCGTCCTTCACGTCGTCCAGGGAGGAGTCCTTGACGTCGGCCGCGCTGGGCGCGAACTGCACGGTCCCGATCGCGACCTGACCCGACTGCGACACCAGCTTGGCGGTGTACGGGTCGATGACGGTCGCTACCTGCGGCACCGCCTTGAGCTTGGCCATGGTGGCCTGGATCGCCGTCTGCGCCGCTCCTGCGGTGACCGTCGCGCCACCGTGGGTCGCGAACACGACCTGCATCTGGCCGCCGCTGAACGCCGGCAGCTTCTTGGCCAGCAAGTCGGAGGCCTGCTGGGCCTCGGTGCCCGGGATGGTGAAGTTGTCGTTCGTCTTGCCGCCACTGAGGGTCGCGGCCGACACCGCGCCGATCACCGCCAGCAGCCACAGCGACAGCACGATGCGCCGATGCCGGAACGCAAGCCGGGCCAGACGGAACAGGTAGATCGACATCGGAGCCGCCCTTCGGACCGCGCGGCCGGTCAGGGCCGCCGCAACTCGTCCAGGATGACGGCAAACGTGTCAAGCGGCCGAAAGGAGCCGGAAGTGGCAGCAAATGCCAGGGCGCGTCACGCCGCCTCGGGGTGCCGCAACGGTGACGTGTCGATGAAGCGGACGGTGAACAGTCCGATCACCAGCAGGACGCCGGATGCCGCCAGCGCGACGGGATAGTCCCAGTGATCGACCATGAACCCGAAGGTCGGCGCGGCGATCACTCCGGCGATGCCGAATCCGGTGTTCATCATGCCGCTGGCCGCTCCGCTGAACTGGGGCGCGATGTCCATCGGGATGGCCCAGAGCGGCGAGTTGCAGAGCTCGAGGAAGAAGAACGCGAGCGCGAGGCACGCGGTCACGCCCCACAGCGAGTGCACCCAGAGAACGGGCGCGACGCAGATGGCCGAGCCGGTGAAGCCGACGATCAATCCGGTGCGCCGGGAGCGCAGCAGGTTTCCGGTCTTGCGCAGGAGGTAGTCGCACAGCGCGCCGCCGAAGTAGTCGCCGACCACGCCGCCGATCAGGGTGATCGTCGTGAACAGGGCCGACTTGCCCAGGCCGAGGCCGAACTGCTTGGAGAAGAACGACGGCATCCAGGTGAGGTAGACCCACAACATCCAGCCGTAGCAGAAGTCGGTCAGGGTCACCGGGGCGATCCGCTGCACCAGCAGCCTCCACGGGGTCGGACCGGTTGCGACGGCGACATCGTCCGGACGATCGAGCTCGCTCAGCTCGATGGGCTGCACCGAGTGGTGCTGGCGCGGCCGGTCGCGAAAGTAGAACCACCACACCGCCGACCACGCGATACCCAGTCCGCCGGCAACGACGAAAGAGCCGCGCCAGCCGAAGCCGGGCAGCGAGATGAGCGCGGCGACGATGATGGGCGCCAGTGCATTGGAGAGGCGGGAAGCGGCGTGCACGACGCCCTGGGCGTAACCGCGGCGGTCGACGGGCAGCCACGTCGACATCGCATGCGTGGCGGTCGGAAACGCCGACCCCTCCGCCGCGCCGAGGACGAACCGCACCGCCAGCAACGACAGCAGACCGCCGACGAGCCCGGTGGCGATCGTGCAGACACCGCACACCGCGGCGACGAGGACGAGCATCCGGCGGGCGCCGAACCGGTCGCCGAGATAGCCGCCGAACGTCTGCAGCAGCGCGTACGGCAGCGCGAACGCCGAGGCGGCCAGGCCGAACTGGAACGAGCTCAGATGCAGGTCATGGGTCAGCCCGTTCGGTCCGGCGGTGGCGATGTTGACGCGGTCGAAATAGAGCACGGCGTACAGCACGCACAACAGGAACAGGACGTTGCCGCGCACGCGGTGGCGAAGCGGCGACACCGTGGTGGGAGTCGCGGGCTCGACTCGTGTCTCGATGCTCACGAAGATCATTTACCCAGCAACGACCAGGTGATCACCGTGCTACCGGCGGCCTGATCGCTGTGCGGTAACTGTGCGATTTCGGTGCCCCGCCGGTCACCGTGAGCCCGCGCCGCGCGGCGAACGGGTCACGCCGTCGGGACTTGCACTCTCGCCGATCTCGCCAGGAGCACGACGGTGGCAACACTGATCGTGATCGGCAGCACGCCGACCAGGAGAATCGTGACGCCGTCCGGAACCGGAGACCAGCGCAGCAGGGCAGCCCAACCCTGGCTGAGCCCGGCGACGAAGGATCGGTGCGGTGGCGCGTACCAAACGCGCAGTACGGCGATCCAGGCGGCGGCGTTCGTGGCGATCGCCGCCGCCACGAGCGCGGCCACGCTCAGGCGGGGCAACCGGTCTGAGGTCAACCGGGTCCAGCCCAACGCCGCGAGCGCCGCCAAGATCACGATCACGTGGTAGAGGTAGCGTCCCTGGGCGCCGGTGACGATGTGCGACCAATGACGAAACGTCGCGTACGACCCAGCGGCCACCACGATGACGGTGAGGATCGGGACGGCCATCAAGATGCCGTAGCGCCAGCGGGCCTGGCCGTCGGTGCGGATCGTGGCCGCCGCCAGGACGCCCACGGCGACGATCGCCAACCAACCGAAGATCACCAGCCACCCCGGTGAGGGATCGTCCGGCAGGCCGATGCCGCCCCACATCCGCTCGGCGAAACCGAGTAGGAACTGAGGCACGAACCGCACCAGCGTTCCGTGGTTGTCAGGCACGCCGTAGAGCGTCCGGTCGTAGGCCAGCCCGTAGCCGTCGACCTGCACCGAGCCGAAATCGATCAGATTGCGCAACCACCAGAGACCGCCGACGAGAGCACCGGCCAGCGCGTAGGCCAATGGCGCCCATCCGAAGCCACGAGGCTGATCACGGTGGCGATACCCGATGACATAGGCGACGACCACGACCGGAGGCAGCACCAACGCGAAGCCCTTGGTGAGCAGAGCGGCGGCGAGGGCCACGCCCATGAGCGCTCCGGTCCGCTTGCGCGCGTCGCCCATGAGCACACGCGCCAGCAGGTAGATCAGCACCGAGGTCGTCAGGATGAGGAGGGAATCGTTCGATACGGCGGACCCGTCACGGATCAGGTTCGGCACCGTGAGTGGGATTCCGGCGGCGAGTAATGCCGGATCGGGTCGCTCGCTCCCCCGGCGCGCACGCCGGGCGACATCGATCGTCTTCGTCGTACCCCAGGCCAGGATCGGTACCGGTAGCAGCAGGGCAACGCTGAGCAGTCGGACCAGCCAGATCTGCAGATCCCAGGCCTGGTGCGCTACGCCCGGAACGCGCAAGACGATCGCGGCGAACCAGTAGTACAGCGGTGGGTGCTGCACCATCTGATTCGGCGGACTGCCGACGACGACCGCGTGACCGCCCAACTGGGCGAGGCTGGGTCGCGCCTGGCGCGAGACGACGGTGCCGACGCCGAGGGCCGGATCGGGTGGGGACCCGTGGTTCAGGTTGCTGATCGCGAGGCTGGCGGCGCTGCGGTGCAACTGCCCCGGGGCGTAGAAGTGGAACGGGTGGGCGGCGTAGGCGTAGGCCATGTCGACGTGGTCGAGTTCGTCGTAGCCCTGCGACATCGGCCAGAGCAGGCTCGCGCCCAGCAACAGGGCCGCCCACAACCCCGTGATCAACCAGACCGGACGGGGCACTCGAGCGAGAACGGCTCGACCTGGATTCGACGACGGCAAGATCCGGACGCTAGCGGCGCTTCATCGGTGCCGGCTGTGTGCGACGTCCGAGCCGGACCGGTGGATCAGCCGCCGCTGTCGTCGCGTTCGGCGCCGGCCGGGACGCTGCGGCTCGCGCGGTCGTCGAGCCAGCCGGCCGGCAACGACACCGGGCGACCTCCCGTGGTGCGCCCTCGAGGCAGGCCGAGCACGGCCTCGGGAAACGGCTCGTGGGCATCGAGCTTGCCGAGCAGGTCGTCGAGTTCGGCCAAGCTCGACACCTGGGCCAGCGACGAACGCACCGAACTCCCGACGCTGAATCCCTTGAGATACCAAGCCATGTGCTTGCGCAGATCGCTCAACCCGTGCGTCTCGCCGAGCCAGTCAGCCAGCAGCTCGCCGTGCCGGCGGATCATCGACGCGACCGCACCCAGGTTGGGGCGCACCCGATCCGGGCGACCCTCGAAGGCCGCGGCGAGGTCGGCGAACAACCACGGACGGCCGAGGCACCCCCGCCCGACGACCACTCCGGCGCACCCCGTCTCGGCGACCATCCGCAGCGCGTCGTCGGCCTCCCAGATGTCGCCGTTGCCGAGCACGGGGATGTCGAGCAGCTCGACCAGCTCGGCGATCGCGGCCCAGTCCGCCTCGCCGCCGTAGTAGTCGGCCGCGGTCCGTCCGTGCAGGGCGACCCACGCGACGCCCGCGTCCTGCGCACGCAAGCCGGCTTCACGGAAGGTCTGATGATCGGCGTCGATTCCCTTGCGCATCTTGACCGTGACGGGCACCGCCCCGGCCGCGGCGCGGACCGCCCCGTCCACGATGTCGCCGAACAGCTCGCTGTGCCAGGGCAGGGCCGCGCCGCCGCCCTTGCGGGTCACCTTCGGCACCGGGCAACCGAAGTTCAGGTCGACGTGATCGGCCAGATCGTCCTCAACGATCATGCGGACCGCCGCCGCGACGACCGCCGGGTCGACGCCGTACAGCTGAACGCTGCGCGGTCGCTCGGCCGGCCCGAAGCTCATCAACTGCAAGGTCTTCGGGTTGCGTTCGACGAGAGCGCGGGTGGTGATCATCTCGCTGACGTACAGACCGTCCGGGCCCTGCTCGCGGCACAGGGAGCGGAAGGCGATGTTGGTGATGCCGGCCATCGGCGCGAGCACCACCGGCACTCGCGCCGTCACCGAGTCAGACAGCCGCAACACTCAGTTGGCGTCTTCCGAGCACAACTTGGCGCCGTCCTCGTCGATCACGCCGAAGGCGACCGTGACGGAGTGGGCCGAGCCGCCGGTGAGTTTCGTGACGCTGACGTCGAAGGTGACCGTCGTCGTCTCGTCGTCCTCGTTGGACACCCCGACGTACTGCGCGTTGGCCCACTTGTAGGTGAAGTCGTTGTCGGCGTCCTGCAGTGACTGCTGGTAGCTCGACTTCGCCTCGTCGCAGATGAGGGTCAGCGCGTCGGCCTTGTTCTGGGAGTTGACGTCGGCGATGTAGCGCAGGGCGACGGCCTTCGAGTCGGACTCGTTCGGGCCGTCGACGGCCGCGCCGGACGACGCGTCGGTCGACAGGCCGCTCGGAGTGTCGGTCGGCAGCGTGTTCGTGTCCGTCGCCAGCGGCGCTCCGCCGCCGAAGTCCGACGAACTCGACACCGACGAGTGGGGCGTCGGCAAGGCGCTCGATTTGCTGCTGTGGCGGGTGAGCGCGTACCCCAGGCCACCACCGACCAAGGCCACCACGATGACGACCGCGGCGATGATCAAGCCGGTGCGCCGGCCCGAGCCACCGCCGGACGGAGCGCCGTACTGGTACTGGGGCGGCGCGGGAGGCGGCGTGTAACCGCCGTAACCCGGCTGGCCGTACTGGGTCTCCTGGGGCGCTTGCCCGTACTGGGGTTGGCCGTATTGCGGTTGGCCGTATTGCGGTTGGCCGTATTGCGGTTGGCCGTATTGGCGGCTGGCCGTACTGCGGTCTGGCGGCGCCGTACTGCGGCTGGCCGTAGTTGGCCGTATTGCGGCTGGCCGTACTGGGGCTCGTAGGACGGCTGCCCGTACGGCGACTGGTTCGGGTCGCTCGGCTCGTTGCCGGACTGCCCGGGCCAGCCCGATCCCGGCGGCGGATAGGTCATGCGGCGTTCCTCTCCCTTACGAGCCGACCGAGTCGATCGAGCCCCTCTATGAACCCAGGAGTTGGACCGCGAGGTAGCTCTCGACCTGATCGAGGGATACCCGTTCCTGCGCCATCGAATCGCGTTCACGAACAGTAACCGCGTTGTCGTCCAATGTCTCGAAATCGACCGTTATACAGAACGGAGTGCCGATTTCGTCTTGCCGGCGGTAACGGCGGCCGATCGCGCCCGAGTCGTCGAACTCGACGTTCCAGCTGCGACGCAACGCCGCGGCCAGATCACGCGCCTTCGGCGACAGATCGGCGTTGCGCGAGAGCGGGAGGACGGCGGCCTTCACCGGAGCGAGCCGGCGATCCAGCCGCAGCACGGTGCGCTTCTCCAGCACGCCCTTGGCGTTGGGCGCCTCGTCCTCGCGGTAGGCGTCGAGCAGGAAGGCGAGTACGGCCCGGGTGAGCCCTGCTGCCGGCTCGATCACGTAGGGCGTCCAGCGTTCGTTCTTCTCCTGGTCGAAGTACGACAAGTCGGTGCCCGAGTGCTTCGAGTGGGTGGTCAGGTCGAAGTCGGTTCGATTCGCGATGCCTTCGAGCTCGGCGAACTCCGAACCGCCGAAGCCGAAGCGGTACTCGATGTCGACGGTCCGCTTCGAATAGTGCGAGAGCTTCTCCTTCGGGTGCTCGAAGAAGCGCAGGTTGTCCGGATCGATGCCCAGGCCGAGGTACCAGTTCCACCGCTCCTGCAGCCAGTACTCGTGCCACTGCTCGTCGGTGCCGGGCTCGACGAAGAACTCCATCTCCATCTGCTCGAACTCGCGCGTACGGAAGATGAAGTTTCCCGGGGTGATCTCGTTGCGAAAGCTCTTGCCGGTCTGCGCGACGCCGAAGGGCGGCTTCTTGCGTGCCGTCGTCATGACGTTCAAGAAGTTGAGGAAGATGCCCTGCGCGGTTTCCGGTCGCAGGTAGTGCACCGCCGAGTCGTCCTCGACCGGGCCCAGGAACGTCTTGAGCATCCCCGAGAACTGCCGTGGCTCGGTCCACTGGCCGCGCGTGCCGCAGTTGGGACAGGTCACCTCGGCCAGGCCACCCTCGGGCGCACGTCCCTTGCGGGCCTCGAAATCCTCTTCGAGATGGTCGGCCCGGAAGCGACGGTGGCAGTGCAGGCACTCGACGAGCGGATCGGTGAACGTCTCGAGGTGTCCTGAGGCCTGCCACACCTCGGTGGCCAGGATGACCGCCGAGTCGAGACCGACGACGTCCTCGCGACCGGTGACCATCGCGCGCCACCACTGGCGGCGGACGTTCTCCTTCAGCTCGACGCCCAAGGGCCCGTAGTCCCACGCCGAGCGCGTGCCACCGTAGATCTCGCTCGAGGGAAAGACGAACCCACGGCGCTTGCTCAGACTGACGACCGCGTCGTTGCGGCGCGGGTCGATACGGTCGGCGGACACGAAAACTCCAGCTGGTGTGGACTGAGTACAGGTGCGTCAAGCTTAACTAGACCTGACGGACCGGTTCGCCGCCGCACGAACCGGGCCAAGATCAGCTCCGGTCGCTGACTCCGCCCACCGGCTCGCCGTCCGGATCGGCAGTCAACAGGGCCTCGAAGGCGCTGGGCTGGTCGATCGCCTGGGCCAGCAGCGGGGTCGCGTACAGCTTGACGTCGTACGCGCCGAGCGCCCGGCGGTACGACCCGACATTGGCCCACTCGGTGAGCAAGATCCACCGCCCGGGGTCGTCGGTCGAGCGGCCGGCGGTGCCACGCAGGTATCCCGGGCGGGCGGCCAGCACGCGCATGGCCGTCTGCAGACCTTCGGTGAACTCCGCCTCGTCGCTGACGTCGAACTGCAGCAGGCTGATCACCTCAGCTCCCCCGTCATCTGGGCGCCACCGGACCCGCGCCCCCGAACCGGCGGTCGCGGCGCGCATAGTCGAGGCACGCGGCCCACAGGGTGCGCCGGTCGAAATCCGGCCACGGTGTGTCGACGAAGACGAGCTCGGCGTAGGCCGACTGCCACAACAGGAAGTTCGACGTCCGCTGCTCCCCCGAGCTGCGGATGAAGAGGTCGACATCGGGCAGACCGGGCTCGTCGAGGTAGGCGTCGATCGTGCGCTCGTCGATCTTGGCCGGGTTGATCTTGCCGGCCTGGACGTCGCGGGCGATGGCTCTCGTGGCGTCGACCAGCTCGGCCCGTCCGCCGTAGTTGACGCAGAACTGCAGGGTCAGCCGGTCATTTCCGGCCGTGAACCGCTCGGCGTCCTCGAGCTGGTCGATGACGCTGCGCCAGAGCCGCGGACGGCGTCCGGCCCACCGGATGCGCACGCCCAGAGCGCCCAGCTCGTCGCGCCGGCGGCGGATCACGTCCTTGTTGAAGTTCATCAGGAAGCGGACTTCCTCGGGCGTCCGGCGCCAGTTCTCGGTCGAGAACGCGTAGGCCGAGACGGTCGAGATGCCCAGCTCCATCGCCCCGTGCAGGACGTCCATCAGGGCCGCCTCGCCGGCCCGGTGCCCCTCGGTGCGGGGCAGTCCGCGCTCGTGCGCCCACCGTCCGTTGCCGTCCATGACGATCGCGACGTGCCTGGGCACGAACTGGGCCGGGATGTCGGGGGGCCGGGCGCCCGACGGGTGGGGCGGCGGATCAGGCCAGTTGGTGCGCGGAGTCACTCGACGAGGCTAGCCGTGTGCGGATATCCCGACGTTGATTGGCGCCTTGCGCGTCGGTTGGCGACCTACAACGCGCCAATCGCTTCGGAAGGCGCCAATCGATGCGAAGAGGATCTTCAGACGGTGCGGTCGACCAGGGGCAGGGCCCGCAGGCCGCGTTCGAGATGCCACTGCAGGTGGGCCGCGACCAGCCCGCTGGCCTCGCGCCGCTCGGACGGCTCGGTGGCATCGGCCGTGGGCCAGTCGCCGCTCAGCAGGGCGGCCATGAGCGCGACCGTCCCCGGTCGAGGGCGGGTCGAGCCGGCCGGACGGCAGTTCTCGCACACCGTTCCCCCCGCCGCCACGTTGAAGGCGGCGTGCGGGCCGAGCTCGCCGCACTTGGCGCACTCGAGCAGCGCCGGCTCCCACCCCGCGGTCGACATCGCGCGCAGCAGGAACGCGTCCAGGATCAGGTCGGGGTCGTGCTCGCGCTCGGTCAGCGCCCGCAGCGCACCCACCAGCATCAGGTACAGGCGCAGCGCCGGCTCCCCCTCCTCGGTCAGCCGCTCGGCCGTCTCGCAGATCGCCGACGCCGACGTCCAGGCCGGGTAGTCGTTGGCCAACTGCGCGCCGTACGCGCCCAGCGACTCGGTCTGGTTGACGATGTCGAGGCCACGGTTGGTGATCAGGACGTCGTCGGGGTTGTGCTTGCTGTAGAGCTGGACGTCGATGTGGCTGCCCGGTTCGAGGCGGGCGCCGAACTTGGAGGACGTCCGCCGCACGCCCTTGCCGACCGCGCGCACCTTGCCGTGCTTGCGGGTGAGCAGGGTGATGATCCGGTCGGCCTCACCGAGCTTGTGCACGCGCAGCACGACGGCGTCGTCGCGATAGAGCGGCATTACCCGATGGTGCCACGACGGCACCGACATCGCGCGCGGTCGCCGAGCGGGCGCAGCCGGGCGTGGATGGCCAGGGCGAAACCGGCCATCAGCACCCCGGCCCCGACGGTCACCAGGAACGTGATGCGGGCGCCGTGGGCGTCGGCCAGCGCGCCCGCAGAGCGACGACGCCGCGCCGTAGCCGAGATTGAGGCCCGGTGGTCAACCAGGCCAGTCCCTCGGTGAGCGAGCGGGCCGGCACGATCTCGGCGATCAGCCCGAACGCGGTGATCAGCGTCGGGGCGATGCCGAGACCGACGATGAAGATCAAGACCGCGAGCAGCGGAATGCTCGAGGCGAGCAACAGCAGCAGGGTCAGCGCCGCGAAGATCAGAGCCTGCAGCCGGAAGCGGTCGAGGATCGGCGTCAGCCAGTGGCGCGCGCCGTACAGCAGACCGGCCGTCCCGCTGCCCAGCGCGAACGACGCCAGCACGAAGCCGGCGAGGCCCTGATGCCCGTGCTGGCCGGCGAAGGCCACGGTCGTCACCTCGGCGCTGGCGAAGATCGCGCCCATGGCGAACGAGACGCAGATGATCAGCGTCATGCCCCGGCTGCGCAGCGCGGACTGCTGGCGGGGTGCGCCGACCGGATGCGCGGGCGGCTCGGTCGCCGGCAGCCGCCACAGCGCGAACGAGCCGAGGGCGACGAGCGCCCCGCTGAGGACGAGCGGCGCCACCGGATCGACCTGCGTTGCGAGCACGGTGGCCAGCAGCGGCCCGACGACGAAGATCACCTCGTCCAGGGTGGATTCGAGGGAGTAGGCGGTGCTGAGTTCGGGACGGCCGTCGAGGACGTGCGACCACCGGGCCCGCACGAGCGAGCCGACCGCGAGGTAGCTGAAGCCGACGATCGCGGCCGGCGCAGCAGCAGCCAGTCGGCCAGGCCGGCCTCGCTGATCGCGATCAGGGCCACGACCGCGGCGACGTGCACCGCCGCGGCCGGCAGCAGCACGCGGCCCTGGCCGAAGCGATCGACCAGCCGGGCGCCGATGGGATTGCCCGGCGCTCCGCCCAGGATGTAGGCCCCGCTCAACGCGCCGGCGAAGCCGTAGTGGTGGGTCTTGGTGCTGATCAACAGCAGCAGGCCGAGCGGGTACATCGCGATCGGCATGCGCATGAGGAAGCCGGCCGCGCAGAACGCAGCCGTACCCGGGGCGCGGAACACCGCGCGATAGATCGCGAACAACGGATCAGAACCCGAGCCGATCGAGCTTCTTCGGATCGCGCTGCCAGTCCGACTCGACGGCCACGTGCAGGTCGAGGTGCACGCGGCGACCCAGCAACTGCTCGATCTGCGCTCGCGCGGTCGTGCCGATGACCTTCAGCCGGGCGCCGCCCGTGCCGATGATGATCCCCTTCTGGCTCGTCCGTTCGAGGTGGATCGTCGCGAAGATCTCGAGCAGGTCGGGATTGCCCTCGCGGGGACGCATCTCCTCGACGGTGACCGCGATCGAGTGCGGCAGCTCGTCCCGGACGCCATCCAGTGCGGCCTCGCGGATGTACTCGGCGATCCGCATGTCCTCGGCCTCGTCGGTCTGGACGTCGTCGGGATACAGGTGCGGACCGATCGGCATGTGCTGGGCGAGCAGGTCGGTGAGCAGCTCGACCTGGGCGCCGTTCGACCGCCGAGACCGGAATCGACCTCGGCAAAGTCTCCGAGCTGGCTGATCGCCAGCAATTGCTCGCCGATCTGCTGCTTCTTGGCCAAGTCGATCTTGGTCACCATGGCGATCACCGGCTTGTTCAACTCGGCCAGCTCGGCGGCGATGAACCGGTCGCCGGGCCCGATCTTCTGATCGGCCGGCACGCAGAATCCGATGACGTCGACGTCGGCCAGAGTGGCCCGGACGATGTCGTTGAGCCGCTGCCCGAGCAGGGTGCGCGGACGGTGCAGGCCGGGCGTGTCGACGACGATCAACTGCGCATCCGGACGGTTGACGATGCCGCGGATCGCCCGCCGCGTCGTCTGCGGTTTGTCGCTCGTGATCGCCACCTTCGTCGCCCACCAGGGCGTTGGTCAGCGTCGACTTGCCCGCGTTCGGGCGCCCGACGAAGCAGCAGAAGCCGGAGCGGAAGTCGTCGGTCACGGCCCCATCATGCCGCAGGATGGGGTCATGCCCAGCCGCCGCCAGATCCTCGCCGCGCTGGGCGGGACGGCGCTGTTGACGGCCTGCGGGCACGGATCGCGCGCCCGGCAGACTGCTCCGGTGAGCGCCCCGACCAAGCACGCCTACGGACCGGACCCCTCGCAGTACGTCACGAAATACGCGCCGTCCGGTGGGCAGCGCACCGGCACGATCGTGCTGATCCACGGCGGATTCTGGCTGTCGCAGTACGACCTGAGCCTGGACGTGCCGATGGCGCTGGACCTCGCCAAGCGCGGCTGGACGGCGATCAACTCGAATACCGCCGGGTGGGCGACGGTGGCGGCTGGCCGGCCACCCTGCAGGACGTCGCCGCCGCCCTCGACCTGCTCGCCACCCTCGACGTCGACACCGACCACGTCATGGCCATCGGGCACTCGGCCGGCGGGCAGCTCGCCGGCTGGGCGGCCGGACGCGCGAAGCTGCCCGCGGGCGCCCCGGGCGCGGCGCCGAAGGTCGAGCTGAGGGGCGTCATCTCGCAGGCCGGCGTGCTCGATCTGGCGACCGCGGCCACGACGATGGTCGGTGGCAGCGCGGTGCCCGACTTCATCGGCGGCCTGCCGTCGGCGGTGCCCGACCGCTACAAGATCGCCGATCCGATCATGGCGGTGCCGCTCGACGTCCCCGTCGTCTGCATCCACAGCCACGCCGACCTCAACGTCCCGTTCGCGCAGAGCGCTGCGTACGTGGCGGCGGCCACCAAGGCGGGCGGCCGGGCGAAACTGATCGAATCGCAGGGCGACCACTTCACGCTGATCGATCCCACGTCGGCCGCGTGGGCCTCGGCGTGGCCGAGGTGCCCGGTCTAGTCGGCTAGCGCCGGGACGACCTCGCGGGTGAACAGCTCGATACTGGAGCGGTCGTAGGCCGCGTCGGAGAAATACGTGATGGCGTAGGTCATCCCGAGCTCGCGCATCGCCTGGAGCTTCTCGATGATCTGCTCGGGCGTGCCGACGAGCGGGCCGGACGCGAATTGCTCGTCGACGCCGGCCAGACGCTCGGCCGACAGCAGCGGTTCGTAGTGCGAGTGGATCCAGGCCAGCCGATCTTGGACGTCGGCCTCGGTCGCACCGATGACGACGTTGTAGTTGGCCGACCGGACGATCTCGCCGAAGTCGCGCCCGAGGTCGCGGCAGTGCTGCTCGAGGATCGCCGACTTGTGCGCGAAACCCTCGGCCGAGCCGTCGAAGTTCGTGTATTGCGCGTGTTGCGCCGCGATGCGCAGCGTCTTGCGTTCGCCCCCACCGGCGATCCAGAGCGGGATGCCGTCCGGCTGCAGCGGCAGCGGACGGCCGATCGCGCCGTCCACCTGGTAGTACTTCCCGTCCAGCGTGGCGGTGCCGGTACGCCAGAGCTGCTCCATGATCTGCACGCCCTCGTCGAGGCGGCCCAGCCGCTCGCCGGCCGACGGGAAGCCATAGCCGTAGGCGCGCCACTCGTGCTCGTACCAGCCGCCGCCGATCCCCATCTCGACGCGGCCGCCTGAGATCACGTCGATCGTGGCGGCCACCTTGGCCAGGTACGCCGGGTTGCGGTAGCTCATGCAGGTGCACATCTGACCCAGGCGAACCCGGTCGGTGGCCGCCGCGAACGCGGCCATCAACGTCCACGCCTCGTGCGTGGCCTCGTCGGTGGGCACCGGCACGGTGTGGAAGTGGTCGTACACCCAGATCGATTCGTAGGGACCCGCCTCGGCGATCTTGGCGATGCCGAGCATCGTCGACCAGTGTTCAACGGGATCGATGCCGGCCAGGTCGAGTCGCCAGCCCTGGGGTACGAACAGTCCGAAGCGCATGGCACCCACGTTAGTCGGGCGCATCGTCGGCGATCACTCCGCGTAGGGTAGGTGCCTCAGGCAAACAGCGCCTCCCCGCTCGACGACCGCTGCATCGTGACCAGCCCTCGAGCCGACCCGGATTCGAGGCGTCTTCACATGTGCGTTCCTCTTGTGCTGCCGTGACACCTGATCGCACCATCTCCGACCTGGCCGCGCTGAGCACGAACGTGTCGCGGCGACTGGTCGCTCACGGACAGAGCCGCGACGCGTTCAACGCGTTGACCAGCCTCGCCGTGCAACTCGTCCCGGGCGCGCAGTACGCCGGCATCACCCAGGGCAACATCGGCAAATTCGTGACGCTGGCACCCACCGACGACCTCGTCGTCCTCACCGACAAGGTGCAGTACGCCCTGTCCAGTGGCCCGTGCGTCGACGCCGCGCTCGAGGACCGGGTGTTCCGCACCGGCGATCTGCGGGTCGACCCGCGCTGGCCCGAGTTCGGTCGTCGCGCCTATGAGGTCACCGGCGTCCTCAGCATGCTGGCCATCCGGCTCTACCTCGAGGACGACGCCGAGGTCATCGCCGGACTCAACATGTATTCCACCGAGGTCGACGCGTTCACGGAGTCGGACGAGACGCTGGCCGTCCTGCTGGCGACGCACGGCACGCTGGCGGTCGCCGCCTCAACCGCCCGCGAGCGCAGCGTCAACCTCGAAGTGGCCCTCAGCAGCCGCACCGAGATCGGCATCGCGATGGGGATCCTGATGAACCAGCACCGGATCACGCGCGACGAGTCGTTCGCCATGCTGCGCATCGCCAGCCAGCACTCCGCCCGCAAGCTCGCGGACCTGGCCACCGAGGTCGCGGACACCGGCATGCTGACCCTGCCCGCCCTCGCCCGCCGAAAGACTTCACGCGCCTGACGGGGCCGCCGGCGGACCGGCCCGGCGCAACGGCTCGAACCGCAACGTCATCGGGGCAACCTTCCACAGAGCACTCGGCTTCTGGCAGGGTTGCCGACATGATCGATCACATCAGCCTGCAAGTCGACGACATCGACGCCGCGATGACTTGGTACAACGCCTTCCTGCAGCCACTGGGCATGGGCGCGGTGGCCGACTTCGGTGATGTCGTGGGGTACGGCGACCACAACACCGGGCCGTCGTTCTGGATCGGCAAGGCCACCGATCCTGGCGGCCGCCAGACCCACGTGGCGTTCCTCGCCCCGACCCGGGCCGTCGTCGACCGCGCGTATCAGGTCGCGTTGGGCCTCGGCCTCGACATCCTGAACGAGCCGCAAGGAGTGGCCGCAGTACCACCCGGGCTACTACGCCGTGTTCGTGCGCGACCCCGACGGCAACAACATCGAGGCCGTCTGCCACGTCGCGCCCTGAGCTCAGAGCACGTGGACGGGCGCGGCCGGAGCCAGGTCGTGCACGGCCCGGGCGCCCTCGTCGTCGGGGCCGCCGACCACCACGGCCGCTTCCAGGCCGAGCGCGCCGGATGACACCGCCATCGCCACCGCGACCTGCAGCGCGCTCAGCCGCAGCGAGGCCAGCTCGACGGTCGCGGCCACGTAGGTACGGCCGTCGGTGTCACGAACCGCCGCGCCCTGAACGGCTCGGGTTCGGGCCTGCGCCGAACGAGCCAGGGTCGCCAGCTTCACGTCCTCGGGGTCGGAGAGCTCAGCGCTCATCGTCGTCCTTCGCCTGATCGTCGGTCGGATCGTCGTCGGCCAGCCGGGTGACGAGGACGGTGTCGACGCGATTGCGGCGACCGCCCACGCTCTCGGCCACCAGCCGCAGACCGTGGACGACCGCGGTCGAGCCGGCGATGGGCACTCGTCCGAGCGACTCGGCCAGCAGACCGCCGACCGTCTCGACGTCGTCGCGATCCGGTACGTCGACGTCGAAGATCTCGGCGAGATCCTCGACAGCCAGCCGCGCCGTCACCCGCACGGTGTCCTCGTCGATCCGTTCGACCGGCGCCCGCTCGTTGTCGTACTCGTCGGCGATCTCACCGACGATCTCTTCGAGGATGTCCTCGATCGTCACCAGACCGGCGGTGCCGCCGTACTCGTCGATGACGATCGCGATGTGCGTGCGCATGGCCTGCATCTCGCGCATCAACTCGTCGACCGGCTTCGACTCGGGCACGAACACCGGCTTGCGCATGACCTCGGAGATCTTGGTCGTGCGCGCCCGTTCGCTGTCCTGCGCCCGCCGGGCGAGGTCCTTGAGGTAGACGATGCCGACGACGTCGTCGACGTTCTCGCCCACCACTGGTATGCGGCTGAAGCCGCTGCGCAGCGCCAGCGCGAGCGCCTGCGGAACGGTCTTGGTCTGCTCGATCCAGACGACCTCGGTGCGCGGCACCATCACCTCGCGGGCGATCGTGTCACCCAGCTCGAACACCGACTGGATCATCTGCCGCTCGCCGTGCTCGACCACGCCGCGCTGCTCGGCCATGTCGACGAGTTCGCGCAGCTCGACCTCGGACGAGAACGGGCCCTCCGCGAAATCCGCGTCCCGGCGTGAACGCGTTGCCGAGCAGGATCAGCAGCGAGGCCAGCGGTCCGAAGACCTGCCCGAGCAACCGGACCGGACCCGACGCGACGAGCGCGACCCGATAGGGATGCTGACGCCCCAGGGTGCGTGGCCCGACCCCGACGATGACGTAGGAGACGACGACCATCAATGCGACGGTCAGCACCGGCACCGGCCAGCGCGACCCGAACACCGACCGGGCAACGATCGTCAGCAACACCGTCGCGGTGAGCTCGCAGGTGACGCGCAACAGCAGCAGCAGGTTCGTGTAGCGGACGCGATCGGCGACGATCAGCGACAGCCGTTTCGCCCCGCGCCGTCCTTCGCGCACCATCTCGTCGACGCGCGCCACCGAGACCCGCGCCAGCGCCGAGTCGACGCAGGCCAGCGCGCCGCCGAGGAAGACCAGGATGATCGCGAAGATCGTCGCGACGATGTCGGGACCGGTCACGCCGGCCCCGCTGCGATGAGCGGGATCAGCCACGCGAGCCGCCGGCGGTGTCGCGAACCTGGCCTGGGTGCCCGGTCGCGGCGCCATGATCGGGCCGCGACCCGTGGCGGCCGCCCATTCGCCGACGAGCTTGGCCTGCAGTTCGAACATCTCGCGTTCTTCTTCGGGCTCGGCGTGGTCGTAGCCCAGCAGGTGCAGGATGCCGTGGGTACAGAGCAGGTGCAGCTCGGCCTCGACCGAGTGTCCGGCCTGCTCGGCCTGCTCAGCGGCGATCTCGGGGCAGAGCACGACGTCGCCGAGCAGGGCCGGGCTCTCGCCGTACTCCGGACCGACGTGGCCGGGGCGGCCGGCAGCGCCGCGGTCGCCGTCGGCGGCATAGTCCTCGCCGTCCATCGGGAAGGCCATCACGTCGGTCGGGCCTGGCAGATCCATCCACTGCTGGTGCATCGTCGCCATCGTCTCGGTGTCGAGCAGCACGATCGACAGCTCGCCGAGCGGATCGACGCCCATCGCGTCCAGCACGAAGCGACCGAGTTCGGCGAGCACGCGTTCGTCGACGGCGACGCCGGACTCGTTGTTGACCTCGATGCTCATCTGCTGACCGGCTGGCTCAGTGGCGCGGCGTGGAGCGCGGCCAGCCGGCGCCGGCTGCCGCAGCGGCGCGGTCTGCTCGTCATAACGGGCGTAGGCGTCGACGATGTCGCCGACCAGGCGATGGCGGACGACGTCCGAGCTCGACAGGTTCGCGAAGTGGACGTCGTCGATGTCGGTGAGGATGTCGCGCACGACCTTCAGGCCGCTCTTGGACGTCCCCGGCAGGTCGACCTGCGTGACGTCGCCGGTGATGACCATCCGCGAGCCGAAGCCGAGACGGGTGAGGAACATCTTCATCTGCTCGGGCGTGGTGTTCTGCGCCTCGTCCAAGATGATGAACGCGTCGTTCAGGGTGCGCCCGCGCATGTAGGCCAGCGGGGCGATCTCGATCGTCCCGGCCTGGGTCAGCCGCGGGATCGACTCGGGCTCGACCATGTCGTGCAGCGCGTCGAGCAGCGGGCGAAGGTAGGGATCGATCTTGTCGTAGAGCGTGCCGGGCAGGAAGCCGAGGCGCTCGCCTGCCTCGACCGCCGGGCGGGTCAGGATGATGCGGTTGACCTGCTTGGCCTGCAGCGCCTGGACGGCCTTGGCGACGGCGAGGTAGGTCTTGCCGGTGCCGGCCGGGCCGATGCCGAACACGATCGTGTGCTTGTCGATGGCGTCGACGTAGCGCTTCTGGTTCAGCGTCTTCGGACGGATCGTCTTGCCGCGCCGCGACAGGATCGACAGGCTCAGCACGTCGGCCGGACGCGCCTCGGAGTCGGCGGTGAGCATCGCGTGCGAGCGGGTCACCGCGTCCGGGGTGAGCGTCTCGCCGGCGCGGACGAGCTCGAGCAACTGCTCGATGAGCCGGGTCGCGATGGCGTTGTCAGCGGCTGCGCCGGTGATGGTGATCTCGTTGCCGCGCACGTGGACGTCGCTGTCGAGGATCTGCTCGAGGACGCGGAGCAGCTCGTCCCGGGAGCCGAGCAGGGCGACCATGGCCTGGTCGCCGGGGATGACGACTGTGGTGGAGACGCGGTCACGCGATGCGTTCGGGTCTGACAAGTCGGTCTCTCTGCTCGGCGGTCTTTGACTCAACTGTACCGGCCCCGGGGTTTATTTCTGCGCTCGATTTCCCCCGACCGGTGGGGGAAATCGAGCCCGGACGCAGCACTCAGGCCCAGCGGCCCAGTCGCACGCTCAGCGCGGCCAGGGCGGCGGGGCCGGCGGTCGACGTCCGCAGCACCGGCGCTCCCAGTCGGACCGGGACGGCCCCTGCTGCCGCGAAGAGGGCCAGCTCGTCCGCGGAGATGCCGCCTTCGGGGCCGACCACGACGTGGATGTCGCCGGCCGAAGGCAGCTCGACCTCAACTAGAGGTTGCGTCGCCGCCTCGTGCAGGACCACGTCGGTGCCGCCCAGCCGGGCTGCCACGTCCTTGGTCGAAGCGAGGTCGGCGATGACGGGCACGAACGCCCGGCGGCTCTGTTTGGCCGCCTCGCGCGCGGTGCGGCGCCACCGCTCCAGCGCCTTGTCGCCGCGACTCTCCCGCCACTGGGCGATCGAACGCGACGCCGACCAGGGCACGATCTCGTCCACTCCCAGTTCGGTCAGCAGCTCGACGGCCAGCTCGCCGCGATCACCCTTGGCCAGCGCCTGGACGACGACGATGCGCGGCGAGGGCGCCGGCGTGGCGGAACGCGACTCGACGTGCGCCTCGACCCGGCCGCGGTCGACGGCGGTCACCGAACAGCTCAGCAGCATCCCCCGGCCGTCCCCGACCAGGATCGCCTCGCCGACGTCGAGTCGCTTGACGGTGGCCGCGTGCCGTCCCTCGTCGCCGTCGATGACGATCAGGTCGCCGCCGGGCAGCGTCGTCCAGCAGGAACAGCGGCGGGGTCAGCGGTTGCCGCCGAGCGCGTCGCGCATCTTCGAGAACAGCCCGCCGCGGACGCTGCCGACCGAGACCTCCTCGTTGCGGATCGCGGCCAGTTCGCGCAGCAGCCGCTCCTGCTCCTCGTCGAGCTTGGTCGGCGTGCGCACCTCGACGTGCACCAGCAGGTCGCCGCGCGCCGACGATCGCAGCCGCGGAACACCCTTGCCGCGCAGGGTGATCACCTGTCCGGCCTGCGTACCCGGGCGGATGTCGAGCTTCTCCTCGCCGTCCAGCGTCGTCAGGACGAGGTCGGTGCCCAGCGCGGCCGCCGTCATCGGCAGCGCCACCGTGCAGTGCAGATCCGAACCGTCGCGGGTGAACGTCTCGTGCTGGGCTTCGTGCACCTCGATGTAGAGATCGCCGGCCGGGACCGCCTCCGGGGCCGACCTCACCCTGGCCGGAGAGCCGGATGCGCATGCCGTCCTCGATGCCCGCCGGGACGTCGACGGTGATGTTGCGGCGCGCGCGCACGCGTCCCTCGGTGCCGCAGGTCGGGCACGGCGACGGGATCTGCTGCCCGGTGCCGCCGCAGACGGTGCACGGACGGCTGGTCATGACCTGGCCGAGGAACGAGCGCTGGATGCTCTGGATCTCGCCCGCTCCGCCGCAGGTCTGGCAGGTGATCGGTGACGTGCCCGGCGCGCAGCCGTCACCGTGGCACGTCTCGCAGACGATCGCGGTGTCGACCGCGATCTCGCGGCGCACGCCGAAGGCGGTCTCGTTCAGGGTCAGTTCGATGCGCAGCAGCGCGTCCCCGCCCTGCCGGACGCGGCTGCGCGGCCCCCGTGTCGTGCCGCCCGAGCCGCCGAAGAAGGCCTCGAAGACGTCGCCGAACGAGCCGAAGCCACCGAACGGATTGCCCGCGCCGCCGCCACCACCGGACTGCAGCGGGTCGCCGCCCAGGTCGACCACCCGGCGCTTCTCGGGATCCGACAGCACCTCGTAGGCCGCGGTGACCGCCTTGAACCGCTCCTGCGAGGCGGGATCGGGGTTCACGTCGGGATGCAGCTCGCGGGCCAGCTTGCGGTAGGCCCGCTTGATCTCTTCGGGGGTCGCTTCGCGGCCGACGCCGAGCACGCCGTAGTAGTCGCGCGGTGATTCAGCCACGGCGGTCGTGGGCTCCTTCGTCAGCTCTATTGGCACTCAACTTTTCTGAGTGCCAAGTGTACGGAAACCCAACCGGACTCAGTGCGCCTCACCGTTCGGCGAGCAGCTCACCCGACGTAGCGCGCCACGGCCGAGACCCGCGCCATCGTGTGCGCGTAGTCCATCCGGCGCGGGCCGAGCACACCGACCGCGCCGAGGGCGGCACCACGGGCGTGGTAACCGCTGGCCACGACCGACGTGCCGGCCAGGCCGATGTGCTGGGTCTCGTTGCCGATGCGGACGACGACCTGCGTCGAGGAGACCGACTGGTCGAGCAGCCGCAGCAGCACGACCTGCTCCTCGAGCGCTTCGAGCACCGGACGGATCTCCGGAAAGTCCAGCGTCTTCTCGGTCAGGTTCGCCGTGCCGCCCAGGACGATGCGGTCGTTGTGCTTCTCGATCAGGATCTCGAGCAGCACCGTGGTCAGGGTCGTCGACGAGCCCGCGCAGTTCGGGTGCGACCGATGCGGGCAGCTCGGCGACGATCGAGGGCGCCTCGGACAGCAGCCGATCGCGCAGCTTGGAGTTGAGGGTGTTGCGCAGCGACGCCACGTCGTCCTCGGTCACCGGTCCGGGCAGCTCGACGATGCGCTGCTCGACCCGTCCGGTGTCGGTGATCAACACCAGCATCAGCCGCGATCCGGTCAGCTGGACGATCTCGATGTGGCGCACCTCGCTGCGCGACAGCGACGGGTACTGCACGACCGCCACGTTGCGGGTCAGCTGGGCCAGCGTCCGGACGGCGCGTTGCAGCACGTCGTCGAGGTCGACGGCGTTGTCCAGGAAAGCCTGGATCGCTCGGCGCTCGGCGCCCGACAGCGGCTTCACCGACGTCAGCCGGTCCACGAAGAGCCGGTAGCCGGCATCAGTCGGCACCCGACCGGCGCTCGTGTGCGGCTGGGCGATCAGGCCGTCCTCTTCGAGCGCGGCCATGTCGTTGCGGATCGTCGCCGGCGAGACGCCCAGATTGTGCCGGTCGGCCAGCGCCTTGCTGCCCACCGGCTCGTTGGTCTCGATGAAGTCCTCGACGATCGCGCGCAGCACTTCCAGCTTGCGGTCTTCGACCGTCATGCCACCCACCTTCGCCCACTTGCGGTAAGACTTGTAACGCCGAGTTTATGGCGTGCCAAGCTAAGGTGCTCAGCTGTACGGATTGTCTGTGTTGGCCGTTGGGAAGCGTGGTCGAGTTGATCTTCAAGGCGGTACGTGAGGGACGTCCGTATCCCGACCACGGTTTCACCGCCCGCGACTGGGCCACCGTCGCCCCCCGGTCGGTCCGCCTCGACCACTTGATCAGCACCAAGCGTGAGCTCGCGCTCGACAAGCTGCTGGACGAGGATTCGACGTTCTACGGCGACCTGTTCCCGCACGCCGTGCAGTGGGAGGGCGAGATCTACCTCGAGGACGGCCTGCACCGCGCCCTGCGTGCGGCCCTGCAACAGCGCACGACCCTGCACGTCCGCGTCCTCGACCTGGACGAGCTCAAGCCCCGCTGACCGGTCTTGATCTAGTGCGTTGCGGCCGCCTATCGACCACGACGAGTTGATCGACAGGGATCAGTCCGTCAGTTCGCGCACGACCGCGTCGGCCATCAGGCGCCCGCGCTGGGTCAACACGACCCGGCCGGCGTCGAACGGCCCCGCCTCGACCAGGCCCCAGCGCACCAGTTGCGGCACCTTGACGCGTGCCGCCTCGGCCACGTCCAGCATCGAGACGCCCTCGCGGCGCCGGACGTTGAGCATGATCCGTTCGAGCTGCCGGGCGGCCTCGTCCAGGGTTTCGCGCGCGGCCGCCGGGCTCTGTCCGCCCTCGATCATGGCCGCGTACCGCGCCGGATGCTTGACGTTCCACCAGCGCACCCCACCGACATGGCTGTGTGCGCCCGGTCCGGCTCCCCACCAGTTGGCGTCGCCCCAGTACAGCTCGTTGTGATGGCAGCGGGCCGCCTCGGACGTCGCCCAGTTCGACACCTCGTACCAGTCGAAGCCGGCCGCCGCGAGCGTCTCGTCGGCCTGGACGTAGCGGTCGGCCGCCACGTCGTCGTCCGGCGCCTCGACCACGCCCTGCGCGACCTGGCGGGCCAGGGCCGTGCCCTCCTCGACGACGAGGGCATACGCACTGATGTGATCGGGTCCCGCGGCGATGGCGGCGTCGAGCGAGGCCTGCCAGTCGGCTTCGGTCTCGCGGGGGGTGCCGTAGATCAGGTCCAGGTTGACGTGCTCGAACCCGGCCGCGCGCGCTTCGGCGACCACCTCTTCCGGCCGCCCGGGGCGGTGCGTGCGATCGAGCACCTCGAGCACGTGCGGCACCGCCGACTGCATGCCGATCGAGATCCGGTTGAAGCCGGCCTCCCGCAGTCGGGCCAGGTACGACGGCGTCACCGACTCGGGGTTGGCCTCGGTGGTGATCTCGACGTCGGGTGCGACGTCGAACAGTTCGTTGATCTCGCCGACGATCAGCCCGAGATGCTCAGCCGGGAGCAGGGTCGGCGTGCCGCCGCCGAAGAAGATCGTCGAGACGACGGGATCGCCGTAGCGCAGCACGTCGCGGGCCAGGCGCAGCTCGAGCAGCAGGGTGTCGGCGTAGCGTGCCACGAGTGACGCTGCCGCCCAGTTCGAGTGCGGTGTAGGTGTTGAAGTCGCAGTAACCGCAGCGGGTCTGGCAGAACGGGATGTGGACGTAGATGCCGAACGGGACGTCGGCGGCCGCCGGCCACGACCGAACGGGTCAGCCGACCGTCGGGCGGGGCCGGATCACCGGCAGGCAGGGCAGATGGCACGCATCAAGTGTGCGTCACGCCAGGGTGACCGGGCGCGGCCCGTGGGCCGTCTCGCGCACGGCGTGTCGCAACACGCGCTCGAGATCGCAGCCGGTCGGCCGGGTCCAGAGCCGCACTCGGCGACCAGTTCGACCGCCACCGGCCCGGGGGGCAACCAGGACAGGTCGCGCAGGACGTCGGCCAGCGCGTCCAGGTTCGTCGCCGCCCAGTCCGGAGCGTCCACCTGGTCGTAGATCGACCTGATCGCATCGCGTTTGGCCGTCATCGGGCCACGTCCACTCGCTCGAAGTGCTCGTAGTGATCGCCGGTGTAGTAGAACTCGCCGGCCTTCCCGGTGATGATCCGGCGCGTACCGCGGGTCGAGGCGCCCGGCGTCGGCACGGTGTACTCGTGGTAGTAGCCGCTCGACTCCCGCGGCAGCCGATGCTCGTTGTTCGAGAAGACCACCCCGTCGTTGTGCGGGTACGGAAACGGGCCGCCCTTCTTGATCAGGGCGACGGTCTGCGCGGCCTGCACGGGCAGCGACGACAGCGCGACCTCCTGCGACGTGCCGGTCGCCTGGGCGCTCGGATGCGACGTCGAATGTGTCTGGTCGACCGCGTAGCCGACGCCCAGCACCACCAGCAGCGCGATGAGCGCCAGCAGCGGGCGGCGGACTCGACGACGGGGCACGGCAGGGACTCTAAGACGCCGGCCCAGCCGCGCATGATTCGATCTAGGTCGTGACCGAATCATTGCGCGCAGAATCCGTCCTCGTCTCCGGCCACGGCGCCGACGACATCCAGGCCTATCTCGCCCAGCCGCACGGCGACGAGTCACGTGGCGGCGTGGTGGTGATCCACCATCTGCCCGGCTACGACCGCGCCACCAAGGAGATCGTCCGACGCTTCGCCACGATGGGCTACGACGCCATCTGCCCCAACCTGTACTGGCGCGAGGCACCGGACGCGTCGCCGGACGACGCGGCGGCCATGGCCCGCGCCAACGGCGGCATCCCCGACGAGCGGCTGGTCGGCGACGTCGCGGGTGTGGCGGCCTACCTGCGCTCGTTGCCGAGTTCGAACGGCAAGGTCGGCGTGATCGGCTACTGCTCGGGCGGTCGCCAGAGCGTGCTGGCCGCGTGCAACCTCGATCTCGACGCCGCCGTCGACTGCTACGGCGCGTTCGTCACCGGTACGCCGCCCGAGGGGTTTCCGCTGAAGGTGACGAACCTGGTCGACCAACTGCCGAACCTGCGCTGCCCGGTGCTCGGCCTGTTCGGCAACGAGGACTCCTACCCCTCGCCGGCCCAGGTCGACGAGTTCGAGCAGATCCTGCAGGCCAACGACAAGCCGTACGAGTTCCACCGCTACGACGACGCCGGCCACGCGTTCTTCGCCGTCGACCGTCCGTCCTACCGCGTCGCGGCCGCCAACGACGGCTGGGAACGCATCGCCGACTTCTACGGGAAGTACCTCTGATGTGCACCTACGCGACCCTGCAGGCCGAGGTCGACGGCAGCGCCAAGGGTCCCGAACGGCAGCTGGTTCCACGTCAACACGCGACCGTCTACTTCGATCATCCGGTGCATGCGATGGTCGAGCACAGCCTCAACATCGACTTCGCCGATCCGTCCCGCGGCCCGTCGGCCCGGGTGGCGCTCGAGCTGACGGCCGAATCCGCCCGCCAGCTCGTCGCGGCGATCCAGGGCGCACTGGCCAGCGCACCGGCCGAGCTGACCGCCTGAGCGCGGCTGGGTAAGGTCGCGGGCATGCGCGCCGCCTACGCCGAGTCGATCAACCCCGACGAGCCGCTGGCCGGCCTGGTGATCGGCGAGCGCCCCGAACCGTCGGTGCCGGCCGGCTGGAGCAAGGTCGCCGTCAAGGCGGCCAGCCTCAACCACCACGACCTCTGGACGCTGCGCGGGGTCGGGCATCACCGCCGAGCGGCTGCCGATGATCCTCGGGCTGCGACGCGGCCGGCGTCGACACCGCGACCGGCGACGAGGTGGTCGTGCACTCGGTGATCGCCTCCGACGGCTGGCGCGGCGACGAGACGCTTGATCCGGGCCGCACGCTGCTTGTCGGAGAAGCACCAGGGGTCGCTCGCCGAGTACGTGATCGTCCCGACCGTCAACCTGCTGCCCAAGCCGGCCGATCTGTCGTTCGCGCGAGGCCGCGTGCCTGTCGACGGCGTGGCTCACCGCCTACCGCATGCTGTTCGTGAAGGCCCAGCTTCGTCCCGGCCAGACCGTCCTGGTCCAAGGAGCGTCGGGCGGCGTGGCCACCGCGGCGATCTCGCTCGCCCGGGCTGCGGGCTTTCGGGTCTGGGCGACCGCCCGCACCGACGCCAAGCAGCAGCGGGCGCTCGAACTCGGCGCCCACCAGGCGTTCGCGACGGGAGCCCGGCTGCCGGAACGGGTCGACGCCGTGATGGAGACGATCGGCGAGGTCACCTGGTCACATTCGCTGAAGTCGCTCAAGCCCGGCGGCAAGATCATCATCTCGGGGGCCACGACCGGCTCGAATCCGCCCGCCGATCTCTCGCGAATCTTCTTCCTGCAGTTGCAGGTGATCGGTTCGACGATGGGAACCCGCGCCGAGTTGCAGGACCTGATGACCTTCCTCGGCGACACCGGCCTGCGCCCGCTGATCGACCGCACGATTGCCCTCGATGCGATCGAGCAGGGGCTGGCCGCAATGGCCGGCGGCGACCTCGTCGGCAAGATCGTGATCGAGTTCTAGGTCGTGTTCGAACTCGGCACCGACGGCCCGTCGACGATCCTCGTCGGCGTGGACGGCAGCGACACCTCGTTGCGGGCCGCCGCCTACGCCGCCGGTCTGGTGCGCCGGCAGAACGCCCGGCTGGTCGTGCTGTTCGTCCGGACGATCGGTCTCGCCGCCACCAATCCGGCCGCCTACATGGGCATGCGCGAGGTGCAGGACATGACGTCGGCCGACCTGCGCGGCGAGGCCGAGGAGGGCGCCTCCCGCCTGGGCATCACGATCGAGTTCGTCGAGCGCGAGGGCAATCCGTTCAAGGCGATGGTGAAACTGGCCGAAGAGCTCAGGGTCGACGCGTTGGTCGTCGGCGCGTCGACGCAGGCGGGTCACCGGCTGATCGGCTCGCTGGCCGTGCATCTGGTCAAACTCGCGCGCTGGCCCGTGACCGTCGTCCCGTAGTCCGCTACTTCTTGACCTCTTCATTCGGTCGAGAGCGCGGCGATGAACGCCTCCTGCGGCACCTCGACGCGGCCGACCATCTTCATCCGCTTCTTGCCTTCCTTCTGCTTCTCGAGCAGCTTGCGCTTGCGGGTGATGTCACCGCCGTAGCACTTGGCCAGCACGTCCTTGCGGATCGCGCTGATGTTCTCGCGGGCGATCACCCGGGCGCCGATCGCGGCCTGGATCGGCACCTCGAACTGCTGGCGCGGGATCAGCTTGCGCAGCTTGGACGTCATCGACGTGCCGTACCCGTACGCCTTGTCCTTGTGGATGATGGCCGAGAAGGCGTCGACCGGCTCGCCCTGCAGCAGGATGTCGACCTTGACGAGGTCGCCGGGCGCCTCGCCCGACTCCTCGTAGTCGAGGCTGGCGTAGCCGCGAGTGCGGGATTTCAACTGGTCGAAGAAGTCGAAGATGATCTCGCCCAGCGGCAACATGTAACGCAGTTCGACCCGGCTCTCGGACAGATAGTCCATGCCCAGCAGCGATCCACGCCGCTCCTGGCACAGTTCCATGATCGCGCCGATGTACTCGCTGGGCGCGATGATCATCGACTTGGTGACCGGCTCGAAGATCTCGGCGATCTTCTGGCCCGACGGCCAGTCGGACGGGTTGGTGACGACGTGTTCGGTGCCGTCCTCGAGGACGACGCGGTAGACGACGTTGGGAGCGGTGCTGATCAGGTCGAGGTCGAACTCGCGCTCCAGGCGGTCGCGGGTGATCTCGAGGTGCAGCAGACCCGAGGAAGCCGCAGCGGAACCCGAAGCCGAGCGCGGCGCTCGACTCGGGCTCGTACACGAGTGCGGCGTCGTTGAGCCGCAGCCGGTCGAGCGCGTCGCGCAGCACGGGGTAGTCCGAGCCGTCCAGGGGATAGAGGCCCGAGTAGACCATCGGCTTCGGGTCGCGGTAGCCGCCCGAGCGACTGGCTTGCCGGCTTGGCCTGATCGGTGACCGTGTCGCCGACGCGCGACTGGCGGACGTCCTTCACGCCGGTGATCAGGTAGCCGACCTCGCCCACGCCGAGTCCCTTGGTGGGCACCGGTTCGGGCGAGATCACGCCGATCTCGAGCAGTTCGTGGACGGCGCCGGTCGACATCATCTTGATCCGCTCGCGGGGCGTGAACTCGCCGTCGATCACCCGGATGTAGGTGATCACGCCGCGGTAGATGTCGTAGACGGAGTCGAAGATCATCGCGCGGGGCGGGGCGTCCGGGTCCCCGACCGGCGCCGGGATGTCGCGGCAGATCAGGTCGAGCAGCGCATCGACGCCCTGCCCGGTCTTCGCGCTGACGCGCAGCACGTCGTCGGGCTCACAGCCGATGATGTGGGCGATCTCCGCGGCGTACTGCTCGGGTTGGGCGGCCGGCAGGTCGATCTTGTTCAGCACCGGAATGATGTGCAGATCGTTCTCCAGGGCCAGGTACAGGTTCGCGAGCGTCTGGGCCTCGATGCCCTGCGCGGCGTCGACCAGCAGCACGGCCCCCTCGCAGGCCGCCAGCGATCGGGACACCTCGTAGGTGAAGTCGACGTGGCCGGGCGTGTCGATCATGTGCAGGACGTACTCGACACCGGTCTCGCGACTCGTCCACGGCATCCGGACGTTCTGAGCTTTGATCGTGATCCCGCGCTCGCGCTCGATGTCCATCCGGTCGAGGTACTGCGGCTTGGCCGAGCGAGCATCGACGACACCGGTCAACTGCAGCATCCGATCGGCCAGCGTCGACTTGCCGTGGTCGATGTGAGCGATGATGCAGAAGTTGCGGATGATCGCGGGGTCGGTGCGCTTGGTCACTGAGTACTTTCTCGATACGTTCCGGCCGGATAGCGGGTCTGCACCCAATTCTCGCACGACTCGGCTCAGGCGTCCGCCCGCTCGCGCGCGGCCAGGACGGCGCTGATGTGCCCTTCGGCCCAGTCGTTGAGCGCGCGAAGCGGTCCCAGAAGCGAGCGGCCCAGCGGGGTGAGCCGGTATTCGACCTTCGGCGGAACCTGGGCGTAGACCTTGCGGGTGATCAACCCGTCTCGTTCGAGCGATCGCAGCGTCTGGGTCAGCACCTTGGGCGCGACGCCGCCCACCTGAGTCCGCAGCTGCGAGAAGCGCAGGGTGCCCGCGCTCAGTGCCTGGACGACGAGCACCGTCCACTTGTCACCGATGCGGTCGAGGATGACCCGGCTCGGGCAGTCGGGATCGAACGTGTTGCCGGCAGTTCTGGCTCGGGCCGTCCAGTTGGTTCCCACGAGGTAAGTATGGCACTTTGCGGAACCCAGTTACCAATGGTTACCGTCAAGGCGAAGCTAGTGAGACCACTCGAGGAGACGACATGAAGATCGCAGTGTTCGGCGGCACCGGCATGGTCGGTTCGCGGATCGTGACCGAAGCCCGCTCCCGCGGCCACGAGGTCAACGCGTTCTCGCGTCGCGGCGGCGAGGGCGTGCGGCGCGGTCGACGCCACCGATGCGGCCCAGGTCGGCCCGATCGCGGCCGAGCACGACGTGGTCGTGTCGGCGCTCGGACCGAGCCGCGAGCCCGGCGGCGACCCGTCGACGTTTCCTGGCGACGTGCTGACCCTGGCCGATGCGGTCGGCTCGACCCGCCTGCTGGTGGTCGGCGGCGCCGGCAGCTTGTACGTCGCGCCGGGCGTCCGCCTGGTCGACACGCCCGGAGTTCCCGCCGGAGTACCAGGCCGAGTCCCTGGCCGCGGCAGCCGCGCTTGACGCGCTGCGCGAGCTCGGCCCCGAGATCGAACTGGACGTTCCTCTCTCCCGCCCCGGTGCATCGCCCCGGGCGAGCGCACCGGCGCCTACGTCGTGGGCGACGAGAACCCGGTCGGGTCGCAGCATCTCGGCCGAGGACTTCGCGGTCGCTCTGGTGGACGAGATCGAGACCCCCAAGCACGAACGCGCGCGCTTCACCGTCGCCAACTGAGCCACGCGCGGCCCGTCTGAGAGGATGGCCGCCATGACCAGCCCCGACCCTCGTGCCGTCACGACGTTCCGCCTGCCCGCCGCGGCCCTGCGCCCGGGGGACCTGGTCAACCTCTCCCCCGGCGAGGACGACTGGCAGCAAGTGGTCGCGGTGTACGCCCAGGTCTCGGACGTCCCGAACGACGAGAACGAGTTGCGCGACTTCGTCGCCCAGCTCGACGGGCGTTATGTGCTCGTCGAGGTCACCGACGTCGCCCCGGTGGACGAACCGATCTATTTCGACGACAACGGGACAGCGCTCACCATCGGGATGGACGACGCCGACGACCAGACCGTCAGCGAACTCATCAGCACCGAGGACGGCCTGCGCCGGTTCGTCTACACGCGCTTCGAGCTGGTCACCTCGCGTACCGCCTGATTTTGGGCGCTGATTTGGGGCCGACCGAGCCGCGCTGGTAGCCTGGCGGGGTTGCGCGCCCACATATTTCGGGCTGCGCGCAGAAGTATCGGCGAATCCATCGGCAATCCAACCAGAAGTTCGAGGCTCATTTCGTGGCGAACATCAAGTCCCAGATCAAGCGGATCGGCACCAACGAGAAGGCTCGGCTGCGCAACAAGAGCGTCAAGTCCTCGCTGAAGACGGCCGTCCGTCAGTTCCGCGAGGCCGCCGACGCCGGCGACCGCGAGCAGGCGCTGGTCGCGCTCCAGTCCGCTTCGCGCAAGCTCGACAAGGCCGCCAGCGCGGGTGTCATCCACCCGAACCAGGCCGCCAACAAGAAGTCGGCGATGGCCGTGAAGGCGAACTCGCTCTAAGCCTGTCGCTCCACCTGAGCCGCGCACTCCGTCCGGAGGCGCGGCTCTCGTGCGTTGCGGGCTAGTACGCGACGGTCGGCGTGACGGCCTGGGCGAGCGCCTGGACGAGGCTCACGCCCGCCGCCATGGACTTCTGGTGTTGGGTGAAGACGGCGATCAGCAGCTGCTGACCTTTCACCGTGACGACGCCGACGCTGGTCACCGCCCACAGCCCGTTGTCGGTCTCGCCCTTGCCGTTGGAGTTGTCGATCGACAACCAGCCGTTCTTGTTGGCGAACGTCGTACCGGCGTCGGCCACCACTCCGACGCCCCACCGCTGGTCGGCCTCGACGTGCTGCATGAGCCCGAGCGCGTAGGCCCGCGACGCGGCATTCAGCGGACTGTCGGCCGCGACGAGGTTGCGCAGCAGGGCGAGGTAGTCGCTGGCGCTGGTGGTCGTGAACGTGGGATCGGTACGGCCGATCGTCGTGTTCGTCATTCCGAACTTCGCGACCGCGGCCGCCAGCCCGGAGTTCTCGCCGGCGGCTTCGAACAGGTCGTAACCGTCCTCGTTGTTGCTCTGCTCGATCATCGGCACGGCCAGGCGCTGCTGCGAGCTGGTGAGCCCGCCGCTGCCTTGTCGTTGAAGCAGCAGCGTCTCGAGGACGAGCAGCTTGTAGGCACTGGCCGTCCACATCCCCGACGTCGCGCCCTCGCTGTACGACGCTCCGGTCTGGGTGTTGACGGCGGCAACCGAGTAGCTACCCGCCGGCTGGTTGGCCACCAGGGCCTGTGATTGGGCGATGGCCTGGGCCGTGAGCTGACTCGGGTTCGGGGTCGGCGTGGCGGAGGCCGCGGCGGGGGGCGGAGCCGACGAGGTTGCGGGCAGCTCGGCCGGGCTGGACGAGGTGCTGGACGGTGTACGCGCGGGCGAGGGCGGGCCACCCGACGAGCAGGCGCTGAGCGTGACTGCGGACAGCACAACAGCGCAGACGCCGAAAGCAAGACGCCGGAACCCGCCGGACGAACTCGAACCGAGACGGTCGAGTTGTCGCATCGTTCCAGAATAGGGCTCGCGACGGACGCCAGACATGGACGGACTGTGTATCGGCTGTGCGCGATGCGCTCGCGTTCAGCGCCGCGAGCGGGCCTGCGCCAACTGGCCGAGAGCCCGTTCGAGGGCGTAGTCGGCGCTCGCCGCGACCCCCTTCACGTCGGCGTTCAATTCGGCCACCACCACGAGCGCCCGGCGCAGCCCCACCTCGGACCAGCCGCGGGCCTGCGACTGGGCGCGGCGGATCTTCCACGGCGGCATGCCGAGCCGGCCGGCGAGGTCGTTGGGATTGCCCCGGCCGGCCGCGCTCACCTTGGCGATCGAGCGGACGCCGTCGGCCAACGCGTCGGCGATGACGACCTGCGGCACCCCCACCGACAGCGCCCAGCGCAGAGCTTCGAGCGCCCGGGCCGAGTCACCGACCACCGCCAGGTCAGAAACCGTGAAGCCGCTGACCTCGGCGCGGCCTCGGTGGTAGGCGGCGACGACGTCGGCGTCGACCCGGCCGCCGGAGTCGCTGACCAGTTGCGCCGACACCGCGGCCAGCTCGCGCAGGTCGCTGCCGACGGCGTCGAGCAACGCCGCGGCCGCGTCGGGCGCGATGGCTCCCCCGGCACGGCGCACCTCGGCCCGGACGAAGTCGAGCCGTTCCTCGGCACGCGTCAGCTTGGCGCAGAGAATCTGACGCGCCCCGTTCTTGCGGGCCAGTTCGAGCACGTTCTTGCCCTTGGCGCCGCCGGCGTGGACGAGCACGACCGTCACCTCGTCGCCGGCGCCGGGCAGCAGCTGGGCGAGGGCATCGACCGCAGCGGCCGGAAGGTCCTGCGCCGAGTGGATCACCAGCACCCGCCGCCCGCCGAACAGCGACGGGCTGAGGAGTTCGTAGAGCTCGGGCGCCTCGACCGACCCGCCGGTGCGCTCGGAGACCTCGGTCGCGGCGTCGGCGGCGCGGGCGAGCGCGACGGTCCGTTCGATGCCACGGGCGAGCAGTAACTCCTCGTCACCGACCAGCAATACGATCGGCGCCAGCTCGATCTCGGTCTGCGCGGGCACGCATTCATCCTGGCACGTGGCAGCCGACCGTTCAGGCCGGGCCGACTCGACCGCAGACGCACGAGCGACGACGGCGAGGCGGCCGCCGTGCTCGACGACAGCGACGTCGCCGTCCTGATCGGTGCGGCGCGTCGGCAGGTCGAGGCGCGCCAGCTCGGACATCAACGTCGGCGAGGGCAAGCCGTAGTCGTTGTCGGCGCCGACCGAGATCACCCCGACCTGGGCGTGGACCGCGGCCAGGAACGCCGGATCGGAGTAGGCGCTGCCGTGATGGGGAACCTTGAGGACGTCGGCGCGCAGATCGATCACCCGAGTCGACCAGGGCCTGCTGGGCCTCGATCTCGGCGTCGCCCGACAGCATGATCGTCTTGCCCGCGACCGTCGCGCGGATGACCAGCGAGGAGTTGTTCGGGTCGGAGCGGGTGCCGCGAAACGGCGCGCGTGGCGCCAGGAACTCGAGGCGCACCGGGCCCATCCGACGGCTGTCCCCACCGGCGCCTGTCCGATCGGTCAGGCCGTGCGCCCGCAGCGTCCGGGCCACCAGGTCGACGCCCGTCGACGGGTAGGCGCAGCGGACCGGTCAGCACCTGGTGGACGGTCCGGCCGTGAAAGACGCCGGCGATCCCGCCGACGTGGTCGAGGTGGTAGTGGCTGAACATCGAGCAGCGGGACGTCGGTGATGCCGAGGTCGTCCAGGCACCGGTTCATCGCGACCGGATCGGGGCCGGCGTCGATGACGATCGGCGCGTGCGGGCCGTCGGGCAGCACGAGGCCGTCGCCCTGCCCGACATCGCACGCCACGAAGATCCAGCCGGCGGCCGGCCAGCCCGATGTCACGGCCCGGACCGGGATCTGCACGACGACAACGACGACGCCCGCGGCCACCAGCATGCGGCGAACTCCGGCACGCAGGGCCAGCCGGAACATCACCAGCAGGCCGGCGAGCAGCCCGAGCGCGCTGACCAGCCCGGTCGGCCACGGAACGGTCGCGCCGTGCAGTCCACCGAAGTAGTCGGCAACGACGATCAGCCAGCGGCACGGAAGGCCGGCGAGCTGGGCCAGAGCGGCTCCTCCGGTCGCGGTGAACGGGGCGACCACCGCCGCCAGGAAGCCGAGCACGGTCGCCGCCGCCACGACCGGCTCGGCCAGCAGGTTGGCCGGGATGGCCACCAGACTCACCTGACCGGTGACGCCCGCGATGACCGGCGCGGTGACGACGTGGGCCGCCGCGGCCACCGCCATCCCTTCGGCGAGTACCGCCGGCACCCTTCTCCTGCGCAGCGCCATCGCCCAGCCGGGCGCGATGAGTATCAACGCGCTCGTCGCCAGCACCGACAAGATGAAGCCGAGATCGAGGGCCAGCGCCGGTTGCCAGACGAGCAGCACGAGAACCGTGGCCGACAACGCCGGCAGCGTGTCGCGCTCACGGCCGCAGGCGAGTCCGAACAAGGTGATCGCCGTCATGAGCGCGGCCCGCAGGACGCTGGGTGAGGGGCGGGCCACGATCACGAACGCCAGCAGCACCGTGAAGCCGATCGCGGCCGACGTCCGCGGCCCGACGCGAAAGCGGCGCATCAGCAGCAACACCGCGCCCACCATGATCGAGCAGTTGGTGCCGCTCACGGCGACCAGGTGAGTGAGCCCCGCAATACGGAAGCGCTCGGCCAGCACCGGATCGAGGTCACGGGTGTCACCGTCGACCAGGCCTGGCAGCAGACCGGCCGGTCCCGGCGGAAGCGTCGAGCTGGATCGGCGCAGTGAGTCGCGGACCCGCCCGGCCGCTCGCTGCCACCAGGGTGGTCGCCCGATCAGCGTGGGCGCATCGTCGGCGGCGACGACCGCCTCGAGCAGACCGGAGTCCAGCGACGGTTGCAACTCGGCGTCGATCCGGACGCGCTGGCCGGGCAGCAGGTCGTCCCATCCGGCGGCGGGACCGAGGACGAGTACCCGGCCGCCGAGCTCGATCGGCCGCCCGGCCACCACGAGACGATCGACGGTGGCATCGACCGCGATCCGCGCCGACCCGGCGACGCCCTTCGCCGTCACGGTTCGGGCATCGGACGTGACGGTCAGTTCGGCCGTCACGTCGGTGCGCGCCCGAGCGAGCTCGGCGAGGCGTCCGTGCTCCGCGTGATCGAGGCGCACCGACAGCGGCGCGAGGACCAGCACGCCGCAGAAGGCCGCGAGAGCAAGCGCCGAAAAAGCGGGCGTCGTGCGCGCGGCGCCGACCAGGGCGCTCACCCCGACCACGCTCGCTCCGCCCAGCGCCCAGAGCGACCAGCTGGCCGAATGCGGGAGCGCGAGCGCCGTCAGCAGCCAGGCGGTGATCGCCCCGACCGTCAGCCGAAAGTCGCGGACGGGGGCCAGAACGGCGGTCACACGCTCACCAGCGGTCTGAGCTGGGCGTACTTCGCCTCGCCGATACCAGCGACCTCGCGCAGCTGGTCGATCGAGTCGAACCGCCCGTGCGCTGTGCGCCAATCGACGATGTGCTGAGCGAGCACCGGTCCGACGCCCGGCAGCGCGTCGAGTTGAGCCGCGCTCGCGGTGTTCAGGTCGATCGGACCGGTGGACGCTGCCGCGGACGCGGAACCGGCGCTGACCGGCTCGCCGGCCACCCCGACCGCGATCTGCTCGCCGTCCACCAGCTTGCGGGCGAGGTTCACCGTGGTCAGGTCGGTGCCCGGCAGCGCTCCCCCGGCCGCACGAAGCGCGTCGTCCACGCGGGAGCCGGTCGGCAGCCGGTACACGCCCGGCGTCTGCACCCGCCCGACGACGTTGATCACCACCACCGACGTCGACGAACCGCTGGCACTCGCCGACGTCGACCCGGACCGGGTCGGGACGAGCGACACCGAGCTGGACACGGCCGACGGAGCGAGCGCGGTGGCATGCGGACGGGCCGACATCACCCACCAGCCGGCCACGATCAGGGCGACCAGGGCCGCCGTCCCCATCGCGGCCGCGCCCCGGACGCCCGGGTCGAAACGCCATCCTCGCCGCTGTGAGGCCGCCACGACGCGCGAGCGCAATCGCGCCGCCATCCCCTCCCGCACGTACCGCGGCCCACCCTCGGGTGCGCCCTGGCCGAGCAGCGCGAGCGCGCGGGTCGCCACTCGGGCCCGCTCGCCCCGACCAGGCACCTCCGAACGCGATCGCACGCCCCGACGCTAGGCAGCCGACGCCACGCCCGATGCCCGTCCGGCCAACATGTGGACGGCCGCCGGGCCTGTGGATGACAGACTCCGATTCGTGAGTCGGCTGCCTATCCTGCGCCGGGACCCCTCGGGTGCCCCGGCGTCGCTGACCCGCGATCCGGCCCTGATCGCCGCCCTCGCGGCGGCGATCCTGGCCGTCGCCTATCTGCTCGCGCCGACGATGGGAGTCGATCTCTCGGCCCAGCTGGCCCGGGCCGACTTCGCGCGTCACCATCCGCTCACGCCCGTCGATCTCCGGTGGTTCGGTGGGACGTTCCCGTTCGGGTACTCCCTCTGGGTTCCGGCCGTCATGGCGGTGCTGAGCGCGAAGCTGACCGGCGCCCTGGCCGCCGTCGCCTCGACCTGGCTCACGACGCGTCTGTTCGTGCGGATCGGCGCGCGCCGTCCGTTGGCCGGTGGGGTCGCGGTCGCGGTCTGTCAACTCGGCAACCTCGTCGAGGGCCGCGTCGCGTTCGGCGTGGGGCTGGCCTGCGCGTTGGGCGCGCTGCTCGCCGTCCTCGCTGGAGGCCGAAGCGTCGGAGCGATCCTCGCGCTGCTGGCTGGTGCCGCCAACCCGGTCGTGGCCCTGCTGCTCTGGATCGCGGCGGCCGTGGGCCTGGCTCGGCGCCGGCTGGGGATCGCCGCCCTGCTGGCGATTCCCAGCGCGTTGCCCGTGATCGTCATCTCCGGCGTGTTCGCCGACGGCGGCAACGAGCCGTTCGGCCGTTCCGACGCGGTTCACGCACTGCTGGCCTCAGCGCTAGTCGCTAGTCGTGATTCCCCTGCGATACAAGGCAATTCGACTCGGAGCGCTAGTCGGAGTCGTGATGGTACTGGCCGCCTACTTCGTCCACACGCCGGTCGGCAGCAACGCGACGCGGCTGTCGCTGCTGTTCGCGATCCCGCTGATCGTGGCGCTCGTCGAGTTCCGTCCGGTGATCACGCTCGCGACGATCGTGGTCGGCGTCGTGGTGCAGGTGCCCTTCACCTTCGGCACGCTGACCGCCGCCGGATCTCCCGCCACCCACGCCTCCTACTACCGTCCGCTGCTCGCTGAGATCGCGAGCCGGGGCGAGATCACCGGGCGGGTCGAGATCCCTGAGCTGATCGGCCATTGGGACTCCTACTTCGTCGCGCGCGACGTTCCGCTCGCCCGCGGCTGGCTACGCCAGGTCGACACCGAGCTGAACGGTCCGGCGCTCTACGACCACGCTCCCGACCGCCGCCGACCTACCGAGGCTTCCTCGACGACAACGCGGTCGAGTACGTCGCCGTCCCCGACGCCCGGCTGTCGGCGTTCGGGCGGCGCGAAGCGAGCGCGATCAAGGGCTTCTCCTATCTCGCGCCGGTCTGGCGAGGTGCGCACTGGACGCTGTACGCCGTCGACCAGCCCGACGCCGATCGTCGCCGCACCGGGGAAGTTGATCGGCTACACCGCGGACTCGATCACCGTCGACGTCCCGGCCGGGGCGAGCACGTCGAACGTGCGGTGGTCGGACTGGCTGAACGCTGAGCGGCAACAGCGGGTGCATTGCCCGCGACGGGAATCACCTTGTGTTGCAGGCGAAACGGGCCGGCCGGTTCACGATCGACTCGACGCTGATCGGCCCGGCCGGCACTGTTGATCACCGCTCAGCGGCGGACGACGACCGTCGCGATCATGCCCGGGCCGAGGTGGGCGCCGACGACCGCGCCGACCTCGGACGTGTAGAGCGAATCCAGCCGCGGCATCTCGTCGCGCAGCCGGTCGGCCAACTCGAGCGCGCGCGGGCCGGCGTCCAGGTGGTGGACGGCGACGTCGGCCGGCCGCCCGCCGGCGGCGTCGATCGTGCGCTGGGCCAGCCGGGCCAGCGCCTTCGACGAGGTGCGCACCTTCTCGGCCAGCGCGATCCGGCCGTTGACGACGTGCAGCAGCGGCTTGACCGCCAGCGACGTGCCGAGCAGCGCCGTCGCCGCGCCGATCCGGCCGCCCCGGCGCAGGTAGTCGAGGTTGTCGACGTAGAACGTGGTGGTCGTGCGGTCGACGACCGCGACGGCCGGCGTCCTGCACCTCGCGACGCCGACGCACCCGACGACGCCGCCTGCTGGGCGGCCAGCACGGCGAAGCCCAGCGCCATGCCGGTCGAGCGGGAGTCGACGACGCGGACGTGGCCGAACTCGAAGTCCTCGGCCGCCAGCCGGGCCGACTCCCAGGTGCCCGACAGCGACGCCGACAGGTGCACCGAGACGACCGAGGTCGCCCCGGCGTCGAGCGCCGCGCGGTAGGCCGCGACGAACTCAGCCGGCGACGGCCGCGACGTGGTGACTTTCTCCTTGTCGCGCAGGGCTTTCGTCACCTCGCTCGGCGTGACGTCGACGCCGTCGACGCACTCGCGCGAACCGATCGAGACCCGCAGCGGAACGACGGTGACCGGCACCTGCACCGAGCTCGGGCGGCAGGTAGCACGTCGAGTCGGTGACGACCGCGGTGCTCACGATCAGACGACGAAGTTGACGAGGCGACCGGGCACCGCGATCACCCGCTTGGTGTCGCGCCCGTCCAGCGCCGCGACGACCCGCTCGTCGGCGCGGGCCAGCTGCCTCCATCGCCGCGGCGTCGGCGTCGGCGGCCATCGCCACCACCGCGCGGACCTTGCCGTTGACCTGCACCGGGATCTCGACCGTGTCGTCGACCAGCAGCGCCTCGTCGGCGACCGGGAAGTCGGTCCAGGCCAGCGATTCGGCGTGGCCCAGCTTCGACCACATCTCCTCGGCGATGTGCGGAGCCAGCGGCGCCAACATCAACACGACCGGCTCGACGACGCCGCGCGGGGCTCCGCCGTGCGGATAGGCGGCCGTGATCGCGTTGTTCAGCTCGGTCAGCCGGGCGATCGAGGTGTTGAAGCGCAGCGACTCGTAGCCCTCGCGCACGGCGTGGATCGTCTTGTGCAGCAGGCGATTCAGCTCGTCGGCGACGGCTCGTCGTCGGAGACGTGGACGGCCCCGGTCTGCTCGTCGACGACCGTGCGCCAGATGCGCTGCAGCAGCCGGTACGGGCCGACGATCGCCTTGGTGTCCCAGGGACGCGACGTGTCCAGCGGCCCGCTGAACATCTCGAACAGCCGCAGCGTGTCGGCGCCGTACTCCAGGTACAGCTCGTCCGGGGTCACCGCGTTCTTCAGCGACTTGCCCATCTTGCCGTAGCTGCGGGTCACCGGCGTGCCGTCGAAGAAGTAGCCGCCGTCGCGTTCCTCGACCTGCGGCCGCCTCGACGTAGAACCCCGCGCTCGTCGGTGTAGGCGTAGGCCTCGACGTAGCCCTGGTTGACCAGCTGGTGGAACGGCTCGGAGCTCGATCAGGTAGCCCAGGTCGAACAGCACCTTGTGCCAGAACCGCGCGTACAGCAGGTGCAGCACGGCGTGCTCGACGCCGCCGACGTACAGCCCGACCCCACCCAGCGGACGCTCGGCGGTCGGGCCCATCCAGTAGTGCTCGACCGCCGGGTCGACGAACTGCTCGGCTGTTGGTCGGGTCCAGGTAGCGCAACTCGTACCAGCAGGAGCCGGCCCAGTTGGGCATCGTGTTCGTCTCGCGGCGGTAGGTCTTGGGCCCGTCGCCCAGATCCAGCTCGACGCTGACCCAGTCGGTCAGCCGGCCCAGCGGCGGCTCAGGGGTCGAGTCGGCGTCCTCGGGCGGGAACGACTTGGGCGAGAAGTCGTCGGTGTCGGGCAGCTCGACCGGCAGCATCGAGTCGGGCAGCGCGATCGGCAGCCCGGTCTCGTCGTAGACGATCGGGAACGGCTCGCCCCAGTAGCGCTGGCGGGAGAACAGCCAGTCGCGCAGGCGATACGTGGTCGCGCCGCGGCCGTGCCCACGCTGCTCCAGCCAGTCGATCACTGTCGCCTTGGCGTCGGCGACCGACTGCCCGTTGACGTCCAGGCCGTCGTCGTTGGCCGAGTTGATCGCCGGTCCGTCACCGGTGAACGCCGCCGTCGCCGAAGCCCTCGGTCGGCTCGACGGTGCGGATGATCGGCAGCTCGAAGGTCTGCGCGAACTCCCAGTCCCGCTCGTCCTGGGCCGGCACGGCCATGATCGCGCCGGTGCCGTAGCCCATCAGGACGTAGTCGGCGACGAACACCGGGATGGCCCGGCCGTTCACCGGGTTGAGCGCGAACGAGCCGGTGAAGACACCGGTCTTGTCCTTGGCCGCGCCCGCCTGGCGTTCCATGTCCGAACGTGCCGGCGACGAAGGCGCGGTAGGCGGCGACCGCGGCGCCGGGCGAGTCGTGCCCACCCGTCCAGGCGGCGACGGTGTCGTCGGGCCAGGCCGACGCGGTCAGCGCCTCGACCAGCGGATGCTCGGGCGCCAGCACCATGTAGGTCGCGCCGAACAGCGTGTCGGGACGGGTGGTGAACACCTCGATCGGGTCCGGCCGCCGGAGGCGAACGACACGTGGGCGCCGATCGACTTGCCGATCCAGTTGCGCTGCATCGCGCGGACCTTGTCGGGCCAGTCGATGTGGTCCAGGTCGCGGACCAGCCGGTCGGCGTAGGCGGTGATGCGCATGTTCCACTGCGGCAGCGGCCGGCGAAACACCGGGAAGTTGCCGCGCTCGCTGCGACCGTCGGCGGTGACCTCCTCGTTGGCCAGCACCGTGCCCAGCCCCGGCGCCCAGTTGACCAGCGACTCGGAGCGATAGGCCAACCGGTGGTTGTCGACGACCTGTCGCTTCTCGATCGCGTCCAGCTCGGCCCACGGCCGGTCGAACGGATTGGCTCCCTCGTTCGGCGCCGCGCCCGTCGTCCAGCTCGGCGATCAGCTCCTCGATCGGCCGCGCGCGGTCCAACGCCGTGTCGTACCAGGAGTTGAAGATCTTCAGGAAGATCCACTGCGTCCAGCGGTAGTACTCGGGATCGGTCGTGGCGAACGTCCGGCGGCGATCGTGGCCCAGACCCAGCCGGATCAGCTGGCGGGTGAAGACCTCGATGTTGGCGTCGGTCGTCACGCGCGGATGCTGGCCGGTCTGCACGGCGTACTGCTCGGCCGGCAGTCCGAACGCGTCGAATCCCATCGTGTGCAGGACGTTCGCGCCGCTCATCCGCAGGTAGCGGGCGTAGACGTCGGTGCCGATGTAGCCCAGCGGGTGGCCGACGTGCAGCCCGTTGCCCGACGGGTAGGGGAACATGTCGGCGATGTAGGCCTGGGGCCGGATCGCGACCCGGTCGAAGCCCTCGGCCAGCGGACCCGTCGGGTTGGGCGCGTTGAAGGTTCCCTCGTCCTGCCAACGCTGCTGCCAGCCGACCTCGATGGCGTCGGCCATCGCCGCGTCGTAGCGATACGGCGGTCGGTCATCAGCCGGCTGGTCAGCCGCCGGTCGGTCGGCTGAGGCTTGTGCGCCCTGCTCGACGGTGGTCATGAGTCCCTCTCCCGTGTGACAACTACGGTGCGCGCGGCACGTGGTCCGGACAGACGAAGAGCCCCTGCGATCGCAGAGGCTCAGCCGCGCTGACGTCGATCGTTCTCGTCAGCGCGGCTCGTCAAGAAGCAGACGGCTGCCGTTCATGTCACCCAGCTTACTACCGTCGCGAAGCCGACAGAATGACTGTCAGTTCGGAGTTCAGTCGCGAGGCCGGTGACGCGGGACTCTTCACCCGGACGAGAGCGGCCAGCCGGAAAAGGTGCTCGCCCCGCGTCCGCTGTCCGTCGCCACCGGACGCGGGGGCACCGGGAGCTGAGTCTAGGAAATTGTCGGTTGAGAGAACAAGGACCTGGATCCATGTCGAGCGCCACACTTCCGGGCCGCGTCAGGCCTCGGCGTCGGGCGCGTCCTCATCGGCGACCAGCGGCGGGCGCATCGCGAACGGAATCACCGGTCCCGGTGCCCCGACGTTGTGGGCGCGCAGGCGCCACGGAATGTGTGTCGTGTCCGCTTCGTCGTGGCGCAACTCGGACCAATGGCAGTTGGCCAGCGGTGTCAGGACGTGGACCTCCTGCGGCAGTCCGAGAACGCTGGCACAGAGCGCCATCGCGGTCGCACTGTGCGTCACCAGCACCGCGACCTCGACGTCGGGTAACGATTCGAATACGGCGAGGGCCCGCTCGGCCACCTGAGGCCGCGACTCGCCGCCGCGGCGGCTCACGTCGCGTCCGGCGATCCAGTCGGCGAACTCGTCGGGGTAGCGCGTCTCGACCTCGTCGCGGGTCAGGCCCTCCCAATGCCCGAGCGAGCGCTCCCGCAGACCCTTGTCCAGGCTGCACGTCCAGCCCCGCAGACCTGGGCGAGGGGCGCCGCGGTCTGGGCGGCCCGCTGCAGGTCGGACGACACGATCACGGCCGGTCGCATCGCGGCGATCAGCGACGCGACCTCGTAGGCCTGCGCACGGCCGACCTCGTCCAGCGGCGGATCGGCCTGACCCTGGAAGCGCCGCTCGGCGTTCCACTCGGTGCGACCGTGGCGCAGCACGACGACGCGGCGGCTCATCGGCGAGCTACTCGGCAACGCGGCGCGTTCGGGACCGTCGGCGTGAACTCGATGACCGGGCAGTCCTTCCACAGCCGCTCGAGGGCGTAGAAGGTGCGCTCCTCGGCGTGCTGGACGTGCACGACGATCTCGGCGTAGTCGAGCAGCACCCACCGTCCGTCGCGCCGCCCCTCGCGACGCAGCGGCTTGGTGCCGGCCAGCCGGAGCTTCTCCTCGACCGCGTCGACGATGGCCTCGACCTGGCGCTCGTTGTTGCCGGTGGCGATCACGAAGACGTCGGTGATGGCCAGCCGTTCGCTGACGTCGATCAGGACGATGTCGCTCGCCAGCTTGTCGGAGGCGGCGTTGGCGGCGATCAGCGCGAGCTCGGTCGCCTCTTCGGTTGCGGTCACGACGGTTGAAGTCTAGGTGGCCGGCCGGAGCCAGGGGCGCCGGTTGACGCCGGTAGAGCCGGTGCTTGCCGATGTACTGGACCACTCCGTCGGGTACCAGGTACCAGACCGGCTGACCCGCGCGGACGCGATCTCGGACCGCGCTGGAGCTGATCGCCATCGCGGGCACGTCCACCAGGGTCACCGAATCGGCCGGCAGGTGATCACCGGAGAGCTCGTAGCCGGGACGGGTGACGCCGATGAAATGGGCCAGCTTGAGGGCGTCGATCTGGTCCTTCCACGACAGGATCTGGGCCAGCGCGTCGGCGCCGGTGATGAAGAAGAACTCGGCCTCGGGCTGCTCGGCGGCCAGGTCGCGGATGGTGTCGATCGTGTAGGTCGGGCCAGGACGGTCGATGTCGACCCGGCTGACGTAGAAGCGCGGGTTGGACGCGGTGGCGATCACCGTCATCAGGTAGCGATGCTCGGCCGGGCTGACCTGGCGATCCTGCTTCTGCCAGGGTTCACCGGTCGGGACGAAGATCACCTCGTCCAGCTCGAACTGGGCGGCGACCTCGCTGGCCGCGACGAGGTGGCCGTGATGGATGGGATCGAACGTGCCACCCATGATGCCCACTCGGCGCCGGGGTCCCTCGATCGACCGGTCGCTCACCGTGTCTGTCCCGTGCCCGTGACGACCCACTTCGTCGAGGTCAGCTCGGCCAGCCCCATCGGCCCGCGCGCGTGCATCTTCTGCGTCGAGATGCCGATCTCGGCGCCGAAACCGAACTCGGCGCCGTCGGTGAACCGCGTACTTGCGTTCACCATGACGGCCGCGCTGTCGACGCGGGCCACGAAGTGCCGCGCGGTGTCGAGGTTGGTGGTGACGATCGCCTCGGTGTGGCCGCTCGACCAGCGACGGATGTGCGCGATCGCGTCGTCCACGTCGTCGACGACCCGAACCGCCATGTCGAGCGAGAGATATTCGTTGGCCCAGTCGTCGTCGGTGGCGGGTTCGGCGCCGGCGGCCACGAACGTCTCGTCGCCGTGCAGCGTCACGCCCTCGGCCCGAAGATCGCTCACGATTCGCGGCACGAACTGCGCCGGCGACCGTCGCGATGCACCAGCAGGGTCTCGGCCGAGTTGCAGACGCTGACCCGGGAAGTCTTGGAGTTGACGACGATCCGGGCGGCCATCGCCAGGTCGGCGTCCTTGTCGACGTAGACGTGCACGTTGCCGACGCCGGTCTCGATCACCGGAACCGTGGAGTTGCGCACGACGTAGTCGATCAAGCCCGCTCCCCCGCGCGGAATGATCAGATCGACCAGGCCCCGGGCGTTCAGCAGGTGCCCGACGCTCGACCGGTCGGTGCCCGGAACGAGCTGCACGGCGTCCTTGGGCAGTCCGGCCTTCTCGCCGGCAGCCGCCAGGATCTCGACGAGCGCGGCGTTGGATTCGTAGGCGCTGCTCGAGCCGCGCAACAGCGCGGCGTTGCCGCTCTTGATCGCGAGCGCCGTGGCATCGACGGTGACGTTCGGGCGGGCCTCGTAGATCATCGCGAGCACGCCGAACGGCACCCGGATCTGCCTGATCTCGAGGCCGTTCGGACGGTTGTAGCCGCGCAGCACCTCGCCGACCGGATCGGGCAGCGCCGCGACGTCGCGCAGGCCCTGCGCCATGGCGGCGACTCGATCGGTGTCGAGCGACAGGCGATCGATGAGCGACTCGGACAGCCCGTCGGCGCGGCCGGCCTCGACGTCGCGGGCGTTGGCCTCGAGGATCGGGCCGCACTCGTCGTCGACGGCGTCGGCCATCGCGAGCAACGCGGCGTCCTTGTCGGCCCGGGTCAGCGGAGCGAGGATCGCCGCGGCTTCGCGCGCCCGTGACGCGACCGCGTGAACCTGCTCCTCAGACGCCGACTGCTCACTCACGACGTCAAGATTACGGGCCAGTCACCAGCTCACGCCGTGCAGCGCCAGCTCGGCCTCGGCGGTGAGCCGGCTGAACGGGTCGAGAGGCAGCAGGAGCTCACCCAACTGCAGCTCGTGGCACGCCTGGCGCAACGTCTGGTCGTAAGCCTCTTCGAGGGCCCGGATCTTGAATGCCGAGGGGTGTCCGCCCGGAACGAGCAGTCGATCATGCTCGGTCTTGAGCCGCCGCAGCGTCGATCCGTATCGTTCGCAGGCCGTGCACCGCGACGGAGCGGGCGCGCGCCGCAACCGCTCGAGCCGAGGAACGACATCGACGAAGAACCACCAGATCAGCACAGGAGCCATCGTCATCGCGACTATGACGACGATGATCAACGCGCACCTCCGGGCTGCCTCGATCGTAGGCCCGGCTCCGAGCGTCAGAACAGCACAAGATCATCTCGATGGACGATCTCGCGCCGGAACTCGGCGGGCAGATCGTGGGTCTTGCGGCCCAGCAGCGCGGGGAGGTCGGCGGCGTCGTAGCTGACCAGGCCGCGGCCGATCACCCGGCCGTCGGCAGCCGTCAGCTCGACCGGATCACCGGAGTCGAAGTCGCCCGACACGGAGGTGACCCCGGCCGGCAACAGGGACTTGCGCCGCACGACCACGGCCGCCACGGCGCCGTCGTCGAGCACGAGCCGGCCGCGCGGCGTCGTGGCGTGCCGAAGCCAGAACAGCCGCGACGCCTCGCGGTCGCCGGAGGATTCGAAGATCGTTCCGGCGCGGCCGGCGAGCGCCTCGGCGACGGCGGCCGCGCCGGCCAGGAGCACCGGGATGCCCTCACTGGTCGCGATGACCGCGGCGTCGAGCTTGGTGGCCATTCCGCCCGTCCCGACGGTGGACCCCGTGCTGCCGACGCGGACGGTGTCGAGGTCGGCGAGCGAGCTCACCCGCTCGACGAACGACGCGCCCGGCGTCCCCGGCCGGCCGGTGTAGAGCCCGTCCACATCGGAGAGCAGGACGAGCGCGTCGGCCCGGACGAGATGGGCGACGAGCGCGGCCAGCCGGTCGTTGTCGCCGAAGCGGATCTCGTGGGTGGCGACCGTGTCGTTCTCGTTGACGATCGGGATGACGCCCAGAGCAAGCAGCCGATCGAGGGTGCGCTGCGCGTTGCGGTAGTGACCGCGGCGGTGAAGATCATCGGCGGTCAGCAGCACCTGGCCGACGAGCAGCCCGTAGCGCGCGAAGGACGCGGCGTAGCGCTCGATCAGCAGCAACTGCCCGACGCTCGCCGCCGCCTGCTGCGTCGCCAGATCACGCGGTCGCGAGCGCAGCCCCAGCGGGGCGATCCCGGCCGCGATCGCCCCGGACGAGACGAGCACGATCTGCCGCCCGACCGAGCGACGAGCGGCCAGCGCATCGACCAGGGCATCGAGGCGGTTGGGATCGAGGCGGCCGCGGGAGGTCAGCGACGAGGAGCCGACCTTGACGACGGTGCGCGCCGAGGCGGCGACCGCCTCGCGGCTCACCAGTCCTCGCCTTCGTAATCCTCGTGCATCCGGCGCGCCTTCTTGGCCGCGAGCCGATCGTCGGCGTCGGGGCGGGTGGACGTGTCCAGCCGCTCGTCGAGTCCGCGGCGGCTCGCGACGAACGCGTCGTCGTCCATCCCGGCCGTCGGTTCGAAGTCGAATGTGACGTCGCCGATCGTGACGGCGGCCCCGGGCATCGCGCCCAGATCGGCCAGCTTCTTCTCCACGCCCAGGCGGGCCAGCCGGTCGGCCAGATAGCCGACGGCCTCGTCGTTGTCGAAGGCGGTCTGCCGCACCCAACGCTCGGGCTTCTCGCCGCGGACGACGAAGCCGTCCTCGAGCTCGGTCACGGTGAACCCCGCGTCGTTGACCGCGCGGGGGCGCAGGACGATGCGCGCGGGTTCGAGCTCGGGACGGCCGGCCCGATCGGCGCGGACGGCCTCGGCCAGGGCAAAGGACAACTCACGCAACCCGGCGTGGCTGACCGCGGACACCTCGAACACGCGCAGGCCGCGGGCCTCGAGTTCGGGCCGGACCAGCGCGGCCAGTTCGGCGCCTTCCGGAACGTCGATCTTGTTCAGGGCGACCAGGCGCGGACGATCGAGCAGCTCGCCCAGCTGAGCCACCGACGGCGAGACGTACTCGGCCAGTTCGGCCTCGACGGCATCCAGATCGCTGATCGGGTCACGCCCCGGTTCGAGCGTCGCACAGTCGAGGACGTGCAGCAGCACCGAGCAGCGCTCGATGTGGCGCAGGAACGTCAGTCCGAGCCCTTTGCCGCTCGCAGCGCCGGGGATGAGCCCGGGCACGTCGGCGATCGTGTACGTCGTCTCGCCGGCCGCGACCACGCCGAGGTTGGGCACCAGGGTCGTGAACGGGTAGTCGGCGATCTTGGGGCGCGCCGCCGAGAGGGCCGCGATCAACGAGGACTTGCCGGCGGACGGAAAGCCGATCAACCCCACGTCGGCGACGCTCTTGAGTTCGAGGACGAGGTCGCGTTGTTCCCCGGGCTCGCCGAGCAGGGCGAAGCCGGGTGCCTTGCGACGGGTGGAGGCGAGCGCGGCGTTGCCGAGGCCGCCGCGGCCGCCCTGGGCGGCGATGAAACGGGCGCCCTCGCCGACGAGGTCGGCGACGACCTCACCGGAGTCGTCGATCACGACCGTGCCCGCGGGCACCTTCACGATCAGGTCGCCACCTTCGGCGCCGTTGCGGTGCGCTCCCGCGCCCTGCTTGCCGTTGCCGGCGTGCTGGTGCGGGTGGTGGTGGAAGTCGAGCAGCGTGTGAACGTTGGCGTCCACGATCAGCACCACGTCCCCGCCGCGCCCGCCGTTGCCACCGTCCGGGCCGCCGAGCGGCTTGAACTTCTCACGGTGGATCGAGGCCACCCCGTGGCCACCATTGCCGGCTGACACGTGCAGCACGACGCGATCGACGAAGCTCGCCATCGTGGTGCTCCTATCTGAAATGAAGAAAGCGGACCCGGTGACCCGGGCCCGCTTCTCGAGTTGCTTGTGTCTGGCTGGGCGTCAGGCCGAAACGCTCTCGGCCGGGACGATGCTGACGGTCTTGCGGCCGCGCGAGGCACCGAACAGGACCTTGCCCTCGACCAGCGCGAACAGCGTGTCGTCGTCGCCACGGCCGACCCCGGCCCCGGGGTGGAACTTGGTACCACGCTGGCGGATCAGGATCTCGCCCGCGTTGACGGCCTGACCGCCGAAGCGCTTCACGCCGAGGCGCTGCGCGTTCGAGTCGCGGCCGTTGCGGGAGCTGGAAGCACCCTTCTTATGAGCCATGGTGAGCCTTCCCCTATTTCGCGGAAGCGGCGATGTCGGTGACCCGAAGCTGCGTGAGCTTCTGACGGTGACCCATGCGCTTGTGGTAGCCGGTCTTGTTCTTGTACTTGTGGATCTTGATCTTCGGGCCCTTGGTCTGCGCGAGGATCTCAGCGGTCACCGCGACCTTGGCCAGTGCGTCGGCCTCGTGGGTGACAGTGGCGCCGTCGACCAGCAGGATCGCGGCCAGGGCGACCTCGGTGCCGTCCGCGCCCTCGAGCTTCTCGACCTCGACGACATCGCCGACGGCGACCTTGTACTGCTTGCCGCCGGTCTTGACGATGGCGTACATAGTGGAACCACTCCTCGCGAACTCAGATTCTCTGCGCGGATGACGCGCGCGCGGAAAGCGCCCACGCCAAGTGGGCCGTAGTACAGGTTACGTCACCGGCCGTCTGCGGCGCAAAAGCGCGCGCGTCCACGTTGCTTTGTGCCCGAAATAGTCGCTGCTGCCACCAATCGGTGACGGCTGGCGACGATTTCAGGCACAAAGCTGGATGTCACGCGATCAGTGGGTCGCGACGGGCGGGCCGGCGGGCCGACTGGCGGCGCGACGGCGACGACGGACGGGCGCGGCCGGCTCAGGCTCGAACACCGGCGCGTCACCGTTCGAGGTGTGCGCCGGCTCGTCGGTGCTCGAGAGCGGGGCCGACACGAGGTCGGTCTCTTCGAGCGCGGAAGCGGCCTGGGCCAGCGCGTCGGAGAGCTCGTCGCCCTCGGCGCTCGCGGCCCGATGGATCGCGGCCATGGCTTCGGCCGCCGCTCGGCGACGCTCGATCTCTTCGGGAGTGTCGATGTGCACGGGCTCCTCGGCGGGCGCCTTCGCCGCCGAAACAGCGCCGGCGCCGCCGCGCCGCGATCCGCGCTTGCGGGCCGGTGCGCGGTCGTCGTCGACCGAACTCCCGGCGTCGTCAGGGCGTCTCTGGTCGACCGGGTTGGCGTGGATGATCACGCCTCGTCCGTGGCAGACCTCGCACGGCTCGCTGAACGCCTCGAGCAGGCCCTCGCCGACCCGCTTGCGCGTCATCTGCACCAGGCCGAGTGAGGTGACCTCAGCCACCTGGTGCTTGGTGCGGTCGCGACCGAGGCATTCGGTGAGCCGCCGCAGCACGAGGTCGCGGTTGCTCTCGAGCACCATGTCGATGAAGTCGATCACCACGATGCCGCCGACGTCGCGCAGCCGGAGCTGGCGCACGATCTCTTCGGCCGCTTCGAGGTTGTTGCGAGTCACCGTCTGTTCGAGGTTGCCACCGGATCCGACGAACTTGCCGGTGTTGACGTCGACGACCGTCATCGCCTCGGTGCGATCGATGACCAGTGAGCCGCCCGAGGGCAGCCACACCTTGCGATCAAGCGCCTTGGCCAGGCCTTCGTCGACGCGCAGGTCGTGGAACAGGTCGGTGTCCTTGGTGTAGCGGCTGGCCCGCTGAGCGAGGTCGGGCGCGACGTCGGCGAGGTAGTCGGACACGGTCTGCCAGGCTTCGTCACCCTGGACGATCAGCTGCTTGAAGTCCTCGTTGAAGACGTCGCGGACGACACGGGTGGCCAGATCGGGCTCGCCGTGGACCAGGGCCGGTGCGTTCTTCTTCGACTCCGACTTGGCGCTGATCGATTCCCACTCGGCCTTCAGCCGCTCGACGTCGTGCGTGAGCTCCTCTTCCGACGCGCCCTCGGCCGCCGTACGGATGATCACGCCGGCGTCCTCGGGGACGATCTTCTTCAAGATCGCCTTCAGCCGCTGGCGCTCGGTGTCGGGGAGCTTGCGGCTGATACCGGTCATGCCGCCGCCCGGCACGTACACGAGGAAGCGGCCGGGCAGTGAGACCTGGCTGGTCAGCCGCGCACCCTTGTGCCCGATGGGGTCTTTGGTGACCTGGACGAGCACGGTGTCGCCGGGGCTGAGCGCGTTCTCGATGGCGCGCGACTTGCCTTCGAGACCCGCCGCATCCCAGTTGACCTCACCGGCGTACAGCACGCCGTTGCGGCCCTTGCCGATGTCGACGAAGGCCGCCTCCATGCTGGGCAGCACGTTCTGCACCCGGCCGAGGTAGACGTTCCCGACGTAGGACGTCGCACTTGCCCGGGTCACGTAGTGCTCGACCAGGACGCCGTCCTCGAGCACCGCGATCTGGGTGCGGTCGCCGAGCTGGCGCACGGCCATGATGCGATCGACCGACTCGCGCCGGGCCAGGAACTCGGCCTCGGACAGGATGGAGGGACGGCGGCGGCCGGAGTCGCGTCCGTCGCGCCGACGCTGGCGCTTGGCCTCGAGGCGTGTCGATCCCTTGACGCCGCGCACCCCGTCGTCGGAGGAGTCCGCGCGACCCTCGGCTCGGCGTTCGCGCACGTGCACGACGGTGTTGGGCGGGTCGTCCGGGCCGCCGTCACCGGCATCGCCGGATTCGGCTCCGTCGGCTCGCCGGCGGCGGCGGCGACGCCGGGCGGCTGTGGTCGGGCCGCCGTCACCGTCCGCACCGTCGGGTCCGTCAACGCCGGCGGCACCGTCGAGCGCATCAGCGGGCTCGACACCGTCCTCGGCGTCGTCGCTCGCGTGCTCGGTGGTGTCGTCGCCGCCGTCGACGCCGTCGCGCTGACGGCCCCGGCCACGGCGGCCACGGCGGCGACGACGGCGCGCGCCGTTCGCCTCGTCGATCGCGGCTTCGCGGATTGCGTCGGCTTCGAGCTCCTCGACGACAGCGGCAACGTCGTCGGCAACCTCAGCCTCGGCGATCAGCTCGGCTCCGGCTTCGGCTTCCAGCGCAGGAGCGGCGATCTTCTTCGTCGCCTTGGTGGCTTTGGAACCCTTCGCGGCCTTGGCGGCCTTGGCCGGTTTGCCGTCGGCGACCTCCGCGACGTCGGTGGACTTGGCCGCGCGCTTGGCGGGCGCCGCGACATCGGGGATCGCGGGCGCCTGGAACAGGACGGCGGGAGCCGCCATCGCCGGCACGGCTGAACCCTCGGCCGAGTCGATTTCGGCGTCGCCGCTGCCCGCGTCTTCGCCGCCTGAGGGAGCAGCCGCCTTGCGGCCGGCCTTGGCGACGCGGGACCCGCGGGAGCGGGCGGGAGCCGAACCGGTCGGGTCATTCGCGCCCGTATCGGCCGACGCACCATCGGCGGGCGCTTTGACTGCCGGTGCGGCGGCCTTCGCTCGGGAGCGACTGGCCTTCTTCGGCGCGGTCGGTTCGGTGGGTTCGGGCGCGCTCAGCTGGGGCGCGGCCGGCTCCGGAGCGGGAGCGGCGGTCTTTCGCGTCCGCTTGCGCGGTGCCGCGGGCTCGCCGGCGGGACCGGCCGAGTTGTCCGCGCTGACCGCGGGAGCCGTCGGAGGCGTCCCCGCGGCGGCGGTCGCCTTGCGGGCACGGCTCGCCTTCTTGGCGGGAGGGGCAGGCGGATCGTTGTCGATCGAGCCCGGGTTGGTCGTTTCGTCGTTGTCGAGCATCGGCTCGGCTCACTCCGTTCGGCCCTCGGGCGCGTTCGCACTCAGGTGCGCACGCGACCGCACGAGGGCGGTTGTGCGAGCCGGTCACGCCGGCCCGCGAAGTCTGATCGGGTCACATCTACGTCGTCGTGTCTCGCAATCCAACGTCCGCTCCGCGGTCTACCGCGAACGGATCGCCGACCTGTCCTGAATCGTCGAGCGGCCCCTGCGCCAGCCGGACCGCGCGAGGCGGTGCGGACGGGGCGAGACCGGCGACACAGGCCAAGGCCGCGAGTACGTCGTCGGGCCGCACAGCTGGTGTTGCCAGCTTCACGACCATATCGAGTATCGCACGTTCGGGTCCGAACTCCGGTGACGCCACCGTCTCGGCGTCCACGGGGGGCAGCGCGGCGGCGCTCACGACCGGTCCGCGCGCGTCGATCTCGCGCCGCCCGTCCTTGGTCAGCCGGGAGACGAGAACCTCGGGCGCGGCCAGGAATGCCTCGATTGCCCGGCCCAGTTCGGCCACGCCGACCCCGGTCAACTCGACCTGCCAATGGCCGGCCTGCATGCGCTCGGGCAGCGACCCGCCGGCCCCGGGCACCGCCTCGACGGCGGCGACGATGTCGAGCCCGTCGGGCAGGACGTCATCGATCGCGGCGCGCACGGCCTCGACGTCCATCCGCCTGGACAGACCGATCTCGAGATACTCGCCCTCGCTCGCCACTCCCGTCGGCGCCGCTCCGACATAGGAGATCTTCGGATGGGGGCTGAAACCGGCCGAGTACGCCATCGGGATCTCGGCCCGTCGCAGCGCTCGTTCGAACGCGCGGGCGAAGTCGCGATGCGAGGTGAACCGCAACCGGCCGCGCTTGGCGTACTTGAGTCGGATCCGCTGCACGGTCGGCGGCGGTGGTGGACCTTCCGGAACTCGACGGGCCATCCGCCCAGTCTGTCAGCTGATCACCACAGCCCGGCAGCCCAGCAGCACGTTCGACCCCGGGCCGACATTGATGCCGTACGCGCAGACGATGTGGCCGCCGCGACTGAGGGGGAACGACGCGCTGAAGCCGTGCTGCGGGCCGTCGTGGAAGGCAGCGTCGACGTCGGGGCGATTGCCCCCCGCGGTGGTCGAGCCCAAACCGACGCCGTCGGCGTAGACGTCGACGCGAATCGCGCCGGTGGAGTTCGGGTCCAGGGCCCAGCCCGTGACGCTGACGCCGTAGGGCGACTGGCTGACGGAGTCGAGCGAGCCGACCGGATTGACGTAGACGATCACCGTGCGGCACTGCAGCAGGACGTTGTTGCCGGCGCCGAGGTTGATGGCGTAGGCACAGATGTTGTGCGCGCCCCCGCCCGTCAGCGGGAAGGTGGTCGAAAAGCCGTGGGCGGCGTCGATGCCGAAGAGTGAGGCCACATCCGGTCGGGAGAGATTGGCGGTGGTGCTTCCCAGGCCGGTCCCGCCGTCGTAGACGTCGATGCGCACCGGTGATCCCGTGACGTCGCGGTCGAAGGCCCAGCCGCTGAGCGAGACACCACTCGCGCTGACACTGACCGAGTCCACGTAGCCGACCGGGCTGAAGTCGAGCGCGATCGCGCGGCACGACAGCAGGGAGTTGTTGGAACCGTTGGCGTCGATCGCGTAGACGCAGACGGTATGCACTCCCTGGCCCAGGGGGAACGAGGCCGAGAAGCCGTGGGCGGACCCGTCACGCATGACGGTCGCGACGTCGCTACGCGGGCCGTTGGCGGTGATGCTGCCCAAGCCGACGCCGTCGGCGTAGACGTCGACCCGGATCGAGGCCTGGGTGTCCGGGTCCAGAGCCCAGCCGGACACGGAGATGCCGCTGGAGGTCTGAGTCAGGGCCTCGACGTTGCCGATGGGAGAGGTGTCGGTCTGCGTGAGTCCGACCGCCCCGGGGAACGCCTCGAACAGTTCGGTGAAGGCCGGCCGGCCGTACCGGGGGCTCGTGCCGCCGCCGACCCCCATCGCGAGGAACGCCGAGCCGAAGTCGCGCAGCGTGCCGATCCGGTGGCCCCAGCAGCCCGAGCCGTTGGTCGACGTGCAGTCGGCGTTCGAGCTGCCCATGCCGTCGTCGTACATCCACTCGTAGTACGTGTAGAGCGGGCTGGCCCAGCCCGCGGCCCAGTTCGCCGACCACGCCGTGTAGTGCTGTCCGTCCACGACCGTGGGCCCGGTCGGATCGCTGTCGGCCGCGATAGCCGCCTGGGCGGCCGCGGTCAACGTCGGATTGAGTCCGTTGATCGGGCTGAGCCCGTACTGCGCCCGATCGGAGTTCGCGAGCGCCTCGAGTTGATAGGCGGCCGGCAACGTCTCGAAGTTGGACGGCAAGGCGTAGGCGGCCTGCCCCATGACGGAGCGGGCGTTGTTCAGCGCGGCGAGGGCACTGTCCTCACACGCCTGGCCGCTGGGCGCGCTCTCGCAGATCGCGGGGTACGCCGGCGACGCTGCGATGTTGGCACTCGGGTTGGTCTCCGCCGCCGCGTGGAAGGTCAGAGTGGAGACCCGGGCCTGCGCATCACTGGTGGCGAAGGAGGCAACGGCGGCGATGACCAGGGCGAGGGGCAGGAGAGCTGCTCGAGCGCGCGACAACACGGGTAACTCCTTGGCCCCGAACAATGGCCCCCGTATGTCTCGACCATCTTGACTGATGCCGGCCGCGTAACGCAACCCAAGTGTGAGTTCTGCGTCAAGATAACTGGGATTTGAAACCTGAGGATGCGTCCGTTAACAGTTGTCACACCAGCAACATGGGTGATTTGATCTTCTCGCCTCCGCACCCGGCTGGGGCGGCGCCCGGGGTCTGCGCCACAGATGACCGGACTCTTCGAGCCCGCTGTCCATCGGGAAGACGATTGATGACGCGACCAGCCAAGGACCGAACCGCCCGTCCACGCCGGGGACGACGGAAACTGGGCGTCGCCCTGCTCGCCGTGGCGGTTGCCGCCGGCGTGCTGGTCACCTCGACGGGCGACGCGTCGGCCATCGCAGCCGGCAGCCCGTTCGGCAGCGTGGACTCCGTGACGCAGTCGAGCAACGGCATCACGATCAGCGGCTGGGCGATCGACCCCAACACCACCGCCGCGGTGCGAGTCGACGTCTACTCCGACGGTCAGGGTCTGGGCTCCACGTTCGCCGGCGTCAACCGTCCCGATCTGGCCGGCTTCAACCTGGGAACCGCGCACGGCTTCTCGGTCGCCTTTCCGCTCGGTCAGGGAACGCACAGCATCTGTGCCTACGCGATCAACCAGGGAGCGGGTGAGAACGTCCTGCTCGCCTGCCGCACCGTCACGGTCAACTACAGCCCGATCGGGTCGGTCGACGTGGCCAGTGCCGCATCGAACGTGCTGACCATCAGCGGCTGGACCTTCGACCCCGACGAGCACGGGTACCCCGCTGCGCGTCGACGTCTACGACGGCTCGACCGGACTGGGCAGCACGACGGCCAACCTGTCTCGACCCGATGTCGCCGCCGCTTACGGCATCGACCCCGCGCACGGCTTCTCGACCACCTTCACGCTCAGCGGCAACGGCGTGCACAACATCTGTGCCTACGCGATCAACGTCGGCGCCGGCAGCAACGTCCTCCTAGGCTGCCGCGCGGTGCCGGTGTACATCGACCCGTTCGGCTCCCTGGAGGCGACTCGCCAGAACCCGACGGGCATCACCATCAACGGCTGGGCCCTGGATCCTGACTCGACCTCACCGATCCGCGTCGACGTGTACGCCGACGGCATCGGACTCGGCTCGACCACCGCCGGTGTCACCCGCCCTGACATCGACGCGGCCTACCACGACGGCGCCCAGCACGGATTCACGGCGAGCTTCGCCCTCGGGCAGGGGTCCGCACAACGTCTGCGCCTACGGCATCAACGTCGGCCCCGGCTCAACACCCTCATCTTCTGCAAGACGATCAACCTAGACTTCAGCCCGGTCGGCTACTACGACGCGGCCATGCGCACGACCGACACCTCGATCACGGTGAGCGGTTGGGCGGCCGACCAGAACACGACATCGCCGCTGACCGTGCAGATCACACTGGACGGCGCGGCCGCCGGCACCGCCACCACCGGGACCGCTCGTCCGGACGTCGCCGCCGCGGTCGGTGCCTACGCCGCGAACTCCGGCTTCTCGGCCACGCTGTCGACGACCGACGGTGAGCACATCATCTGCCTGACCGCGGTCAACGTCGGCATGGGCAACGACACCTCGCTCGGGTGCAAGACCGTCATCGCCGTGCACCCGACCGTGGCCAGCGCGCCGCAGAACGTCTCGGCCGCGGCCGGCTTCGGTGCCGCCACGGTCAACTGGACGGCACCGGCCACCGACGGTGGAGCGCCGATCTCCTACGTCATCACCTCATCGCCCGGCGGCGTGACGGCGACGGCCCCGCTCGGATCGACCAACGCCATCGTCTACAACCTCGCCGCCCACACCACGTACTCGTTCTCGGTCGTCGCGGTGAACGTCGTCGGATCGTCGAGCGCCGGCGATCACCAACGCGATCACCACCCAGGCCGCTCCCCCGCCCCAGACGACCGTCGCGCCGACCTCGACCAGCCGCTACATCCGCAACATCTCCGGCGTCTCGAGCGACACGACCACGATGTACAACGAGGGCGTGGCCGACGGCCAGGCCAATGCCTCCGGGCACGGCTACATGCAGCTGCTCGACATCGGCGGCCAGACCCAGTCGCGCGGCGGAGTGCTCCTGTCGGCCATCGCCCGCTACGTCAGCTACGCAACCTGGTCGCGGCCGTGGATGCCTACGTCGACGGCTACGCCAGCACCCAGCAGGTCAGCGCCCCGGCCATGATCGCCCTCGGCACCAACAACGACGTCGACGTCAGCGGCGCGACCGGCGCCGACTGGGCCAACCTCGTCGTCAACCCCGTCCGCGCGCACTCGGTCGAGCTACACCGGGCATCACGATCGCCGGGCGCGGACGACATGGAGCCGGGCTTCAGCGCGACCGCCTCCCAGACGGGATCCTGGCTCACCGGCTACCTCGGCGCGACCTCGGCGCCCTTCGTGTTCAACGGCTCGGCCGACGGCTGCAACCCCAGCGCCATCAACGGCACGTGCAACAACGGTTGGACGGAGGGCGACCTCTACTGGCTCTCCGGCGGGCGCGGCGCCGAACCAGGTCATCAGCCTGCCGCAGATCTACAACCAGACGATGCCCAAGCAATGGAAATACATCTCGCTCACCGGGGTCGCGGCCGGCTTCCCGCGCATCAACTTCGCCGGGACGCTCACCGAGGCGACCGCGTGCCAGCAAGCCGGTTCGTGCAGCAGTCTCGCCGCGGGATCGGCGTGGAGCGCGCTCTGGGCCCAGCTGAACTCCGACGCCCGGCTCGTGCCGGGAACGTTGCCGTACGCGACCGACCTGCGGATCAACTGATGCCGGCCCGAGTTGTCTGCCGTTGATCGCGGGCGCGCGGCGCCCTCGTCGTCGGCCTCGGCGCGTGCACGTCCTGCAAGCACCGGCGACGCACGTCGTCCTCAGCGGCGCGTCCGGTGCTCGAGTTCGCCGGCGTCATCGGCGTCTTCGGCCGTCTCCGCGACGTCGGCGCCATCGCTTCGTCGGCCTACGACGGCACCCGCCGACACCACCCCGGCCAGCTCGCGCCGCGGTGCCGCCGCCCACCTCGTCCACGCCGGCCGTGCCCGCGTGCTCGACCACCGGGCTGTCGGTCACGATCGACCGCGGGTCAGGGGCGAGCGGCCAGGTCCAGTCGGTCATCACGTTCACCAACCGCTCGACGTCGACCTCGTGCACGTTGACCGGGTACCCCGGCGTCAGTCTGCTCGTCGCCGGGGCCCAGGTCGGCAGCCCGGCCGGCCGGTCGGGCGCTGCCATCACCACCGTCACGCTGGCCGCGCAGGCGTCGGTGACGTCGCAGCTCACCGATGTCACCACCTGCAACGCGCCGCTGTCGGACAGCGTCCGGATCTACCCGCCGAACGAGACCGATTCGGTGGTCCTGCCGGTCGCGTTGCGAGCCTGCTCGCTCACGGTGACGCCGGTCAGGAGCTGACGGCCGGCCGACCGGGTGTCGGCGCCAGCGGAAGCAAAGTCCGACCGGTCGGGCCGATCTGGATGTCGGTGCCCAAGTTCGAGCACACCCCGCAATCGAAGCAGGGCGTCCAGCGACAGTCGTCCTGCTCGAACTCGGCCAACGCGTCCTGCCAGTCGTCCCAGAGCCACTGCTTGTCCAGGCCGGAGTCGAGGTGGTCCCAGGGCAGGACCTCATCGGCGCCGCGTTCGCGGGTCGTGTACCACCAGAGGTCGACCGGGCCGTCCGCCCCGAAGATCTTCTGAGCGGCGTCGACCCAGCGCTGGTAGGAGAAGTGCTCGCTCCAGCCGTCGAAGCGGCCGCCGTCGCGCCAGGTCTGCTCGATCACGGCACCGACCCGGCGATCGCCGCGGGAGAGCAATCCCTCGACGATGGACGGTTCGCCGTCGTGGTAGCGCATGCCGATGTTGCGGCCCAGCGATCGGTCGGAGTTGATCGCCGCGCGCAGCTTGGACAACCGTCGGTCGACGGTCTCGGAATCGGCTTGCGCCGCCCACTGGAACGGGGTGTGCGGCTTGGGCACGAAACCGCCGATGCTGACCGTGCACCGGATGTCCTTGCTGCCGGTGGCGGCCCGGCCGGCGCGGATGACGTCGTGCGCCATCTCGGCGATCTCGAGCACGTCTTCGTCGGTCTCGGTCGGCAGGCCGCACATGAAGTACAGCTTCACCTGGCGCCAGCCCTGCGAGTAGGCGGCCGACACGGTGTTGATCAAGTCGTCCTTGCTGACCATCTTGTTGATCACCCGGCGCAGTCGCTCGCTGCCGCCCTCGGGCGCGAAGGTCAGCCCGGAGCGGCGGCCGTTGCGCGAGAACTCGTTGGCCAGGTCGATGTTGAACGCGTCGACGCGGGTCGACGGCAACGACAGCGAGACCTTGTCGTCCTCGTACCGGTCGGCCAGTTGCTTGGCGATCGCGCCGATCTCGGAGTGGTCGGCGCTCGACAGAGACAGGAGGCCGACCTCTTCGAAGCCGGTGGCCTTGAGGCCGGCGTCGACCATCTGACCGATGCCGGTGATCGATCGCTCGCGCACCGGTCGGGTGATCATGCCGGCCTGGCAGAACCGGCAGCCGCGGGTGCAGCCACGGAAGATCTCGACGCTCATCCGCTCGTGCACGGTCTCGGCCAGCGGCACGAGCGGCGTCTTCGGATAGGGCCACTCGTCCAGATCCATGACGGTGTGCTTGCTGACTCGGTCGGGCACGCCGAGGCGGTTGGGGGTGATCGCCTCGATCCGGCCGTCGGGCAGGTAAGTGACGTCGTAGAACGCCGGGACGTACACCCCGCCCGTGGCGGCCAGCTTCATCAGCGTGTCCTCGCGGCTCAAGCCCGCGCGCTTGGCCTCGCGCACGATCGTCGTGATCGCGCCGACGACCTGTTCACCGTCGCCGAGGACCGCTGCGTCGACGAAGTCGGCGATCGGCTCGGGATTGAACGCGGCGTGGCCGCCGGCGACCACGATCGGGTGTGACTCGTCACGGTCACGGGCGTGCAGCGGCATCCCGGCCAGGTCGAGTGCGCTGAGCAGGTTCGTGTAGCCCAGTTCGGTCGAGAAGCTGACACCGAGCAGGTCGAACGCGGCCACCGGCAGGTGGTTGTCGACGGTGAACTGGCCGATGCCGTTCTCGCGCATCAGCTTCTCGAGGTCGGGCCAGACGGCGTAGGTGCGTTCGGCCAGCGCGTCGGGACGTTCGTTGATCACTTCGTAGAGGATCTGGACGCCCTGGTTGGGCAAGCCGACCTCGTAGGCGTCCGGGTACATCAGCGCCCAGTGCACCTCGACCGAATCCCAGGGCTTGCTGCGCGAGTTCAGTTCACCGCCGACGTACTGGATCGGCTTGGCCACCTTGGGCAGCAGCACTTCCAGACGGGGAAACAACGATTCGACGGTCACAACGTCCGATCCTAGGCGTCATCTGACCGGACGACGGCCGATCGCGACCAGGAGACCCACCGCGATGCCCTCGGCGAACATCGACGATCCGCCGTAGGAGACGAACGGCAACGGCAGGCCGGTGACCGGAGTCAGGCCCAGGTTCATGCCGATGTTCTGGAACGCCTGGAAGGCGAACCAGCAGACGATGCCGGACGCGATCAACCGACCGGCCGGATCGGCCGCCCGCGCGATCCGCAAGCCGCGCCAGCAGAGGAAGGCGAACAGGGCAATGATCACGATCGAGCCGACGAAGCCGAGCTCCTCGCCGGCCACGCTGAACACGAAGTCGGTCTGTTGCTCGGGCACGAACGCGCCGTTGGTCTGCGGCCCGTGGAAGAGGCCTGTCCCCCAGAGGCCGCCGTTGGCGACCGCGATGTGCGCCTGGGTGATGTTGTAGGCCACGCCCTGCCGGTCGATGTTGGGATGCGTGAACGCGGCGAAGCGGGCCAGCTGGTAGTGCTTGAGCACGCCGGCCTGGACCGCCCCGATGGCGCCGGCGACGCCGAAGATGATCAGGCCCAACGTCCAGCGGGCCGGGACGTCGGCGGCGAGCAGCACCCCGAAGGCGGCCGCGCACAGAACCATGGCCGAGCCGAGGTCGGGCTGAAGCATGATCAACCCGAGGGGCACCGCGATGAGAACGACGGCGATCAGGATGTCGGCGGTGGTCGGTTTCTCGTCCAGCCGGTTCGCACTGCGCTCGGCGAACAGCACCGCCATGCCGACGATCAGGCCCAGCTTCATGAACTCGGCCGGCTGCAGCTCGAACCCGCCGCCGATGACGATCCACGCGTGCGCGCCGTTGATGGTCGATCCGACGACGAACACCGCCATCAACCCGAGCAGGCTGCCGACGTAGAGGACCGGACCGAACAGCCGCAGCAGCCGGGCATCGACCCGCGACGCCGCGAACAGCAGCACACCACCGATCGCCATGTTGAGCACGTGCCGGTACAGGTAGGCCTGCGGATCGAGGTGCTGGGCCTGCTGGGTCGAGCGGGTCGCCGACCACACCAGGATCGCCCCGATCGAGGCCAGCAGCAGGGTGGTGCCGACGAGCCACCAGTCGGTGCGTCCCTCGTCCTCGCGGCGGCGCGGGGCAACCGGCGCCAGGTCGTCGGTGAGCGGCGCGGTGGGGTCACGCGCGAGCAGCCCGGTCACTTGGTCACCCGCACCGAGGGCGCGATCTTGGGCAGCGTGGTGATCGGTGAGGACGTCCGGCAGCACGGCCGGCTGACCGACGCCGAGGATCGCGTTGTAGACCTCACGCACCATCGGCGCCGCGGCACTGGCACCCGTGCCGGCCTGCTCGATCATGCCGACGACGACGAACTTCGCGGTCGGGTTGCCGGCCGCGTCGGTGCCGATCGGACCCCACGAGGCGAGCCAGGACGTGTCCTGCTTGCCCTCGACCTCGGCCGTCCCGGTCTTGCCGCCGATCGACGTCTTGTACGGCGCCCCGTCGAAGGCGAGGGCACCGGACACGGTGTGATCAGCCGTGAAATGAAGGGCGTTGGCGATGAAGCTCAGCGTCGACTGGGCGACCGGCACCTTGTTCTTGACCGTCGGCGTGATCGTCTTCACGACGTGGCCCGCCGAGTCGACCACGGCCCAGCCCAGCGTCGGGTTCCAGATCTTGCCGCCGTTGAGCATGGCCGAGTAGGCCACCGCGAGTTGCAGCGGCGACATCGTCGTCTCGCCCTGGCCGATGGCCATGTCGGCGTTGTCACCGGCTCGGTAACGCCAGCCGTCGGTGCAGTTCTCCTTGGCCAGTTCGGTCAGATAGGCCCGCTGGGTCGGGTCCTCCTCGTCGGGGAAGCCGCTCGGCGGCGTCCGCGCAGTACTGGGTCTTGTTGGCGTTCCAGCGGGCGAGGCGTGTCTCCCGATCGGCGTAGGAGCCGCTGGCCTGCTCGTCCTTGGGCAGGTCGACCCCGGGCGAGCTGCCCACGCCGAACATCGCGGCCATCTTCTGCAGGTTCTCGGTGGCCTGGCCGCCGGCGTCGATCTTGGCCTGGTCGGCGTAGTACTCGTTCGCGGCCGGCGCGTAGAAGAACGTGTCGCACGAGACGTCGAGGGCTTGCTTGAGCGTCAAGGGATATCCGAACGACTCGGAGTCGTAGTTGGTCTTGACCCGGCCGTCGATGGTCAGCGAGCCGGGGCATGGGTACTTGCCGGTCGTCGTGATCTCGCCGTCGGTGACGTCCGCCGACGACGTGATCAACTTGAACGTCGAGCCGGGCGCGTACTGGCCGGCGATCGCCCGTCCGACCAGTGGATCGTTGGCGCTGGCCGCGGTGAGCTTCTGGTAGTCGGCCACCGAGATTCCGCCGACGAACACCTGAGGGTCGTACGTCGGGTAGCTGGCCGCGGCGATGATCCGGCCGGTGTTGGGATCCATCACGACGACCGCACCGGACGTCGCGGGCTTGCCGGCTTTGCGCGCGGCCGCGATCTGGTCGGTGAGGGCCTTCTCGGCCGCGGCCTGGACACCGGCGTCGATGCTCGTCACGAGCGTGTCGCCCTGCGTCGGCTCGACCGTCTTGCCGTTGCCCACGACGTCGCCCTGCGGATCGAGCAGGACCGTCTGCGTGCCGTCGGTGCCGCGCAGGACGCTGTCGTACTGCTCTTCGAGCCCGGAACGTCCGATCGTGTCGGCGTCGTTGAGCCGGCTGTCGGTCTTCTCGTCCTCGGCCGACACGGCGCCGGCGTAGCCGAGCACCTGCGCGGCGAGCGATCCGCCCGGGTAGTTGCGGATCGTCGTCGTCTGGACGGCGACGCCCGGGAAGTCCTCGCGATGCTCGCTGATCGCCAGGACAACGGCGTCGGGAGCGCTGGTCATGATCGGCACCGGCTGGTAGGGCTCACCCGTCCAGCACGGGCTCGGCACCTTCGAGCCGCACGGCGTGATCTGCTGCGCCAGATCGTGCTCACTCGTGCCGACGAGGGCCGACAGCTTGGTCAGCACGGCTTTGCCCTTGTCGGACTGGGCCTGCAGGGTCTCCCAGTTGACGGTGACGACGTGCGTCGAGACGTCGTCGATCAACGGCTTGCCCTGGGCGTCGACGACCTCGCCGCGCGCGGCCGGCAACACGATCGTGCCGTCGTGCAGTTCGCCGGCGGTCTGCGTCGGCTTGTGCGAGTCGAGGATCTGGACGAAGTACAGCCGTCCGCTCAAGGTCAGGATCAGCGAGGCGACGAGCACGCCGAGCAGTCGCAGCCGGCGGTCACCCACGGCTGCCCACCCACTCGCGCGTCGACGGTGCGGGTGGCCGACGCAGCGCGTCGGTACGCAGCGCGAACCGGACCACCGGCAGCACGCAGAGGGCCAGCACGGCGTCGATGATCGCGGTCGGTGCGGTGTGCCAGAGCACCGACCACAACGGGGCGTCGGCGTGGTGGACGAGCAGCAGCACCAGACCGGCCGCCGTCGAGGCGAGCGCGGCAGACGATCCCCGCGGCGAGCGCCCCCTCCCGCAGCCGGCGCAGTTGATCTCCGAGCAGGCCGCAGGCGACGCCGACGGCCAGCCAGGCGAGCGCCAGTACGCCCGCCGGATGCTCTGAGCCGAGATCGGCCAGCAGGCCGGTCGCGAAGCCGAGCGAGATCCCGGTGCCGGGGCCCGAGACGAGGGCCACGCACGCCACCACGACAGCAGGCAGACTCACCGGCAACGTGGCCGCCAGCGGGGCAACGAGCGTCGCCTGGAGCACGAGCACGGTGAGGATGAGCGCGATCGCCGCAGCGACCCGGCGCGGCGTCATCGCGTTCCCGGCGTCAGCGCCGTGCGCGCGGCGCTGGTCGAGCTGCCGGCCGAGACGATCACCCCGACGACGTCGAGCGCGGTCGGTGAGGTCGCAGGTCGGACGGTGGCCGTGGTCGTCCCGTCGCTCGAGACGCGCACCGACGAGATCGTGCCGACCGGCAGTCCCGGCGCGTAGGTGCTCTGGCCCGCCGGAGCCGTCTGCACGACATCGCCGACCTTCAGATCGGCACGCGGGCTGCAGCGGGCTGAGGCCGAAGCCGCCCGTACCGCGGCCGCTGACGACGGCGAGCTCGTTCGTCCGGACGTCGCGCACCCCGACGCCCGAGCCGGGATCGGCGGCGAGCAGGACGACCGAGGTGGCCGAGTCGGCGTGCAGGACGCGGCCCGACGAGACCGTCGCCGTCGGTCACCGTCTGCCCGACCGCGATGCCGCTGCCCGTGCCGGCGTCCACGGTGACCGTCCACTCGAAGCCGTCGCCGGGGCCGAACGCGATCACCCGGGTCGGGACGATCGTGAAGTTGCCGGTGTCGGCGGTCAGCTGCAGCCGGTCGAGCCGAGCGCTGGTCGACGCGTCGGTCTGCTGCTGAGCCAACTGCTGCTCGAGCTTCGCGTTCTCGTCCTGCAGAGCGGCGATCTTGCTCGCGGTTGCTGGAAACATCGGGCACGCCCTGGACGAAGCGGCGAGCCGGTCCGACGACGGAATCGGTGCCGCGGTACAGCGAACCGAGCAGGCCCCGAGCGCCACCGTGCGCGTCGCGCAGACCGCCGCCGGACAGGTCGAGGGTGATGAACAGCAACGCGACGACCGCCAAGCCGACCGCGGCGATGCGTTGCCGGCGATCGAGTCCCCGCACGCTCATTCCTGCCATTCGACGCTTTCCTGCCCAGCGCCGGCTTAGCGGCGCGGCCCGTCGACGACGACCTTCTGCAGTTGCTCGAAGTGCTCGACGACGGTGCCCGTGCCGAGCACCACCGAGTCCAGCGGCCGGTCGGCGACCAGCACCGGAATCCCGATCTCGTGCTGGACGCGGGCGGCCAGACCCCGCAGCAGCGCTCCCCCGCCGGTGAGCACGATGCCGCGCGAGACGAGGTCGCCGGACAGCTCCGGTGGGCAGCGATCGAGGGTCGAGCGGATCGCGCCGATGATGCGGTTGATCGGCGGGTCCATCGCCTTGCGCAGTTCGTCGCCCGAGACGGTGACGTTGCGGGGCAGGCCCGAGCCGATGTCGCGGCCACGGATCTCGGCCCGCTGCGGGCCGGCGACCGGGAACGCCGAACCGACGCTGATCTTGAGTTCCTCGGCCGTCCGCTCGCCGATCAGCAGCGAGAACTGCGGCGCGGATGTGATCGACGATCGACTCGTCCAGGGCGTCGCCGGCGACCCGCAGGCTGGTCGCGGCCACGATTCCGCCGAGTGAGAGGACGGCGACCTCGGTCGTGCCACCGCCGATGTCGACGACCATCGAGCCGGCCGGCTGGTTCACCGGCAGGCCGGCACCGATCGCCGCCGCCATCGGCTCGCTGATGATGTGCACCTTGCGGGCGCCGGCGGCGTAGGCCGACTCGCTGACGGCGCGCTGCTCGACGCTGGTGATCCCGGACGGGACGCAGATGATCACCCGCGGGCCGCTGAACATGCTGCGCCGCTGCAGCACCTTGCGCACGAAGTAGCGCAGCATCTCCGACGTCAGCTCGTAGTCGGCGATGACGCCGTGTTGCAGCGGGCGGATGGCCTGGATGTGACCGGGCGTGCGCCCGATCATGCGCTTGGCCTCGACCCCGACGGCGAGCACCGCCTTGGTCATCGTGTCGACCGCCACGACCGACGGCTCGTTGAGCAGGATGCCGCGGCCGCGGCCGTAGATGAGCGTGTTCGCGGTGCCGAGATCGACCGCAAGGTCGCCGCCCAGTAGCTCCCCGCCACGCTGGGACACCAGCGATCGCGAGAGCGACGTGAACGACACCGAGTCGACCTTCCAGACGGAAATTAGAGCATTGTCCGGTGATCGTATGGGCGAAAAGCCGCGCTATCGGGTTGCGACGCGCGGTTCAGTTGAGACTGGTGTTACGAATCAGCTGAGTCGAGCCCAGTCACAGGGCGGGAAACCACAAGCCGATCTCGCGCGCCGCCGACTCGGTCGAATCCGAGCCGTGCACGATGTTCTGCACGACCGACAAGCCCCAGTCGCGACCGAGGTCGCCGCGGATCGTTCCCGGCGGCGGCGGCCGTCGGTTCGGTGCTGCCGGCCAGCGACCGGAAGCCCTCGATCACCCGCTGTCCCTCGGCGACGATCGCGACGACCGGACCGGACAGCATGAACTGCGACGAGCGGCTCGTAGAACGGCTTGCCGACGTGCTCGGCGTAGTGCTGCGCCAGCAGCTCGGGGGTCGCGGACCGCAGTTCGACGGCGGCCAGGCGATAGCCCTTCGCCTCGATGCGCCGGATCACCTCGCCGGCGAGGCCGCGGGCGACGCCGTCAGGTTTGACCAGGACGAGAGTTCGCTCGTGTCACGGGCGTCACCCTACGAGATGAGCATCCGGGCGCCGCCCGGGGTTCCGGCGACCTGGCTGCGCAGGTTGAGCAGGTACAGCCAGGTGCCGACCAGCAGCACGGCCGGGATCAGCGCCACGGGCAGCCAGATGCCGGTGGCCAGGATAGACCACCTGCAGGACCGAACCGGTGCCGATCCCCCACCGGCGGCGCAGCAGGAAGCCCGCGGCGACCATGATCACCGCCAGCACGACCAGCAGGACGGTCTTGGTGGTGCCCAGGCCGCCGGAGGTCTGGGCCAGCGCTCGCGGCATGAGCAGGACGACCAGCGCCTCGAGGCACAGCACGCCGGCCAGCGCGCCTCGGGTGGCCCGGTTGGCTCGCTGCTGGCGGGCGGCCAGCTGCTCGTCGGCTCTCGTCGGCTGTCGTCGGGCGTCGCGTCATCGGCTCGGTCATCGCGCGCCGAGCAGGATCCGGGCCTCGCCGGCGGTCACCACCGAGCCGGTGACCAGCACGCCCGGCCCCGCTCATGACGTCGTCCTCGTTGTACTCGGCGAGCGTGATGGCCCGTTCGAGCGCGTCGTCCAGGCGGGGCTCGACCGTCACCCGCTCGGGGCCGAAGATCTGCGGTCGCCAGTCGCGCCAGCTCGTCGACGTCCATCGCCCGGCGCGACGAGTTCTGGGTGACCACCACCTCGTCGACGATCGGCTCGAGCAGGTCGAGCATGCCGAGCGACGTCCTTGTCGGCCAGCGTCGCGACGACCGCGACGAGCCGGCGGAAGTCGAAGGACTCGCTGATGGCCGCGACGCTCGCCGTCATGCCGGCCGGGTTGTGCGCGGCATCGATCAACACGGTCGGCGCCGCTCGGACCGCCTCGAGCCGGCCGGGCGAGCGAACGTTGGCGAACGCCTCGCGCACGGTCTCGAGATCGAGCGGACCGGTGGCCGCACCGGCGCCGAAGAACGCCTCGACCGCGGCCAGCGCGCAGGCGGCGTTCTCGGCCTGGTGAGCGCCGTAGAGCGGCAGGAAGATCTCGGGATAGACGCCGCCCAGTCCCTGAAACGTCACCAGCTGTCCGCCGACGGCGATGCTGCGTTCGAGGACGCCGAACTCGAGCCCTTCGCGGGCGACGCTGGCCTCGACCGTGACCGCCCGGCGGATCAGCTCCTCGGCCGCCGGTCGTCGGCTGGGCGGCCAGGATCGCCGTCGCGCCGGCCTTGATGATGCCGGCCTTCTCGCTTGGCGATCGTGGCGACGTCGGCCGCCGAGGTACTCGACGTGATCGAGGCCGATCGGCGTCACGACCGCGACCTCGGCGTCGATCACGTTCGTGGCGTCCCACTCGCCGCCCATGCCGACCTCGACGACGGCGACGTCGACCGGCGCGTCGGCGAAGATCGAATAGGCCAGCGCCGACCATGACCTCGAAGAACGACAGGCGGATGTCGTTCTGCCCGTCGACCATCTCGAGATAGCGGCGCGATCTCCCTGTAGGCCTCGACGAACACGCGATCGTCGACGTTCTCGCCGTCGAGCACGATCCGTTCGTTGATCGCCGAGAGGTGCGGGCTGGTGAAGCGGCCCGTGCGCAAGCCGAAGCCGCGCAGCAGCTCGTCGACCATCCGCGCGGTGGTCGTCTTGCCGTTGGTGCCGGTGAGGTGGATCGCGCGGTAGGCCCGCTGCGGATCACCCAGCACGTCGAGCAGCTGGACGATGCGCTCGCGCGTCGGGTTGATGCGCCCCTCGCCCCATCGTGAGGTGATCTCGGCCTCGGCCTGCCGGAGCAGGTCGGCGAACTTGTCGCTCACTCGCCGCGCAATCTCGTGAGGGCCGCGTCGATGCGGTCGATGTCGGCCTCGGCCGCGGCGACTCGTCCCCGCACCTTGTCGACGACCGCGTCGGGCGCCTTGGCCAGGAAGTCCTCGTTGCCGAGCTTGGCGGCGTTCGCTTCGCGCTCCTTGTTGGCGGCGGCCAGATCCTTCTCGTAGCGGGCGATCTCGGCGGCGACGTCGATCGTTCCCGACAGGTCGAGATCGACCGATCACGCCGTTGGCGGTGGTGAGCGACGCGGTCGAGGTGAACCCCTCACCCGGCTCGTCCAGGCGCAGCAACGTGCGCACTGCGCGCTCGCTGTCCGGCGTCCAGCCCGGTGAGGCTCGCCGGCACGCTCGCCGACGGCTTGACGCCCTGGTCGGAGCGGAAGCGGCGCACCTCGGTGACGACCGTCTGGATGCCCCGCGACCTCGGCCTCGGCCTGGCGGTCGATCCTGGACTCGTCCGCGACCGGCCAGCGGGCGATCACCACCGACTCGCCGCCGGTCAGCGAGGTCCAGAGCGTCTCGGTCACGAACGGCACGAACGGATGCAGCAGGCGCAGCAGCTGATCGAGCACCTCGCCGAGCACGCGTTGGGTCTTGCGCCGCGTCGTCGCCGTTCAGGGTGATCTTGGCCAGCTCGATGTACCAGTCGCAGACCTCGTCCCACGCGAAGTGGTAGAGCAGGTCGGCGATCTTGGCGAACTCGAACCGCTCGTAGAGCGCGTCGGTCTCGGTGATCACCTGCTGCAGGCGCGACATGATCCACGCGTCCGGGCCGGTCAGTTCGCGTCGGCACGTCGCCCTCGGTCGTCGCGCCCTTGAGCGCGGCGAAGCGGGTCGCGTTCCAGAGCTTGTTGCAGAAGTTGCGGGCGCCGACGACCCACTCCTCGTTGATCGCCTGGTCGGCGCCCGGGTTCGCGCCCTGCAGCAACGACATGCGCACGGCATCGGCGCCGTAGGCGTCCATCCAGACGATGGGGTCGATCACGTTGCCGCGCGACTTGCTCATCTTCTTGCCGCTGGCGTCACGCACCAGGCCATGCAGCAGGACGGTGTCGAACGGTTGCACGCCATCCATCGCGTAGAGGCCGAACAACATCATCCGAACGACCCAGAAGAACAAGATGTCGTAGCCGGTGACCAGCACCGTGGTCGGGTAGTAGCGCTCGAGATCCTTGGTCTGCTGCGGCCAGCCCAGCGTCGAGAAAGGCCACAGCGCCGACGAGAACCACGTGTCGAGGACGTCGTCGTCCTGAGTCCAGCCCTCGGGCGCGGACTCACCGGGTGCGAGGCAGACCTGGTCGGTGCCGTCGGGCGAGTACCAGACCGGGATGCGGTGACCCCACCACAGCTGACGGCTGATGCACCAGTCCCGCAGGCCGTCGACCCAGCCGAAGTAGCGCGGGGCGAGGCTGGCCGGCTCGATGGTGACCCGTCCGTCGCGCACCGCATCGCCCGCCGCCTTGGCCAGCGGTTCGACGCGCACCCACCACTGCAGGCTCAGGCGCGGCTCGACGATCGTGTCGCAGCGCGAGCAGTGCCCGACGCTGTGCACGTAGGGCCGCTTCTCGGCGACGATGCGCCCGTCCTCGCGCAGGGCGGCCACGACGGCCAGCCGCGCGTCCTCCCGATCCAGGCCCTCGAACGGTCCGGTGACGGTGATGCGAGCCCGCTCGTCCATGATCGTCAGGCTCGGCAGGCCGTGGCGCTGGCCGATCTCGAAGTCGTTCGGATCATGGGCGGGCGTCACCTTCACCGCGCCGGTCCCGAAGCCTGGATCGACGTGCTCGTCGGCGACGACCGGGATCTCGCGATCGGTCAACGGCAGCGTGATCAGGCGTCCGATCAGGTGCTGATACCGCTCGTCGTCGGGATGCACCGCCACCGCCGTGTCGCCCAGCATGGTCTCGGCCCGGGTGGTGGCCACCACGATCGCGTCGTCGCCGTCGCCGTAGCGGATGCTCACGAGCTCGCCCGGTTCGTCGGAGTGGTCGACCTCGATGTCGCTCAGCGCGGTGAGATCGCGGGGGCACCAGTTGATGATCCGCTCGGCGCGATAGATCAACTTGTCGTCGTAGAGCCGCTTGAAGATCGTCTGGACGGCTTGGCTCAGCCCCTCGTCGAGGGTGAACCGCTCCCGCGACCAGTCGACGCCGTCGCCGAGACGCCGCATCTGGTCGAGGATCTTGCCGCCGTACTCGGCCTTCCACTCCCACGCCTTGTCGATGAACTCCTCGCGGGAGTAGTCGAAGCGGCCCTTGCCCTCGGTCTCGGCGAGATGGCGCTCGACGAGGTTCTGCACGGCGATGCTGGCGTGGTCCATGCCCGGCAACCAGAGCACGTCGCGACCCTGCATGCGGGCGCGGCGGGTGACGGCGTCCATCATCGACTGTTCGAGCGCGTGGCCAAGGTGCAGGCTGCCGGTGACGTTCGGCGGCGGGATGACCAGGCTGAACGGCGGCTTGCCGCTGTCGGGGTCGGCGGTGAAGTAGCCCCGCTCGACCCAGCGCTCGTACAGCGGGCCCTCGACCGCAGCCGGAAGGTACTGGCTGGGCAGGTCGGGGGTCTCGGCGGTCTCGGCAGTCACCTTCACATTCTATGGAGCCGCGCGAATTGGCCTTGACGCGCGCGGCGCCGCCCCCACCGTCACCGCCCGACCGAGGAGTCGCAACCGCACGACACGCCGTGGGGCGTGCGCCTCTCGCTCCTCGGTCAACAGCCCGGAGGTAATCCACAGCGACGCTGGCTGTCCACAGTCGTCTCGTCGCCGGTGCCGCCGCGCGACCTCGTCCGGGACGCTGGCCCGATGTACCCCGACCTCGACGCGATTCTCGAAGCTCACGGTGGTGCCTGCTCTCGCGCGCAGCTACTCGCGGTGATGAGCGAGGCGCGGTTGGGCAACGAGATTCGCGGCCGTCGCCTGAGCCGCGTATTTCCCCGCGCCTACGCGCGTCCTTGGCGGGTGGACGAGGTCGATGTCCGCGAGAAGGCGGCCATCGTGAGCGTCGGGGCACCGGTCGCCATCAGCCACACGACTGCCCTGCGACGGTGGGGCGCCACGATCGACGACAGCGAACCACTTCACGTCACGATCCCTGCGACCAGGCGGGTCCAGAACGCACCCGGTCTGGTGATCCATCGGACCCACCAGCGGTTGAGCTGCGTCGAGCGGCGGGGTGTCTTGACGGCCTTGCCTGAATACGCGGCGACCCAAGCCTGGGCAGTCTCACCGCAGGGACGGGCCCACCTGATCGAGACCGTCCGCCTCCGGTTGACCACGCCGGCCCGGATCCGGTCCGTCGCCGAGGCGGCCACGCGTCTACCCCGACGCGGCGAGTTGCTCCGGCTCGTCGATCTGCTCGCCGGTGGATGCGAGAGCGAGCTGGAGATCTGGGGTCATCTGCGGGTCTTCGACGCACCCGGACTTCGGCACGGTAGGCAGCAGGTCGTGGTGCGAGTGGCTGGGCACCGCTATCGAATCGACCGGGCCTACGAGGCGGAAAAGGTCGCGGTCGAGCTGGACGGTGATCGCTTCCACTCGACCCGCGAGCAGCGGGAACGCGACCGGCGGCGTGACGTGGCGCTGGCCACGATCGGGTGGCTGACCGTCCGGTTCTCGCACAGCCGGCTGACGAGGGACCCGAACGGATGTCAGCGCGAACTGCTGGCGATCCTCGCGCGGCGCTAGGCGGCGACCGGGGAGCCCGGCGGGCAGTTCGCACGGCGTGTCGCGCGCGTACCGCTCCCTGGTCGCGTGGACGGCGCAGACCTAAGCGGACTTCTCCTGGCGGGCGCGCTTGGGCGTCTCGCGCGGTACGAGGGTCGGATAGACGTGGTCGAGGACGGTCTCGCGGGTGACGACGACCCGCGCCACATCCTCGCGTGAGGGCACCTCGTACATGACCGAGAGCAGCACTTCTTCCATGATCGCGCGCAGCCCACGGGCGCCGGTGCCGCGCATGACCGCCTGGTCGGCGATCGCCTCGAGCGCGGACTGGTCGAACTCGAGCTCGACGTTGTCGAGTTCGAACAGCTTCGCGTACTGCTTGACCAGCGCGTTGCGCGGCTCGGTCAGGATCTCGACGAGGGCGTTTCGATCGAGCGGCTTCACCGACGTCAGCACGGGCAACCGGCCGATGAACTCGGGGATCAGCCCGAACTTGATCAGGTCTTCGGGCATGACCTTGGAGAAGACGTCCAGGTTGTCGCGGTCGAACTTGGTGCGCAGCTCGGAGCCGAAACCGAGGCCCTGCTTGCCGACCCGCGCCTCGATGATCTGGTCGAGCCCGGCGAACGCACCGCCGACGATGAACAGCACGTTGGTCGTGTCGATCTGGATGAACTCCTGGTGCGGGTGCTTGCGCCCGCCCTGCGGAGGCACCGACGCCGACGTTCCCTCGAGGATCTTCAGCAGCGCCTGTTGCACGCCCTCGCCCGAGACGTCGCGGGTGATCGACGGGTTCTCGGCCTTGCGGGCGATCTTGTCGACCTCGTCGATGTAGATGATCCCGGTCTCGGCGCGCTTGACGTCGTAGTCGGCGGCCTGGATCAGCTTGAGCAGGATGTTCTCGACGTCCTCACCGACGTAGCCCGCCTCGGTGAGCGCGGTGGCGTCGGCGATGGCGAACGGGACGTTCAGCATCCGGGCCAGCGTCTGAGCCAGCAGCGTCTTGCCCGATCCGGTGGGTCCGAGCAGCAGGATGTTGGACTTGGCCAGCTCGACGACCGAGTCGGCCGTGCGGGGCTTGGCGTCTCCCCCGGCCTGCACGCGCTTGTAGTGGTTGTAGACGGCGACGGCCAGCGTCTTCTTCGTCTGATCCTGTCCGACGACGTACCCGTTCAGGAACTCGTAGATCTCGCTCGGCTTGGGCAGCTCGTCGAAGCTGAACTCGCTGGTCTCGGCCAGCTCCTCTTCGATGATCTCGTTGCACAGATCGATGCACTCGTCGCAGATGTACACGCCGGGTCCGGCGATGAGCTTTTTGACCTGCTTTTGGCTCTTTCCGCAGAAAGAGCACTTCAGCAGATCGCCTGTCTCGCCGACTCGGGCCACGAGCGAATCGTTCCTCTCATTCGTCGGCTTCGCAACGTCAAGACGCGCCGAAAGCCAGCAGTTCTGGCGAGGCTACCGCCCCGAAGGCCGGAAGTCCCTTGACTTACCGGCTTCCGGCGCGCCGCGCCCGATGTTTCGGCGCGCCGCGCCCGAAGATCGACTACTAACTCGCGACCAGTTTGCGGGTCGCGATGACGTCGTCGACGATGCCGTACTCCTTGGCCTGGATCGCCGTCAGGATGCGGTCGCGCTCGATGTCGGTGCGGATCTTCTCGACGGTCTGGCCGGTGTGCAGCGCCAGGATGTCCTCGAGCAGACCACGCATGCGCAGGATCTCGTTGGCCTGGATCTCGAGGTCGGTGACCTGCCCCTGACCCTCGCCGGAGGGCTGGTGGATCAGAACGCGGGAGTTCTGCAGCGCGAACCGCTTGCCCTTGGTGCCGGCGGCCAGCAGGACCGCGGCGGCCGAGGCGGCCTGGCCCATGCAGTACGTCTGGATCTCGGGACGGACGAACTGCATCGTGTCGTAGATCGCGGTCAGCGCGGTGAACGAACCACCCGGCGAGTTGATGTAGATCAGGATGTCGCGGTCGGGGTCGGTCGACTCGAGCACGACCAGCTGGGCGATGACGTCGTTGGCGACGACATCGTCGATGGGCGCGGCGAGGAAGATGATCCGCTCCTCGAACAGCTTGTTGTACGGGTTGGATTCCTTCATCCCGTAGCTGGTGCGCTCGACGAAGGAGGGCAGGATGTATCGGCTGGACGGCAGCTGCCGCCGGCGCTGATGCCGGTGGGTGTGTAGAGCTCGCTCATGATCGTGCTTCCCTTCAGGCCGGCGCCGGGCCGGAGCCGTTGGTGATCTGCGAGACGCCGGACACGATGTGGTCGACGAAGCCGTACTCGAGCGCCTGCTGGGCGGTGAACCAGCGGTCGCGCTCGGAGTCGGCGCGAATCTGCTCGACGTTCTGACCGGTGTGCTGGGCGATGAGCTCAGCCATCTCGACCTTGGTCAACTTGAACTGCTCGGCCTGGATCTGGATGTCGGACGCGGTGCCGCCGATGCCGGCGGACGGCTGGTGCATCAGGATCCGGGTGTGCGGCAGGGCGTAGCGCTTGCCCTGCTTGCCGGCCGAGAGCAGGAACTGGCCCATCGACGCGGCCAGGCCCATCGCGATCGTGGAGATGTCGGGCTGGACGAACTGCATGGTGTCGAAGATCGCCATGCCGGCCGTGACCGAGCCACCCGGGGAGTTGATGTAGAGGTTGATGTCGCGCTCGGGGTCTTCGGCCGAGAGCAGCAGCAGCTGGGCGCAGATCTGGTTGGCGATGGTGTCGTCCACCTGCTGGCCCAGGAAGATGATGCGCTCACGGAGCAGCCGGTCGTAGACCGAGTCGTTGAGCGTCATGCCTGCACCGGCACTGCGCATCTCGCTGATGCGCAATGGCTGTGGATCGAAGCGGTTCACTGGCGCCCCTTCAAAAGTTCTCGTCGAGTAGATGACATCGACCCTAACGGCCGACCCGGGGCGAACACTCCCCGGATCGGGCCGGTTTTCGCTCAGGGCGTGACGCGTCAGTCGCCGGCCGATTCACCGTCGGAAACGACGTCGGCCAGCTCGTCCTCGATGATGTCGTCCTCGACGGCCTCTTCGGCCTCTTCGAAGGCGCTGATGTCCTGGGCCGACAGCGCCGAGAGATCGACGGTGTTGCCGGACGCGTCGGTGATGGTCGCGGCGTTCAGCGCCACGGCCAAGCGCCTTGTTGCGTCGGACGTCGGCGATCAGGGCGGGCAGGTTGCCGGCCTGCATGACCTCGTTGGCGAAGTCCTGCGGCGACATCTCGTAGCGCTGGGCCTGCCGCACCAGGTACTCGGTCAGTTCGCCGTCTCCGACGCCGACCTCTTCCTTGTCGGCGATCGCGTCGAGGATGAACTGGGCCTTGACCGAGTTGGTCGGCGCCATCGCGCAGCTCGGTGTCGAACTCCTCGCGCGTCTTGCCCTGCCCGGCCAGGAACTGCTCGAACAGCGCGTCGTCGTGGCCGAGCGAGTGGATGATGTCGTGCTCGCGGTAACCGACCTCGCTGGTGATCGCCGACTCGGGCACCGGGAACTCGACCGTCTCGATCAGCTTCTCGAGCACCTTGTCGCGGGCTTCGCTGCCCTGGCCCAGGGCCTTGGCCCGTCCGAGCCGCGTGCGCAGGTCGGCGCGCAGCTCCTCGACGGTGTCGAACTCGCTGGCCATCTGGGCGAACTCGTCGTCGACCTCGGGCAGTTCGCGCTCCTTCACCGAGTTCACCGTGACGCTGATCTGGTCGCCTCCGAGCCGGCCTGGTCGCCCTGGGCGAGCTGCGTGGTGAACGTGGTCGCATCACCGGCGGACTTGCCGACGATCGCGTCGTCGAGACCGTCGATCAGATCGCCCTTGCCGACCTCGTAGGACAGCCCGTTGGTCGAGCCGCCCTCGATCTCCTCGCCGTCGACCTCGGCCTTGAGGTCGATCGAGACGAAGTCGCCGGACTCGACCGCGCGCTCGACGCCCTTGAGGGTGCCGAACCGCGCCCGCAGCTCGTCCAGCTGCTCGTCGACATCCGCGTCGGTCACCTCGACGTCGTCGACGGTGACCGCGATCGACGACAGGTCGGGCAGCTCGATCTCGGGCCGGACGTCGACCTCGGCGGTGAAGCTGAGCGAGACGTTGTCGTCCAGGTTCGTCACGTCGATCTCGGGCTGGCCGAGCGCCCTGATCTCGTTCTCGCGGACGGCCTCGGTGTAGATACGCGGCAGCGCGTCGTTGACGGCCTCCTCGAGGACGGCCGCGCGACCGACCCGCTGGTCGATCACGCGCGCCGGAACCTTGCCCGGACGAAAGCCCGGAACCCTCACCTGCGAGCCGATCTTCTTGTACGCGGAGTCGAGGCTGGGCTTCAGCTCCTCGAAGGGCACCTCGACGGCGAGCCGGACTCGGGTCGGGCTCAGGTTCTCGACGGTGCTCTTCACAGTGCTGATCGCTCCTAGCTGAATCGGATGGCGGGATCGTGGTTCGTCAGTGGTTCACAGGCGAACGCCCAAGAATAGACGCGTCTGCGCGGCGGCTGCCGCCAAAGTCGGGGTGGCGGGATTCGAACCCACGGCCCCTCGCTCCCAAAGCGAGTGCGCTACCAAACTGCGCCACACCCCGGGCGACGGCGACTCCGAAGTCTAGTGGACCGGGCCGGCCACGAACGCACTTCAGGCGCCCAGCAGGCCGCGGACATATGCCGCTTGCCCGACGTGCTGCAGGGTGTCGGACGCGACGCTGACCACCCGCACGCCGAAGGTGACCGGCGGCGACCAGTTCTCGTCGACGACCCGGTCGAGGTCGGATTCGGTCAGAGCCGGACACGATCCGCTCGCGTCTCGGCGGCGACCGCCGCGTGATAGCCGCCGCAGCAGGTCGGCCGAGGCCCGCACCGCCGCCACCTGGGACTCGTCGTGGCCGTAGCCGATGTCGCAGTCGTCCAGGCCGAGGTCGAAGCGCTCGTGCCAGCCGTCGCGCAGCCAGACCTGTTCGGTGCCGGCCGCGCCCGCCAGGTGATCGTCCTGGACCCGCGGGAGGTGCCAGACCAGCCAGGCGATGCTGTTGCCGGACCCGTCCGGACGGGCGGCCAGCTGATCCTCGTTCAAGCCGTCGACCGTGCCGGGGACCAGCTCGCGCACGCGGCCGAAGATGTCGTTCAGAAGCTCGTCGATGCCCATGCCAGCACCATAGAGAAGGCCCGCGACAAGTCCGGCCGCTATGCTCTCTGCGGCGCCGTTCGCGGCGCTCTGCGGGCGTAGCTCAATGGTAGAGTCTCAGTCTTCCAAACTGATTGTGCGGGTTCGATTCCCGTCGCCCGCTCCAGCGAGAACCCCCGATTCTCCGGGGGTTGAACCGTTCCGACGGTGATCGTCGAGGTTGCTCACGTTCGACTCGGGCAACGGACGTGTAATGCCGGCCTGCGAAACGCATCGGATCTGGCCTGAGGCACACCGACCGCCGCGACGGCGGCCTCCCATCGCAGCGCCTTTGTTCAATGCCGTGCGACGGGTCGGTCGGCCGGTCGCCCTGGTGAAGACCAGCGCTTCCGGATCTGGGTCCGCGAACCCCGCCAGATGGTCATCGAGGGCGTCGGCGACGAAGCCGGCTCGGACGCGGACGGCGCGGTTGGCCGGGTCGAGGTCGTAGCGGCGAGCGCGCTGACCTCGCCCCACCGCAGGCTGGCAAAGGTGGTTGTGAGGATGAGGGCGCGGAACCGTTCGGGCATCCGCTCGCTGAACTCGATGACTTGCTCGATGGTCAAGACAGGTAGCTCGACCGGGTGCGCCCGGGCACGTCCACAGGCTCAGCGCATCACGGATGCAAACGCTGCTCGCCACCTGGAGCGCGCGATTCGGCGACGGCAGACGCCACGACTGAACGTGTCTACGTGCCCACGCCAGTAAAACGACCGATTTCCGACGACCTTTCTTTACGGCATCACCGGCCGGGTCTCTCGGGAAGGTCCCTCCGTCGGCCCGGCCGGCCGGACACGGACCGCTCTTGGGCTCACGTCCCAACGGCAGCGCGGGATTTGGCCCAGGCGCTGCCAGTCCGTGCGCAGCGATCGGGCGCTGTCACTCTTCGGAGCCCGGTTCTGACGTCACGTGGTTGACGAGCCTATGCGATATACCTAAGGTACCCATAGAGACGGATTTAGTAGTTTTACTCGCGATTTATCGCAGTAAGTACGACTAATTGAAGCCTCGACAATCCGGGTGACGATCAGGGAGGCAAGTCATGAACACAGGCAAGAGGGCAGCCGTTGTCGGAGCGCTGGCGGTCGCGATTCTCGGTGCGACGCCGATGGTCGCGGCTCTCGCAACGACCAAGAGCGAAGACGGCGGCACCTGGACCTATGGGGCGGGCGGCAGCACCAACTACTCGGACTATTACCACCCGTCGAAGGAGCACCGCTCGAGCGTGTCGAACGACTACGGCACCTACCGGTCGGCGAACGAGGCCGGTGGCCTGTGGGCCGACGTCTCCGAGACTGTGGCGATCAGCGGCAACCAGGCGTTCTGGGACGTCCTGTAGTCGCACTAAGCAGTTCAAGAAGGGATGAGACCAAGGAGATGCGTTGAGTTGGGTGTGAACCGAGTGCTCCGGGCCGGAGTAAGTCATGACTCTGCCCCGGGCGGCATAGCGCGACGGACCGCATTTCGGCTGAGCTATCTCGTGACCGCGTGTGTGCTGGTGGCCTTGTCCGCGGGATGCTCCAGCGGCAAGGCGCCGCACGCACCACCGGCGTCCCCAACTTCACCGGACCGTACGCGAGCGACTTCAGAAGCGCATGGATCCAATCGAACTCACCGTTCGTGCGGTCCGTCATCTCGGACGAGAAGATAACGGATCAAGAGTGGGCCGAGGTCGCTGCGCGTATGAGCGCCTGTCTCAAGGCGAAGGGTCTCACCTTCAGAGGTTTCAATCCCGACGGGTCCTACTCGGTCGGGAACGGCGACGTTTCCGGCTCGCAGGCGAACGCGGACCTACCCGGATGCGAGCAGCAGAGCGGTGAGCAGTGGATCGGCTACCTCAGACAGCAGATGGCCACCAACCCGAACAACACGCCGATAGCGCAGCTGATGGCAGCCTGCCTCATCCGGGTGGGCGCCGTCGGCCCGGGCTATACGGAACAGGACTACGAACGCGACGCGCCCACCATGTCGTTTCCGTACCTCAACCCTGCGACTGGTAAAGCGAAGTTCTTGGAATGCAACTCCAATCCCTCCGTCGGGCTCGGGAAATAGGTGCGCCGGGTCTCATGGGGCGAGGTCGGGCTCGGCGCTCTATTGACGCTGTGCGGAGCCGCGATCGGCGTCATCGTGACGTTCTTCGTCGTCCGCCCCGTGAACACACCGACATCGCTTCCCCAACCTCGATCGGCCGCGGATGCACCCGTCGTACCCCAGCCCTTCTCGGATGACCAAACCGTCAACCTCGCCATCGAGCGCGCACCCGACACCCGGGTCTACGCGCCGCTCGGTGGCGTCGTCACGGCGACGACGTGCACCTCAGGATCGAGCCTGCAGTCCGGGCGCTCGACCTTCGCGATCGACGGGCAGCCGATCATCAATCTCGCCACCGCCGTCCCGATGTGGCGCGACCTGACTATTCGGCTCACCGGCACCGACGTCACCGCGTTCAAGGAGGAGCTCGTGCGACTCGGCAAGCCCGTGAGCTCGGGCCCGGCAATCACAGCCCAAGATGTCGCCACCGCGCGGATGCTCATCGCGGGCGCGGGCGGTCACGCCCCGGCAAATGACATACCCCTCGCCGACTTCGCCTGGATCCCGTCAACGGCCGTGACCGCATCCAGTTGCACCGCCGCGTTGGGTCAAACGATCAGCGCCGGTGGACCGTTGGCCACGGTCGGCCCACTCCCGCGCATCTCGATCACCGCCGTACCCGCCGACATCGTCCCCGGCGACCGGCAGCTCCAGCTCGACGACGTCTCGGCCCGACTGTCCGCGCAACTGGCCTTATCCACGGCCAGCGATGTGAGCCGAATCCTGGCCACACCCACGTACCAGAGGGTCGTCGCGGGGGCTCCATCCGGAGCGACCGTCTCGATCCCGGCGACCATATCGTTGATCAAACCGGTGTCGGTCGTCCCGCTCCCCCGTCCTCGATCACCGCAACATCGAGCCAACTGGGCTGCGTCGATGCAGGGACCCAGAGTTATCCGGTGCAGATCGTCGGCTCTCAGCTGAGCAGCACGCTCGTCGTCTTTCGCTCCACCGGGCCACTACCCGTCAGCGTGAGCCTGAAAGGCCCCCAACGGTGCGGCTAGAGCTGATCGACGTCGGTCACCACTACTCGCGCTCGCCCTGGCTGTTCCGCCACATCACCGCAACATTTGACGCCGGTCAGACCTACGCGCTGGTCGGTCCGTCAGGATCAGGGAAGAGCACGCTGATGAGCCTCGTCGCCGGCTGGGAAATCCCGGCCGAAGGAGCTGTTCGGCTCGACGGGATATCCAAGGCCAACTGGGTCTTCCAAAGCCCCTACGGCATGCCCAGACGGACAGCGCTCGATCATGTCGCACTGCCGTTCCTCGCCCGCGGCAGCGACCGCGAAGAGGCCGACGCCCGCGCGGCCGCGCTGCTCACGCAGTTCGAACTCGCGCATGTCGCCCGCCACCAGTTTCGCTCACTGTCCGGCGGCGAAGCGCAACGGCTCATGCTGGCCCGAGCTGTCGCGGCGGCACCACAACTGCTTCTCATCGACGAGCCGACCGCACAGCTGGATGTCGTGACCGCCGAGAAGGTCAACACCGCGATCGGTTCGATGGCAGCGCCGGAGCGCATCATCCTCGTCGCGACCCACGACCCCCGCACCCGGGACTCCTGCACCGGCCTCCTCGACCTCACAGAGTTTGCCTTCCACGCCGCCGGACCGTTGGCCGAGACGTGAAAGCTCGGTCGCTGCTCAGCGAGGTCCACCGCGATATTGCCTCCGGCACCAGCCGAACCCTCACCCTATGCTTCGCATTGTCCTTGGTGGTTGTCGCTCTGACGTCCGTTGACACGCTCACCGTCGCTAGGCTGATCGAGTCCGCCCGGCAGTACCAAGCATCCGGTGCCTCGATCCTGACGATGGTGGCGCCAGGAGCCGTCGACGGCACCGCTTGCGACGCGCTCAACGCCGTGCCCGGCGTCCGTGCAGCCGGAGCCCTCAAGGACCCGACCTCGTCCCTGACTCTGGCGTCCGTTCCCGGCACTCCGGTGCCGGTCTATGACATCAGCGGCACGTTTCCCCGGCTGCTCGACGGGCAAGCAGCAGGAGCCAGCGGATTACGTTCCCCGCGACGTCCTCCTCACCCTAGGGTCATCGCTGAACACCCTCATCGTCACCACCCATGGCAGCGTCTCCGTCGCCGGCGTCTACGCCTACCCCGAGGATGGCCGCCGGCCCGGTCTGGACTGGGCGGCCCTCGTGCCCACGTCTTCCTCGGCTACATACGATGAGTGCTGGGCCTCGGCGTGGCCCCAGCTGTCGGGACTCAGGCAGCTGCTTCTGGGCACCATCACCGTCGATGCCGGAGCGTCGATCGATCTGTCGAGCATCGAGACCAGCCAGCTCAACACAAGCCTCGGCTACAACTTCACCGGCGCAACCCAATACCGAAGCCGCGTCTCTCTTTGCGTACCAGTGTTTGCCGCGATCGCAGGAATCCTGGCTGCACTCCTTAGCGTGAGAATCCGCCGCCTCGAACTCGCGGCCCGACTGCACGACGGCGGGCACCGCCAGGACCTCCACTGGATCGTGCTCCTCGAAAACCTCAGCTGGTCACTGCCGGCCTTGCTTGCTGGAACCGTCACCGGAGCTCTCATCGCGGCCAGAGCCGGTCCCGGTCCAGCGGATGCACACAACCTGGCCATCTCGGCGGGAGCGACCGCACTCGCAGCAACGCTCGGGGCCGTGCTCGGTGGAGCGCTCGGCGTCGCGTTGCTGCGGGAGGCCCATCTCTTCAAATACTTCAAAGACCGCTAACGCCCGCGGTCCAACCGCGACGAAATGATAGCGAGAACTGCGACGGCCGATCCCTTCGATCAGCTCACGCCGGGTCGATGGGATCCATCGCGATGGCGGCCGCCGCGCCGGTGCACACTCCGCGCACCTGGTCGACCCGATTGTTGAAGCCGGTCTCCTGCCAGGCGACGCAGGCCGCCCACGCTTCGGCGTCGTACGTGCCGACGAAGCCGGCGGCCGCGTCGTGGAACTGGGTCATCCAGCCACCCGACGCCTGCCAGCTCTCGGTTGTGTAACCGGGCAGGTACAGGAATCCGTAGGCATGCGCGGCTTCATGTGCCAGTGTGTTGCGCTGATAGCCGGTCGACAGGGCGAAGAACGAGGCGTCGAACGACGAGCGGGCCTGTCCGCCGAACAGCCCTGAACAGCCGGTGCCACACGCCAGCCCGGGCAGGTCGTAGCCGAACACGTAGCGACCGTCCAGCGCGGCGCGCTCAGCCGCCGGGACGACCGATACGTACATGGCGGTGAGATAGGCCAGATGCGACTCGGGAACCGCGGCGACGCTGAGCGGCGTCGCGACGGGCACCTTCGCGATCGTCGCCAGCGGAACAGGCGCTTGCTGTTCGTCGATCACCGGCATCGGCTCGGTGTCGACCACGGGCGTGATCACGGATCCGACCGCAGTGACCGGGACGGACCTCCGCGCCGACGCTCCCGGCGGCGAGCCGCCGAGGGTGATCGTCAGGATGGCAAGGCAGAGCAGGACGAGAATGCGCTTCATGGGCAGTGCCCTCGGTTGCCGTTCGGAGGTGAGACGGGACCGTTCGGGCGCTGCGTCGCCTGTGTTCTCCCGTACAACGACGATGTACCACTCGGGTGACGCTGTCGGCGCGCGACATAGTTAGGGTGAGGGCGTGCGTCACTGGTGGCATCACGAGGTCATCGACGCCGGCAAGCTGCCTCTGATGCTCTGCTTCCTGAGTTTCGTCGTCACGTTCGTCGTGACCCGGACGATCACCCGGCTCATCCGTGACGGGCGCGGTCCGTTCAAGAACAACGTGACGAGCAGCGGAGTGCACATCCACCACGCCGTGCCCGGCATCGTCCTGCTCATCATCGGAGCGTTCGTCTCGGTGAGCCCGAACGACACCTTGACGATCCGGTGCATCGCCGCCATCGCGATCGGCGTCGGGGTCTCGCTGGTGCTCGACGAGTTCGCGCTGATCCTGCACCTGCAAGACGTCTACTGGAGCGGCGAGGGCCAGTTGTCGGTCGAGGCCGTCAGCCTGGCCGCGGCCTGTCTGGGTCTGGCGCTCGTCGGCTTCACCCCGTTCGGCATCGACGGGCTCGGCGACGCCGAACGCGTGGTCCGGCTGAGCGCGACCGGCGTGCTGATCATCGACGGCGTGTTCGCGGTGACCTGCGCGCTCAAGGGCAAGTACCGCTCCGCGCTCTTCGCGGTGTTCCTGCTGCCGGTCGGCCTGATCGGCGCGTTGCGGCTGGCCCGGCCGAACTCGGTGTGGGCGCGGCGGCGCTACCGCGGCGAGCGACTCGAGCACGCCCAACGCCGGGCGGCCGCGTTCGACAAGCGCTGGAAACCACTGCAGGTCGACTGGGAGGACTTCCTCGGCGGCAAGCCGTCGACCCCGGATCCGACGGCGTGATCAGGACACGCCGTTGAGCTGGTTCACCACCGCGAAGACGTTGCCCTGGTTGAAGTAGTCGACGGCAACGAAGTTCGGGATCTGCCCCCGTTGCTGCTGGCACCGGCTGACGTAGGGCCACAGCGCGTCGTAGGCGTTCAGCCGGGCCGAGTCGGTGACCCGAGTGTCGAAGCGCGTGATCAAGTTGTTGATCAGGAAGAGCGAGTTGCCGGCGCTGCCCCGCAGCCGATCGCAGCTCAGCGCGGACGCCGACGAGTTGTCGTAGGGCGTGTCCTGAATCCAGTCCCACGCCTTGAGCAGCCAGGGAGCGGCCGTCCCCCCGGGGTTGCTCTGGTCGAACACCTGCAGCCGGCGGCCCGAGTCGATCATCTCGCCCAGCGTCGGCCACGGCTGTCCGGGCGACTGCGTGTGCACGTAAGGCAGCAGGCCGGCCTGCTGGAAGACCTTCGCGGTGTCGGCCGCGGAGATGTAGTCCTCGATGATGAAGGTGACGACCTCGCGGGGATTGGCCGCCAGCCACTGACGAACGCCCTGCAACGCACTCAGCATCGGCGTCGAGCCGAGCGCACAGAGCTGGTGGCACAGGTACGGTTCGACCGGTCCCCGCGGCACGAGGTTCAGCGCCGACCGCAACCGCAGCGCGCTCTGCACGACCGGCGCGCCGTACTGCTCGTTCGCCTGGGACAGGGCCTGGGCGCTCGTCGTGCCGGCGTTGGTGATCACGCCCTTGCGGTTGGTCTGCTGCCCGTACCAACTGTCGATCAGCAGCGTCCTGATACCGGCGTTCAGCTGTCCGACCAAGCCGGTCGGCTGCTCGGGGATGAACCACCCCGATTGGTCGGCCGCCGACATCGAGTTGTGCGTGGTGGGGTACGACACCGCGTCGTATGCGCGCGAACACAGGACGACGTAGCCGTTGCAGCCGTCCGGATCGGTCGTCGACGCGACCGCCGCGACGGCCACCCGCCGGTCGGCCGGCAATGCGGACAGGACGAGGAACGACCCGAGACCGACGACCACCACGAGGCCGATCAGCACCGTGATCCAGTGTCGCGGGGCGGGCCGGGCGTCGACGTCTCCGGCCAACTCCCGATGACGGGCCGACACCCGGGAGATCCGCGAGATCCCCTCGGCGAGCACGGCGAGCGCCAGCAGTTCGACGAGGACGCGGGCCGTCGACAGCGGCCGATAGAGCGCCGCCGCGCCGATGACGACCAGGATCGCGCCCGTCCCGAACTGACGCAGCGAACTGGCTCCGGGGTGCCGTACCCAGTCCGCGATCCGCAGCTCGAGCGCGCCGATGGACCATTGGGGCAGGTAGGCACCGGCCGCCGCGAAGATGATCGAGCCGGCGACCGTGACGACCAGCGCCGCCCGCCAGAACGCCGGTCCGAGCTGATTCCAGGTCGCATGGATCAACGCCCCGCGCAGCTCACCGGTGTCGACCGACGACGAGACGATCGATGCGATCGCGTACAGGACCGCGACGACGATGCCCGACCCCGCGATCGCCAGCCCGCTGATCGCCAGCATCCGTTGCCGGCGGCGCGAGAACAGGATGGCCAGGCCCAGGGCGAGCAGGGCCAGCAGCGGCAACAACCACGACAGCAGGCCGACCAGCCGGGTCAGCCGCAGGACGCCATTGGCGTAGCTCTGGCTGCCGACGTCGGCCAGTTGCACCTCGAAGTCCGGGGGCAGGTAGTCGGCGATGTTCGGCGCGAACGCCTTCAGCGCGGCGACCAGCACCGCCCCGAGATCCGCGACGCGCAACAGGATCTGCCCCGAGCCGGCGTGGGTCAGCGCCTCGTGGATCTGGCGCGCCGCCGCCTCGACCAGCGGGGTGAACAACGAGCTGCGCACCAGCGAGAGCACGGCCGAGTCGATGGCCGGACGCAGGGCGACCAGATTCGCGTCCACCTCGATCACCCGATCGCTGATCGCCTGGCCCACGATCTGCGACACCTGCGAGTCGGATCGAACAGCGTCGGCGTGCGTCGAGAACCGGGACCCGTCCAGCACCTCGCGGTTGAGCACGCCCGCGACGATCCCGACGGCGAGGACGAGACTGGCCACCACGACGACCACGCGCGTGAACGTGGTTCGCTGCCGCTCCGACGTCACCAGCTACCCACCCTCCCGACGGGAACTGCCTGTTCAGTCAGGCGATCCTCGCATCGAGAGGTCGGGACAGTCCACGTCGGTGCGGTGGATCAGCGCACCGAGTCCCGGTCGCCCAGCAGCGCGGGCAACGTCACCGCCATGATCCAGAGGTCGAGCCGCAACGACTGGCGACCGATGTAGTCGACATCGAGAGCGACTCGCCGCTGCACGTCCGCGGGCGTCTCGAGCGGCCCGCGTGATCCCTTGACCGCGGCCCAACCCGTCATGCCCGGCTTGATGCGGTGGCGGTGGGCGTACTCGGCGACGAGCCGGGCCGACTCGACCTCGCCCGTCTTCATGCCGACGGCGTGCGGCCGCGGCCCGACCAGCGACATCTCACCGCGCACGACGTTGATCAACTGCGGCAGCTCGTCGAGGCTCGTCCGGCGCAGGAGCCGACCGATCCGCGTCACCCGATCGTCGTTCGCGCTGATCTGACGCTCGGCGCGGGCGTCCGCGGCATCGGCCCGCATCGTGCGGAACTTCCAGACGACGATCACCTCGTTGTTGAAGCCGTGGCGGCGCTGGCGGAAGAAGACCGGGCCCGGCGAGTCGATCTTGACGAGGAAGGCGATCAACGCCAGCAACGGGCTGATCAACACCAGCAACGGCGCGGCGATCGACAGGTCCTGGACCCGCTTGGTGAAGGCCCGCCGGTCGAGGTCGTCCTGCCCGCCGAGTTCGGCGAGCGGTGAGTCCTCGATTTGGGTCAGGGCCGCGGTCCGGGTCGCCGTGTGCTCGGGCGCGACGAACAGCGTCACCTCGTTGGGCAAGATCGCGAGCCGGGCGGCGATGTCCCGCACTCGCGCCGTGGCGCTCGGTTCGACGGCGATCACGATGCGGTCGACGAACGGAGTGATCTTGTGCGCGATGAGCGCGTCGACATCACCGAGCACCGGCACGCCGAGCACCGATTGCGGCCGGCGTTCGAGGCGATCGTCGAAAACGCCCAGCACGTTCACGTGACGCCGCTCCACGGCGTCCGCGATCACGTGCTCGGCGTACTCGGTCGCGCCGACGATGACCAGGTTCGGCGTCAGCCACCCGTCCTCGCGCCAGGCCCGGACGGTCGACCACCAGGCGCAGTGCAGCGCCATCAAGACGACGGCGTCGATGATCACCCACTTCGCGCAGGTCGCCACGGACGGACCGCCGTCGATCACCGCGGTCAGCACGAACGCGACGGCGGCGCCCGGAACGAAGGCGATGATCATTTGGCCGAGGTGGGCGGCGATCCCCTCACTGCGCACGAAGCGATACAGCCGTCCGGCCCTCAGCGCCCAGCCGTAGAGCAGCGCCCCGACCACGAGAGGAAGCACCCAGCGCAGCGGCGTCGACAGCAGCGTCACCGGCGACTGGTCGGCGAGGACCAGCGCCGTGGTGACGGCCAGCGCCATCACGTCGATCGCTCGGAAGACGTGCGAACTGAGCCGTTTGCTCTGGCTGGCTCGAACGCTGACCAGCCGCCGGGGGCGCATGGGCCCGCGGCGGCTGGGTTCGGCGAGCGCGTCGTCGACGACGTCGGGCGCGACCGAAACCGCGGCTACCGAATGTGCGCGACCGATCACTCGGTCACGATATCCGAGGAAGCAGTCCCCGGCAGTTCATGGTCGGACGGCGATCAGTCGCCGATCTTGACCTGCTGCTTGTCGAACGCGACGTAGCCGGAGTAGTCCTTGCCGACGCGGTCGAACGAGGACGGGTACGGGTCGGGGTAGCTCCAGGCGGCGTCGTGATGGGTCGCTCCGGCGGCCGACACGTCGTGATACTGCGCGACGCCCTTCCACGGGCAGGTGTACGGCGTGGGGCTGTCGCTGAACGCGTCAGCCGTCAGCGAGGACGGCGGGAAGTAGTAGTTGCCCTCGATCGAGATCAGTTCCGAGTCCTGGGCGTCGGCAACGACCGTGCCGTCGATGGTGGCCTTCATGGTGTGTCCCTTCGTTGGCTCACCTGGCACAACGCCGGGTGTCGTCCGCGTTCTTCCCAGTATCGGCACGGCGAAAAATGTCGAGCCGGACAGTAGCGTTGACGCCATGGGCGACTACCCGCAAGCGATCACCCCGGTCAACCACATCGAGCCGGTTCCGCGCCGCGTCCGGGCGATGCTCGGCGGTCAGGTCGTCCTCGACACGACGAGCGCGCTCTACGTCTGGGAACAGCCCCACTACCCGCAGTTCTACGTACCGCTGGCCGACGTCGTCCCGGGCGTCCTGATCGACGAAGATCATCCGCAGAAGCTCAGCCGCGGGACGGCTCGAAAGCAGGCGCTGCACGTCGGCTCCGTCCAGCGCCCCGGCGGCGCCCGCGTCTACGGCGACGACGCCCTGGCCGGTCTGGCCGCCACCGTCCGCTTCGAATGGTCGGCCCTCGACGCCTGGTTCGAGGAGGACGAGGAGGTCTTCGTCCATCCGCGCAGCCCGTACACGCGGGTCGACGCGCTGCGCTCGAGTCGCAGCGTGCGGGTCGAACTCGACGGTGTGGTGCTCGCCGAGTCGCCGGCGCCGGTGATGGTCTTCGAGACCGGTCTGCCGACCCGCTACTACCTCGACCGGACCTCGGTGAACTTCGAGCACCTGATCGCCACGCGACACCGAGACGGCCTGTCCGTACAAGGGTCGCACCACCGGCTACTGGTCGGTGCGCGTCGGTGAGGACGTCCACTCCGACCTTGCGTGGTGCTACGACTTCCCGACTCGGCAACTGCTGCCGATCGCCGGTCTCATCGCGTTCTACAACGAGAAGGTCGACATCGTCGTCGGCGGCCAGCGGGTCTGATCGGCCGGCCAGCCGACGATCATGCTGATCCGTCGTGATGGCGACAGCGGGGTATGCGCGTCGCCGGCTCGTCAGCGCAGCAGGAAGTCGGCCACTTCGCGCGGCCGGCTGAGCGCCACGAGGTGCCCGCCGTCGATCACCTCGGGCTCGATGCCCAGGCGCTCGCGGGCCAGCCGCAACTGGAAGTCGAGCGGGAAGAAGCGATCGTCCCGTCCGGTCAGCTGCCTGGTCTCGACTTCGGGCCACGCGTCCATCGCCGGAGGCTCCGCGAACATCGAATCGGCCGGCGCCCGCTCGTGCTCGGCCCCGGCTGCCGCGACCGCGGGCTCGACGTCGTGCAGGAACGTCGTCCAGACGTCGAACGGCGCGTCGGGGTCGCGGCCGGCGGCACGATCAGCCGCTCGACGGGCCTCGACCTGCCCGCTGGCCGTCCACCACTGCCCCGGCGACTCACCCGCTCGTGGCGTCATCGGATTGACCAGAACGATCGCCCGGACCGCCGGGACCCGCCAAGCTACGTCCGGCGCGGTGAAGGCACCCATCGACTGCGCCACGAGCACGACGTCCGACCGGTCACCGATGCGGGCGACGACGGCGTCGGCGCAGCCGGACAAGGTCGAGCCGGGTGCGCTCGCGGGAAGCTCCACTGAAATTGCCTCGGCGCCGGCGTCCTGGAGCAGAGGCACCACACTGTGCCAATACCAGGGACTTCCGCCGGCGCCGGGGAGCAAGAAACAGCTACGACTCATACCTCGATCATGGCGCATTGCAGCTGGCGGCGATGCCGGCCAGCAGGAAGTCGAGCCCGATGTCGAACGCATCCGCACCGGTCACCGTCGCGGTCGAGTTCAGCACCGTGCCCAAGGTCGGGTACAACGGATCGGCCGCCGCCTTGCTGAGATAGCGGGCGATGTTGTTGTGCCGATCGGGTTCGTGCGCGTCCTCGACGGTGTGCGTCTCGAGCCGAACCGACCCGACCACGAACGCGAGCACCGCGTTGGTGGCGTGAGCCAGCTTGACGGGGTCGAGACCCGTCGGCACCGCGCTCGCGAGCAGGCGCTCGGTGAACTGCAATCCGTTCGGACCGCAGGGCGCCCGATTGCCGATGAGCAGGGCAACCCACTCGTGCCGGGATGCGGTGTCGCGCACGGCATAGGCTAATGCTCTTAGCTCACTGCGCCAGCCATCGCTGAAGTTGGCCGGCGGCAACTCGACCTCGCCGTAGGCGGCGTCGAGCATGAGATCGAACAGATCCTCCCGAGACGTCAGGTAACGCTCGAGCCGAGCCGCCGGCAGTCCCACCTTGGCGGCGACCCGCTTGACCGACACCGCCTCGAGTCCCTGCCGGTCGGCGATGTCGATGGCCGCGGCGGCGATCTGCGCCGAGGTCAGCGCCGGAGCGCCGACCTTGGTGCGTGGGAGGTGCCGCTGCCACAGGACCTGCGGCACCTCCCGAACGCTCGTCGCCGCCGGCTGGCGAACCGTCGAGGTCGTCATGACTTGATCCTCATTCTCAGTCATCCCCGCTATTCGTCAGCCGACCGTTCAGCTGTCCTCGGACGGACGCCGCCCGAGCATGAACAGCACGACCCCCAGCAGCAGGATCAACAGGCCACCCGGAAGCAGCAGGTTGATCGATGCTCCGGTGAAGGCCAGCGCCGCCTCCGACAGGCCGGTCAGACCGACTGCCGCGGTGACCCCCTTGGCCGCCGTCAGGCTCGACGCACCGGTCGCCGGGCTGCTGCCCGCCGGGCTGGTCGTCGGGCCGGTCGGGCTGGTCGGGTTGGTCGGGTCGGTTGCTCCACACGCCGAGCACGGCGTCGGTGCGATCGGTCCGGTCGGCCCCACGGGGGGCGTCGGGGCCTGGATCTCACCGCAGACCGCGCACTGGACCGGCGCGACCGGGGCGATGGGCCCGGCCGGCGCGATCGGCGCCACGATGGCGGTCGTCGAGGCGGCCGGGCTGGCCGCGTCGATGACCTTCACGAGGACCGTGCGGACGTCACCGCTGGCACCGGACGAGGCCGGAGCCGCGTCAGGAGCCGCCGCGAGGAGCGCCTTGTTGATCGCCAGAGCGACCACCGAAGGAGCCGGTGCCGCGAGCGGAGTCACGCCGCCCGAGTCACCCGAATCGCCACCGTCACCGGTGACCGCCGTCGACTCGGAGGAATCGCAGGCCGTCGCCGCCCCGCTGTCGCCTCCGGTCGAGGTGTTCTCCGTGTCGGCGTCGCCCGTCCCTCCGGACGTCGCGTCACCCAGCGTCGAGGAACCCGCGTCACCGGAGATGCCGCCGTCGGCCGACGACGTGTCGTCGCCGGTCGTGCCGGACGTCTCGGTGATCTCGATCCCGCCGCTGCCGCTGCCGCTTCCGGTGTCGGCTGCCGGGCTGATCGCCGCGAGGACCACGATCGGTCCACTGCCGCCACCGGTGTCGCCGGTGCTGCCCGAGTCGGCGTCGACGTCGCCCGAGTCACCGGACCAACCGTCGACCGAACCGCCCGATGCGCCGCCGCTCACCGCGGAGGAGTCGGGGTCGCTGGTGGCATCGCCACTGTCGCCCGATCCCGAGTCACCGGTCGTGCTGGTGATCGAGCCGCCGCTCTCGGCGTCCGCGCTCGACGAGGCCGCCGAGTCCGCGTCGCCGGACGCACCGGCATCGCCGGTGTCCCCGTCGCCGCTGTCACCCGAGTTGCCGCCGGCGCCACTGGTGGCCGCCGAGGTGGCGTTCGAGCCCGCGTTGGACGCTCCGGAGTTGCCGCCGGTGCCCGTGTCGGTGGTCGACGCCGAGCCGGTGTCACCCGATGTGGCGTCGCCCGCGGTGGCCGAGGTCGCCGACCCCGAAGTGCCGCCGCCCGCGGTGCCGCTGACCGCTCCCGTGTCACCGGAAGTGAGGTCGAGCTCGATTCCGCCCGAGCCGCCGTCGCCGAAGACCCAGCCGGTGTCACCCGAGGGATCCGTGACGTCGCCGCTGTCGCCCGACTCACCGAGCACGGTGCCACCCGAGGCGTCACCGCTCAGTGCGAGCGAGAACGGATCGGAGAGAGCCGCACCACTGTCGCCGGACTCCGACGAACCGTCGGTGCAGGTGACCGAGTCACCGCTGCCGGCGTCGGCCTCCGAGAGGGCGATCGAGTCGGCCGTGCCCGAGGCGCCACCGTCGCCGGTGTCACCCGAGCCGGTCGAGCCCGAGGCTCCACCATTGCCGGACGCGGACACCGACTCCGCGGACGAGCCGGACGTCGCCGCCCCGGTGTCGCCGCCGGTGCTCGTGTCGGTGGTGCTGGCGTCGCCGGTGCCACCGGACGTCGCGTTACCCGTGGTCGACGAGTCCGCCGAGCCCGAGGTCCCGCCGCCGGCCAGGCCGGTCACGTCGCCGGTCGTCCCGGACGTCAGGTCCTCCTCGATACCGCCCGAAGCGCCATCGCCGAAGACCCAGCCGGTGTCGCCGGTGCTGGTTCCGATCCAGCCCGAGTCGCCCGACTCACCGAGGACGGTGCCACCCGAGGCGTCACCGCTCGCGCCGACCGAGATCGGGGCCGAGGTCGCGTCGCCGGACCAACCCGAGTCCGACGAACCGTCGGTCGAGGTGATCGAGTCGCCGCTGCCGGAACCGGCGTACGAGCTGGCCGACGAGCCTGCGTCGCCCGAGTCGCCACCGTCACCGGTGTTGCCGGACGTGCTGTCACCCGAGGCTCCCCCGTCGCCGCTGAGCGCCGCCGAGTTGCCGTTCGAGCCGGCGTTCGCCGCACCGGTGTCGCCACCGGTGCTGGTGTCGGCCGTCGTGGCCGAGCCGGTCGAACCCGAGGTGGCGTTGCCGATGGTCGTCGACGATGCGTCACCCGAGGTGCCGCCGGCCGCTCCACCCTTGACCGCGCCGGTGTCACCGGTGGTCGCGTCGAGCTCGATGCCGCCCGAAGCGCCGTCGCCCCAGACCAGGCCGGTGTCGCCGGTCCAGGCCAGGATCGAGCCGCTGTCGCCCGACTCGCCGCCGACGACTCCGCCGTCGGCCTCGCCGCTGCCGGCCAGCGAGATCGGGGCCGAGGTCGCGCAACCGCTGTCCCCGGACTCCGCTCCGCCGTCGGTCTCGGTGATCGAGTCACCGCTGTAGGCCTCGGCCTGCGAGTCACCTTCGGACTCCGCGTCGCCCGACTGGCCACCGTCACCGGTGTCACCCGAACCACTCGTGCCCGAGGCGCCGCCGTTGCCGCTGGCCGCGCCGGACTCCGCCGATGCGCCGGACGTCGCCGCCCCGCTGTCACCGCCGGTGCTCGTGTCGGTGGTGCTGGCGGCGCCCGTGTCACCGGACGTCGCGTCACCAGTCGTGCTCGAGGTCGCCGAGCCGGACGTGCCACCTTCGGCCAGTCCGGTCACGTCGCCGGTCGTGCCCGTGGTGAGGTCCGACTCGATGCCGCCCGAGCCGCCCGACCCGAAGGTCCAGCCGGTCCAGCCGGTGCCCGCTCCGATCCAACCCGAGTCACCCGACTCGCCGCCGACCAGACCGCCGCCGGCGTAGCCGCTGCCCGCGAGCGAGACGGGCGCCGAGATGGCCGCACCCGAGTCACCCGAGGCCGACCAGCCGTCGGTGGAGGTCGACGAGTCGCCGCTCTCCGCGTCACCGAGCGAGATCGCCGCGGATTCGGCCGATCCGGAGTCGCCACCGTCACCGGTGGTACCCGAACCGCTGTCACCCGAGGCGCCACCGTCACCGGTCACCGCCGCCGAGTTGCCGTTGGAGCCCGCGTTGGCCGCGCCGGTGTTGCCACCGGTGCTGCTGTCGGTCGTGGTGGCCGATCCGGTCGAGCCGGACGTGACGTCACCAGCGGTGCTCGACGACGCGTCACCCGAGGTGCCGCCGTCGCCTTCGCCCGTGACCGCGCCGGTGTCACCGGTGGTCGCCGAGAACTCGATGCCGCCCGAGCCGCCGTCGCCGAAGACCCAGCCGGTGTCACCCGTCGTGGCCAGGATCGGGCCGCTGTAGCCGGAGAATCCGAGGACCCCGCCGCCACTGGCGTCACCGCTCAGCGCGCCCGACACAGGTGCCGAGATCGCCGCGCCGCTGTCGCCCGACTCGGCACTGCCGTCGGTGCAGGTGCTCGAGTTGCCGCTGTCGGCCTCGGCTCCGGAGAGTCCGAAGCTCACCGCGTCGCCCGAGGTGCCACCGTCACCGGTCGCCCCCGAACCACTCGTGCCGCTCGCTCCGCCGTTGCCGGTGGCCGCAACCGACTCGGCCGACGAGCCGGACGTCGCCGCCCCGCTGTCACCGCCCGTGCCGGTGTCGGTCGTGCTGGCGTCGCCGGTGTCACCGGAGATGACGTCGCCCGCCGTGCTGGACGTCGCGTCGCCGGACGTCCCGCCGCCCACGAGCCCGCCGGTCGACAGGTCGCCGCCGCCGGCGTTGCCGGTGACGTCGCCCGTGGTGCCGGTGGTGAGGGTGGACTCGATGCCGCCCGATCCGCCGTCGCCGGTCCAGCCGGTGTCGCCCGTGTCGGCGAGGATGCCGCCCGAGTCACCCGAGACCCCGAGCACACCGCCGCCGCTGGCATCGCCGCTGAGCGCGCCCGAGAGCGGGGTGCTCGCAGCAAGGCCCGAGTCGCCGCTGGCCGACCAGCCGTCGGTGTGGGTCGACGAGTCGCCGCTGTAGCCGCCCGCGCCCGAAGCCGCGAGTGAGAAGGCCAGGCCCGAGTCGCCACCGTCGCCGCTGGCCGCCGTCCCGGTGTCACCCGAGGCGCCGCCGTCACCGGAGACCGCCGCCGAGTTGCCGTTCGAGCCGGCGTTGGCCGCCCCGGTGTCGCCACCGGTGCTGGAGTCGGTCGTGCTCGCCGAGCCGGTGTCACCGGACGTCACGTCTCCCGCCGTGCTCGACGAGGCGTCACCGGAGGTGCCGCCCTGCGCCGTGCCCGAGACCGCGCCGGTGTCGCCGGTGGTCGCCGCGAACTCGATGCCGCCCGAAGCGCCACCGCCGAACGTCGACCCGGTGTCGCCGGTGGTCGAGAGGATGTCGCCGCTGTAGCCGGAGAACCCGCCGACCAGGCCGCCACCTGCGTATCCGCTGCCCGCGAGCGAGACCGGGGCCGACACGGCGTAGCCGCTGTCGCCCGACTCGGATCCGCCGTCGGTGGACGTCCAGGAGTCGCCGCTGACCGCTTCGCGCCCGAGAGACCCACCGAGATGGCGTCACCCGAATCGCCGCCGTCACCGCTGGTGCCGGTCTTGGCCGTCTTCGACTTGGTGCCCCCCGCACCGGAGCCGCCGCTCGTGCCGGTGGCGCCCGAGGACGTCGCCGCCGTGGCCGACGCCGCGCCGCTGTTGCCGGACGCGCCGCCGTCGCCGGTCATCGCCGCCGACTCGGCCGACGAGCCGGACGTCGCCGCCCCGCTGTCGCCACCCGTGCTGCTGTCGGTGGTGCTCGCGTCACCGGTGTCGCCGGAGATGACATCGCCCGCCGTGGACGACGTCGCCGAGCCGGACGTTCCGCCGCCGGCAATGCCGGTGACGTCGCCGGTCGTGCCGGTCGTGACGTCGGACTCGATACCGCCCGAACCACCGTCACCCTTGACGTTGCCGGTGTCACCGGTGTCCGAGCCGATCCAGCCCGAGTCACCCGAGGCACCGAGGACGACACCGCCGTCGGCGTCGCCGCTGCCCGCGAGCGAGACCGGGGCCGAGAGCGCGCCGCCGCTGCTGCCCGAGTGCGACCAGCCGTCGGTGCTCGTGCTCGAGTCGCCGCTGCCGGCCAGAGCGATCGATCCGCCCAGGCTCAGCGCGTCGCCCGAGTCGCCGCCGTCGCCGGTGTCACCCGACGTCGCCGTCGCGGTGGCCGTGCCACCGTCGCCGGAGCCGCCGCTGCCCGGTGCTGCGCCGGTGTCACCCGAGCCGGTCGTGGCCGAAGCCGTCGCCGAGCCGGTGTCACCCGAGGTGCCGCCGGCACCGCTCTCCGCGCCCGACTCGCCGTTCGAGCCGGCGTTGGACGCGCCGGTGTTGCCACCGATGCTGGTGTCGGTCGTGGTGGCGTCACCCGTGTCGCCCGTCGTCACGTCGCCGGCCGTCGAGGACTTCGCGTCGCCCGACGTACCGCCGGCCGCCGCGCCCTTGACCGCGCCCGTGTCGCCCGTCGTGAGGTCCTGCTCGATGCCGCCGGAGGCGCCGTCGCCCTTCGACTTGCCGGTGTCGCCGGTGCCGCCGAGGATGCCCCCGCTGTCGCCCGAGCCGCCGAGGACGATGCCCCCGGAGGCGTCGCCGCTGACCGCGACCGAGATCGGGTCGGACTCGGCGCAACCGCTGTTGCCGGTGGACGAAGAGCCGTCGGTCTCGGTCGAGGAGTCCCCGCTCGACGCGATGGCGCCGGACAGGCCGAGCGAGCCGGCGTCGCCGGACTCACCGCCGTCGCCGGAGTCGCCCGACGTGGCCGTGGCCGAGCTCGTGCCGCCCGCACCCGATCCGCCGGTGCCACTCGAGGCGCCGGTGCCCGAGCGCCGGTGTCGCCGGACGAGCTGTCCGACGTCGCGTCGGAGGCGCCGGTCGCGCCGGACGCGCCGCCCGCACCACTCGCCGCGGCCGACTCGGCCGACGAACCGGACGTCGCCGCCCCGCTGTCGCCGCCGGTGCTGCTGTCGGTGGTCGAGGCATCGCCGGTGCTTCCGGTGGTGACGTCGCCCGCAGTGGACGAGGTCGCCGAGCCGGAGGTGCCGCCGAGCGCGCCACCCGTGACATCGCCGGTGGTGCCGGTGGTGAGCGCCGACTCGATGCCGCCCGTGCCGCCGCCACCCTTCGACTTGCCGGTGTCGCCGGTGCCGGCCCAGATCGAGCCGCTGTCGCCCGACACGCCCAGGACGCCGCCGCCGTCGGCCTCGCCGCTGGCCGCGATGGACGTCGGGTCGGACGTCGCGTCGCCGCTGTCGCCCGACTTGGACGAGCCGTCGGTCTTGGTCGACGAGTCGCCGCTGCTCGGCCCAGCCGAGCGAGCCCGCTGCCGAGCCGGCCTCGCCCGAGTCGCCACCCTCGCCGGAGTCACCCGACGTGGACGTGGCCGTGGACGTGCCGCCCTTGCCCGAGCCGCCGGTGCCACCGGCAGCGCCGCTGCCGGTGCTGCCGGTGTCGCCCGATGCCGTGGTCGGCCGCCGCGGCGGCGTCGCCGGTGATGCCGGACGCGCCGCCGGCGCCGCTCTGCGCCTTCGACATGCCGTTCGAGCCGGCGTTCGAGCCGCACCGGTGTTGCCACCGGTCGAGGTGTCGGTGGTCGTGGCCGAGCCGGTGTCGCCGGTCGTCGCGTCGCCGGTCGTCGTCGACGCCGCGTCGCCGCTGGTCGCGCCGCCCGCGGTCGCCGTTGACCGCGCCGGTGTCGCCGGTCGTCGCCGTGAACTCGATGCCGCCCGAACCGCCGCCGCCCTTGGCCTTGCCGGTGTTGCCCGTGCCGCCCGAGACGTCGCCGGTGTAGCCGGAGAAGCCGATCACCGCGCCGCCGCTGGCGTCGCCGCTGGTCGCGGTCGACGTCGGGGCCGACACAGCGTCACCGCTGCCGCCGGACTTCGACGAGCCGTCGGTGCTGGTCTTCGAGTCGCCCGAGCCCGCGAGAGCCGCGGAGCCCGACAGTGATCCGGCATCGCCGGACCAGCCGCCGTCGCCCGAGTCGCCGGAGGTCGCGTCGGCACTCGAGGTGCCGCCCGCGCCCGATCCGCCGGTGCCCAGAGCGTCGCCGGCATCGCTCGCGCCGGTGTCACCCGAGCCCGAGCCCGCGAGCGCCGTCGCCGCACCGGTGTCACCCGAGGCGCCGCCGGCACCCGAGGTCGCGCCGGACTCCGACGACGATCCGGACGTCGCCGCCCCGGTGTCGCCACCGGTGCTGGTGTCGGTCGTGCTGGCGTCGCCGGTCGCGCCGGACGTGGCGTTGCCCGTGGTGGACGAGGTCGCCGACCCGGACGTGCCGCCGTCGGCCGTACCGGTCACGTCGCCGGAGTTGCCCGAGGTCAGGGTCACGTCGATGCCGCCGGACGCGCCACCACCCTTGGTCTTGCCGGTGTTGCCGGTGCCGCCCGAGACGCTGCCCGTGTCGCCCGAGACGCCGACGACCAAGCCGCCCGCCGCCGAGCCGCTGCTGGCGATGGAGGTCGGGGTCGAGGTGGCGTCGCCGCTGCTGCCCGACTTGGACGAGCCGTCGGTCTTGGTGGACGAGTCGCCGCTGCCGGCGTCGGCAAGGGAGCCCGAGCCCGAGAGCGCGTCGCCCGAGCTGCCGCCGTCGCCGGTGTCACCGCTCGTCGCGCTGGCATCGGACGTACCGCCGCCGCCGGATCCGCCGGATCCGTTGCTGCTGGCCGCCGCCGGTGCTGCCGGTCGAGCCAGAGGCGGTCGCCGCACCCGAGGTCGCGTCGCCGCTGGCGCCCGAGGCGCCGCCGGCGCCGCTCGTCGCGGCCGAGACCGCGCCCGATCCGGCGTTGGCCGCACCGGTGTTGCCACCCGTGCTGGTGTCCGTGGTCGTCGCGCTGCCGGTGGCGCCGGACGTCGCGTTGCCGGTGGTCGAGGACGTCGCGTCGCCGGACGTGCCGCCGCCCGCCGTGCCCGTGACCGTGCCGGAGTTGCCCGACGTCAGGATCATCGAGATCGAGCCCGAGCCGCCGCCGTCGTTGGCCGAACCGGTGTTGCCGGATTCGCCTTCGACGTCGCCGGTCGAGCCGGACTCGCCGTAGACCGTTCCGCCGGAGGCGTCGCCGCTGGTGGCCGTCGACGTCGGGGTCGAGACGGCGTCGCCGCTGCTGCCCGAGGTCGACTTGCCCTTGGTGCTGGTCTTCGAGTCGCCGCTACCGGCCGTCGGCGCTCGAGCCCGAGCCCGAGAGCGCGTCACCCGAGTTGCCGCCGTCGCCGGTGTCGCCCGAGGTCGCGTCGGTGCTGCTCGATCCGCCCGCACCCGAGCCGCCGGTGCCCAGGGCCGCGGCGTCGCTCGCCGAGCCGGTGTCGCCCGAGGCGCTCCCGGCGATGGACGAGGCCGGCTCCGCTGGCGCCCGAGGCTCCGCCCGGACCCGACGTCGCCGTCGAGCCGGCCGACGAGCCGGCCGTGGCCGCACCGGTGTTGCCGCCCGTGCTGGTGTTGGTGGTGCTGGCGTCGCCGGTGGCGCCGGTGGTGGCGTTGCCGGTGGTGGACGCGGTCGCGTCGCCGGTCGTGCCGCCGGTCGCCGTCCCGTTCACGTCGCCGGAGTTGCCCGACGTCAGGATCATCGAGATGCCGCCGGAGCCGCCGCCGCCCTTGGTCTTGCCGGTGTCGCCGGTGTAGCCGGTCACGTCGCCGGTGTCACCCGAGACGCCGACGACCGTTCCGCCGGAGGCGTCGCCGCTGGTGGCGGTCGACGTCGGCGAGGAGGTCGCGTCGCCGCTGCTGCCCGACTTGGACGAGCCGTCGGTCTTGGTGGTCGAGTTGCCGCTGTAGGCGCTCGACGCCCGAACCGGCGCTCGGAGCCGGCATCGCCCGAGTCGCCGCCGTCGCCGGTGTCACCCGAGGTGGACGTGGCCGACGAGTCGCCGCCCTTGCCCGAGCCGCCGGTGCCGCCCGTCGGGCCGGTGCCGGTGGAGCCGGTGTCGCCCGAGCCGGTGGTCGAGGTCGAGTCGGCCGCGCCGCTCGCGCCCGATGCGCCGCCGGCGCCCGAGGTCGCCCCGGAGGTCGCCGCGGAGATGCCGGTGGCCGCGCCGGTGTTGCCGCCGGTGCTGGTGTTGGTCGTGGTCGGCGTTGCCGGTGCGCCCGGACGTCGCGTTGCCCGTCGTCGTCGCCGTCGCCGCGCCGGTCGTGCCGCCCGTCGCCTTGCCGGTGACGTCGCCCGAGTTGCCCGAGGTCAGCGTCAGGGCGATGCCGCCGGAGCCGCCGCCGCCCTTGGTCTTGCCGGTGTTGCCGGCGATGCCGGTCACGTCGCCGGTGTCGCCCGAGACTGCCGTACGACCGTGCCGCCGTCAGCCGCGCCGCTGGTCGCGGTCGCGGTCGGCGACGAGGTCGCGTCGCCGCTGCTGCCCGACTTGGACGAGCCCTTGGTGCTGGTCGAGGTGTCGCCGCTGACGGCCGTGACGCCCGGACTCGGCGCTGGACCCGGCGTCGCCGGACTCGCCGCCGTCGCCGGTGTCGCCCGAGGTCGCGTCGCTGGTGGCCGAGCCGCCGCGCACCGGAACCGCCGGTGCCCGACGCAGACGCCGGTACCGCTGCTGCCGGTGTCGCCGGACGAGGTGTCGGCTGCCGCCGAGCTGTCGCCCGAGGCGCCGGAAGCGCCGCCGGGGCCGGTGAGCGCGGTCGAGGTGGCCGGTCGATCCGCCGGTCGCCGCGCCGGTGTTGCCACCGGTGCTGCGTGTTGGTGGTGCTGGCGTCGCCGGTCGCACCGGACGTCGCGTCACCCGTCGTCGACGAGGTCGCGTCGCCGGTCGTGCCGCCGCCGGCGTCGCCGTTGACGTCGCCCGAGTCGCCCGAGGTGAGGACGACGGCGATGCCGCCGGTGCCGCCGCCGCCGTCGGCGTCGCCGGTGTCGCCGGTGCCGCCGGACACGCTGCCGGTGAGGCCGGAGCTGATGACGACCATCGCGGCGAGCGCGTCCGCCGTCGTGGCGTCGCTGTCGGGGTTGGACGACGGCGTTGCCGGAGTCGCCCGACGACGAGTAGCCGCTCGGTGCTGGTGTTGGAGTCGCCGCTCATCGCCGACGTGTGGTCTCGGACTGGCCCGAGGACGCGCGCTGCCCGAGAAGCCGCCGTCGCCGGTGTTGCCCGAGGTGCTGTGCGCGGTCGCGGTGCCGCCGGCGCCCGAGCCGCCGGTGCCGCGCGACGGTGCCGCTGTTGCCGGTCGAACCCGAGCCGGTCGTGGCCGTGCCGTCCGCCGCGCCGCTGTCGCCCGAGGCGCCGCCCGCGCCGCTCGTGGCCGCCCGAGGTGGCCGCCGAGTGCCGAGTGGCGGCGCCGGTGTTGCCACCGGTGCTGGAGTTGGTCGTGCGTCGCGTTGCCGGTCTTGCCCGACGTCGCGTTGCCGGTCGTGCTCGACGTGGCGTTGCCGGTCTTGCCGCCGCCGGCCGTGCCGGTGACGTTGCCGGAGTTGCCCGACGTGCCGGTGACGACGATGCCGCCGGAGCCGCCGTCGCCGCCGCCGCCGGTGCCGCCGCTGCCCGAGCCGCCGCTGACCGAGCCGGACGCTGCCGGACCCGCCGCTGACGCCGCCGCCGCTGGCCGTGCCGGTGCTGGCACCGGACGTGGGGTTGCTCGTCGCGCTGCCCGAGCCGCCCGTGTGCGACGAGCCACTGGTGGTCGTGGTCGAGGTGCCGGTGGTCGCGGTCGTCGACGAGTTCGCCGCCGACGACGCGTCGCCCGAATCGGCGCCGGTTCCGGTCGTGCCGGTGTCGGATGTACTTGCTGCCGTGCCGGCCGCGCCGGTACCTCGATGGCGGCAGCGTGAAGCTGAGCCGCCAACACGAGTTCGATGAGCATTGTGTTACTCCATTTCCCCGATGTACGTCTGTACTTGGAGCAAGCGATTGGGTGGACTTGCGCGTGGATCCCTGGTGCCGAGCTGCGCTGTACTGGAAGTTGATCAACTTCGTCTCATGCGGCGGACCTTTCTTCGCCGGACGACGCCGGCGATCATGAGAACGAAAGCGAGAACGATCAGCCCTGAGCCGAAGACCAATGGCGCAAGTGCCGCGCTGTTGTTCGGCTGGGCCGAACTGGCGAGAACAGGCCGCTTCACCACATGAGTGGTCTTCACGGCGGGCTGATACTTCGGACCGACGAAGACCGCGCTCGCGCCTTCGGCGACGATCGGGTCGTTCGATGCGGTGCTGGACGTGGCGGTGGTGGAGCTGCTCCCGGGCTGGGCCGGGAAGGCGGTGACGCGGCTCGTCTGGCCGATCGTGATGATCGACTTGCCGGGCTGCGACTGGTCGACGGTCGTCGTCGGTCCGCTGGCGGGCGGCGTCGACGCGCCCGGCGTGGGTGCATCGTCGGTCGGCGACTGGCAGGTGATCACCGCGTCGGCCGACGGGCGAGGAGCAGATGTCGCCGCTCAGCGACGTGCTCACGACCCCGCCGCTGACCCCGGACTGGGTGTTGATCGTCACCGAACTGTCCGGGCTGACCGCGATGGCGACGACGTCGCCGGTCGTGCCCGGAGCGTCCGATCGTGGCGACGCCCGGTGCCGGCAGCCGGCGCGGTCGCGCGTCGATCCCGGTCAACGCCGTGGCCGTCCCGGTGTCGCCGGACTGGGCGTTCGACCGAGGCGACGAGGCCGGCGACCGCCAGCGCGTAACTGCTGCCGGTGTCGCCGGAGGTCGCGGTGGCGATGGCTCCGCCGCCGGCCGGGAGCGTCGAGATGGTGCAGCCGACGCAGGTCGCGAGCGCCGCGCCGGAGTTGCCCGAGCGGACGACGGCGATGGCGCCGATCTTGGCGATGGCCACGCCGACCGCGTCGCCGGTTCGACCGGTGTCGGCGTCGGCGGAATCGCCCGGGGCCGACGCGCCGTGGACGGTGACCAGCCCGGAGTTGCCCGAGGTGGACGTGGTCGCGGCCGATCCGCTGGCGGTGAGTGCGACGCCGATGGCGGCGCCGGTCGCGCCGCTGGTGGGCGTCGACGCGTCAGAGCGAGTTCGGGGCGCCGCAGACGATCGCGTCGTTGCCGCGCCGGGCCGAGGCGTGCGCGTCGCCGTTGGCCGAGATGGCGATAGCCGCCGACGGGCCGGCCGCCGAGCACAGCAGCGCAGCCGGTCGCCGGGTTCCCCGCTCCCGGCGACACGGCTGCGTGTGCAGTCCCTCCCAGCGAGACGGAGATCGCGATGACACAGCGCGCTCCGCTCGCGCCCCGGGCCGCGCTCATGCACGAGTCCAGGGTCGCTGAGTCGGTGCATCGGAGCTTCCGCCGGTCGTGGCGAAGGCGACCTGGACGGACGTCGCGGCGCCGGGGGCGCGCCAGCTCGACGGTGAAGTCCGACAGCGCGATCGGGTCGATCGTGGTCTGCGTCTGCGTTGGCGCGCACCACCGAACCGACCAGGCCGCGAACCTCGGCGGCGAGCACGTTCGAGTTCTCGTGCGGCGCGTCGAGCTGCGGGCTCGCCGTCGACGCGCTCAGCGTGGCCGACCCGCCGACGTTGCCCGAAGTCGCGTTGGCCGACGCCGATCCGGCGCCGCTGACGCTCACCGACAGCGCGGCCCGGTCGATCCGCCGGTCGCGTCGGCGCGGCGTGGCCGACCCGCCCGTTCCGGTCGAGATCGCGTTGCCGTGCGAGGCGAGCGCGACCGAGACCGCGCACCGGCAGGCCGAAGACCCGCCGGCCGGGGCGCTGCCGCTGACTTCGCCGACGAAGGACCAGATCGCGGCCTGGATCGCCTGCGACTCGGCGGTCTGGGCCGGCGGCGCCGTTGCGGGATCCGGCGTGGCTGTCGGGTCGGACGCGGGGGCGCCGACCGAGCCCGGAGACGGGACCGCTGCCGTCGACACGGACAGCGATGAGGTGGCGAGGGGACGTCGACTCGACGTCGACGGGGTACCGGATGTGCTGATCGTGGGCGTCGGCGACGACGCGGGCGACGACGACGATGAGGCCGAATCGGCCGGCGCGCTCGAGTCGTCCGGTGCTGACGACGGGGCGCTGGGATCGGTGTCGGAGGAGGACGTCGAGGCAGAAGGCGTCGGCGAAGACGGGTCGTCGGCGTGCGCCACCGTCATCGAGATGCAGAGCCAGCACGCAGCCAGCGCAGCAACGATGACGGCGACGGCGCCACGGCGACCTCGCCGAGCCCATCGCATTCCCCGAATGACGAACAAACTTCAGTCCCCCGAAACTGACGCTGCCCGCAGCCCATCACCATCCGGACGTGTTGACGTCCGGGCGATTCGATTGGGATTTGACCAGCGCTACCCCCGCCACCCCCGAGGCGAGGATGGTGACGTTATCGCCGTTGTTAGAAATAGCGCAAGAGATCGCGACGGAAATCTGAAAACTTTTCCGACGACCGAATACCTGGACCAAATCTGACTCACGGCATGTAGTCCGTTTTGTGCACGGCGACGAAATGCGGCGCTGCCGGGCGATGTCGGGTGTCTCCCAACGGCTGGTCGTTAACGGACGTTCACTCGATGATCAAGAGCACCTGTATCAGAGGTAGAGTTTGAGTTCTCTTGACAGTCATGCCTAGACTAAACACACCCCCGAGTCACACAGCTAGGCGAATCTGCCGTAATAACCGGCAAGAACGGATCACTCGGGGATGATCACGGTCAGCGAACGGCGACTGCGTTGGCGTCGCTATGGGTTACCAGTCCTTGCCATCGCACTGCTCTCAGTGCCGCTCAGCCTGGCGTTCGGCGCCGGTCCCAGTTCCGCCGCAATTCGGGCAGATGACCCGCCGCCGGTCACCGAGACGGTGACCTCGACTGCGGTCGTCACGTCGGTTGCGGTGGTGACGAGCACCAGCTGGGTAGCGGCCACTGTGACTCAGACGCAAACGCTTACGCAGAATGTCACGAACACTCTCAACGTCACTGCGTCACATGACGTGACGCAACGTGAATAACGTCAACGTGACCAATACGAACCTGGTCAACAAGACCAATACCAACGTCGCGCGCGTTACCGCAACACCGATAATCGAACTCTTGCGGTCACGCAGACGAACAACGTCACCAATACCAACGTCGCGAATGTCACTAACACCAATCACGTCGACGTCACGCGGACCAATACCGTGGCGGTGACGCCCGCACCCGGTGCAGGGCGGCAACAGTGGCGGAGCGACCCTGGCCAGCCCGCCGGCCAAGACCAGCGCGGCCAGCTACGAGGTTCGCGGCTTGAGCGGCATGGCGTTCCTCGCCGTCGCCGCGCTCGCCGGCGGGGCCTTCTTCAAGCTGCGCCGTCGCGGCGCTCACTGATCCTTCGGGCGGGCTGACCCACCACCCGGGCTGGCCCACCACCCGGGCTGGCCCACCACCCGGGCTGACCGACCACCGGGGCTGACCCACGACCGGGGCACAATGACGTCATGAGCCGCGCCCAGCGTCCGAGTCAGTCCGCCGAACGTGGGTTGCGTGAACTCGTCGGCGCCGGGCCGTCCCAGCTGAGCCTCAGCCGCGCGCTGCGCGCTCGCGATCTCAACCGCCCGACCGACGCCGAGCTGGCCGAGGCCGAGCGGGAGGTCGTGGTCACCCGCCGGAACTGGCAACCGTCCGCCGACTGATCCGGTCAGGACTGGCTGGACTGTTCGGTCGGCCCGACCGTTCCCGTCTCTTCGTAGTGCGCCACCTCGGCGATCCGCCGCACGTGGCGAGGGTCCTGCGAGAACGGCGTGTCGAGGAATAGTTCGACGAAGCGCATGCGCGTCCTCGACCGGATGATTGCGCGCCCCGATGCTGATGATGTTGGCGTCGTTGTGCTGGCGCGCGAGCACGGCGGTGTCGTCGTTCCAGACCAGGGCCGCCCGCACGCCGCGGACCTTGTTGGCGGCGATCTGCTCACCGTTGCCCGAGCCGCCGATCACCACGCCCAGCGTTCCCGCCTCGCCGGCGACTCGCTGGGCCGTCTCGATGCACGGCGCCGGATAGTCGTCGGCGGGATCGAAGGTGAGCGCCCCGCAGTCGACCGGGTCGTGGCCCAGGCCACGCAGATGCTCGACGAGCTTGGCCTTCAGATCGAAGCCGGCGTGATCGCTTCCCAGATAGACGCGCATCAGCGAATCATCGCAGCCCGAACGCCGCCGCGACAGGCGGGTGCGAGCATGGAGGAGTGACAACGTCCGCACTGGCCCGTCCGACCATCGCCGGCATCGCCGATGCCTGGACGATTCAGCCGGTCGCACTGCTGGCGCTGGCGCTCGCCGCCGGCTGGTACGTCTGGGCCGCGCGCCGCGTTGGGGGCTGGCCTCGCCGTCGCACGGTCTCGTTCCTGATCGGCGCCGCCCTGTTCGCGTGGACGACCAACGGCTTCCCGCAGGTCTACGCCCACGCCCTGTTCTGGGTCTGGACGTCCCAGGTCCTGATCCTGCTGCTGGCTGCCCCGGTGATCGTGATGGCCGGCCAGCCGGTGGCCCTCGCCCGGCAGGTCCGCGGCGACCGCGCGGCGCTGGTGCGTTTCAGCGAGTCGGCGCTCGGGCGGCTGTTCGCCAATCCGCTGGTCGGTCCCGCCCTTGTCCCGGTGCTCAGCGCGGTGTTCTTCTTCGGCCCGCTGCCGCGGTGGGCGATCGCCCACGACTGGCTGGGCTGGCCGTTGCCGGTGCTGGTGGTCGTCGCGGGCGCGCTGATCGTGCTGCCATTGGTGACCACCGAGGACACCAGCTCGTCGATGGCCGTCGGTCTGGCGCTGGGCATCGGCGTGTTCGAACTGATCCTGGACGCCGTGCCCGGCATCATCCTGCGGCTCAACACTCACGTCGCGACGACGTATTTCGATGTGCGCACGCGCACGTCGTGGGCTCCCTCAGCCCTGCGCGACCAGCAGACCGCGGGCGCCATCCTGTGGACGGTCGCCGAGGTGATCGACCTGCCGTTCCTCATATTGATCTATCGCCAGTGGCTGCGCGCCGACGAGCGGGACGCGGCTCGCATCGACACCGTCCTGGACGCGGAGCGGATCGCGCGCGGCGGCGAGGACGCCCTGCCCGTCGACGCGCCGTGGTGGCTCACCGACCCGACTATGCGCGACCGGATGGGTCGAAACTGAACCGGCCGTCCGCCCCGCGCGGCAGGTCGTGCACGGCGACGACCGCGCTCACCGGGAGCGGACCGTACAGGTGCGGAAACGAACGCCCCGCGCCGTATGAATCCTCGAGCTTGACCTCGGCGCTGAGTCGAGCCGGGTCGACCTCGAGAACCACCAGGGCGGGCGCGTTCGCGTAGTGCCGGTTCGCCGTGTCCGCGACCTGATCGGCGAAGGACAGATGGACGAATCCCTCACGGCCCAATGACGGCGGGCGGTAGTCGTCCCGCGTCGCGGCCCACACCTGCGGGTCGACGAGGTGGAAGAGCGCGGCCATGGGCGTCACGTCCAGACCGGCGAGCGGGCGACGGCCACCGCTCCCCCGCCGACCAGGGCCAGCAGCGCCACGGCGAGCAGCAGAGCGGCCGAACTGCTGACGTGCAGCACGAGGGCCGCCCCGCCCACCGCGCCGGCCAGCATGGTGAGCACGGCGATCACCCGCCGCATCACCACCGCGCGATTGCCCGCGCGCAGGTCGGCGGCGATGCCGGTGAGGGTCATGGTCAGCACGGTGGTCGTGAGATCGGGCACGGCCAGCTTGCGCACCGCGGCGTTCTGCCCGCCCATGGCGACGGCGGCCAGCAGCGCCAGAACGTCGCGCTGCGCCGAATCCAGCCGGGAATGCGCCGTCGCGCAGATCACGAACGCCACCACGACGAGCACGAACTCGACCAGCACGACGTCGCGCAGCAACGAGGCCCGGTGCATGGGGCGCCGCGCGATGACCGCGCCGCACGCACCCGCCCCGAGCAGGAACCCGGCCAGCGCGAACAGAGACGCGACGAGCGAGAACCCGGGCGCGCCCGCGAGGGCGAACCCCACGAACACGACGTTGCCGGTCATGTTCGCGACGAACACACGCCCCAGGCTCAGAATGCTCACCGCGTCGACGACGCCAGTGAGCGCGGTGAGCCCGACCAACAGGATCGGCAGCGCCCCGTGCTTCGGGTCAGCCGTCCAGGCGTTGGCCCGCACGGAGACCCCTAGTCGAACTGCGGGGACTCGGTTCGGGTTCGCTTGATCTCGAAGAAGTACGGGTAGTTGGCGACCGCGACGGTGCCGTCGTACAGCTTCAGGGCGTCCTCGCCGCGCGGGATGCGGGTGATCACCGGGCCGAAGAAGGCCGTCCCGTCGACATGCAGGACCGGCGTGCCGACGTCCATGCCGACCGGGTCCATACCCTCGTGATGGGACTTCCTCAGGGCGTCGTCGTACTCGGTCGAGTCGGCGGCGTCGGCGAGCGAGGCGGGCAGGCCGGCCTCGGCGAGGGCCTCGAGGTAGACCTCGCGGTCGAACTCGCGCTGCTCGTCGTGCTTGCGGCGTCCGAGCGCCGTGTAGAGGTCGCGCAGCACCCCGTTGCCGTGGGCCTGCTCGGCGGCGATGCAGATGCGGACCGGACCCCACCCGCGCGCGAGCATTTCCTTGTAGTTGTCGGGCAGTTCGTCGCGGCCGGAGTTGAGCTCGGACAGCGACATGACGTGGAAGCTGAGGTCGATGTCGCGGTGCTTCTCGACCTCGAGGATCCAGCGCGAGGTCACCCAGGCGAACGGGCACAGCGGGTCGAACCAGAAACGGACGGTTGAACGATCAGTCATACCTTCGACAGTACTGACCTACTCGGATCTGGGAGCAACAAGTGTCCGAGCGACCTGAATCACTCCCCGATCGGCGGCGATGCGAGCGCAGCGAGCGCCGTGTCGGCGTGGGTGTCCATGTTGGTCTCGCTGTGGATCGCCTCGACGACGCGGCGGTCGGTGCCGATCGCGAACGTCCATCGCTTGACCGGCGCACCGAGGCGGGCGCCCAGCTTGCCGCGCTTCACCCCGAACTGTTCGGCCACGGCCCCGTCGGAGTCCGACAACAGCGGGTAGTCGAAGGAATGCGTGTCGGCGAACTGCTTCTGCTTGTCGACCGCGTCCATGCTGATGCCGACGCGCTGCACACCGGCCGCCGCGAACTCGCCGGCGAGATCACGGAAATGGCAGGCCTCCTTCGTGCAGCCGCTGGTCATCGCCGCCGGGTAGAAGAAGAGCACGACGGGACCGTCGGCCAGCAGCGTCGACAGCCGGCGCGGCGCTCCGTTCTGGTCGGGCAGTTCGAAATCGGGAGCCTCGTCACCTGTCTGCATGAGTCGAGCCTACGGGTCATCCGACGTGACAGACTGGGCAAAGTCACGCCATAGCCGTGCGCTGCGGCGTCCCGTTAATGGTTTCGTCATCTTCGACGATCAGTGAACTCTTCGGAAAGAGAGCTGCCCACATGGCTTCGAGCGCCGTCCCCAACCTGACTCGTGAAGACGCACGCGTCCGGGCCGACCTACTGAAGATCGAGTCCTACGACGTCGTCCTCGACCTGACCGACGGCGGCGGCAAGCCGTCCGAGCGCACCTTTCGTTCGACGGTCACGATCCGGTTCACCGCCGAGCCCGGCCGCTCGACCTTCCTCGATGTGATTGCCGACAGCTTCCACGCGGTGACCTTGAACGGCGCCGACGTCGACGTGTCCGGCTACGAGCCCGAGAACGGCATCGTCCTCACGCCGCTGGCCGCCGAGAACGTCGTCGTCGTCGACGCCCAGTTGCTCTACACGAACACCGGCGAGGGACTGCATCGCTTCGTCGATCCGCTCGACGGCGAGGTCTATCTCTATTCGCAGTTCGAGACGGCCGACGCCAAGCGCGTCTACGCCTGCTTCGACCAGCCCGACCTGAAGGCGACGTTCACGTTCCACATCACGGCGCCCGATCACTGGCAGGTCGCCTCGAACGGCCGCGAGGTCTCGGTCGATCAGCTCGACGCCGGCAAGAGGATCCACTTCGAGACCACGCCGCGCATCAGCCCGTACATCACGGCCGTGGTGGCGGGTCCGTACCACGTCCACCGCGACAGCCACGACGGGATCGACCTCGGTCTGTGGTGCCGCAAGACGCTGGCCGAGCACCTCGACCCCGACGAGTTGCTGACGATCACCCGTCAGGGCTTCGACTGGTATCACGCCAACTTCGGCCAGCGTTACGCGTTCGGCAAGTACGACCAGGTGTTCGTTCCCGAGTTCAACGCCGGCGCGATGGAGAACGCCGGGTGCGTGACCTTCCGCGAGGACTACGTGTTCCGCAGCAAGGTCACCGACTCCCGCCGCGAACGCCGGGCCGAGACGATCTTGCACGAGATGGCGCACATGTGGTTCGGCGATCTCGTGACGATGCGCTGGTGGGACGATCTCTGGCTCAACGAGTCGTTCGCGACGTACGCCTCGACGCTCTGCCAGACCGAGGCGACCCGCTGGCCCCACGCCTGGACGACCTTCGCCAACGTCGAGAAGACCTGGGCCTACCGGCAGGATCAGTTGCCCTCGACGCACCCCATCGCCACCGACGCGCCCGACGTGCAGACCGCCGAGGTCAACTTCGACGGCATCACCTACGCCAAGGGCGCGAGCGTCCTCAAGCAGCTGGGCGCCTACGTCGGCGTCGAGGCGTTCCTGGCCGGTCTGCGCGAGTACTTCGCCGATCACGCCTACGGCAACACGACGCTGGCCGATCTGCTGAGCGCGCTCGAGAAGTCGTCGGGCCGCGAGCTGGGCGACTGGTCGAAGAAGTGGCTCGAGACCGCTGGCATCAACACGATCCGGCCCGAGTACACGCTCGACGAGAGCGGCCACTTCTCGACGTTCGAGCTGGTGCAGTCGGCGCCGACCGAGGTGGCGAAGACGAACATCGTCCGCCCGCACCGACTGGCGATCGGGCTGTACTCCGACAACGGCGAGCAACTGATCCGCACCGGACGCGTCGAGCTCGACGTCACCGACGAGCGCACCGCCGTCGAGCAGCTCGTCGGCCTGTCGCAGCCCGACGTGCTGATCGTGAACGACGACGACCTGACCTACTGCAAGGTTCGCCTCGACGACCACACGTTGAAAACGCTGCGCAGCGGTGGGATCGCCCGGTTCACCGACTCGCTCCCGCGCGCACTGGCCTGGTCGGCGGCGTGGGACCAGACGCGCGACGGTGAGCTGGCGACCCGCGACTACATCGCCCTCGTGGTGGCCGGCGCCCAGCACGAGAGCGACATCGGCCTGCTGCAGTCACTGACCCGCCAGGCCTTGCGCGCCCTGGAGATCTACGCCGACCCCGACTGGCGCGCCCAGGGCTACCAGGCTCTGTCCGACGCGGCGCTCACCGCGCTGCGAGCGGCCGAACCGGGCTCGGACCATCAGCTCGCCTGGATGCATGCGTTCCTCGGCGCCGCCCGCACCCCGGAGCATGTCTCGATCATCAAGGCAGTCTTCGACGGCGACCAGGCCATCGACGGATTGAAGTTGGACGACGAGCTGCGCTGGTCGTTCGTCCAGTCGTTGTCGGCCCGCGGTGCGATCGGCGAGGATGTCATCGCCGCCGAGGTCGAGCGCGATCCGTCCGCGGCGGGCCACCGGCATGCGGCGACCGCTCGCGCCCTGCAGCCCACCGCCGAGGCCAAGGCCGAGGCGTGGCGGCTGGCCGTCGAGGACGACTCGCTGCCCAACGCCATGCAAGAGGCGGTCATCGCCGGATTCGGCAGCTCACTGCACGGCGAGCTGATCGCGCCGTACGCCCAGCGCTACTTCGACCAGGTCGAGGACGTCTGGTCGCGGCGGACCAGCGAGCTCGCCCAGAACGTCGTCGTCGGCCTGTTCCCGGCCTGGACGTCGACGATCACGCAGCAGACGCTCGATCTGGCCGATGCGTTCCTGGCCCGGCCGAACCTCAGCGGCGGACTCCGGCGGCTGGTCGGCGAGGGCCGCGCCGACGTCGCGCGCGCGCTGCGGGCCCGCGCCGCCGATCACTGACCGCCGTCCTCCTCACGGTGAGCGACCGTCGTCCTCCCCCACGCCGAGTGGCCGAATTTCGCGCGAGTGGCCGCTGACTCGCGACCACTCGCGGAATTCGGCCACTCGGCCTGGGGGTGACGTAACCGAACGGCAACACTCTCGTTGAGCGTGCATGTGGCGATGGATGGTCACGGGGACAGACGAGCACGGCGCGGTCGACGGTCTCGGGGGCGACCCCGGGGCCACGGTCGGCGGGGCGTACCGCGCGCGGCACACCGACTCCCACGTCGCGCGGCCCGCTGACCCGCTGACGCCGGGCACCAAGCGCATCGTCGCCGGTGTCGGCCTGTCGGTCGCGGTCCTGCTCTTCCTCACGGCGGGCGCCGCCGCGGAGGCCGACGGCTCTCCCGGTCCGACTCATCCCCAGGCCGCGGCCACCACGATCAGCAGCCTGTCGGCCGGCGCCCCGCTCGGAGCGCGGACGCTCGCGCCGCAGCCGACGCAGGTCGCCCCGGCGCCGGTCGTCCCGGCCGTCATCACCGGCCTGGCGGCCAACGGCATCCCCAACGTCGCCCTGAACGCCTATCGCGTCGCCGCCGCCCGGCTGGCCAGCGCCGACCCGTCGTGCGGCATCGACTGGTCGCTGATCGCGGGCATCGGCCGGGTCGAGTCCGACCACGGCCAGTTCGGCGGCGCGACGCTGAATCCGGACGGAACCTCGACGCCCAAGATCATCGGCCCGGCGTTGGACGGCAAGTCCTATCCCTACATCGGCGACACCGACCACGGCGTCCTGGACGGCGACAGGCGCTATGACAATGCCGTCGGCCCGATGCAGTTCATCCCGAGCACGTGGAAGCAGTACGCCTCCGACGGCAACGGTGATGGAATCAGCGATCCGTTCAACATCAACGACGCGGCTCTGGCGACCGCGCGCTACCTGTGCGCCGCCGGGGGCAATCTGCGTACGACCGCGGGTCAGTACAAGGCGGTCATGGCCTACAACCACTCCGACCAGTACGTGAACGAGGTGCTCGCGCTCGCCGCGGCGTACGCGTCGGGCGTGCCGGTCGCGGGCATTCCGATCAGCGGACCGACGACCGGAGCGCTGCCGCCCATCGACGACTCGGGTCCCTACTTCCCACCGGCCAACCCGATCGCACCGCCGGCTCTGGTCGCGGCGCCCACCGGGTCGGGGGCGAACTCGGGTGCCGCCGCATCGACCGTAGCGGCGCCGATCGGGGCCTCCGCTCCGACGAGCAGCGCGGCGTCGGTGGCACCGAGCGCGGCCCCGTCGGCGCCCGGTCACTCGGCGGCGCCCGTGAGCCAGCCGTCGACGGCGGGCGGACTGCTGCCCAGCCTGCCGATTCAGCTCCCGACGTCGCTACCCGCACCCAGCACGAGCTCGGCCCCATCCGCCGCCCCGACTCCCACCGCGACGGCGACGGGACCGCTCGGAACCCTGGTCTGCACCTTGCTCGGCGTGATCATCCCCTGCGCGTAGCACGGGTCGCCGGACGAATCAGAGCTGACCGGCGGCATCCGAGAGCATGCGCAGGCCGGTGACGATGCCACCGGTCAGGTCACCGTTCGCGAACGAGGCGCGCATACCCAGCGCGGCGAGCGCGCACGACCGGTTGGGCAGCCGCTCGGCCGACTTCTGGCCGGTCACGATCTGCAGGACGCGCTGCCCGGGTGAGACCGCCACCAGGACGCCGTCGTCGACGTGCTTGGCCAGCTCCTCGAACAGTTTCTCGGCCGTAGCGCGGGACGGGTCGGCCAGCTCGCCGACGTAGAGCGAGAAGGTGAGGCCGGTCTCGTGGCTCGACAAGGTCAGCGCCTCGTCGATGCGCGAGAGCTGGCGAGCGCTGAACCCGTTGCGGGCACTGGCGCCGGTCGGCCCGTGGGCGATCTGCGTGCTGGTCGTCGCGACGTCACCACTCACCGCTGGCACCCCCTACTGCTCGGGCGGGCACCGGGGGCGGCTTCGGCGCGTCCAGTTCGGCCAGTGGCACATGGCCGTCGTGCAGGGCCGAGACCGGTTCGGACGGCTCGCTGACGATCTGATGAGGCAGATACCAGGACGGGTCGTGCTCCCACGGGCGGCCGGGCCGGTAGCGGCTGGGCGACTTGACCTCGCCCGGCAGGAACACGGCGGCCGCGAACGCGACGATGATCGCCAAGGGGATGCCGGCGTAGATCAGCACGGTCACCGGGATGCTCATGCTCGTCTCCGGTTCATAAGCAGTATCGCTGGACGTTCCATTGCCGCAGACGTTAGCGAATGACGATGTGACGCTGCACAGCGGCAGGCCTCGACTAGACCAGGATCACTCGCTCCAGATCGGCGGATGCCGCGCGGACCACGGCAGCGCGGCCTCGAGCTGGGCTGCCAGCGCGAGCAGCGGCGCCTCGCCGGCGGGCCGACCGACCAGCATCATTCCGATCGGCAGGCCCTCGCGGCTCTGATACAACGGCAGCGAGATCGCCGGCTGCCCGGTCGTGTTGTAGATCGCCGTGAACGGCGTGAACCGCTTCTGCCGCTCGAAGTCGGCGCCGGGATCGCCGTCGGCGTCGAACCAGCCCACCGGCCGCGGCAGCTGGGCCAGCGTCGGGGTCAGGACGGCGTCGAGCGGCGCTGTGGCGGCGATTCCCTGCCGGGCGTACAGCGCCAGCTGACCGACGGCGGCGGCGTACTGAGGCCCGCTGACGGCCTGACCGCGTTCGCGCAGATACCGGGTCAGCGGCCGCAAGTCCCCCTCGCGCGACGCCTCGATCGGGACGCCGCAGGCCGACACCGCCCACACCGCCTCGAACGCGGTGATCGCCTCGGGTGGGATCGGCGGCGGCACGTCGACGACCTCGTGACCCAGCGCCTCGAGCAGCGTGCTGGCCGCCTGCCAGGCCTGCAGGACCTCGGGGTCGACCTCGGCCGGGATCGGCGAGTCGACGTAGCGGCCGATGCGCAGGCGTCCCGGATCGCGTTCGCACCAGCTCAGGAAGCTCTCGGGCGGCGGCGGCAACGGATCCGGGTCGCCGGGCTGCGGGATCGCCACGGCGTCCAGGAACGCGGCCGCGTCACGCACGGTGCGCGCGAGCGGGCCGAGCACCGACAGCCGCGACGAGTCGGCGTCCAGCGGCCCGCGCGAGATCCGCCCCCGCGCGGTCTTGAGGCCGACCAGACCGCACGCGCTGGCCGGAATGCGGATCGAACCGCCGCCGTCGCTGCCCTGCGCGAACGGCACGAACCCCGCCGCGACGGCCGCGCCGGCTCCCCCGCTCGAACCGCCGGCCAGCCGCGTCTCGTCCCAGGGCGTCACGGTCGGTGGGCCGAGGTCGGTCTCGGTGTAGCAGGGCAGCCCGAACTCGGGCGTGGCCGTCTTGCCCAGGCTGATCGTGCCGGCCGCGCGCAGCAGCGTGACGATGTTGTCGTCGACGTCGGGCACGAAGTCGGCGAAGACCGCCGAACCGAGCTTGGTCGGGATGCCGGCCGTCAGGTTGAGATCCTTGATCGCAGTCGGCACGCCGAACAGGGGCGGGAGCTCGGCACTGCCGAGGACCTTCTGCTCGGCCGCGCGTGCCTGCTCGAGCGCCCGCTCGGGCGTCAGGGTGACGAAGGCGCCGAGGCGATCGAGCCGCTCGATCCGGGCCAGCGCGTGCTCGACCAGTTCGAGCGGGCTGACCTCGTGGGCGCGGACCGCCGCCGCGGCCTGCAGCGCGGTCAGCTCGTGTAGCTCAGTCATGCGTTCGTCGTCTGGATCTGCTGGGCCTTCTGGGGATGGAACAACTCGCCGCGCGCGAGCATGTCGATGAACTTGTCGATGTTGCGCTGCCGCGCGGCCGGAGTCTTGACGGCGGCGAGACGGTAGACGAAGGCGTAGCGGTTCTGCGACGTCAGCGCCTCGAACTGCGCCAGGGCCTGGGGATTCTCGGCCAGCGCCGCGGCGAAATCGTCGGGAACGGTCGCGGTGGCCGGTCCGGCGTACGCCCGCTCCCACCGCCCGTCGGACTGGGCCGCCTCGACCGCCGCCCGGCCGGCCGGAAGCAGCCGCCCCTCGGCGTCCAACCGCGCGATGTGCCCGACGTTGCGCGCCGACCATGAACTGCGTTTCGTCCGCGGCGTGAACCGCTGGTAGTAGCTGCCCTCGTCGCGCCGGCTGACCTGGCCGTCGATCCAGCCGACGCAGAGCGCCTCGTCGAGGGCCTCGTCGTAGGTCAGCGTCGTCACGGACCCGCCCTTCTTGTGCAGGACGAGGCGGACGCCCGGCTCGTCCTCGTGATTCTCGACCAGCCACACGCGCCAGGCCTCGACGTCCGGGACGAGCAGCTCCGGCAGTTCGATCACAGCGACACACTCACAGCGACACACTCACAGCGCCAGACGCTAGCGGCAACCTCAGACAGCGGGCGCGATCACGGTGCTTTCGTAGCCGCTGCCGCCCAGCCACTCGAAGCCGAGATACTGCTGCCAGGACGGATGTCGTTTGGTCCAGCCGAGCACCACGGCCACGGTGGGCGGCGGCTGCAGGGGCGGGCTGGGCAGGTGCCAGCCCAGCTCGGACAGCAGCCGGTCGCCCTTGCGGTGGTTGCACCGGGCACAGGCGGCCACGACGTTCGTCCAGCTGTGCTCGCCGCCACGGGCGCGGGGCCGGACGTGGTCGATGGTGTCGGCGTGCACGCCGCAGTACACGCAGAGGTGGGCGTCGCGGTCGAGTACGGCCCGGCGGGTCAGCGGCACCTCGCGGCGGTAGGGCACCCGCACGTACTGCGACAGCCGGACGACGGTCGGCACCGGGACGCACGTCCGTTCGGAGTGCATGACCTCGTCGCCGGCCTCGATGATCGTGGCCTTCTCAGCCAGCACCAGCACGACCGCGCGCCTCAGCGGCACGACGCACAACGGCTCGTACGTCGCGTTCAGGACCAAAGCGCCGGCCATTCGACCACCTCCGGTGCCATCAGTGAACCGGACTTGGCGTCAGTTCGCACCCTTCTATTGGTCACAACGCAGATGTGTCGGCTGTGGCGGCGACTGGAACGTCGCCGGCATGGCAATGTTTACCGACGTGAAACCCGACCGGCTGTCCGGCCTCCCGCAGTACGTCCACGACCACAGCCGAGCGTTCTTCGAGATACCGATCCGCATCCTGGTCATCATCGTGGTGTCGCTCGTCCTGCGCACGATCCTGCATCGGATGATCGAACGACTGGTGCGCCCGGTCGAGGACGGCAAGGTTCCGAAGATCCTGTCGCCGTTCCGCGAGCGGGGCAGCACGCTGCTGACGTCGGCCGGCCTGCTGTCCGAGCGCCGGGTGCAGCGCGCGGCGACGATCGCGTCGGTGCTCAAGAGCTTCATCTCGATCATCATCTTCACGATCGCGCTGCTGATGATCGTTCAGGAGGCCGGATTCGACCTGGCTCCATTGATCGCCGGCACATCGATCGTCGGCGTCGCCCTCGGCTTCGGCGCGCAGAACGTGGTCAAGGACTTCCTGTCCGGAATGTTCATGATCTTCGAGGACCAATACGGCGTCGGCGACGTGATCGACTTCGAGAAGGCCAGCGGGACGGTCGAGGCGGTGGGTCTGCGCACCACGCGACTGCGCGACGTCAACGGCACGGTCTGGTACGTCCGCAACGGCGAAGTCGTGCGTGTCGGCAACAAGAGCCAGGGCTACGCCCAGGTCGTGCTGGACGTGCCGATCGACGCGTACGCCGATGTCGAGCGGGCATCCTCGGCGATGCTCGAGGTGGCCCAGCAACTGCACGACGACCCCGAGTGGGCCGACATCTTCCTCAACGAGCCCGAGGTCCAGGGCGTCGAGTCGATGACCCTGGACGAGACGGTGATCCGGATGGTGGTGCAGGTGCGGCCGCTGCAGCAGTGGAAGACGGCGCGCGAGCTGCGCGGCCGGATCCGCGAGAAGCTCGACCAGCTACACATCGCGGCCAGCGAGCCGCAGGCACACGTCGACGACGCGAACCCGTCCAACACTCCGGCCGCCGATGAGTGAGCAGCCGCCGGACCGGGCCGACACCTTCTTCGACGCGGTGGGCGGCGAGGCGACCTTCACCCGGCTCGTCGATGCCTTCTACGCCGGCGTGGCGGGCGATCCCGTGCTGCGGGCGCTGTATCCCGAGGACGATCTGGAACCGGCGGCCGAGCGACTGCGGCTGTTCCTGATCCAGTACTGGGGTGGGCCGACGACCTACTCGCAGCAGCGCGGCCACCCGCGGCTGCGGATGCGGCATGCGCCGTTCGCGATCGGTTCGGCCGCCCGTGACTCGTGGCTGGCGCACATGCGCGCGGCACTGGACGGGCTCGGGCTCGAACCGGCGCAGGAGCAGACGCTGTGGCAGTACCTCATGACCGCCGCCGACGCCATGCGCAACATCCCGGGGTGATGCCGCATCCCGAGTCGATCTCGGGCACAATCCCTCGGGTGACTTCAAGCGCTTACAGTTCGCATCGCCCGTGGTGGCGCGACGCCGTCTTCTACCAGATCTACCCGCGCAGCTTCGCTGACGGCAATGGCGACGGCGTCGGTGATCTGATCGGCGTGCGCGAGCGGCTGGACTACCTCGTCGAACTCGGCGTCGATGCCCTGTGGCTGTCGCCGTTCTACAAGTCGCCGATGGCCGACGGCGGGTACGACGTGGCCGATCCCTGCGACGTCGACCCGATGTTCGGCACGCTGGCCGACTTCGACGAGATGCTGGCCGCCGCCCACGAGCGTGGGATCAGGGTGACGATCGACATCGTCCCCAACCACTTCTCCGAGCAGCACCCGTGGTTCCAGGCCGCGTTGAAGGCCGCGCCGGGATCGCCCGAGCGCGAGCGGTTCCTCTTCCGCGACGGCAAGGGCGAGAACGGCGAGCTGCCGCCGAACAACTGGCCCTCGGTGTTCGGCGGCCCGGCCTGGCACCGGGTGAAGGACGGCGCCCGCACCGAATCGCCTGAGCTGGGTGGCGAGCAGTGGTACCTGCACATCTTCGCGCCCGAGCAGCCCGACCTGAACTGGGCCAATCCCGAGGTGCCGGCCGAGTTCGACCGGATCATGCGGTTCTGGCTCGACAAGGGCGTCGACGGTTTCCGGGTCGACGTAGCCCACTCGATGGCCAAGCCGGCCGGGCTGCCCGACATGGACCTCTCGATCCTGCCCGACCGTTCCGAGGGCGCGACGTTGCCCTCGGCTCTCGATCCGCGCTGGGACCAGGACCTCGTGCACGAGTACCACCGCGGTTTCCGGCGGGTGCTCGATTCCTACCCCGGCGATCGGATGGCGGTCGGCGAGGCGTGGGTGGCCGACAACATCCGGCTGGCGCGCTACGTCCGCGGCGACGAGCTGAATCTGACGTTCAACTTCCAGCTCGTTCAGTCGCCCTGGGGCGCGGAGTCGTTCCACGACGCGATCGACTCCTCGCTCAGCGCACTGCGAGAGGTCGGCGCGCCCGCAACCTGGGTGCTCAGCAACCACGACGTCGTCCGGCACGTGACCCGCTACGGCGGTGGCGCGGTCGGGCTCGCTCGCGCCCGCGCGGCCGCGCTCGTCCAGTTGTCGCTGCCCGGGGCGGTCTACCTCTACAACGGCGACGAGCTGGGCCTGCCCAATGTCGACCTGCCCGACTGGGCACTGCAGGACCCGACCTGGGAGCGCAGCGAACACACCGACCGTGGCCGCGACGGCGAGCGCGTGCCGCTGCCCTGGTCGGGCGACAAGCCCCCGTACGGCTTCGGGGTCGACTCGTCCTGGCTGCCCATGCCAGACGACTGGGCCGAGCTGACGGTCGAAGCCGAGTCGGCTGATCCGCACTCCACCCTGGCCCTCTACCGGCAGGCCCTGGCTCAGCGCCGGACCATGCCGGACCTGCACAGCGACGCGTTCGAGTGGGTCGACGCACCAGCCGATTGTCTGGCCTATCGGCGCGGCGCACTGACCGTGCTGGTCAACGCCGGCGATGTCCCGGTTGCGCTGCCGGCGGGCCGGGTGGTCCTGTCGAGCGATCCGCTGGTCGACGGAACGCTCCCGGCGAACGTCGCCGTCTGGTTGTCCTGAGGTTGTTTAGCTCCCGGCCGGGGGCAGTGGACCGCAGAATGTCATAGGTTGTCCTGGTGAGGCGGGACGGAAGCAGGACGATCGGGACCACTCGATCACTCCGGGGTAACCCCGGGGTCATCGTGCGATGTGACATTGTGCGTCGCACGCCAGTCATTTCACGTCGAGAAAGACCCGGCGCGCACGGCAGGGGTTGGCTGCTCCCGTCCCGTCTCACATGAACGCACAGACCCAGGTCGCGCGCGGGGTGGCGGTCGCGATGCTTGCCGGGCCGTGGACGTCGGCCGGGCTGAGCCAGCGCGTGGCCGTCGCTCTCGGCGCACGGCGACCGACGACCTGGGTGCGGGCGCTGACGGCAGCGGCGCTGGACGCCTATCGGGATGCGCCGTCGGATCGGCCCCTCGAACTGGCCGGCTATCTGCAGACGCTGGCGGTGTGGGACCGAGGTTGGCAGCGGCGCCGACGCCCTCGGGTCGTGCACTGGGAGCCGCTGCCGACCGTGATGGTCCGTCGGCCGTGGCCGGTGACGCCGCTCGACGACCTCGGCGACCTGATGCGGCTGCTCGATGTCGACAGCGGCGAACTGGCGTGGTTCGCCGACGTCCGTTCGATGGAGCGAGACTGCGCGCCCCCGCTCCGGCACTACCGATGGCGCACGCTGCCCAAGCGAGACGGCGTGCGGCTGGTGGCGGCGCCGAAACCACGGCTGAAGGAGATCCAGCGGCGGCTGTTACGGCACGCCATCGCTCCGATCCCATTCCACCCGGCCGCTCATGGCGGCGTGCCGGGGTGCTCGGTGCGCACGGCCGTCGAGCCGCACGCGGGGTCGATCGTGGTGATCCGGCTCGACCTCGAGGCGTTCTACGACTCGATCTCGGCCGGGCGCGTGTGGGGCGTGCTGTGCCGAGCCGGATACCCCGAGCCGGTTGCGCATGCGATCACCGGTCTGGTCACCACGGTCGCGCCGCTTCCGGTGTGGCGATCACTGCCGGTGCCCCGCGACAGCGAGCAGCACCGACGGCGCGGTGAACGACTGGCTAGGCCGCATCTGCCTCACGGGGCGCCGACCTCCTCGGCGCTGGCCAACCTGGCCGCGTTCGCGCTCGACCGCAGGCTCGCCGGGCTGGCCACCCGCTTCGGCGCGCGCTACACCCGCTATGTCGATGACCTCACCTTCAGTGGTGGCCCTTCGTTGCGGACGGCGCGCAGCCGGTTCGTCGAACTGGTGGACGAGATCGTGCGGGACGAGGGCTTTCGGGTCAACGAGCGCAAGACGGTGATCCTCGGCGATGCCGGCCGCCAGCACGTGCTCGGCGCGGTGATCAACGATCACCCGACGCTGACTCGGCGGGAACGGGACAACCTGAGGGCGCTGCTGCACAACTGCGTCGAACACGGCTGGCAGTCGCAGGTCAGGGGGCAGCCGGAGTTCCGGTCGTGGTTGCTCGGCCGGGTCTCGTGGGCGAACAGCCTCGACCCCGTGCTGGGCGGTCGGCTCCGGGCTCAGTTCGGTCTGATCGACTGGGCGTGACGGTCGTCGGATCAGGCGAGGGTGAGTCCTGACCCGGGCCGCTCGCCGTAGATCGAGCCGTAGCGCCCGGCGATGCGCAGCCAGCGACCGGCGGTGTCGACGTTGGCGCTGGAGTCGCGCGGCAGGAAGCCCATCCGGGTCAGCGCGGAAACCATGCGCAGGGTGAGCTCGGCCCGCTGTGCTCCGTCGGTGACGGTGAGCACGATCGAGTCGAGGAGCGCGTCCGAGACCTCGGCGCGCGGCTGGGCGCCGGGCACCCCCTCACGCTCCGCGGCTTGCTTGAGCGTCATCGCACCGGCCCGGACGAGCGGGCGGATGACGGTGTCGGGCACGACGTCGAGGCGCCGCCATCCCGTCGTCGGTGGAAGGCCACCCCGCCAGTCCGTGTCGTATCGGGTCGGCATTTCCGGGCGCCCGGCCTCGAACCGGTCGAGGACGTCCTGGGCGCGATGAGTGACGTCGAGCCCGGGACCGTCGAGCCCGGGACCGTCGACCCCCGTTCGCACGGCTCGGCCGGCCAACACGGCGAACGGCAGTCGGACGAAGGCGGCGGTGACGCCCTCGGCGCTGCGAAACCGGACCAGCGTGGCCGAGTCGAGCGACACGCCGCGCCGGAGCAACGGGATCAGCTCGATGAGCTGATCCCGCCCCAGGCCGACGCCGGTCTCGGGGATCACGCCGTGGGCACCGTGTCGGCGAAGCTCAGCAAGATGGAGCGTTCCTCGTCGGTGATCCGCCGCGGCCGGTCGGTCTCGAAGTCGAACGTGACGCAGGTGGTCGACGCGCGGGCCGAGAGCGTGTCGCCGTCGAAGACCTCGTAGCGCACGATGAAGCGGGCTCCGCCGACGTGCTCGATCCACAGCTCGATTCGCAGTGGCTCGGGGTGATAGACGATGGGCTTCAGGTAATCGATCTCGTGGCGGGCGATGATCGTGCCCTGCGAGAACGATCCGTCGTAGCGGTCGAAGAACATCGCGACCCGCGCCTGTTCGAGGTAGGACAGGTACGAGGTGTTGTTGACGTGGGCGTAGGCATCCATGTCAGACCACCGCATGTGCACCTCGTGCACGAAGCGAGTCACCGAGTCGGTCCCTCCTTGTCAGTCGCGGCCGAGTTTGCGGTGGGTGACCGCGTGCGGACGGGCCGCTTCGGCGCCGAGCCGTTCCACCTTGTTCTTCTCGTACGACTCGAAGTTGCCCTCGAACCAGAACCACTCGGCCGGGTTCGCGTCGCTGCCCTCCCACGCCAGGATGTGCGTCGTCACGCGGTCGAGGAACCAACGGTCGTGGCTGATGACCACCGCGCAGCCCGGAAAGTCGAGCAGGGCGTTCTCGAGCGACCCCAGCGTCTCGACGTCGAGGTCGTTGGTCGGCTCGTCGAGCAGCAACAGGTTGCCGCCCTCTTTCAGGGTGAGGGCGAGGTTGAGCCGGTTGCGCTCTCCACCGGAGAGGACGCCAGCGGCCTTCTGCTGGTCGGGGCCCTTGAATCCGAACGCCGAAACGTAGGCCCGAGAGGGCATCTCGACCTGTCCGACGTGGATGTAGTCGAGTCCGTCGGACACCACCTGCCACACGATTCTTGGCCGGATCGATTCCGCCTCGGTTCTGGTCGACGTAGCTGATCTTGACCGTCTCGCCCACCTTGACCTCGCCCGAGTCGGCGTCTCTCGAGGCCGACGATCGTCTTGAACAACGTGGTCTTGCCAACGCCGTTGGGGCCGATGATGCCGACGATGCCACCCCGCGGGAGCGAGAACGACAGGTCCTTGATGAGCATCCGGCCGTCGAAGCCCTTGTCGAGATGCGACACGTCGACGACCACATTGCCCAGCCGGGGACCCGGCGGGATCTGGATCTCTTCGAAGTCCAGCTTCCGGGTCTTCTCGGCCTCCGCGGCCATCTCCTCGTAGCGGGCCAGGCGCGACTTGCTCTTGGTCTGCCGGCCCTTGGCGTTCTGCCGGACCCAGTCGAGCTCTTCGCGCAGCCGCCTCTGCAGCTTCTGGTCCTTCTTGCCGGCGACCTCGAGGCGCTCGGCCTTCTTCTCGAGGTAGGTGGAGTAGTTGCCCTCGTACGGATAGGCGTGACCGCGGTCGAGTTCCAAGATCCACTCGGCGACGTTGTCGAGGAAGTACCGGTCGTGGGTCACGGCCAGCACGGCGCCGGCGTAGGTCGAGAGGTGGTGTTCGAGCCACTGCACGCTCTCGGCGTCCAGGTGGTTGGTCGGTTCGTCCAACAACAGCAGGTCGGGCGCCTCGAGCAGCAGTTTGCACAGCGCGACGCGGCGGCGCTCACCACCGGATAGATGCGTGACCGGCTCGTCGCCCGGCGGGCAGCGCAGCGCGTCCATGGCCTGCTCGATGCGGCTGTCGAGTTCCCAGCCGTCGGCGTGTTCGATCTTCTCCATCAACTCGCCCTGCTCGCCCAGCAACGAGTCGAAGTCGGCGTCGGGCTCGCCCATCGCGGCTGACACCTCCTCGAAGCGTGCGAGGACGCCACGGAGCTCCGCCACCCCGTCCTCGACGTTCTCGCGCACCGTCTTGGAGTCATCGAGCGGGGGCTCCTGCTGCAGCAGGCCCGACCGTGTAGCCGTCCGACAGCCGGGCGTCACCGTTCGACGCCTGGTCGAGTCCGGCCATGATCTTCAGGACCGACGACTTGCCGGCGCCGTTCGGCCCGACCACGCCGATCTTGGCGCCGGGCAGGAACGCCAGCGTGACGTCGTCGAGGATGACCTTGTCGCCGTGCGCCTTGCGGACCTTCTGCATTGTGTAGATGAACTGAGCCACTATCCGTCCTCGCTGATCTGTCGCGAGCAAGTCGGTGCCGTCGCGATACCGGCGTCCATTGTCCCAGTACCTGGCTCCCGGTCTGACCGCCGTCCGGCCGGCTGCCCGAACAGCGGCCGGGACGGCGGTCAGATCACTGGCTCACCCGACCAGAGCCGGCTCCCGGCGACTCGAGCCGTCGGTTCGGCGCGAACTCGGGACGCTCGCCGGTCAGATCCTTCGGAATGCCGTCCGCGTCGGTCTCGACCTGCGTCATGACCCGCGGGCGCAGGAACTTGGTGAACTCCGTGCGGCCGCGGGCCAGGTCGTGGCCGACGGCGATCGGCGTCCATCTCGTAGCTCGCCCGGACGGTCTCGTCGACCCGGTATTCGCGGGTGTAGATGTGCCCGGTCGCGATCACCGGCTGCCCCTTGCGCAGCGAGGCGGCCACGTTCTCGGCCAGCCACCGCCAGCACGTGACGGTCGCGTACATCGTCGCGTTGTCGATCCAGCGTTCCTGCCTTCGCGGTCGTAGCGCCGCGACGTCGACGCGATGCGGAAGCTCAGCACCTTGACCCCGCTGTTGGTCTCGCGCAGCTTGGGCTCGTCGACGACGTTGCCGACGATCGTGATCGGGGTTTCGTTCATGTGCTCGCTCCTGTTCGCTTTCCGGTCGATTCCGGTGCCCTCTATGGGCATGGCCCAACTCAAGCGGGAGGGCGAGGGGCGGCGACAGGCGCGAACGGCCGAATGTGGACAACCAGGCGGCTGTGGACAGCCCGGCCCGGGATCGTCGGTGGCAGGTGTTATCAGGCTGCGACCCAAATATCGGGCTCAGCCGAACTACTCGACGGTAATCTCCCGCCTGATGTCTACGGCCCCCGTAGCTCAGTGGATAGAGCAACCGCCTTCTAAGCGGTCGGTCGCAGGTTCGAGTCCTGCCGGGGGCACGCGGGCCAGATTCGACGAATGGTTACCGGAATGCCCGGACCGGTCGGGTCAGCTGTTCGTGCCCTGGTCGAGGTCCTCGCGGGCGAAGAGCTGCAGACGCAGATCGCGCGCGGCCGCGAAGTGTTCCTCGGCCAGACGGTGGGCCAGCTTCCCGCTGCGCCGTTCGATCGCGTCGGTGAGCGCGGCGTGCTCGGTGAGGGCATCGGCCCAACGCCCGGGCGCTGACAGCGTCGTGCTGGGGTAGCGAGCCAGATGCAGGGCCAGCCGTTCGAGCAGGTCGACGAGTGATTCGTTGTGACTCGCGTTCCAGACCGCCCGGTGGAATGCGTCGTTCGCCTCGACCAGTTGGGCGCTGTCGGTGACGTCGGCCGCCTGTCCCCGCGCGAGGGCCCACCGCATCACCCGCAGGTCGTGGTCGCTGCGACGCTCGGCAGCGACCCGCGCCGCCTGGGCCTCGAGCACGATCCGCGTCTCGTAGATGTTGAGGATCTCTTCGGGACTGCGCGAGCGCACGACGTTGCCCTGAGCGGTCCGCACGACCAGCCCGTCCTGCTCCAGCCGGCGTAACGCTTCGCGAATCGGAGTCCGGCTCACCCCGGCCCACTGGGCCAGCGCGACCTCGGTCAGCAGCCGATCGGGTTCGAGATCGCCGGCCAGGATGGCGTTCTTGATCAGCTCGTAGGGCGTCGGGCGCGCGCCCGTCGCCAGGGCAGCCGGGTCGGTCCGGTTCCGGGAACCGAGCGGCGAGGACATACCCCGAGTATGGCAGATACTCCTCCGGCGGATGCTCGTGTATACATTGGTATTTGTATGGACACGTAGGAGGCGCCATGCCCGGATGGGCTTCGCAGGAATGGGACGTCGTCGTCGTCGGGGGCGGCAATGCGGCCATCGTGGCGGCGATCGCGGCCGAGGAGACCGGCGCTCGGGTGCTTCTTCTGGAACGCGCACCGAAGTGGATCCGAGGCGGTAACACCCGCCATACCCGAAACATCCGAGTCGTCCACCAACCCGACGACTACAACGGCGGCACCTACCCCTACGACGAGCTGTGGCGAGATCTCTGCAACGTGGGCGAAGGCCCCAACGACGAGGAACTCGCGGCCTGGACCGTGCGGACGTCCGAGCAGATGCCGAGCTGGATGTCGAACCACGGCGCCCGTTGGCAACAACCACTTGCCGGAACGCTGCAGCTCGGACGCACGAACCGCTTCTTTCTCGGCGGCGGTCGGGCCTTGCTCAACTCCTACTACCGCTACGTGGCCGGCCGTCCCCGCATCACCGTCGACACCGACGCGATGGTCGAGGAGATCGAGTTCGACGGGCTGGATGCCCGGGCCGTCATCGTCGGTCACGGCGGCGCGCGTCATCGGGTCTCGACGCGGGCCGTCGTCTGCGCAAGCGGCGGGTTCGAGGCCAACCTCGAATGGCTGCGGCGCTACTGGGGTGACGCGGTCGACAACTACATCATCCGGGGAACTCCTTACAACGACGGCCACATCCTGGCGCGGCTCTTCGAGGCCGGCGCCGCCCGGGCCGGCCAGGAGCGCGGCTTCCACGCCATCTGCCTCGACGCGCGCGCACCCAAGTTCGACGGCGGCATGGCCACCCGCCTCGACACGGTCCCCTACGGCATCGCGGTGAATCGGGACGGCCAGCGCTTCTACGACGAGGGCGAGGACATCTGGCCCAAGCGCTACGCCATCTGGGGACGGCTCATCGCCGAGCAACCCGATCAGATCGCGTACGCCCTGTGGGACGCCAAGGTCAACCACCGCTTCCTGCCACCGATGTACGGCCCGACGAAATCCGACGACCTCGGCGAGGTGATCCGGCAGCTCGGTCTCGACGTCGAGACGGTCACCAAGACGGTGGCGCAGTACAACGGCGCCGTGGTCGACGGCACGTTCGATCCGGGCGTCCTGGACGACTGCCACACCGAGGGCCTCGCCACACCGAAGACGCACTGGGCCCAGCGACTGGACACCCCGCCCTACTACGGCATCGCGATGCGTCCGGGAATCACGTTCACCTACATGGGCGCCGCGATCCGCGGCGATGCCCGCATCCGAACCGAGGACGGCGGCGTCTTCGGCAACGTATTCGCAGCAGGGGAGATCATGTCCGGCAACATTCTGAGCACCGGTTACCTGGCCGGCTTCGGCATGACCATCGGCAGCGTCTGGGGCCGGCAGGCCGGAACCGAAGCCGCCAAGCTGGTGTTGTCGCGATGACAGCCGAGCTGGAACGAAACGCGGCCGACCCGATCGAGCTCGAGGGCCGGACGAGCCTGCATCTGCTGGTGCAGGAGGCCACGCGGCAGCTCAACATCTGCAATGCCTGCCGCTACTGCGAGGGGCTCTGTGCCGTCTTTCCCGCACTGGAACGCCGCCGGGTGCTCGATCACGGCGACATCAGTCAGCTGGCCAACTTGTGCCACGACTGCCGTGCCTGCTTCGACGCCTGCATGTACGACCCGCCACACCAGTTCGCCCTCGACGTGCCCAAGGCGCTGTCCGCCGTCCGGCTCAGCGACTACCAACGCTACGTCTGGCCGGCTCGCGTCCCGAGGGCGTTCTCGGGATGGAGCGGCGTCGTGTTCGGCGGGCTGCTGTCCTCGGCGATCGTCCTGGCGGTGGCGGCCGGGCACGCCGGCTGGTCGGGTCTCGTGCGCAGCCATGACACGGCCGCGTCGCCGTATCAGCTGATCCCGTACGGCGCGTTGATCGGACTCATGCTCGCGGCCGGCCTCTACTCGGTCGTCGTCACCGCCTTCGCCGCGCGCAGTTACTGGCGCGAGGTCGGTCGGAGCGCTGGGCGCTTCCGCCTGTCGGCCGTGGCCCAGGCCGTCTGGTACGCGGCGACCCTGCGCTACCTTCGCGGCGGCGGGGCCGACTGTTACTACCCGGAGGACGACCGCCCCTCAGCCGGACGCCGGCACCTGCACGCACTCGTGGCGTACGGCTTCGGCTTGTGCCTGGTGTCGACGATCGCCGCCGGCGTGGAACAGGACATCGTCGGCATCGAGCCGCCGTACCCGTGGTTGTCCGTCCCGGTGATCAGCGGAACGGTCGGCGGCATCGGCCTGGTACTCGGCTGCTTCGGGCTGCTGATGCTCAAAGCCCGGTCGTCGGCCGTGACCAGCTTCGCCCAGATGACGATCAAGGACTACGGACTGCTCGTCGCGTTGACGTTGCTCGGACTGACGGGCCTGGCCACCCTCTTGACCCGGGACACGGCAGCCTTCGGGATCGTCCTGCTGGTCCACCTGGCCATCCTGGTCGAGTCGTTCGCGATGGCGCCGTACTCGAAGTTCATCCACCTCGTCTTCCGCTTCGAGGCGCTCGTACTCGACAACCTCGAGATCGCCGAGCAGAAGGAGTCCGGAGCTCCGGTGGCCTCGGGACACTGAGGTCGACCTCCGGCGGGAGCCACGCCGGCACCCTCCGGGCTCAGTCCCACGGCTCGAACTCGGCGTGGCAGCTCAACGCGATGCCCCCGCCGACCACACGGAGCTCGCCGTCGTAGACCTGCCGGCGCTCGTCGTGTTCCAGTGACACCTCGACTCGATCGCCCGCGATGACCGCGTCGCGGAAGGCGAAACTGGCCGAACGAAGTTCGCTCACGTCACCCCGCTCGAGCGCGATCGCGTTCAGGACGTAAGCCAGATTGGCCGGTGCCTGGTTCACCAGGCCGCGAAAGCCACTCGCCCGGGCGACGCCCACGTCTCGGTGCACGGGGTTGGTGTCGCCCATCGCATCGGCCAGGCCCGTGATGTCCTCGGCCGTGATCGAACGACCCTCATCAGTGATCGACTCAGGCGGCGGTGGAGCCGTTGCCGCCGCCTGGGCGTCCGCTCGACCGCGCGGGACGATGTAGGTCTCGTGCATCGTCACGACGAGTGACTCGCCATCGACGAGGTCGAAGGCGACCGTGATCGCATCGAAGTCGCCGATGCGCCGTCCATTCTTGCGCTCGACATCGGTGACCCTCGAGCGGACCGTGTAGGTCGGCCCTACCGTGATCGGCGCGACGAAGTCGAACCGGCCGCCGCCGATCACGACGCCGTCGTCGGGCGTGGCGGCCACACCGTCCAGGAACTGGTCGAAGGTCCAGCCCATGCCGCACTGATTGGCCAGATGCGCGAACACCGGGTGCGCGTGCGCCCCGAGCGCGGAGCTGAACAGCGACGGCGCGTGCAGGTAACCGAGCACGCGCGCGTGACGTTCGGGCGCCAACTCGTACGAGCCGTCGGGGATGGGCAGGGAACGGATCACGTCGAGGCCCGGTACGGAGCCTGGCAAGCGGTCCGGCTGAGACACGGTCATATCCTCACACAGCGCGCCGTAGATCGGCATTGACACAAAGTCATCCGTACAACTAGCTTCCCGACGTGAACATGCAGATCAGCGCGCAGAGATTTGTCGGTCGAGTTGCTTTCATCACCGGCGCCGCGCGCGGCCAGGGCCGGGCCGAGGCGGTACGACTCGCGGCCGAAGGCGCGGACATCATCGCCGTCGACAACTGCACGTCAGCCCGGACGACGAAATACCCGGGTGCGACGCCCGAGGATCTGCGGGAAACCGTGCGGCTCGTCAGCGAGCAGGACCGACGGATTCACGCCGTTCAAGCCGATGTGCGCGACTTCGAGCAGCTGAACTCGGCGCTGGAGGCGGGCGTGGCGGAACTCGGGCGGTTGGACGTCGTCGTCGCGAACGCGGGTATCTGTTCGACGGCCATGTCGTGGGAAATCACGCTCGAGCAGTGGAAGGAGACGATCGACACCAACCTGACGGGCGTGTTCCACACGGTGAAGGCGGCCGTACCGATTCTCATCGAGCAGGGAACGGGCGGTTCGATCGTGATCACCAGTTCGGTGGCCGGGCTGCGCGGGCTGCCCTTCCTCGGCCATTACGCGGCCAGCAAACACGGAGTCGTCGGGCTGGCCCGGACGATGGCGAACGAGCTGGGCCAGTACAACATCCGCGTGAACACGGTTCACCCGCATGGCGTCGAGTCGGGCATGACCGTCCCGGACATGCTGCCGTTCGTGGAGAAGTACGCCACCACCCTCGCCCCGATTCTGATGAGCACGCTGCCGGACCAGCTCTCGCAACCGGAGGACATCGCCAACGCGGTCGCGTGGCTGGCCTCCGACGAGGCCCGGCACGTCACGGGAATACAGCTGCCGGTCGACCTCGGCACGCTGACCCGCTGACACTTGAACGACAGTTGTCCGAACATATCTTGACGGGACCGGGCGCGACCTCCTAACCTTCGGACGTCCACCCCGCCCACTCCGAGAGTGATGATGATGGCCGGTAAGACCTATTCCGAAGAGCATCCCGAGGACGCTCTGGCCGACGAGCTCACCGCCGATCAGGTCGACGCGCTCGTGCTCTACGAGAAGGTCGACACGCACATCGCGGTCATCACCCTCAACCGGCCCGAGAAGCTCAATGCCTTTCTCGCACCGGACAGTTTTCTCGAACTGCGGCGCAAGATCGAGCGGGCCGAAGACGACGACGACATCAAGGTCATCGTGCTCACCGGCGCCGGCAAGGCGTTCTCGGCCGGGGTGGACCTACGGCGCACGCCGGTCGAGGACGCCGGGCTGCGCCCCGGGGCCCGCCTGCCCCAGTCCCGGCGGATGCGGATGGCGTCCTACGGTGCACCGAACATCATCAAGTGCGACAAGACCGTGATCGCCGCGGTCAACGGCATCTGCGTCGCGGCCGGCTTCTACTTCGTCCTGTCCTGCGACATGATCATCGCCGGCACGGGCGCCAAGTTCGGGGAGCCGGAGACCCGGATCGGCTTTGCCGGGTTGTCGCACGCCTACCCGCTGCTGGCCCTGAAGATCGGCTTCAACCGCGCCCGCTCGATGCTGCTGACCGGACGCCTGGCCTCGGCGGCCGACATGCACGCGTGGGGCGCGGTCGAATCGGTCGTCGAGCCGGAGCAGTTGATGGACGAGGCGATGCGCTACGCCCACATGGTCGCCTGGCACAGCACCGACAACCTGATGATCGGCCGCCGATCCATGCAGCTGTTCTACGACCTGCTCGGCATCGACGCCTACGACACCTGGATGAGCATCGCGCACCCCCTGTTCACCAACGTGGTGTGGCGCGACGACGAGTTCAACTTCATGCGCGAGCGCAATCGCCGCGGCCTGCGCGAGGCGTTCGGCGAGATGAAGAACCAGTGGGACGAGATGGGTTTCTAGGCATGGCGCGGTGGTTCGACCGGTACTACGGGCCCGACCTCTTCGTCGGTCGTCCGGCTGACGCGCAGCGCACGTTCGAGACCAAGCTGGGACTGCCCGCCGGCCAGACGATGCGGATGACCACGCACGGCGACGCCTTCGATGTCGCCCACCTGCAGGTCAACGAGGACTCCTCGCTCAGCGCCAGCTGTATCCAGCTGATGGGCATCCGGCCGCAGGCACCGGGCGAACCGTTCAGCGACCTCGGCCGCGACCTGCGCAACATGCTCTTGGCCTACATCAGCGCCCAGCGTCTCGATCGGCCGATCGTCACCCACGTGCACTGCCTGTCCACCCCGACCGAGGACGACATCCACACCATCGTCGACATGCTGCGCTCGCGCGGGGTGCCGCACGTGACCCGGATGAAGAACGTCTACATCGGCCTGGTCGAGGACGAGGGCCGCTTCCGGTACGACCCGAGCGCCGACGCGGGCACCTACCTCGAGTTCGCGCCGAGCGTGCAGACCGACTTCCCCGGCTTCGTCCTGCCGCCGATCCTGTCCGATCGCCCCGAGACGGCCACGCTGGAACCGGGCACGCTCGTCCGTCCCGTCGCCCGGACGCAGATCGTGCGCAGCGCGGCGGCCGTCATCGATCGCTATCGGTGGATGCTCGACTTTCCGGAGGAGGGCGATGTCGAGTACGTCGAGGGTGAGGGACAACGGTCGACCGATCTTTCGGCCGATCAACGGTCTCAGCGCGGTGTGGGAGCTGATCGAACCGACCCGCCCCGACAGCCGGGCCGCCCGGATGCTGGAGCGGTTCGGGGAGGGCCCGTGGGCGATCCGGCTCGGTGTCTTCGGCCTGGACGCCAAGCTGGCCGATCTCGACCGCCGCGGAACCCGGTGGCGCGACATCGAACCCGGCCCGACCGGTGCGCGACGAGTCGAACTCAACCGCTACGACCTGCACGGGGTGGCCTTCGAGTTGGAGGACCTGCCGGTGGTCTACCGCGGAATCGGACAGGGAAGGACAACCTGATGGACTTCGCATTGACCGACGATCAGCTCGACCTGCAGAAGTCCTTCGGCAGCCTGTTCGCGGCCCACGCCGGCAGTGCCGTCGTGCGCGAGTCGGAGCCCCTCGGTTTCGACGCCGAGCTGTGGCGCCGCATCGGTGAACTCGGCGTGCCTCAGCTCGCATCGGCGGTCGCGAGCAACGGCGATCCGGCCACCCTCAGCCAGTTGATCATGATCGCCGGGGAGTACGGCCGGCGACTCGCGCCCGTCCCCCTGCTCGAGACGCTGGTGACGGCCCGGCTGCTCGACCGCTTCGATCAGCCGCCCCCGACGGCCGGGATCTGCACCCTCGCGTTGCGTCCGGTCACGGTCGATGGCGCGATGACGTTGCTGGCCGGCGGGGCGATAGCCGACGCGGTGGTGGCGCTGCGCGGTGACGAGCTCGTGCTCGCCGGCCTGTCCGGAGCGCCGGATCTCGTGCTCAACCTCGGAGCCAGCCCGCTGGCCAACCGGACCCTGGCCGAGTCCCCCACCGTGCTGGCTCGCGACGCCGACGCCAGGCACCACCACCAACGGGCGTTGGACGACTGGAAGGTGTTGCTCGCCGCCGCCCTGGTCGGCGCCGCCACCGAGGCGCACACGATGACGGTGGCCTACGTCAAGCAACGGAAGGCCTTCAACGTGCCGATCGGCTGGTTCCAGACCGTCGCTCACCGTCTCGCCGACGCCATCAACGATCTCGACGGTGCGTATCTGCTGGTCCACAAGGCCGCGTGGGCGATCGATTCGGGCAGCGCCGACGCACCGAAACTCGCGTCGATGGCCTACTCGTACACCACCGAACTGGCCGAGCGCGTCACCGCCGAATGCCTGCACATGCACGGAGGAGTCGGCTACACGATGGAACACGATGTGCAGTTGTACTTCCGGCGCGCCAAGGCCTGGCCGCTGGCGCTGGGCGATCCCCGCGACGAGTTCCTGCAGGTCGCGAGACGCCTCGAGCCGGCCGAGTCGTCGGCAGCGGGTGCCTGATGGAGTTCTCGGTTCCCACCGACCTGGACGAGTTCCGGCAGCGCGTGCGCACATTCCTGGCCGACAACTTCCCGGACGAGCTGCGCGCCCGACGCTTCGAGCGCCCGCACGACAAGGACTTCTACAAGGCGGTCTCGCACTTCCAGCAGGAGTACCTCGCCGATCGCAATCCCTACGAAGTGAGCGCGTTCAACGAAGAGGTCGCCCAGGCCGGCATCGACCTGCTCACCTACATCCCGACCCGTCTGATCGCCGAGACGTTGCAGGACATCGGGACACCGCGGCAGAAGGCCGAGGACGTGCCCCGCATGCTGGGCGGTGAGTACCTCGTCGCGCTCGGGCTGACCGAACCCGATTCCGGCTCGGACGTCGCGGCCGCTCGTACGCGCGCCGTGCCGGACGGCCAGGGCAACTGGATCATCAACGGCCAGAAGATGTACACGAGCAACGCCCAGCACGCGACGCACATCTTCCTGCTCACGCGGACCAACGTCGACGTCCCGAAGCGGCAGGGCCTGACCGTGTTCCTGGTGCCGGTCGACAGCCCCGGCGTCGAGGTCCGCAAGCTGCACACGCTCACCTATCACGGCACCAACATGACCTACTACACCGACGTGCCGGTCTCCGACGAGTGCCGGATCGGCGACGTCGACGGTGGCTGGGATGTCATGCGCGTCGCCCTCGGACGCGAACAGGGCGGCGAGGGCAGCACCGACATCCACGAGGTGGTCCGGCAGGCGCTGTTGTGGGCCCACACCGCGCGGGACGACGAGGGGCGCCTTCGCACCGACAACGCGGTCGTGCGCGAACGCCTGGCCCGGGCCGCGGTCGATCTGGAGGTGACCAACCTGCTCATCCAACGGGCGGCCTGGGCGTCGGCCAACCACATCCCGAAGGATCCCGGCTGGGGCCCGGGCGCGAAGCTCTTCGAGACCGAGGCGTACGCGCGCGTCTCGGCCGATCTGTTCGACCTGATCGGACCGGCGGCGGTGATCCCGTTCGAGGAGACCGGGACCGTGGCCAAGGGCTGGTTCAACTACGGCTTCCGCGATTCGCCCCAACGCATCATCGCCGGTGGCGCCAGCGAGGTCATGCGCGACATCATCGCCGAGCGCCGACTCGGTCTGCCAAGAGCCCGGCCGAGCTGATGGAGTACCGGTTGCTCGGTCGGACCGGCATCACGGTCAGCGCGGTCTGTCTGGGCACGATGATGTTCGGCGAGTGGGGCAACCCCGACCCGGAGAACGGCATCGGCATCATCCACCGGGCCCTGGACGCGGGAATCAACTTCATCGACACCGCCGACGTCTACTCAGCGGGCGAGTCCGAGCGGATCGTCGGCCGGGCCATCGCCGGTCGTCGCGACGAGATCGTCCTGGCCACCAAGTTCCACCTGCCCTCCGGTACGGATCCCGAACCGGGGCGGCAGCTCGCGCCGCTGGATCATCCAGGCGGCCGAGGAGTCGCTGCGCCGGCTCGGCACCGACTACATCGACCTCTACCAAGCCCACCGGCCCTCGGCGACGACCGACATCGACGAGACTCTAGGTGCGCTCACCGACCTCGTCCGCCAGGGCAAGGTTCGCTACCTGGGCTCCTCGACCTTCCCGGCCAGTCAGCTGGTCGAGGCCCAGTGGGTGGCGCGCGACCGGCACCTGGAGCGGTTCGTGTGCGAACAGGCGCCGTACTCGATGCTGATGCGCCTGCCCGAGAGCGACGTGCTGCCGACCTGCCGGCGGCACCGGATGGGCGCGATCATGTACGGACCGCTGGCGGGCGGCTGGCTGTCGGGCCGTTACCGAGTGGGTGAGGAGCCGCCCGAACTCGTCTCGTCCCGAAAGCGGCTGATCCCGCACCGCTTCGACCTGAGCAGCGACGTGAACCAGCGCAAGCTCGTGGCGGTGGAGGCGCTGGCTCAACTCGCCCAGGACGCCGGTATGTCGCTCATCGATCTGGCGATCGCGTTCGTGCTGAACCATCCGGACGTGACGTCGGCGATCGCCGGACCCAGGCTGCCCGAGCAGTTCGAGACCTACCTCTCCGCGGCCGAGGTGTCACTCGATGCCGAGACGCTCGATCGCATCGACGAGATCGTCGCGCCCGGCACGTTGATCAATCCGGCCGACACGAGCTACGCCAACCCCGATCTCGTACCCGCCGCCCGGCGTCGGCCGGCGCTGCGATGAATGCGCTGGGCACCGCCCGAGCCGCGCAGAAGGAGTCGACCCGCGCGCGGCTGGTCGACGCCGCGATCGAAGTCTTCGCGGAGAAGGGCTACACCGGCGCGACCATCGACGAGATCACTGAGCGCGCCGGCAGCACGCCGACCACCCTCTATCTGCATTTCTCGTCGAAGGTCGGACTCGTGCCCCACGTGCTCGAGCGGGCTGATCCGCACTTCGAACAGGCCTACCGCGAGCTGACGCTGATCGCGGCCGAGCCGACTCCAGCGGCGCTCCGGGCCTGGCTGAACCAGATGATGACTACCTGGGCCAGCGTGTCACCAGTCATGAAGGGCGTCTACGAGGCGGCCGCGGTCAACGCCGAGGTCCGGGCCATCCTGACCAGGGCCCAGAACGGACAGGCGCTGGCGCTCGCCGGGGCGCTGCGCGCTGCCGCTCCGGCGCTGAGCAAGCCGGATGCGGTGGTGTACGCGAACATCCTGCTGGCGCCGCTCACGGACTATTTCGGCCGGTTCCTGCGGGGCGAACACTTCCAACGCAACCGGGTCGTCGACGCGCTGACCGCGTCCTGGATGGCCGTCATCGAACTGTGCCAGGCGCGGGGCCGGCGACCGCCGAGCGGGAGCGCCCGGTGAAGGCGAGCGACGAAAGTTTGTCCGGATGACCGCGAACCGCAAGCCTGTGGGTGACTTCAGGAGTGCTCAGTGATCCCTTGTCGTAGTTCAGGCTCCCCACTAATCTGTACGGACAAGTTACCTTCAACTCATGAATGAGGTCCGGATGCCGGATTTGACGCACCTCGACGAGATCCGCGATCGCTACGCCCTCGAACGGGGCCGGCGGCTGCGGGCCGAGGGCAGCGCGCAGTACGAGGCGGTCGAACGCCAGGTTGATCCCTGGGCGCCACCGGTCGAGCGGGCGGCCCTCCGCGACGAGGTGGACGTCGTGGTCGTCGGAGCCGGCCTGTCCGGCCTCAGCTGCGCCGCGCTGCTGCGCAAAGCCGGCATCGAGAAGGTACGTCTGATCGACCGCGCCGGTGACGTCGGCGGCACCTGGTACTGGAACCGTTATCCGGCGGCGCAGTGCGACGTCGAGTCCTACATCTACCTGCCGTTGCTGGACGAGATGGGCTACATCCCGACCGCGAAGTACGTCTACCAGCCGGAGATCTTCGCCTATCTGCAGTCGATCGCGACCAAGTTCGACCTGTACAAGTACGGGCTGTTCCAGACCGACGTGGTCGAGATGGCCTGGAACGACACCGATGCGCGGTGGACGGTGCTCACCGATCGTGGCGACGCCATCCGGACCCAGTTCCTGGTCGTCGCCGGCGGCTTCCTCGAGCGCCCGAAGCTGCCGGGCGTGCCCGGCCTCGGCGAGTTCCAGGGCAAGGTCTTCCACTCGAACCTGTGGGACTACGAGTACACCGGCGGGGGCCCCGGGCGTGACGGCGGCGGGTTGCCGAACCTGCACGACAAGCGGGTCGCCCTGGTCGGCACCGGCGCGTCCGGCCTGCAGATCGTCACGCCGGTCGCCGAGGCGGCCGAGCATCTCTACGTCATCCAGCGCACTCCGGTCGTCGTCCTGCCGCGGGGCAACAAGCCCACCGACGAGGAATGGGCCAAGAGCCTGAAGCCGGGCTGGCACAAGGAGCGGGTCGAGGCGTTCAACCGGCGCGGCAACGCCTTCCTGGACGAGCCGGATCTGATCCAGGACGGCTGGACCGAGGTCGTGTTCCCGGTCATGGCCAAGCACGGTGCGGGACTGTTCGGCGACGCGGCCGCCCGCAAGGAGGCGGAGGTGTTCGACCTGGAACAGATGGACGCCGTACGCCGCCGCGTCAGTGAACTGGTGGAGGACCCGGACACCGCAGCCCGACTGATGCCCTACTTCCGGATGCTGTGCAAGCGACCGTCCTTCCACGATGAGTACCTGCAGTCCTTCAACCGCCCGAACGTCACCCTGCTCGACACCGAGGGCGCGGGTTTGGAGAAGGTGACCGCGAATGCCGTCGTCGTCCGCGGACAGTCCTACGAGGTCGACTGCCTGATCCTGGCGACCGGTTTCGACACCGGTCGCGGCTTGCTCAAGTCCTGGGGCTTGGACGCGGTGGGCCGCGACGGGATCCGGCTCAGCGAGTACTGGAAGGACGGCATGCGGACGTTCCAGGGCATCCATGTGCGCAACTTCCCCAACCTGCTCCTGCACTCGACGACGCAGAACGCCGGGCCGCCGAACTACTCGAGCAGCTCGGTCGAGATCGGCGAGCACATCGTCTACACGATCACCGCCGCGAAGGCGCGCGGCGCGCAGACCGTGGAGACGACCGTCGAGGCCGCAGGAGGCGTGGGTGGAGATGATCAAGTCCTCGGTGCCCGACACGCACCTGGAGTTCTTCCGCAACTGCACGCCGGGCTACTACAACAACGACGGCGACCTGGAGGACATCAACCGCCTCGGCGCGAACAACTTCCTCGGCGGCTCGGTGATGTTCTACAACATCATCCGGGACTGGCGGGCCGCGGACGAACTGACGGGTCTCGAACTGGGCTGACCGTCAGGCCGCGGCGCGCTCGAGGATGTGGACGCCGCAGGCCGAGCCCAGCCCGATGACGTGGGCCAGGCCGACCTTCGCGCCGGCAATCTGACGCGGACCGGCCTCGCCCCGCAGGTGGGTCGCAATCTCCCACACGTTGGCGATGCCGGTGGCCGAGATGGGATGGCCCTTGGACTGCAGCCCGCCGGAGACGTTGACCGGCAGCCGGCCGTCCCGAAACGGTGCGCCGGACTCGAAGAAGTCCACGGCGCCCCCGGGTGGGCACAGCATCAGGTTGTCGTAGTGGACGAGTTCGGCGGTGGCGAAGCAGTCGTGCAGTTCGACCAGGTCGAGGTCGTCGGGCGTGACACCGGCCTGTTCGTAGGCCGTGCGGGCCGCGTTGCCGGTCAGCGTGTTGATGTTCGGCAGCACCTGGCAACCCGGCTCGTAGGGGTCGCTCGTCAGCACCGACGCCGAGATCTTGACCGCGCGCCGGCGCTGCGACGGCGACAGCGTCCGCAACTTGGCGTCACTGACGACGACGGCAGCGGCCGACCCGTCGCAGTTGGCCGAGCACATCGGCCGGGTGTTGGGGTAGGCGATCATGAGATCGTCCATGATCTCGGCCTTGCTCATGGCCTTCGTGTACGCGGCCAGCGGGTTGAGCGTCGAGTGGGCGTGGTTCTTCTCGCTGATGCGCGCGAACAGGTCGAAGCTGACGCCTCCGTAGCGATGTCCGTACTCCATGCCGATCTGGGCGAACGTGCCCGGCATGTTGTCGGTGTTGATGATGCCGTCGAGCGACATGATCGCGCCCTGCCGTCCCTCGGGCTGCCACTCGGCGCCGACCTCGCGAGGAGGGCCGCCACCGAGCAGTCCGACGCCGTACAGCTTCTCGGCACCGACGGCCAGGCCGTAGTCGGCCTCGCCGGCCTTGATCGCCATGATCGCGGTCCGCAGGGCGGTGGCGCCGGTGGCGCACGCGTTGGCGACGTTGTAGACCGGGATTCCGGTCTGGCCGATCTGCTTCTGCACCAGCTGGCCGTAACTTCCCGGCCCCCGCAGGCTGCCCGCCGCGAGCACGCCGATGTCGCGCATCGACACCTCGGCGTCGGCCAGGGCGGCGCGGACCGCCTCGCTGCCCAGGCCGACGACGTCCTGGTCCGGGCGCTTGCCGAACTTCGTCATTGCGATTCCGAGGATCCAGACGTCACCGCTGCTCATGAATGCACTTCCTTGCTCGGGTCGGGCTCGGTTGGATCAAGGGGACGATAGGCGTAGCCGACGGCCTCGGTGCCGGCGCCGTCGAGGCCGAGGGAGTAGGTGGTGAGACCGACCCGCAGGCCGAGCCGCACGTGCTCGGCGTCCGGCTCGACGTCACGCAGATTGGCGCGAACCCAGGTGCCGCCGCAGTCGACGATCCCAGCGATGAACGGGGTGGGCACGCCCGGGCGCGCGAAGCTCACGATGGTGAAGGCCACGAGCTCACCCTCATTGGGCACGTCCACCGGCTCGAAGTCGGTGCCGAAGCAATTCGCGCACGCGTCGCGGTGATCGAAGTAACGCTGGCGACAGGCCGTGCACTGCTGGGCCACGAGGTGCGGCTCAGGCGAGAGCACGAGGTAGTCGACGATGGGTATCTGATTGCTCGCGGTGCTCGCGCTCACGAAATATCTCTTCTCGATCAGTCGCTGGACGGAAGGGGCTTGGCGTCCTTGGTGGTCATCAGGACACCGCCGAGGCCGGCGGCCCCGGAAAGACTCAGCGCGCCCGCTCCGGCCTTGGTGACCAGCACCTCGACCGGATCACCGTCGATGCCGTAACGCTTGCCCAGGACGGTTCCCCCGTCGTGCCCGTCGAGGATCGGCTGGTTGCGATCGACCTCGTCGCCGTGGGCCACCATCGGCCGTCCGCCGCACAACACGACGGCCGTCGCCTCGGCCGGCCCGCGCACGATGACGATCTCGGTGTCGCACACGACGCTCTTGAGACGGGTGCCGGGTGTCCACTGCACGGTGTCGCTCCTTTTACTCGTCACGCTACGGGGTTGGCTATGCCGGCTGCATCGGCTGCGTCGGCCATGACCTCGCGTCGCATCAGCTTGCCGGTCGGTGAATACGGAAGCTCCACCGCCCACCGGATCTGGTCGGGCGTGCGCGAACCGCGCAGGTGCGACCGGGCCCATGAACGCAGGGACTCGGCGTCGACGTCGGCCCCGTCTCGGCGCACGACCACCGCGACGATCTGCTGCCCCCACTGCTCGTCGGGCCGGCCAACCACGGCCACATCGACGACGCCGGGGTGGCGGCGCAGCACGTCCTCGATCTCCGACGGCGCGATGTTCTCGCCGCCTCGGATGATCGTGTCGTCCAGGCGGCCCTCGATGAACAGGTATCCCTCGTCGTCCACGAAGGCGCGGTCGCGAGTGGCGAACCAGCCGTCCGGGTCCATCGGCACACTGTCCGCGTGACCGGCGGACACCTGTGAGCCCCGCAGCCACAACTCCCCGACGCCGCCCGTGGGCAGCGCCCGGCCGTCCGCGTCGCGCACTTCGATCTCAACGCCGGGCACCGCATGCCCGACGCTGCTCAGCCGCCGCCGAACGACCGGATCGTCGGAGGCAAGGGCCTGTCGATGCTCGTCGGGTCCGAGCAGGGCGACGGTCGAACTCGTCTCGGTCAAGCCGTACGCATTGCAGAAGCCGGTGTCCGGGAACAGTGCCATGGCCGCCTCGACCACGGTGGGCGATGCCCGCGAACCTCCGTAGGACAGCAGTCGAAGCTTGGGCACCTCGGCCGACCGGCCGTCGAGTTCGTCGACGATCCGGCTGAGCATGGTGGGGACGACCATCGCCGTCGTGACCGACTCCGATCGCACCACGCGCAACCATTCCGCGGCGTCGAAGTCGGGCAGGTAGACCACCCGCCGACCGGCGTAGAGGTTCGTCAGGATCGAAGCCATGGCGGCGATGTGGTAGGGCGGTGTCGTGGCGAGCGCGCAGTCCTCGGGCGTCGCCGCACCGAAGTCGACCGTGCTCATCACGTAGGACGCCAGGTTGCCGTGCGTCAGCGGTATGAGCTTGGGCTCGGCGGTCGTGCCACTGGTGAAGAGCAACACCGCCGGCGCATCGTCGTCGGGATCGGCCGCCGCACCCGGGGCAGTGGCGGCGGCCCGGTCGAGGAAGTCGTCGGTCGCACACCACTGCCGGCCCGCACCCAGCGCCGCCGCGTAGTCCGGGTCGACGATCACCAGCGGGGCGTCGAACCGGTCGATCAACGCGTCGATCCGCTCGGCCGGAAGGCGGTAGTTCAACGGTGCGAACGGCACGCCCGCCACCGCCGCGGCGAGGAACGCGTGGACCACGCCCGGCCCGTTGCGCCCGAGGAAGAGCAGCTGCTTCGCGCCACGCTCCCGGATCACCGTCGGCCCCACCGCGGGCGCGACGCGCGAGCTCGCCGAACGTCGTTCCGCCGGCCGACGGCCCGAGGGCGACGCGATCGGCGTGGCCCGCGGCGGCCATGTCGAGCAGGACGACGAGGTTCACGATGCACCCTCGGCCGTGAGCTCGAGCAGCCCGGCCAGCCGCCGACGATGTTCCGTGGGACTGCCGAAGAGCAGGTTCGACGACTGCGCTCGGCGGTAGTAGAGATGCGCATCGTGCTCGGCCGTCACGCCGATGCCGCCGTGGATCTGGATGTTCTGCCGGGCGCAGAAGAGCAACGCCTCCGAGGCGAGGGCCTTCGCGGCGGCGGCCGCCACCGGCAACTCGGCCGGCGCGATGTCGGCCGCCCACGCCGCGTGCAGGGCGGCGACCCGAGCCGATTCGAGCGCGACGAACATGTCCGCACAGCGATGCTTGATCGCCTGGAAGCTGCCGATCTTGCGTCCGAACTGGGTGCGTGTCCGCGCGTAGTCGGTGCTCATCGACAGGCATCGACGGGCGGCCCCGACCTGCTCCATGGCCAAGATCACCAGTGCGATGTCGTGGATTCGGCCGAGGGCCGCCCGACCGGCTCCGAGCGGCTCGGCCACACACCCGTCGAGGACCACCTCGGTCATGGGACGGCTCGGGTCGAGCGTCACCAGCGGGCGGCGGACGACACCGTCCGCCGCGGACTCGACGGCGAACAACTCGGGGCCACCGAAGGCCTGCGCCCACACGAACAGGACGTCGGCCCCGGCGCCGTCCAGCACGAAGGTCTTGGCTCCGTGCAACGAGACGCGGCCGTCGATCACCCGCGCCTGCGTGATCGGTGCGTCCGACCAGCCGTCCTCGACCGATCCGAGGTCAACGACAGCAACCGTGGCGCGGACCGACCCGTCCAGCACACCCGGCAACCAACGCTCGCGCGCCGACCCGGCCGCCAGCAGCGTGGGCACGGCCAACGCCACCGTCGACAGGTAGGGCAGCGGGCACAGCGCCGCACCGATCTCCTCGGCGACGAGCGCCTGGTCGCGATAGCCGCCGCCCGATCCGCCGAACTCGATCGGCACGGCCAGGCCCAGCAGGTCGAGTTGCCCCGCCAGGGCCGACCACAACGCCGCGTCGAACCCGTCCCCGGCGTCGGTGAGCGAGCGCACCGTCGGCAGGGGCAGTAGGTCGGTGAGGAATCGACGCACTCCCGCAGCGAGCTGATCCTGCTCCGCGCTCGGCAGGTAGCCCATCAGCGGACCACCCCTTGCTCGTACAGGGCCGTCCAAGCCTCATCGGTGACGCCGAGCAGAGACTGCAACACGTCGCGGGTGTCGGCGCCGAAGTCGGGGGCGGGTCCGATCGGTCGCTCGCTCACTCCATCGACCGAGATCCGCCACGGCAGCGTCGGGAAGCACGGCCGTCCCAAGTTCGCCGTGAGTGACCGAAGCGAGGAAACCGTCAGCCATCGAGCTGATCATCGGTCATCACGTCCTCGGCCGTGCGGACCGGGCTGGCCGCGACTCCGGCCTTCTGGAGGGCTGCGGCGAGCTCGGCGGCCGGATGGTCCCTCCGTCGCCGCGCCGATCAGGCGATCCAGTTCGCGCCGATTGGCCCAGCGCCGCTCGATGGAGGCGAAGCGCTCGTCCGCGCGCGAGGTCGGCCGAGCTGCAGGACGTCGAGCACCCCGCGCCACTGGTCGTCGTCGAAGGCGGCGATGGCGATCCAGCGGTCTTCCCCGGCCGCCGGATACATGCCGTGTGGAGCCACACCGGGTTCGTCGTTGCCTTGGCGGACGGCGGGCTGGCCCGACTGCGCGGCCCGCAGCACCGCCTCGGGCGCGAGCGCGATCATCGACTCGGACATGGCCGTGTCGATGAACGCGCCCTGACCGCTCGACTCGCGCCCGTACAGCGCGGAGATGATCGACAGCGCCGCGAACTGTCCGGCCAGGACGTCGGCGTACGTGCCGAACAGCTGCTCCGGCGGTCCGTCCGGGTAGCCGGTGGCCGCACTGAGCCCGCTGAAGGCATGGATGTTCGGGCCGAGCGCCTGGAACGCGGCGAAGTCTCCGGTGTAGCCGTACCCCGTGATCACCGCCATCACCAGACAGCGGGTTGACCGCGCTCAGCGTCGCGTAGTCCAGCCCGAACTGCTCGAGCACGCCCGGACGGAAGTTGGCGACGACCACGTCGCTCTGGGCGACGAGACCGCGGCACAGCTCGCTGCCCTCGGGCGTGGCGACGTCGACGACGCAGCTGCGCTTCATCAGGTTGGTGGTCGCGAAGATCGCGCTGTTGTTCAAGGTCGGTGCGATGTTCGCCTTCATCTGCGACAGCCGGAACGCGTCCGGCCGGGTCGGCGATTCGATCTTGATCACCTCGGCGCCCATCGAGGCGAGCCACAGGGTGCAGTGCGGGCCCGAGACGAAGTGGGTGAAGTCGACGACGCGGATCCCGTCCAGCGGCAACATCGGCTACCTCGATCCCGAACTCGGCGGCGCGGCCACGGGACGGCCGGGTGTCCCGGGCCGGGTGACGACCCGGTCGCCGACCACGGTCGACGTGAGGAACCCGCGCGAACTCAACGCGCTCGCCCCGAGCAGGTCGTGGCCATCGAGCACGGGGGCGCAGGGGATCCGGAAGCCCTGGCAGAGGTAGAGCAGGTGTTCCTTCTCGAAGTCGGCGGCCCACTCCTCGAGCTTGGGCACGATCTTGGCCCAGTTGCGGTAGCGAAGCGCGGGCGTCTCGAGGTCGGGGTCATCCATCCACTCGGGCTGGCCGAGCGCTCCCTTGAGCGAGTCCCACTGTTGCACCCCGGCCCAGGCGATGTTGACGTACCCGTCCTTGCACCGCAGGTTGCGACCGTCGGCCATCCCACCGGCGCCCCGGCCCCGGGCCAGGTCACGGCCCATCCCCCCTCCGTAGAAGGCGAAGGTTCCCAGGCTCTGCCGAAAGCTGTTGGCGAGCGCCTCGTGCGCAGCTGACGTCGACGGTGACGGTGGCTCCCGTCCGGCGGCGGGTCAGCAGGGCCGCCGCGAGATTGATGGCGGTGACCAGCCCGCTGACGAAGTGACCCTGATGACTGCCCAGGCGCAGCGGCGGCATCGTCGAGGGATCGGCCACCAGGCCAGGGACGGCGTGCCCGGGGCCGGCGCCGTGGAACACCGTCAGGTCGGACGAGAGATCCGTCTCGTCGGGGACCGCTGCGTCCGTGCGGCGTCAGCGACGCCACGATCGGGCGGCGGACCGTCCGCTGCGCCTTCGAGGCGGGTGACGTCGATGCCGGCCGCGGCGAGCAGCGGCTCGCGCCGATCCTCGAACACGCGTCGGTGGTCCGCGACGAGCTCGCGCAAGCCCGTCGACGTCGCTCGGCCGGTCGAGGTCGAGCCGGCGCCGCGGCGTCGATCGGCCCACGTAGTCGCGATAGAGGTCCGACTCGGCTGAGGTAGGCGTCGAGGAAGGCCGACTGCCCCGCGTCGCCGGGCGCGACGCACCTCGAGCCGGGTGACCTCGGCCCCCTGCGTTCGCAGCGTCGCGGTGCAGTAGGCCGCGCCGAGCGACTCCGAGCAGTCGAGTACCCGGACGCCGGCCAACGGCCCGGTCGAGTCGCGCCGATCCCATCGACCCCGTCATCCGGCTCGCTGCGGGAACGTCCGGTGGGGCATGATCCCCTGCGCGATGACGTTGCGGATCACCTGCGTCGAACCGCCGGCCACCTTGCACACCAGCGAGTCACGGTGGATGCGCTGCGAGGACGAGTCGGACTCGGTGCCGCGTCCGCCCTGCAGGATGACCGAGCGGGCCGAGACGTCGAACATCACCTGGTTGGCGTGGTACTTGCCGATCGTGACCTCGAACGGCTCGGGGAACTTGCCCGTCCTCGGAGTTGGCCGCGGCCTTGTAGACGAGATAGCGCGCCGACTCGATGCTCACCCACATGTCGGCGAGCTCGTGGTAGACGGCCTGGAACTCGACGATCGCGCGTCCGAACTGCTTGCGCTCCTGGGTGTAGGCGAGGGCCTCGTCGAAGGCGGCCTCGGCCGAGCCCAGGCTCGAGGACCCGTTGTGCAGCCGTTCCATGTTGAACGCCTTCATCATCCGGCCGAACTCACCCGGACCGAAGAGCAGGTTCTCCTTCGGGCACGCGCACCCCGTGGAACTGCAGTTCGCCGTGCGGGACGCCGCGCGAGCCGACGAACAGCGGGCCGCGCTGCATCTCCAGACCGGGCGAGTCGCGTTCGACCAGCACCGCGCCGATCCCGCGCGCACCCTTGATGCCGTCGAAGCGGACGAACGTCGCGTAGAGGCGGTCCTTGATCGCGCCGGTGATGTACTTCTTCTCGCCGGTGATCACGTAGTCGTCGCCGTCCAGCACAGCCTCGGTCTCGAGCGAGGACAGGTCGGATCCGTAGTCGGGCTCGGTCAGGGTGAGGGCAACGCCCATCTTGCCGGCGACGACGTCGGGCAGGTACTTGTCGCGCACCGCGTCGTTGCTCGACATCATCAGGATGCTGGCGCCGGCGCCGGACGTGCGGAACATCGGCTCGCCCGGAACCCACGACGTGGACGCCCGGACGACCGCCTCGACGATGAGCGAGTACTCCATCGTCGTCAGGCCCAGGCCACCCCATCGCTTCGGGAATGGTGATCCCGGTCAGGCCGAGTTCGGCCATCCGCGCGGTGACGTCGTCGATCGGCGCCTCGTTGTTGATGTCCCACTCGTTGGCGTACTTCTTGAACTCCAGTCCCGCGGCGGTCGCCCGGTCGACCAGTTCCTGCTGCTGCGCTGTCAACGAGAAGTCCATGGCCGTCCTCAGCTACGTCGGGTGGGGTCTCGCCGTACGTTAGGCCGCCCGCTCCGTGCCGGTCAAGATAGGTACGGACAACTTATGTCACAGGCGGGACCGGCAACCGCTCCGACGTCCACATTACTACGGCCGGACGTCGAACTCTTGAAGCAATGTTGTCCGATCAATCATGCTGATCGACCGTGGTCAGACGTCGAGGTAAAGGCCTTCGATCTGGCCGACCTCGGAGCGGGCCGCCTCCGACGTCCCCTCCCACACCACGCTGCCGCGGCGCAGGACGTAGGCACGATCGGCGACCGCCAATGCCTGACGGGCGTGCTGCTCGACGAGCAGAACACCCGCACCGGCGTCCGCGACATCGCGAATCACGCCGAGCAGCCGCTGCACGATGATCGGCGCCAGTCCGAGCGACATCTCATCGGCGATCAGGACCGACGGCTTGGCCGCGAGGGCTCGCCCCAGCAGCAGCATTCGTTGTTCGCCGCCCGAGATCAGACCGGCCTTGCGCGAGAGCAGCTTTGTCAACTCGGGGAAGATCTCGAGGGCCCGGTCGGCCCCGCCGATGCCGAGCCGAAGATTCTCGGCCACCGTGAGCTTGGAGACCAGAGAACGCTCTTCGGGCACGTAGCCCAAACCCCGTCGCACGCGGTGGTGCAACGCGCCCGTGAACGGCTCGCCCTTCCAAGTCACGGAGCCGGCCGTTATCGGCAGCAGACCGGACAGAACCCGAACCGTGGTCGTCTTGCCGGCCCCGTTGGCCCCCAGGAGCACGACCACCTCGCCGGGATCGACGTGCAGCGAGATGTTGCGCACCACCGGCACCGCCCCGTAACTCGCGGAGACGTCGGTGGCGGCCAGCAGCGCCGTGTTGGTCGTGGTCATGACTGCACGCTTTTGATCGTCGAGGTCTGGACTGATTCCGACGAGGACGGCTCGACCTCGGCGCCGAGGTAGGACGCGACGACCTCGGGGTGGTGGCGCACGTCTTCCGGGGCTCCGCTGGTGACGAACCGTCCGTGGTCGATGGCGACCAGGGTGTCGCACGTGCTCATGAGCAAGGGCACGTCGTGCTCGACCAGCAGGATGGCCAGACCCCACTCGTCGGCCAAGATCCGGATCAGTCGACCGAGTTCGGCCGTCTCGTCCTCGTCGAGCCCGGCCGCCGGCTCGTCCAGCAGCAGGATCGACGGTTCGGACGCGATCGCGCGAGCGATCGAGACGAGCCGGCGGCGACCCAGCGGCAGCTCACCCGGACGTCGGTCCAGATCGGCGCGCAGGCCGAGGATCGAGATGGCGGCCTCGGCGGTCGGCGTCAGTGCCGCTCGCCGAGGCCAGAAGACGTCGTGCAGGTACACACCGCTCTGCCCGGCCTCGATCGCGACGCGAATGTTGTCCGAGACCGAGATCTCCTCGAACAACTCCAGTGACTGGAAGGTACGGCTGATACCCAGCGACGCCCGCTTGGCGGCACTCCTCGATCCGATGCGCTTGTCGTCGATGTACACCGTCCCGGCCGCCATGCTGACGAAGCCGGTCACCGCGTCGATCAACGTCGTCTTGCCCGCGCCGTTCGGACCCATCAGGCCGACGACGCTGCCCGGGTTGACCACGAGCGAGACATCCTCGACGGCGATCACCGCGCCGAAGCGCACCGTGAGACCTTCGACGACGAGCCGGTGCGGAGCCACGGGCTCACGACGCTGGCGCTCGGCGTCGAGAGCTGCGGGCTGAGCTCGCTCGGGGCTCGGAGCCGCCTCCCTGGCCATAGGCTCCTCAGCGCCGTCCTTCTTCGAGGCCCGCTTGGATCGCTTGGACTGCTTCGGGATGGCGCCGAGCTTGCCGCCGCGGGCCACGAAGCTGGCGATGCCGTCGGGGTTGGTGATCAGGGTGAGGACCAGCAACAGCCCGAGCACGAGCGTCACGTAGAGGCCCACGTTGCCGTTGTTGGAGAACACGTTGATTATCCGGCTGGTCAGGCCGCCAGCCGTGCCGAAGCCGCCGATCAACGCTCCGTAGAGGTACCCGACACCGCCGAGCACGGTGCCGATGACGACGTTCACCGAGCTGAAGACGTCGAACTGGTTGTACTGCACGTAGGGATTCCGGAAATCGATCAGCACCCCGGCGAGTCCAGCAACTCCGGCCGAGACGGAGAAAGCGAACAGCTTTGCGTTCGCCACGCTGAGCCCGAGCGAAGCCGCCGCCCGCTCGTTCGAGCGCACCGCGACCAGCCGACGACCGGTTCGGCCGCGCCGGATGTTGCACGCGATGAGAAGCGCCAGACACAGGACGAACAGCGCCGCGAACTCGAAGCGCTTCGGGTGGGCGAAGGAATCCAGCGACCACCCGAAGATCGTCGGGACCTTGATCTGCGTGCCGTTGATCCCGCCGGTATAGGTCGGGGCGTTGAAGATGACGTTGTACATCGCGTAGGCCAGGCCGAAGGTGATGATGGCCAGGTTGATTCCGCGAGTGCGCACCGCCGGTAGCCCGACCAGGAAGCCAACCGGAATGGCGACCAGAACGCCGATGATCGCGCAGGGCAGGAACGGCCACCCCTGGGTCGCCGACAGGCGCGTCGCGACGAACCCGGCGAAGCCGGCCAGTGCGAACTGCGCGAGCGACAGCTGCCCGGCGTAGCCGGTCGTGATCACCACCGACACGCAGATGGTGGCGAAGGTGAGCGAGCTGATCGAGGCGTCGGACCACGAAAGCGGAAGGAAGAGGATGAACAGTGAAGCACCCACGATCATCGGCACGACCACAACCGGGCGGAACAGCGCCGAACCGATGTCAGGCATTCGTTCGTTGACGTGACTGCGCACCGGCAGCGGTCGTCCACGGACGACCAGGATGAGGATCGCCAGCAGGAATGGCACCGACTCAGCCCACCCGGGCTTGGAGACGTACTTGACCATCTCGGACTGGATGATGCCGATGGCCACCGCCGCGGCCAGCGTGATCGGAAACGAGGTGAAGTTGCCGATCAGCCCGGCCGTGAGCATCGGCACGATCAAGAGCACGGTCGAGTCGACCGAAAGACCTGAGATCGACACCGTGAGCACTCCGGCCGCGCCGGCCAGACCGCACCCGAGCATCCAGTTCGTCAGCGCGATGACGTTCGGCGAATGACCCGCCAGTTGCGCGGTTTGCTCATTCTCGGCGACCGCGGTCGTGGCCAACCCGAACAGCGTGTATCGGTAGACCAGCCACAGAACAAGCGCGAGGGCGCACGCGATGCCGAGCACGATCAGCCGGTCCTTCGAGACCGGATCACCGAAGATCACCACGCGATTGGTCGGAAAGAACGAGTCGATGATGTGGGCGCCCGAGCCGTACCGGATGTGGCCGAGGGACTGGAGCGCGGCCATCACACCCAGGGTGGCGATAACGCGGCTGAGCGGTGGCGCTGTGCTCAGCGGCCTCATGACGCAGAAGTGCATCAGAGCTCCGACCAGCGCGCAGATCGCGATGGCAAGCAGCACGGCCGGGACCGTCGGGACGCCCGCATTGAAGTGCAGATCCCAATAGGCGTATGCCCCCACGCCGGCTATCGCGCCTTGGGCGAAGTTCAGGACGCCGGACCCGCGGTAAACGAGCACCAGGCCCAGGGCGGAGATGGCGTAGACGCCACCGGCGCCCAATCCGAGCAGTGCGAAGCGGAACACTTCGACCTCCTATGTCGGCCCGAAGAAAGCGGCGGACCCCGTGGAGGAGGCTAGCTTCCCCTCCACGAGGTCCGCCTGTGTCTCACCAGGCGCGTCGATCTGATTACACCCTTAGTTGAGCTTGGTCAGGTCGATCCAGCCCTTCCCGGTATCGGTGATCACGCCGTTCTTGACGATGCCGACCTGGGTCCAGTGGTTGTAGACCTTGTTGCCGTCGACGACGGCCGGCTTCTGGAAGTTCAGCCCCGATGGGAAGAGGTCGTACAGCTGGAAGGAGCCGAGCTTCTGCCAGTAGGACAACACGTTGGCCCGCGTGATGTCACCCGTCATCTTGCGCGCCTCCTGGGCGAAGGCCCACACCGCGGCCCACGCGTTGAGCGACTCCTCGTCCTTGACCGATTTGGGATCGATCGCATTCATCTGATCGTTGAACGCTTGGATTCCCTTAAGCGATGTGTTCGTCCAGAGCGGCATGCCGGAGGTGATGTACATGCCCTCGGCCTTGGACCCGAGACTCGCGGTCGTGTTGGCCTGACCCAGAGCGGTCGACACCACCGTGATGTTCGGGCACGAACTCTGCTGCCTCGCGGTCAGCATCGCCGCGATGCCGGTGTAAGACAGCGACAAGCTCGTCGCGTCAGCGCCCGCGCTGCAGACCGCGGCGACCTGCGGGCTGAGGTCGGTTGAAGTGAGGTCGGACGGCACCGAGGCCACCAACTGCTCCGAGCTGCCGCCCGCCTTGAGCCACGCGTTGATCTGGGCCGAGGCCTTCTGCGCAGTGGGGATATTGATGTAGATCAGCGATGGCTTCTTCGAGCCGTTCGCGACCATCGTCGCGCCCATGGCTTCTTCCTCCGGCATGACCAGGGGGAAGGAGTTCGGCAGCGTCAGCTGAGACAGGCCGAGCGGGATGCCACCGATCTGGGCCAGCCCGTTCTGGTTCTCCAACGGGGTCGTGATGTCGTTGAAGGAACTGTAGTCGGCGACCTCAGCCACGACGCTCTTGTTGGCGACCACGCCGCGCAGGCACTGCTGCACCGGGTTCGGGTCGGTCGGGCTGGTCGTGTCGCAGGAGTCGAGCTTGAGCGGTCGACCCTTGATTCCACCGGAATCGTTGATCGCCTTTACGGCCGCCGCGGCGCCCGTCCCCATCTCGGCGTAGGTGAAGGCGCCGGTCTTCGGGTAGGTAATGTTGATTTCGACAGGCGTGCCGCTCGGCGCGGCACCCGAGGAGCCGGAAGCGGACGATGATCCGCCGCCGCTGCTGCTCTTTCCGCTGCTGCACGCCGACAGGGTTCCTACGAGGAGGCCTGCGGCTATGAGGGCGGCACCCCAACTTTTCAGTGTCACAACTTCACCTTTCGGCGACGGCTCATGGGGACTTGGACGGCCGTACGCTAGGCCGTTTGCACCCGCCGCGTCAACCATAGGTTCGTACAACTTTTTGTTATAAACGAAGCCGACCCGTTCGCCGACCACCCCGCGAGCTGCCCATCGGCTCCTTGGTCATCGAGCCGATTTCCGGCCGGTACGGGGAGTAACGGTCGGTGTCGATCCGAGGCGCGCGACCGGGTAGGGGGTGATGGCACCCTCGCTTTTCGGGCGGTTTGCCTGCCTCGGCCGTCTTCAAGATTTGTACGAATGACTTGGGTCCGATATACACGCACCATGAAGGCTGTTGTGCTGCGCTCCGAAGACGGTCCGGACGGGTTGGCGATGGATGATCGACCCGAGCCGACACCCGGCGCGAGCGATGTCCTCATCGAGGTCCGCGCCGCGGGAGTCAGCTTCGTCGACCTGTTGATGAGTCGCGGCAAGTACCAGGAGCGGCCGGACGTGCCGTTCGTACCCGGGGTCGAGATCGCCGGCCTGGTGCGGAGCGCTCCGCCGGACAGCGGATTCTCCGAGGGCGACCGGGTCGCCGCCTACCTCCTGCACGGGGGCTACGCCGAGCTGGCCGCGGCGCCGGCATCGACCACGTTCGCCTTGCCGGACCAGCTGGACTTCCGGGCCGGGACAGCGCTGGCGCTCAACTACCAGACGTCTCACTTCGCGCTGTTTCGCCGGGGCCATCTGCAAGCCGGGCAGACCGTCCTGGTGCACGGTGCCGCTGGCGGGGTGGGCGCAGCCGCCGTCCAGCTGGCCAAGGCCCACGGGGCGAGCGTCATCGCCACCGTCAGGAGCGCGGCCAAGGCGAGCGCCGCGACGGCGGCCGGGGCGGATCACGTGGTGGTGACGGAGGACGGCTGGTCCAAGCGAGTGCGTGACTTCGCGCCGCGCGGCGTGCAGCTGGTACTCGACCCGGTCGGCGGCCCGGTCTTCGACGACACGATCCGTCTGCTGGCCCCCGAGGGTCGGTACCTCGTCGTGGGCTTCGCCGGTTCCGGCATTCCCACCCTGGCGCTCAACCGGGTACTCCTGCGCAACATCGACGTCGTCGGTGTCGGCTGGGGAGCGTTCCTGGGAACGGACGCGTCGATCGTTCGCGCGGCTGCCGACGACTTCGCCCGGCTGGCGGCCGACGCGGCGATCGACCCGCCGGTCGGCACCGCGTATCCGCTCGCGCATGCAGCCGACGCCCTCCGCGATCTCGAGGCTCATACTGCAACCGGCAAGCTCGTCCTCGACCTGACAACGGGTGCCTGAACCCGACGTCCGGCCGCAGTGGTTCAGCCGGGCGCTCGCAGATCGGCCGCAGATCGTCGAGACCACTGTCGGTGCGACGGTGGTGCGCGCTCGGTGCTGGGGTCCCCCCGGTCCAGGCATCGTCCTGGTGCACGGAGGCGCGGCCCACGCCTCGTGGTGGGACCACATCGCCCCGCTGCTCAGTCACGACCGACGCGTCGTTGCCGTCGACCTCAGCGGGCACGGCAGTAGCGGCCGACGTGATGCCTACACCTTGGGCGCGTGGGCCGACGAGGTGGCCGCGCTCAGCCCGGTCGGTGGCATCACCGACGCGCCGATCGTCGCCGGTCACAGCATGGGCGGCTACGTCGCGCTGACCCTCGCCGGCCGAAGCGGCGCGGTCCGCGGCGTCGTCGTGATCGACTCGGCCGTACCCGGAGTGAATCCGGATCCGACCCGAGTCCGCGAGCCGACGACCGCCTCGACGCTGCGCCGATATGCGACGAAGGACGACGGCCCTTGCGCGCTTTCGCCTGACGCCGCCGGACCCGTTGGCCCTGCCGTACGTCATGGACTACGTTGCAGCGGAGTCGGTCACCGAGGTGGCGGACGGCTGGACGTGGAAGTTCGACCCGGTGTCGCAGCGTCGAGACCATTCTCTGCCCCCGACCTTGCTGTCGGATGTGTCCGCACGGCTGGCAATCGTGCGCGCGGAGCATGGCTTCCTGACTCGCCCGATCGCTGAGAAGATGCTCTCCTGGTACGGACATGCGGCGCCGGTGATCGAACTCCCCGGCACCGGTCACCATGTTCCGCTCGACGACCCGATCGGCCTGGTCGTCGCTCTGGACACCCTAGTCGCGACCTGGGACAGCATTCCGCCGTAACTCCTACCGGCGTGATCTTGCGTAGCCCAACCGCGGCTTCTAGGTTCAGCTTGTCCGGACAACTCTACGAAGGCAGTGAGGGAACACGATGGCGAAGTGGTTCGATCGGTACTACGGCCCGGACCTGGTCGTGGGCCGCCCCGACCTGGCCCATCGGGCGCTGGAGAGCAGACTCGGCATCCCCGCCGGCCAGAACATGCGCATGACGATGCACGGCAACGGCTTTCAGGTCGCGTACCTGAACGTCAACGAGGACTTCGCGCTCAGTGCCTCATGCATCCAGCTCATGGGGTTCAAGCCGCTCGCCGACGACGAACCACACAACGAGACCGGCCGCCAGTTGCGGAAGATGCTGCTCGCCTACGTCACCGCGCAGCGGTTCGACCGACCGATCGTCACGCACGTCCAGGCGCTGTCGGCGCCCACCGAGGACGACATCGCCGCGATCACCGAGCGGCTCAAGTCCCGCGGCGTCCCGCACATCACGCTGATGAAGAACGTCTACATCGGACTGGTGCGCGAGGACAACGGCCGTATCCACTACGACCCCAGCGTCGACGCCGGAACGTACCTGGAGTTCGCCCCGACCGTCCAGACCGACTTCCCGGGCTTCGTCCTTCCCGCCACCCTGCCCGCCAACCCCGAGCTCGCTCAGCTGGAACCAGGAACCCTGGTCCGTCCGATCGCGCGCACCCAGATCGTCGCGAACGCCGACGCCGTGATCGAGCGGTTCCGGTGGATGCTCGACTGGCCCGAGGAAGGCGACGTCGAGTACGTCGAAGGTGACGGCTACCGATCCATCGTGCTCAAGCCGATGAACGGGCTGAGTGCGGTGTGGGAGTTCGTGCAGCCGACCCGTGCGGACAGCCGCGCGGCCACGGTGCTCGACCACTACGGCGACGGGCCGTGGTCGATCCGGCTCGGGGTCTTCGGGCTGGACGCGAAGCTGGCTGATCTCGACGCGCGCGGCACCCGCTGGCGTGATGTCGAGCAGGGGCCGAAGGGCGAGCGGCGCGTCGAGGTCAGCCGTTGGGACCTGCACGGAATCGCGATCGAACTCGAGGACATGCCGGTCGTGTACCGGGGCGTCGGCCAGGGTCGGACGTCGTGAGCTCGGCTGCAGGCCCGTCAGCCAACCCGTTCGACCTGACCGGGCGCCGGGCCCTGGTGACCGGCGCAGCCAACGGGATCGGTGCCCAGACCGCCCGCCGCTTCGCCGGTGCGGGCGCGTCCGTCATCTGCGCCGACATCGACGAGGCCGGCGCGCGCGCCACGGCCGACGGCATCACCGCCGCCGGCGGGGACGCGTCGGCTCTCGGGCTGGACGTCGCTGACCGCGCCGGCGTGCACAACGCCATCGGCGGCGGGCCGGCGCTCGACATCCTGGTCAACGTGGCCGGCGTCCTTCGACACGCCCCGATCGAGTCGCTGCCGGAAGCGGTGCTTGATCAGGTGCTTGCGATCAACTTGAAGGGCACGCTCTTCTGTGCGCAGGCCGCGTATGAAGGAATGCGCGGACGAGGCGGTGGCAGCATCATCAACCTCGCGTCTGCCGCGATCGACCAGATCGCGCCCACCATCGGCGCGTACGCGATGTCGAAGGCTGCAGTGACCCAACTGACCCGCACCATGGCGACGGAGTGGGCCGGCGTGGGCATCAGGGTCAATGCGGTCGCGCCCGGCTTCGTCGACACCGAGATGACCACTCACTCCTACCGGGACGCCAACGGCGAGATCGATCCCGATGGGCGGGCGGCGTACCTGCAGCGGATGCAGGAGTTCACGCCCCTGGGCGTCGTCGGCCAGGCGGACGACATCGCCAACACCATCTGGTTCCTCGCCGCGGACGCCAGCCGCTACATCACCGGCCAGATCCTGCGCCCCAACGGTGGCATCGCGATGCCTTGGTAGGCGGTGATAGGCCGTTGGTAGGCCCTGGACGATGTCGCCTTCGATCAGACCGTGGCCACGCCGTTGGCCGGTGAACCGACGGCACCGGGGATGCGCAGGGGCGGTGCCGTGAGCAGGAAGCGGCTGCGGCCGTTGGCCCGTAGCCACTGAGCCAATGGGGTGAAGTGCCACAACTCGCCCAGGTGGATGCCGAGCTTGAACAGGCACAGCTCGTGGAGCGGCAGCGAGGCGGACGGTCGCGGCGCGGCCAAGCCGGGCACGGCCTCGACCGCGAAGTTGTCCGCGGCCAAGGTGGCGATACCGCTGTCTCGGATCCACGCCTGCAGCTCGGGGTCGCGCCCCTCCAATGCCGGCGTGCTCGCCATCAGCGCCGCGATGTCGGGCTCGGGCCCGGCATCGAGCAGCAGCTGGGTGAAGCCGGTGTGCAGGCAGAGCATGTCGCCCTCTTCGACCTCGACCCCGTCGGCGTCGAGGACCTGCATCAGGTCCGCGTAGCCGATCCGGGCCTTCTCCCGGCCGAAGTGAGCAGCGAGGTCGACCATGACGCCGCGGCCCTGAACGCCGTGGGCCGCCAGGCCACCGATGCCGAGCGCGTCGACCCGGGTGGTGCTTGTCGTCGACTCGCTCCAGAAGCCGGAGTCGGCCGGATCACTCGAACACTCGATATCGACGCCGCCGCGGAACCCGTTGTAATAACGGATCTCCGGCACCCCGTCGTCGTCGGCGTCGAACAGCTCACCGACGTGGCAGAGGCTGTCCCACTGGGTCGAGCCCTGCAGATGCATGACCACGACGTCGTCATTCACCACGTCGGTCGTGTCTGGCTCGAACTCCGACCACAGCCGGTTGAAGTTCGCGCTTCCACCGACCAGACCGGGACGCAGGATGAGCGCGTGGCGATACGGAGCCATCACGTACTCGTTCGGGACGTCCAAAGGCAGGCTCGTGCAGAACGTCAGTCCCTCACGCACCTCCGCGACGCCCGCGCGCACGCGCTCGGGCGTCAGCAGGTTGATGCGACCAAGCTGGTCGTCGGGACCGAAGTCGCCCCAGTTGGAACCCTCAGGACGGCGCTTCCAGCGATCAGTACTCATGATCAGCACGCTAGCGGGCCGTCCCCACTGCACGAGCCAACGAGTCATCCGGACAAGTCTGTCGCGAGGCTCACCTAGCCTGCCATCGCTCCCAACGGCTAGGTTGAGTTGTTCGTTCAAATCGCGACCGGTCGTCCGCTCGCCCGTTCGGAGATCTCTCGTGTCCGATGCCTTCCTGGTCACCGCCCTGCGCACGCCGATCGGCCGGCGCAAGGGAGCGCTCGCCGGCCGCAATGCAGTCGACGTCGCCGCCGAGATCGTCGACGCCGTCGTGACCCGCAGCGGAGTCGATCCGGCCGCCGTCGACGACGTCATCTTGGGCTGCGTCACCCAGATCGGCGCCCAGTCGACCAACATCGCCCGGATGGCGGCCCTCGCCGCCGGACTGCCGGACACCGTGCCCGGAGTGACCATCGACCGACAGTGCGGCTCCTCGCAGCAAGCGGTGCAGTTCGCCGCGCAGGCGATCCGCGCGGGTGATCAGGACCTCGTCCTGGCCGGCGGGATCGAGATGATGAGCACGGCCGCCCTGGGCTCGGCGGCGGTTCTCGGCGCCCAGGCCGGCGCCGGGATGCCGCGCGAGGGCGTCCGCTGGAACAAGCGCTTCGGTGACAGCGGAGTTCAGTCAGTTCGGTGGCGCCGAGATGATCGCGACGCGCTTCGGCATCACACGCGAGCCGAGATGGAGGCGTTCGCGATCGAGAGTCACCGTCGGGCCGTGGCCGCCATCGACGGCGGGGCCTTCGCCGAGGAGATCCATCCGCTGGACGGCATCGACACCGACGAGGGCCCGCGGCGCGGATCGACGCCCGAACAGCTCGCCGCCCTGGCCACCGTGCGCCCGGGCGGCTCGATCACCGCGGCGACCTCGAGCCAGATCTCCGACGGCGCGGCCGCCGTGCTCGTCGCGTCCGAGCGGGCGATCGAGCGGCACGGCCTCACGCCGCTGGCCCGGATCCGGTCCTCGGTCGTCGTGGGCGCCGATCCGATCGAGATGCTCAGCGCACCGATGCCGGCGACCCGCCGTCTGGTCGAGCGCTCCGGTGTCGCCGCTCGACGAGATCGGTCTGTTCGAGGTGAACGAGGCGTTCGCGTCGGTCGTCCTGGCCTGGCTGCTCGACACCGGTGTGCCGGCCGAGCAGACCAACGTCGAGGGCGGCGCCATCGCGCTGGGCCATCCGGTGGGCGCGTCGGGGGCCCGGCTGATGACGACGCTCGTGCACGCCATGCGGCGCCGCGGCACCCGCTTCGGCCTGCAGACCATGTGCGAGGGCGGCGGCATGGCCAACGCGACGTTGCTCGAACTGGTGTGACGACCGGCTCAGCGGTCGCGGTCCAGGCGCAAGCGTGTAGCTGAACCGATCGGAGGGATAGACCGTCTCGGCCACCTCGATCAATCGCTGGTCGGCCACGTAGCGGCGCACGATCGCCAGCGCCGGCGCTCCCGCCACGGTCTCCAGCCGCGTGGCCTCGTCCTCGTCCAGGACGGTCGCGCTGATCTGCTGCTCGATCGACGTGACCACCACGCCGAACGCCGCCGAGATGCGGTCGAAGATCGCTCGCTGCGATCCGGGACCGACGTCCTGCATGGCGTCGGCGTAGTCGCTGGCGACGTACACCGTGCCCAGCCCGAGCGGCATTCCACCGGGACTCGTGCGGCGCAAGCCGTGCCAGGCCAGCCACTGGTCCGGGGCACCCAGGCGCAGCCGGCGGCTGTCGACGGAGCTCACCGCGACGGCGAACGTCCGAGATCTCGAAGGCCGTCTCCGAGGCGTAGCGCGTGATGTCGGCCTCCGTGGCGATCGACAGCGAATAGCGCAACGCCGGCGACCGGGCGACGACCGTGGTGCCGGAACCCTGGCGCCGCCGCGCGATGCCGACTGCCTCGAGTTCGGCCAGGGCCTGGCGGACGGTCGACCGGCTCACCCCGTAGCGGCTGCACAGCTCGAACTCGGTCGGCAGCTTCGCGCCGACCTCGTAGGTGCCGGCGCGCGATCTCGGCCTTCAGCGCGTCGGCGACCTGCACGTAGCGCGGCGTGGCGGACGACCCCCGCTCGCCGGCGTCGCGAGAGCGTCGTCCGGGGGCCGGGCATCCATCGACGCACCGCGTGCCATTCGCGCAGCGTATGACCTCGGACCGGCGGCGCATAGCGTCCCGACGATATTTTCCGCGACTGCTCGTCAAAGATTTGCACGGACAAATCTGATACGGTCGAGCGCGTTCGGGCCTTGCTGCCACCAACTGAGACCCCTTACGGAGCGTGCCGAGTGAACGGCCTCCAGGACAAGATCGGACTGATCGTCGGCGGTGCCAACGGCGTCGGCCGGGCCACCGCGATCCGCCTCGCGCAGGAGGGCGCGAAGGTCGTCGTGGCCGATCTGAACGACGAAGGCGCCGAGGTCGTCGCCGAGACGATCCGGCAGTCCGGCGGCGACGCCGCGGCGGTCAAGGTCGACCTGCGCAGCGCCGAGGACATCAACGCCGCGGTGCAGTTCACGCTCGACACGTTCGGCCGGGTCGACCTCCTGCACAACGTGGGATTCAACCCAGTGCACGTGACGACCAAGGACTTCGACATCCTCACCACCGACATGGACGACTACGAAGAGATGCTCGCGGTCACCCTTGCGGGGCTACGTTCTCTCGTGTCGCGCGGTCATTCCGCACATGGTCGCCAACGGTGGCGGGGCCATCGTCAACACCTCCTCGCTGGCGGCGATCCGATCGCTGCCGACCGGGCTGCGCTTCTCGTACTCGATCGCCAAGAGCGGGCTGACTCCGCTCTCGCAGCACATTGCGGTTCGCTACGGCAAGCAGGGCGTCCGCTGCAACACCGCCGCTCTCGGCATGGTGATTTCGGAGAGCTTCATGGCGACGATGAGTCCCGACCGCGTGCAGGTCACCGATGCGGCAACGCTCGTCCCCAAGCCGGCCGTACCCGATGACATCGCCGCGGCCGTGGTCTTCCTGCTGTCCGACGACGCCCGCTACATCACCGGCCAGACGATCAACGTGGACGGTGGATCGTCGGCTCGGCTGTGATCACGTGCGGCATTCATTCGTACAACTCTGCGGCGATTGGCTGCCCCACGGCGTCGCGCCCCGGGACCCCGTCACCGCCTCGAGAGAGCGAGGCCTGACATGAACGAGCGACTCAGCGGCAAGCGCGCGCTGGCCGTCGGCTGCGCCCAGGGGTTCGGCGCCGCCTCGGCGCACCGGCTGGCCGAGGCCGGCGCGAGCGTCGTCGTCGCGGACATCGACGGGGCCAAGGCCGGCCGCCACGGCCGACGCGATCAACGCCGCCGGCGGTCGGGCCCTCGGTCTGCCGGTCGACATCGGCGACGACGCGTCGGTGCGCGCAGCTCTCGACGCGGACGACCGCCTGGCTCGGCGGCCTCGACGTGGTCTTCAACAACGCGGCCGCGGTCGGCGTCCCGGAGACCTTCGACGACTCGGTCAAGCCGGTCATGGAGATCTCACCCGAGGTATGGGACGCGGTCATGCGGGTGAACCTGCGCGGACCGTGGCTGGTGAGCCGGTACGCGATCCCGCACATGGCGGCCGACGGCGGCGGCTCGATCATCAACACCGGCTCGGCCGCGGCCACGGCGACGATGCCCAAGTCGGGTGCCTACTCGGTGTCCAAGGGAGCGGTCGAGACCCTGTCGCGGGTGATCGCCACGCAGTACGGCCGCCAGGGCATCCGGTGCAACACGATCCATCCCGGCTACATCCCGGGCCGGCATGTACCGCCGGACTATGCCCGCACCGTGATGGCGCCGCACATGCTGACGAACCGGGTGGGCGAGGCCGACGACATCGCGATGCTCGTGGTCTACCTCGCCTCCGACGAGTCGGGCTACATCACCGGCCAGGCATTCACCGTCGACGGCGGGCTGATGTCACACGGGCCGACGTGGGCCCAGATGTCCGCGCCGGACGCGCCGAACAACCGAGTCGCTCCGGACGGCAGCATCGTCGGCTGAGCCGACAGTCGGCGTCGGGAGCCAGGTGCTGTCCGAGTCGGGCCGTCCCGTCGGGCGGCGCTCGGCGAACGCGCGCGGACCTTCGGTGAAGTCGGGGTGGGCTCCGGTGGCGCTTGACCAGCCGCCAGGCGTTCTCGGCGGCGGCGTGGTGATCGAGGCCGATCGACTCCCAGATCGCCTGCTTGGACAGCCGCACCGCCTCGGGCGAGTTCTGGGCGATGCGCTCGCCGATGCCGCAGCGCGGTCTCGACCTCGCTTCCCGACGCGCACAGTTCGTCGACCAGACCGAGTTCGTAGGCGCGCTGGGCACCGAGCCGGAACCCCCGACCCTCCAGCGTCATCCGCAACGCCGCCCCGATCGGAAGCCGGCGGGTCAGGCTGACGTTCTCGACGCCGCCGACCATGCCGACCGAGACGTGGGTGTCCAGGAACTGGACGTGCTCTCCGGCGACGACGATGTCGGCGTCGGCGACGAAGTGCAGGCCGCCCCCGGCGACGGTCCCGTTCACGGCCGCGATCACCGGCACCTGGACCCCGGCCAGCAACGGCGACCAGATGATCTCCTCGGCCACCGGACCGTCACCGGTCGTGGTCCGTCCCGAGCGGGCGGTCTCGGTGACGTCGACGCCGGTGCAGAAGTGCCGCGGGCCGGTTCCGGTCACCACGACGGCCCGGATCTGGGGGTCGGCGTCGGCCCGGCGCCAGGCGTCGAGCACCGGCTCCCGCATCGACGGGCACCAGCGCGTTGCCGCGCTCGGGACGGTTGAGCCGCACGAGCAGGCACGACCCCACCACCTCGACGACGACCTCGTCGGTACGTCGGTCACAGCGTCGGCGATCTGGCGCACGACCGGCTCCCACGACGCCGGGTCGCTCTCGTAGGGCAGATAGAGGCTGATCCGGGTGATGATGTCGCCGAACCGGGCCTGCAGCGCGTCGGCGATGCCCTCCGGCGGTGCGACGATGGCGAACGCGTTCAAGATCTCGTCGCTGATCAGCCCACCCATCTCCGACCAGCGATCAGCGCGAGCCAACGTGTTGAGTTCCACTTGCAGATCACCCCAGCCGTGCAGTTCCAACACCTGACGGTACGCAGGGGTGGAGCCGTAGAAGGCGATCTGGGCCTTGACGCCCGCGCAGGCGTCCTGGATCTCCTCGTCGGTGAGGCCAGTGGCGACGAATGAAGGCCCGCAGATGTCGAAGTCGGTCATGTCCTTGCCGGCCCCGGCCCGGGCCTTGGCTAGCAGCGGAACGGTGACCTCGCGCAGGTACTTCTCGGTCGTGAACGCGTGACAGATGAACCCGTCGGCGACGGCTCCGGCCACTTCGGTGAGCATCGGCCCGACGCCGGCCAGCATGACCTTGGGACGGCCGTACGGGTTCGGCTCCGGCTGGAAGAACGGCGTCATCAGGTCGTGGCGGTAGAACTCGCCCTGGAAGTCCAGGCGGGTTTCGTTGTTCCAGGCGTCCCAGATGGCGTGCAACGCGGTGATGTACTCACGCATCCGCGCCGCAGGCGCCGACCACGGCATCGAGAAGCGCCGCTCGATGTGGCCCTTCACCTGGGTGCCGAGACCGAGCACGAACCGACCATCGGACAGTCGTTGCAGGTCGTTGGCCGTCAGCGCGACCGTCATCGGGCTGCGGGCGAAGGCCACCGCGATCGACGTCCCGACCTGAATGGTGCTCGTCGTCTGCGCGGCGCCGGCGAGCGGCAGGAACGGGTCGTGTTTCGTCTCCGCGACCCACGCGCCGGCGTATCCGCCGGCCTCGTAGTCGCGCGCGGCCCGACCGGCCTCGCCGAGCGGCACCGTCAGTCGTGCATCGAGCTTCATGACTTCCAACCCTATTTGTACGTACATTGGGGTCAAGGGAGACGATCTACTGCCAGCAGGGCGTGCATCACAGAACGACGCTCCGGACCACTGAGAGATCGACGATCAGCCAGTCGCCCGTATGGCTATTCGAGACTTGTACTGACAACATTGGCGGAGTATGGACACGATCCATCCGAGCCGGCCGTTGAGCTCACCGGATCGAGGCTACCGAACGGGAGAAACAGTGAACGCTGCCCTCGAGCACGATGCCGGGCCCGGCATCGACATCGATCTTGACGAGCTCTGCCACGGGCTGCGTGACTTCGTGCGCGCCGAGGTGATACCCCGGCAAGCCGCGCTGGGCCACCACGCCACCGAGTTCGGCACCGACGGCCGGTTTCGCACCGACGTCCTCGCCGCCTTCGCCGAGGTGCGCCAGGCATCGGCCCGCGCTGGCTTCTACACGATGTTGGCGCCGGTCGCCGTGGGTGGCTCCGGCCTCGGCTTCGAAGCGCTCTACCGGTGCTGGTCGACGGTGTTCGACGCGTGCGGTGCGGAGTTCTGGCTCGGCCACCAGATGATCTGTCACTGGTCGCGCGGGCCGAGCCACCTGTTGCTGCACGTCGATCCGGAGTTCCGCGACCGCCTGCTGCCCGACCTCGTCACCGGCACCAAGACGAGTTGCTTCGCGATGTCCGAACCGGACGCCGGGTCGGACGTGTGGCAGATGCGCACGAGCGCCACGCGGGTCGACGGCGGCTGGGTCCTCAACGGCGTCAAGCAGTGGTCGACCAACTCCCCCTACGCGGACTGGGGCATCACGTTCGCCGTCACCGACGCCGAGGCGTTCCGGCGCAAGGGTCCGGGTCTGACCGGCTTCGTCATCGACATGCGCGACCCGGGCGTGCGGGTCGAAAGCGTCATCGCCATGTTCGGCCACGCCGGCGGCGACGAGGGCATCCTGAGCTACACCGACCTGTTCGTGCCCGACGCCCAGGTGATCGGTCAGCCCGGTGAGGGTCTCACGCACGCGATGTCCGGCGTCTCGATCGGACGGGTGTACAACAGCGGCCGAGCCGTCGGACTGACGCGCTGGGCGCTGAACAAGGCGCTGCGCTACGCGGAGGTGCGTCGGACCTTCGGCCACCCGATCATCGACAACCAGGCCATCTCGTTCCCGCTCGCCACTTCGGCCATGGAGCTGCACGCGGCCTACACGATGGGACTGGACACCGCGCGGCGCCTGGACCGCGGTGAGTCGGTGCGGCGCGAGGTGTCGATGTGCAAGGCGTACTCGATCGAGGTGGCACTGCGGGCGATCGATCACGCGATCCAGGTGCACGGGGCGATGGGCTTCACCAACGAGGTGCACCTCGCGCAGGCGTGGCAGCAGATGCGGCGGACCCGGGTCGCCGACGGCTCCAGCGAGATCATGCGCGACCAGATCGTCAAGGCCGTGCGCAGAGACGGCGTGCAGTTCTGATGGCCCTGGATCGTCCTCTGAAGTCCTACATCGGGGTACTGGACGAGGACGAGCTCGCGTACCGCGACGAGGTGATCGCCCTGTTGCGTGACGCCGCCGAGCGCGGTCTCGTGACGCCCCATCAGTACTTCGAGGGTCGCGGCGGACGGGCCCGCGAGTTGTACCAGCTCCTCGGTGAGCGGGGCTGGTTGAGCATGGGCTGGCCCCGTTCGCACGGCGGGTCGGACGCCCCGCTCTCGCACGAGTTCCTGCTCTGGGACACCTTGGCCTACTACCGGGCCGCGCGTCCCGACCTCGGCCCCGGACTCATCGCCCACATCCTGATCGACGCCGGCTCGGCCGAACTTCAAGGCCGCTTGTTGCCCGGTCTGGCCGACGGCAGCCTCGCCATGTCGTTGGGCTATTCCGAGCCTGAGGCCGGCAGCGACCTGACCCATCTGCGCACCCGCGCGACGCCGTGACGGCGACGACTACGTGGTCCGCGGCCACAAGATCTGGACCTCGGAAGCCCACCACGCCCAGAAGTTGTGGCTGCTGTGCCGGGTGGGCGACGAAGGCGGCCGGCGTGGGCTGACCCTATTGGTCGTCGACCTCGACCGGCCCGGTATCACGATCTCTCCCATCCCGACCATCGACGGCCACCAGGTCAACGAGGTGTTCCTCGACGACGTGCGGATTCCGGTTGCCAACCGGGTCGGTGACGAGGGCGGCGCGTGGAAGCTGATTCGCGAGGCGCTGGCCGTCGAGCGACTCACCCAGGTGCTGCCCGGCCGGTTGCGGCGCGACGTGGAGGGGTTCGAGCAGCTCGCGGCGTCGGCCGGGGAGGCCGACCGCGACGACGTCCGGGCCGCCATCCTCGAGTTCCGCGGGCGGCTGGCGTCGATCGAGGCGAGCGCGTTGGCGACGGTGCGAGCCCTCAGCGCCGGTGCGGACGGCGTGCTGGAGGGTGCGCGCTCGAAGCTGCTCGCCTCGCGCCTGTGCCAGGAGATCCCGCGCCGGGCGGTCGATCTGCTCGGCCGGTCGGCGCTGATGCAAGATCCGGACATCTCGTTGCTGTGGCGCCAGAGCGTGTTCGAGACGATCGCCGGCGGCACCGTCGAGATCATGTCGTCACTCATCGCCCGAGAGGCGCTCGCGCTGCCGGCAACGTCCTGATGATCAACCGGTGGCCGAGGACCCGCCGTCGAGGTTGATCGTCTGGCCGGTGATGTAGTACGCCTCATCCGAGAGCAGGAACGCGATGGGGGCGGCCAGGCGGACCGGATCCCCGGCCTCGGGCACGAGTGACGTGGCCTTGATCAGTTCGATGCGGTCCGGGGGCTGCATCGTCACGAACGTCTCCGACAAGATCACGCCCATCGCCACCGTGTTGCAACGGACATTCTGCTTGCCGAACTTCACCGCGATGTGTTGCGAGAGCGGGCCGAGCCCGCTCTTCGCGATCGCGTACCCGTAACGGTTGCCCGGTGCGCAGAGCCCGCACGGCGGCCATCGACGACGTGTTCACGATGGCGCCCCCGCCGGCGGCGATCAGGTGCGGGAGCGCGGCCCGACAAGTCAGCACGTACCCCCGCAGGTCGACCGCGATCGTGTGGTCGAACGACTCGAGCGTCGTCCCCAGGATGTCGAAGTCGGCCTCCATGCAGTGCTTCAGGTCGGCCGCGACGTTGTGCAGCAGCTGCAGGCGGCCGTACTTGGCGACGGTGAACGCGATCAGCGCGCTGACTTGCTCCTCGCTGCTGATGTCGGCCGGGAATGAGCTCGCCTCCCCGCCCGCTTCCTGGATCGACTCGGCGACCGCCTCGGCCGCATCCGCATTGATGTCGCTGACGACGACCGAGACGCCCTCCGCGGCGAGACGTCGCGCGGACGCGCGCCCCAGACCCGCACCGCCGCCGACGACGACACCGACCTTGCCCGCCAGACCGTGCATTGCTCAGAACCCCATTTCCTTCCATTGCCGCTGCATCTCGGTGAGGGCGCCCTTCATCCCGCGCTGGTTGCGCTCGCGCATGAAGTTGAACTCGTCCTCGCGCCACACGACGTTGGTGAACAGCGGATGCGCGATGCTGACCCAGGTGTCGTAGGCGCCGACGCCCGAGCAGCTCGTAGAACAGCTGCATCGAACGGCGGCCCAGCATGAGGTTGTCGGTCGAGTGCCAGGCCACCATCCGCGCGTAGCGCAGCGCCTCTTCTCGCAGCTGATCCGGCGGCACGACCGAGTCGACGATCCCCCACTGCTCCAGCTGCTCGGCCGTGTACAGCCGCCCGGTCAGCAGCATCGCTCGCGCGCGGTTCGGGCCGAACTTGAGCGCGAGCAGCGGCCAGCCGGGCGAGAACCCGGCGAAACCGATGCGCGACTCGGGCTCGCCGAAACGCGCGCCTTCACCGGCCACGATCAAGTCGCACGAGATGACGAAGTGGAACCCCGCGGCCACGCAGGTGCCATTGACGGCGGCGATCACCGTCTTGTCGCACTTGAGGAAGTCCGGCGCACCGTAGGACGCCATTCGCATTCGTTTCGACTGTGGCAGTCGCTCGCCGCGCTTGAGGCCGGCATCCTCGACCGGGGTCCGACGCAGATCGACGCCGGCGGAGAAGGTGTTTCCCACGGCGGTCAGCACGATGACCTTGATCTCGTCGTCGTCCTCGGCCCGCTCCATCTTGCGCCGAAGCTCAAGGAAGCTGTGCGGCGCCAAGAACGCGTTGAGCCGCTCCGGGCGGTTCAGACTGATGACGGCGATGTGCCGATCGACCTTCTCGTATAGGACGAGGTCGTCGATCTGCTCAGGAGTCAGCTCATCGCCGAGCGCGTCCTCGGGATGAGCCTCCGAGTACGTCCTGGCCTTCGGCGCTCGAGCGGTCGGCTCTTCGGCGCTCGGGCCGCCAGCGTTGTCCTCGGACACAGTGTCTCCCATTTCGTTGGGCACCCGAAACATGAATATGTTCGGACAATATCAGCGGCGCCGATCGACGACCCGATGTATTCTTTCGCCCGTTCGACGAGGAGGCAATGCCGCCTGAAGTTGTACGGTCACTCGTCCACCACCCCGCCGCTTCGGTGTACTCACGGCGGTGATTGTGACAATATTTGTACGAGCAAGTGACTCGAACGGTCTCCCCGAGGGGTTCCCTGGACGGGTCGCTTCTGAGACCATGGGCTGACTTAGCGCTCAGACGCGCAGTTGTTCGTACACCTGAAGCAAATGGAGGCAGCCGTGCCCGACGGCCAGAGCGCCCTCACCCAGACCCTGAACCGGGGTCTGGCCCCGCGGGCGGTGGCCATCTACGGCGCCAGCGCCCGAAAGCTGACCAGCCAGGCCGCCCGGATCGCCGGAAAGGTGATCAGCAACGGCTACGAGGGTCGCGTGGTGCTGGTCAACCCCAACGCCCAGGTCGTGCACGGGGTCAGCACCGTCGCCCGCGCGGTTGAGAGCCCACTCGCGTCCGAGCTCGACCTGGCAATCATCGCGGTGCCGCGGGAAGCGGCGCTCGCCGCCCTCGACGACTGCGCGGCGGCTGGCATCGGCCTCGCCGTGGTGACCAGCGCGCGGTTCGCGGAAGCCGACGAGCGGGGCGCGGAACTGCAGCACGAGCTCACGGTGCGGGCGGCGGAGTACGGCATTCGGTTGATCGGACCCAACTGCATGGGCTTGATCAACTACACCGACGGCCTCGTCGCCGCGGGCCGGGAAAACACCGCACCGCCCGGGTCGATCTCGGTGGTCGCCCAGAGCGGCTACCTGTCGATGCGGTTGATGAACTACATCGAGGAGACCGGCCAGGGGGTCGATCTCTGGGTCACCATGGGCAACTGCGCCGACCTCACCCCGGCCGACCTGATCGAGTATCTCGGCTCGCGGCCCTCGACCTCGGTTGTCATCGTGTACCTGGAGAACGTCGCCGATCCGCAGCGCCTCTCGGACGCGATCAAGGCCGCACGGGCGGCGGGCACCGACGTCGTGCTGCTCAAGTCGGGGCGCACGAGCATCGGCAGTCAGGTCGCCGCCTCCCACACCGGTGCCCTGGCCTCGCCCGATGTCTTCGTCGACGTGCTCGCCCAGGACGCCGATGCCATCCGGGTCGATACGGTGCGCGAGGCGGTTCAGGTCGCCAGCCTGATCTCGGCGTTCGGTCGGCGGCCCGCTCGGTCCGTTTCTGCCCACGAGCGGGTCGGGCGGCGACTGCGTCCTGGCCGGGGACTGGTGCGCGCGGCAATCGCTGCCTCTGGCCCGGCTGTCAGAGGCCACGATCAGCCGGATGCATCAGATCGTCCCCGAGGCCGGGCACGACCAATCCGCTCGACATCAGCCCATTCCCGTTCGACGGCTCGAACCGGCAGCTCCAGGTCGTGCGAGTTCTCGCCGAGGACCCCGACGTCGGGTGCATCGTGCTCATGGACGGGTGGGGTCTGGAGACGATCGAGACCCCCGATGGACCGAGCGTCGATCTCACCCCGCTCGGCGTCCCGGGCGAGCCTCCCAGTGCCGATCATCATCGATTCCCGCGTCAAGGAATGGCAACGCAAGGTCTTGGTCGACGCCGGCTTCGCCGTGACCTCGGACGGAGAGACCATCTGGCGCTCGCTGGGACACATCGTCCGGCAGGCGCGGATCGCCGGACAGCTTCCCGAAGCCGGCCCGGCCCCGGTCGACTCAGCGGCCGACCCCCAGGACGACGTCGCCCCGGCAGCGCGGGTACCCGAGCTGGAGGCCTTCGAGCGGCTGCGGGCGGCCGGTCTGCCGATGATCGCCACCGAGCGGATTCACTCCACCGACGAGCTTCTGGACACCGGCCGGCGGCTGGGGTATCCGGTCGTGATGAAGGGCCTGATCACCGGGCGTGGTCCACAAGGCCGACGAACAGCTCGTCCATCTCGACGTGTGGGGCGACGAGCAGGCAATCGACGTCTACAAGCGCCTTTCCGACATCGTCTCGTCGCGCGGCGGTGAGGTGGTGGTGCAACCGCAACTGCGGGACTCGGTAGCCGAGGTCATCGTATCCACGCGCGATGATCCCCGCTACGGCCTGCACGTCATGGTCGGCGGTGGCGGCAAGTGGGTCGAAAGCGACTCTGACATCGCGTGGGCCAAGGCGCCCGTCACCCCCGCCCAGGCCCGAACGCTCCTGCTGCGGACCAACCTGGGGCGGGGCCTGGCTCGCAAGTACCCGAAGATCCTCGATGAGGCGAAGCTGCCGGCGGTGATCGCCCGCCTCAGTTCGCTGGCCTCCGACTGGCGCGAGACCGTCGACGAGATCGAGATCAACCCGCTCGTCGTCCGGCCGGACTCGGTTGACGCCGTCGACGCCGTGATCACGCTGCGGGAGGGATGACGCCGGCGGGCGCGGGGCCCCGATGAGTCCCGGTCAGGACAGCTTCTGGGCGATGGGCAGGATCGCCATCGCGTTCTCACGCAGGTAACGCTCGGGCACACCCTCGCGCAGCGGCAACGCCAGCGCCTCGGCGACACAGCGCTGCATCGGCACGATCGGGTGGTCCGAGGCGTACATGATCCGGTCCCGGCCCCTCGAGTTGAGGTACCCGATGAGCTCGGCCGGCAGGCGGCTCGGCGCCCAGGCCGACGTCATCATGAACAGGTTCGGATTCTTGATCATCAGCCGGATCGCGTCGGGCCACCACGGGTCGGCGCCGTGGGACATGACCACCGTCAGCTCGGGGAAGAACACGCAGACGTCGTCGAGGAGCTTGGGGTCCTGCCAGCGTGCGTAGACGCCCGGCCCCGGCATGCCGGTCAGGATCGATACCGGAAGGCCGAGCTCGATGCACTTGGCGTAGATCGGGTAGTACTCGCGATCATTGGCCGGCAGATCGATCATGAACGGCGTGATACGAGCGAGCACGACGGGATACCCGGTGGCGAAGGACTCCAGCGCGCGCACCGCGCGCCATCCCGTTGCGCGGATTCACGTAGGCCGAGAGGACGAAGCGGTCCGGTCGGGCCTCGACGAAGGAGAGCACGTGATCGTCGATCTGCTCGCAGTTGTTGGTGAGTACGGCCACTGCGCACGCCGAGCGCGTCCATGGTGTCGAGCAACTCCGCGAGCGACAGGTTGCGGAAGATCTCACCGGAGCCCTTGAAGTAGCGTTCGGCCACCTGCTCCAGCCACGGCGGCCGGTTCAGATTGGCCAGGTTGACGTTGACGAACGCGTCGACGATCCCGATCGGCGGTGCGTTCACTCACGGGTCCCGGCGGACAACGAGGCGAGGCACTAGTCGCGCTCCAGCCTGATCTCGTAACTGAACCGGTCCGCCGGGAAGATGGTCTCCGAGACCTCGACCAGGCGCTGATCGCTGATGAAGCGACGCAGGACGCTCAGGGCCGGCGTACCCGGCGCGGCGCATTGAGGGCCTCGCTCTCGGACTGGTCGATGACCGTGGCGGTGATCTCCTGCTCGATCGTGCTGATCACCAGCCCGTTGGACTCAGCCAGATGGTCGAAGATCGCCCGCTGCGTACGGCGACCCAGCGCCTTCATCGAGCGGCGAAGGGCGCCGCGACGTACACCGACGCCTGACCGAGCGGTGGGCCGCCGGCGGTCGACTGCCGAAGTCCGCGCCAGACCCGCCAGTCGCCCGACGCGCCCAGCCGAAGTCGTCGGCTGTCCACCGAGCTCACCGGGCGCGCCGAACTCGGTGAACTCGAGGATCGTCTCGGAGGCGAACCGGAGGATGTCGGCCTCGGAAACGACGGACAACGTGTACCGAAGGCGGGCTTCGAGCGCGACGACGGTGGTGCCCGAGCCCTCGCCGGCGCTTGACCACCCCGGCCAGCTCCAGCTGGGCGAGGGCTTGGCGGATGGTCGAGCGACTGACCTCGAAGCGGTGACAGAGTTCGAACTCGGTCGGCAGCTTGGTGCCGATCTCGTACGCGCCGCCGGCGATCTCCGCCTTCAGCGCGTTCGCCACGCTGTCGTACCGCGTGCCGACCTCGAACGTCTCGTCCGCGCTCGCCTTGGCGGGTCGGGCCGGTGTCGCCTTGGTCGCTCGGGTGGCGGCCTTGGCGGGTCGGGCCGGAGCGGCCTTGGCCACCTTGACCGCGCGGGTCGGCTTCACCGCTTTCGCCGCGCCGCCCGACCTCTTCGCTCCGGCGAGCACCGGCTTGGGAGCGGCCGAACGGCCACGGGCCGGCTTCGCGGAGTTGGAGGCGGCGTTGGGAGACACAGTGGGAGTGTAGACATGTCGGGTCCTGTTCGGACAAACACGACGTCGACCTCGCCGGAACCACGCCGGCCGTCGGTGAGCGACTGTTCATCGACGCTGCGCAAAAGACTCACCAAGTTGTCCGAACAGGTAGCAGGCAGGGTCCAATGGACACCCGCCGGTGCTGGGCCGCGGCACGCAATCGGGGAGACCACCGTGGCACATCGTCTCGCGGACAAGCGGGTCCTGGTTGATGGTCGAGTACGCGCTCCGGCCTGTGATCCCGGCGGTCGGCGACGTCGATCGTCTGACACCGATTCAGCTCGCGGTCTCGGCCACGTCCAGCCGGTCGGGTGGGCCCATGCCGCCGGCTACGGAGAATCGGTCATGCTGTCCCACATGCTCACCCCTCGGGTCAGCAAGCGCACACCGGCATCTGTCCCGCCGGGCTAGCCAATCCGTCGGTCGACAAGGCAAGATCACGACGCAATACTTGTTCGGACATATTTTGCGAAGCTGGAGCGTGCATGACGAACGTGGCGGGTTGGCGCGGACGGTTGTATGAGGACTTCACCGTCGGTGACGTGTACCAACATCCGCTCGGCCGGACTATCAGTGAGGCCGACAACACCTGGTTCACGCTGCTGACCATGAACACCAACGAGATCCACTTCAACCGGGAGTACGCGGCCCGGTCCGAGTTCGGCCGCCCCCTGGTCGTGTCGACCCTGACCATCGCGATCGCGATCGGCCAGAGCGTCACCGACACGACCCAGAACGCCTTCGCGAACCTCGGTCTGGACAAGGTCGTCCTGAGGGCCCCGGTGTTCGTCGGCGACACCATGTGGTCGGAGTCTCTCGTGCTCGGCAAGCGCGAGTCGGCCTCGCGGCCGTACGCCGGGCTCGTCACGATCCACACCCGCAGCCTCAACCAGGACGGAGTCGAGTTGCTCAGCTTCGACCGGACCTTCTACGTCTACCGCGCCGGTGCCGAGCAGCTCGACAACAGCTTTCCGGTCGCGCAGACACCGATCTCGGCCACCGCGTGAGCGGCGGCGCCGGAGGGCCGCTCGCCGGGTTCCGGATCGTCGACTTCACCGAGAACATGGCCGGGCCGTTCGGCACGATGATCCTGGCCGACCAGGGCGCCGACGTGATCAAGGTCGAATCACCCGGCGGCGACGCGCTGCGGCGCCGGGGCACCGGCGCCCGTGAGCTCTCGACCTACTTCGCCAATCTCAACCGCTCCAAACGATCCCTGTGCCTGGACCTGCGCCACCCGCGCGCGGACGAGGTCCTCGCGCCTCTGCTCGACAGCGCCGACGTGGTCGTGCACAGCTTCCGGCCGGCCGCGGCCCAACGGCTGCGTATCGACGCGGACACCGTGCGCGCGACGCGGCCACAGCTCGTGCATGCCTCGATCATCGGTTTCGGCACTGAAGGCCCCTGGGCCGGCCGGCCGGTCTATGACCACGTGATCCAGGCGACGTCGGGCATGGCCGACGCGGCCCGCCAGAACGACGACGACCCGCCGCGGCTGACCCGGCACGGGCTGGTCGACAAGACCACCGGCCACGTCATGGCCCAGAGCGTGACGGCGGCGCTGCTCCAGCGCACCCGCACCGGGCAGGGTGTGAGTCTGGATGTCGTCATGCTCGACGTTGCGATCTCGCTGCTCTGGCCGGACGGCATGGTCGACCAGACGGCGCTGGAGCCCGAGGTGCTCGGGCCGGCACCGGCGCTGACGTACCAGCTGACCCCGACCGCCGACGGCCACCTGTCCCTGGTCGTGCTCAAGCCGCAGGCCTGGCAGAACCTGATCGACTGCCCTCGACCTCGCGCCGGTGCTCGGAGAGAATCCCCGGATGGGCGACATCCTGCGGGCCGCCAAGGCGGTGCTGAAGACGATGTCGACCGCCGATGCGGCGGCGCAGTTGTCGGCCCACGACGTTCCCTGCGGACCGGTCGTCGCGATGGCCGATGTCGCGCTCCCACCCGCAGGTCGTCGCCAACGGCACCCTGGTCGACCTACCAGCATCCGGTCATCGGCCCGCTGCGTCAGCCCCGCCCGGTGCCCGCGTTCCCGGGAGTCGACGCGGAAACCCTCGTCGGTGCCCCGCGCCTGGGCGAGGACTCGGTGGCCGTGCTCGGCGAACTCGGTCTGGCCGACTCGTTGATCAGCGACCTGCTGGCCGAGAACGTCGTCACCGTGGAAACGTCATCAGGTCGCGGAACCGTTGGATCCGCGTCGGGGTGACGCCCCACCGGATGAGGTAACCCTCAACCCCGCCCGGCTCGTTGCGTAAGGCGGCGAGCACGGCGTCGATGGGTCCAGAGGTCATGACCGGCATCGGTCCGCTGCCGGCCGGTGGGCGGTACAGGGAGCGTCGCGCGAGCGCGGCCCGGACCGCCTCGATCCGCTCGGCGGTGGACATGTAATCGGCCACGATGACATCGTCGGGAACTCCCACCGTGCTCAGCAGCACGGCGATGACGATCCCGGTTCGATCCTTGCCGGCCGCACAGTGGACCACCACCGATCCTGTCCGTGCATCGTCGCCGGTGATCAGCTCCAGCACCTCGCCGATGCCCGGGCCGGCCATCTCGAGCATCCGCCGGTACGCCGCCCCCACGTCGGTGCGCATCTCCTCGCCCATCGCCGCCGCGGTTTCACCGGAGAGATCGAGCAACGGCAGGTGCCGATAGGTGAGTCCGGCGGCGGCGATCCATTCCGGCGGGCGCTGGATCTCCACGGCGTTGCGCAGGTCCACGACCGCGCGCAGGTGATGCTCGCTCGATGAGCGTCTGCACATCCGCGGAGGTCAGCCGGTCGAGATTGTCAGCCCGCAACAGCACATCGGGGCGCGTGCGTCCCGTCGCTGAGCGGCAGACCGCCGAGATCGCGCACGTTGTACGCACCGACGAGCTCGATCCAGCGTGACGAACTGTTCATCGGTCCGTGCGGCCGCTCAGGCCAGCACAAACCCGTCGTAGCCGTCGGCGGCTGCCTTCTCGCAGGCGTCGACGTACTTATCGAAACCGCCGACGTAGATCCCGAATACCCGCGGCTTGCCGGCGATGTTGGCGCCGACGTACCAGGAGTTGGCCAGCGGGTACAGAGTGCGGGCGGCCGCGGCGGCCACCTCGTCCGCCCCAGCGGTCCTCGGCCTCGACCGTCGTATCGACGCGTGACCGCGCCGTCGCCGTCCAGGTGCGCGACGAGCGCCGCGATCCAGTCGACCTGCCACTCCCCCGCCATGATCATTTGAGCAAGCACCGAGGGGCTGCCCGGACCGTGGATCATCAAGAGGTTGGGAAAGCCGGCCACGGCGAACCCGAGGTAGCTGCGGGGCCCGTAGCGCCAGTGTTCGGCCAGCCGCTTCCCGTCGCGACCGATCACCTCGATCTGCGAGAGGGCGCCGGTCATCGCGTCGAACCCGGTCGCGTAGACGATGACGTCGAGGTCGAACTCGCGTTCGGGCGTACGCAGACCGTGCGGGGTGAGCTCGACCGGTTCGGCCCGCTAGATCGATCAGGTCGACGTTGGCGCGGTTGTAGGTCTCGAAGTACCCGGTGTCCAGGCACAGCCGCTTCGTCCCGATCGGGTAGCCACGGGGGCACAGCTTCTCGGCCGTGACCGGGTCGTCGACGGTCTGCGGATCTTGTCGCGGACGAAGTCGGCCACGAGGTCGTTGGCCTTGCAGATCGGTGCGGATGTCGTTGAACGATGCGGTCAACCGGAATCCGCTGCGCGAGCTGCCACGCCTGTTCGAGGATCTCCCGGCGCTCCTCGTCACTGACGGAGAAGATCGAGCGATTCTGGAAGCCGAAGAGCACGGCCGCGGTCTCGGTCCGGCGCATCATCTGGCGGTAGTTGCGGTAGTTGGCCTTGTACTCGCGTTCGTACTCCTCATCCATGGCGCGGTTCCGCGACGGCAGGCTGAACTGCGCGGTCCGCTGCAGCACGACCAGATGCTCGGCCTGCTCGGCGATGAGCGGGATGATCTGGATGCCGGTCGAGCCCGTCCCGACGACGGCGACCCGCTTGCCACGGAGGTCCGACTCCCTCGCACGGCCACCGGGCCGTATGGTATTGCGCGCCCAGGAACTCATCCCGCCCCGGCAGGTCCGGATAGTTCACGGCGTGCAGGCTTCCGGTCGCGGCGACGACGAACCGCGCGGTGACCTCCACGCCCGGTTTCGTGTGGACGTGCCAGCGCTGCTCGGTCTCATCGAATCGCAGCCGGTCGACGGTGTGGCCGAAGCTGATGTGCTCGCGCAGGCCGAACCGGTCAGCGACGTGGTTCGCGTACCGCTCGAGGTCGGGCTGCGGCGAGAAGTGCTCGGGCCACTTCCACTCCTGCTCGAGTTCCTCGTCGAAGGAATAGCTGTAGATCATGCTCTCGATGTCGACGCGAGCGCCGGGGTAGCGGTTCCAGTACCAGGTGCCGCCGGGTCCGTCGCCCGGACTCGAAGGCGTGCACCGACAAGCCGTTCGCGCGCAGCCGGTACAGCGCGTACATGCCGCCGAAGCCGGCGCCGATCGACCACGACGTCATAAGCCAGGCTGCTCGGTCGGGCCCGACGTCATCCCGCCACCGACTCGCGGTGCGCGCGCATCATCGCGAAGTGGGCCTCGCCCCAGTCGAAGACGTCGGTGACGATGCGCGGCTGCGACATGTCCATGACCTGGTCCCAGTGAGCGAGGACGTCCTCCGGCGCGACGTCGAAGTCAGGGTGCAGGTAGCCGTCGTTCTCCGCGATCACGAACCGCGAGAAGCGCTGCATGCCGGCGTTGAACGTCTCGCCGCTGGTGGGACAGTCGTCGTGGCACAGCAGCGCGACCAACGCGGCGACGTGGCCGGGTCGCGCTCGCCGCTCGGCCGCTCGGCCGGCGTGCCCTGCATGCCGGCCACCATCATCCGGGTCATGGCCATCGGGGCGACCGCGTTCACCTTGACGCCCGCCGCGCGACCGGAGATCGCCAGGCTGCGGGCCAGCCCGAGGACCGCGGCCTTGGCCGTGCCGTAGCTAGTCAGGTTCGGTGAACCCAGCGCACCTGACGATGTTGTCAGAACAACCCGTCCGCGCCCGGTGCCGATCAGATGCGGCCAGGCGGCCTTCGTGACCAGAAAGCTGCCGCCGACATGGATGGCCAACTGCCGGTCGACCTGCGTCGCGATCGACATCCGGGAACGAGTCGGTCCAGAAGATCCCGGCGTTGTTCACCACGATGTCGAGACCACCGAAGCTCTGCACCGCATGCTCGACCAGCGCCTCGGCGCCCTCCGCGGGTCGAGATGTCGGAGGTATCGCTCTCGACGTCGCCACCCTTGTCACGCATGGCTTGTGCCACCTCGGCGGCTACCCCGCCGTCGGCTGCCGGCCCCGTCCATCGACGTCCCGATGTCGTTGACGATGACGCGCGCACCGCGCGCGGCCAGCAGCTCGCAGTAGGCGAGACCGATGCCTCGGCCACCACCTGTCACGATGGCGACGCGATCGTCGAATCTCAGTTCGGACAAGGTCCCGGCACCTCTCGTCGATCCGGCCGGCTCGACATCGAACATACTCGAAACAGTAGGTCGGCTCACCAGACTTGTCCGTACCATTTCACACGACGCCGCGACTCGCAGGAGGACGCAGCCATGGACTACGCCTTCGACCCCGAACTGCAGCCCAGGTCGTGCCGCTTCTTCCTCGCCTTGATCTCAGCGACATCGCGGCGGTGCGCGACGTGCCTGCTGCAGCTGCGGGCCGCGGTGCCCCAGCTGCCGCCGCCGGAATCGGTCTCGGTGCGGCGCCAGGTCGTCCCCGGGCCGGCCGGTGGCCCCGACGTCGAGGTCCGCATCGTCACGCCGGACCAGCCCGCGCCGCGGCCGGCGCTGCTGTGGATGCACGGCGGCGGTTTCGTCATGGGCGACGTCGACGGCGATCTCGGCACCGTCATGAACATCGCGGCCGAGGTCGGCGTGGTCATGGTCTCGGTCTCCTACCGCCTGGCGCCCGAGCACCCTACCCGGCCGGGCTCGAGGACGGCTTCGCCGCGTTGACCTGGCTGTCTGAGATCGCCGACGAACTCGGCGTGGACCCCGACCGCATCGGTGTCGGCGGGATCAGCGCGGGCGCCGGAATGGCCGCGGCCTTGGCGCTGCTGGCCCGTGACCGGGGTGGGCCGCACGTTGTGCTTCCAACTGTTGGAGACGCCGGTGGTCGACGACCGCTGCGACACCGCATCGATGCACCGCTTCACCGATACGCCGCTGTGGACCCACCGCAACGCGATCTTGCAGTTGGGACGCCTACCTCGGCCCGCCGCGTCCGCCTGACGTTGCCGGGGTACGCCGCTCCGGCCCGCGCGACCGAGCTGGGCGACCTGCCGCCGGCCTACGTCGTCACGTGCGAGTTCGACCCGCTACGCGACGAGGGCATCAGCTACGCGAACCGGCTGATGACGGCCGGGGTTCCGGTCGAGCTGCACAACTATCCGGGCACCTTCCACGGCTGTCCGGGCGCCGGTGCCGGAACCGCCATCGCGTCGCGAATGGTGACGACCGCCTCGCCGCGGTCCGGCGTGCACTGCTCGCCCGCTAGTTCTCATCCGAGACCGGGCCCAGGTACGTACCGAACACGTCCACCTCGCCGCCGCGACCAGCGACCGTCCCCAGTTGCCGTCCGCCGACGGGGACGCGACCCCCGGGCGCCACCAGTTCGAGCCGGACGTGGACGGGACGAGCCCGCTCGCTCGCTTCGTCGAACCAGACCGCGGGCGTGCGGCCGTCGTCCGGATCGACGCCGACCGCGATGATCAGGTGGCGGGCCGCCACCGCCAGCGTGGTTCGCGTCTCGGGGAGCACGTACTTGAAGGTCTTCAGCGGCTCGCCCACCACCGGCCGCAGGCAGAGCGTCGTCGTCATCGAGTCACTCCTGTCGTCGGCCGGTTGCGGCGGTGCAGCTCGCCGTTGTCACGGTTGACCCGCCCGGCCGGATCATCGTCGGTCCCCCGCGCCAGGTCGTCGTGCAGCTGCTGGCAGTTGGCGAGCTCGGCGTACAGGCTGCGCAGCATGTAGCCGACAACCGGAGCCGAGTAGCGAATGTGCGGCGCCGCGCCGAGGCCCAACTCCTCGCCCCGGCGCATTCCCCAGCGCAGTTCATCGATGCGCTGTTGGGTGCGCTCGACGTGGCACTGCAGCAGGTCGAGCAGGTGCCGCGGCTCGGTGCTCTCACCGGCGAACCAGATTCGCAAGAGCAGTGGGTGCTTCACCATCACCGGTTCGTAGTCGGGCCACGACGCGGTCCACGCCGCGAGCAGCCGCTCGCCGCGTTCGGTGGACTGATAGCGCAGTGTCGATCGGGAGGGGCCAGTGGGCACCTCGCGCTCGATGATCATGGCCAGCCCGAGCAGCCGAGCCAGTTCCCGCCGGATGTGACTGATGGCCGGCGCCCAGTAGAAGTGCGCGAAGGAGAAGTCGGCCCGTGTCTTGATCTCGGCCGCCGACAGCTCCTCGTCGTTGATGACGAGCACGCCGAGCACGAGGTACGCCGTCGTCGGCAGATCTCCGACGACGCCGAGGTCATCCCCGCGTCCGCCCCGACCGAGCCGGTCGCCGTCATCACAGACCCGCCGGACGGTTGCCGATCAGCGCCGCCCGTTCGAGTTCGGCGATGTCGGCGTCGGTCATCCCCAGCAGCTCGGAGAACACCTCGTGATTGTGCTCGCCGAGCGTCGGCGCCGCCGCGCGCAGCCACGGCCGGTCCGACCCGGCGAGCTGGAACGGCAGGCCGAGCAGGCGGCACGTGCCGACCACCGGATGGGTGACGGGCTGCCAGAACCCCCGGTCGGCCAGTTGCGGATCGTCGAGTAGCAGTTGGGCGTCGTGCAACCGGCTGGCCGGCATGCCGTGTTCGCGTAGCGTCCGCTCGGCCTCCGCCGCCCGGAGTGTCGCCGTCCACGCCGAGATCTCGGCATCGATCGCATCGGCGTTCGCGCGCCGACCGGCCATCGACGCGTATGTCGAGACGGTGAGCGCCACCGGCTCTCCGAGCGCCTTGACCAGCGCGGTCCACGCATCGTCGTCAGTGATCGCCAGCGCGACCCATTCATCCTCGCCGGCGCACCGGTACATCCCCTGGGGCGACGCGCCTGGTCCCCGGTTGCCGTCGCGCCGGTTCACCCGGCGGTAGGCCGCGAACTCGATCACCGCCTCCGCGCTGATGTTGAGCGCCGCCTCGACCATCGTCGCCTCCACGTGCAGACCGACGCCGATCGCGGTCGCGCACCTGCAGCGCGGCGAGGGCCGCGAACGTGGCGTGCAGGCCAGAGATCGGATCGCACGGGCCGCGTGGGATCAGCGGAGGACCATCCGGCTCGCCGGTCATCCAGGCCATGCCGCTCGCCTGCTCCATCGTCTGCGCGAATCCGACCCGATCGCGCCACGGGCCGTCGAGGCCGAAGGCGGGCATGCGCACCATCACCAACCGCGGATTGGCCCGGTGCAGGACCTCCCAGTCGAGGCCGAAGTTGTCCATCACCCGGGGCGAGAAGTTCTCGATCACCAGATCGCACCGGGTGGCCAGCGCGATCGCCAGTTCCGCGCCGTCGGCATCGCCGAGCTCGACCGTGACTCCGCGCTTGTTGGTGTTGTAGCCGAGGAACAGCGGTCCGGTTTCCCACCAGTCCGGTTCGGTCGCCGGACGCCCACCGGCGTAGCGGATACCGTCCGGGCGGCGCAGCCCCTCGAGCTTGATCACGTCGGCGCCCAGCGCGGCCAGCAGGTGGGTCGCGGCGGGGCCGGCCCAGAAGGCCGTGAAGTCGAGAACCCGCAGGCCGGCCAGCGGCAGCGTCGGTGCGGTCGCCGCCGGTGACGTCGGTCGGACGGGCGGACCAGTCGATCCGGCGGGTGTGCTCGACCGACGTCGGCAACCGCGCCGGGCGCGCGGAGCTCGGACTCCGTCGCTGCGATACGGCGGCCGTGGGGCGCAGAAACGCCCCGCCGGCGTCGACGAAAACGCCGCGCGCGGCGAAGTGGTCGATGGAGGTGACCGTTTCCGGAGTGCCGATCGGGGCGACCGGGATGCGCAGGCTGGCCGCCAGCTCGATGATCTCGGCGGTGGACCGATGCGCCGCCCACGGGCTCGACAAGTCCGAGGAACTCGTTGCGTCGCCTCATCCGACCGGCGACGCTGGCCAGGTCGTCGTCGTCGATCAGCTCCGGATGGCCGATCATCAGCAGGAAATCGGTGAACTGCTGACGGGTGATGGTGCAGAACCCGACGAGCCCGTCAGCTGTCGCGACGATCGACGGCAGCTCGACAGCTGCGTTTGCCGATCGGGCTGTCCGGCCCGAGGACGCTGCGCGAGATCGCGCCCAGCCCGCCCATTGTGCTGACCATCGACTCATACATCGAGACGTCGACGAGATCGCCCTCACCGGTCCGGCCGACCCGTCGGAGACACCGCGGCCGCGGCAACGGCCGCGTACACCCCCGTCACCCACTCACCGATCCGCCCGCCGGCCTGCTGCGGCCGACCCTCCGGCAGACCCCGGCTCGCCGCGCTGCCACACATCGCCTGGAGCACGAACTCGTTCACGCGCGACGCCGGCGTCGACGTACGGTCCGGACAACCCGAACGGCGAGATCGACGACCACCACCTGCCGCGGATGGGCCGCTGGCCAGCTCGCGGATGGCCTCAGCGCCCCCACCCGAGGGATCCGTCGAGCACGACGACGTCGGCCCGGTCGACCAGGTCGTGGTCGTCGCCGATCAGCACCGAACGCTTGCCGGCGTTGAGGTACTGGAACAGCGCTCCCGGTCGTCCCCGCGGGCGGCGGCTCGTCGCTCATCGTCCAGCGGCGCAGCGGATCGCCGCCCGCCGGTTCGAGTTTGACGACGTCCGCGCCCGCGTCGACGAACAGCTTGCCGCAGTACTGGCCGCTGATGCCGGTGGCGACCTCCAGGACCTGCAGGCCCGCGAACGGAGAAGTCACTTGGCCGGCGACGCGGAGCGGTTGCGCATCCGACTCCAGGCCTGCAGATCACGTTCGCCCGCCTCGTGACCCACGTGGGTGACGACGTCCACGTCACCCGCCTGCGAGCGCAGGTACCCGGCGCGGCACTGCTCCTTCGGGATGTGCGCGAACGGATCGAAGGAGTAGGCCCGCATCGCGTTCTCGTGGGTGATCCGATTGATCGTCGCGTCGCCCAGATGGCCCATCGTGGCGATCACGTCCTCGGGCGCGAACGGCCAGTTCGAGTCGGAGTGGGGGTAGTCCGACTCCCAGCAGACCATCTCCTCGTCGAAGTGATCCATCAGCTGGGGGCCGACCTTGTCACTGATGAAGCAGACGTAGAGATGCTTGCGGAACACGTCGCTCGGGCCGGACATGCCCGGCGGGAACGTCGCCTTCGTCCAGCCGCCGTGCCGGTTGGCCACGTGCTCGGACCGCCAGAGGAAGTAGGGGATCCAGCCGATGTCGCCCTCGGTCAGCGAGAAGCGCAGGTCGGGGAAGTCGGTCCAGAAGGTCGCCCAGATCAGCTCGAGCAGCGTGTACGCCGACATCAGCGACGAGCCCGTGATCGCGGCGCTGGGCGGGGCGTCGGTCGACAGCAGCGGCGCCCGCGAGGACGAACCGATGTGCGTGCACAGGACGACGTTGTTCTCCGACGCCGCCTTGAACAGCGGATACCAGTAGTCGGTGTGGATGCTCGGCATGTTCAGCGCTTCGGGGTTCTCGGAGAACGTGACCGCGTGGCAACCCTTGGCGGCGATGCGCTTGATCTCCTTCGCCGCCTCCTCGACGTCGAAGAGCGGCAGGATTGCCGCACGGGATGAACCGGCCGGGATGCGCGCCGCACCACTCGTCGATGTGCCAGTCGTTGTAGGCCTTGATCATCACCAGGTTGACGTCGCGGTCCGGCCCCTGGTTGAGCACCTGGCCGGAGAAACCGGTCCAGTTCGGGAAGTTGAGGCCGGCCAGCTGGCCGCCGGCGTTCATGTCGCGGACCCGCTCGTCGACGTTGAAGCAACCGGGGCGCATCTCGTCGTAGCTGGTGGCGTCGATGTTGTACATCTCGCGGCGGCTTGCCGGCGACGGCGTTCAGGCCCATGTTCCGTCCGCGCAGGGCGCCGTAGTACCACTGCTGCACGCCGTCGTCCTCGATCATGACCCGCGGCGTGTACTCGCGATACCGCGCCGGGACATGGGCGTCGAACATGTCGGCCGGCTCGGCGATGTGGTCGTCGACGCTGATCAGGATCAGGTCGTCCTCGTTCATGGGCTTACCTCCGATGATGGGTCGAGGACGTACGGGTGTGAAGTAGGGCAAGGTCAGCTCGCCGACGGCGCGGAACGCGACGACGACCGGCTGATCGACGTAGAGCTCCTCGGCGGTGGCGTCGACCAGGTTGGTGACCAGCTGGAACCCCTCGTCGACATCGACGATCGCCGGGGCGTAGGGCGCAGGGAAGGCCGGAGTCGCCGGCCGCCAGACGACGGTCCAGCTGTAGAGACGTCCGGTGCCCGCGCTGGTGTGCCAGGCGAGGTCCAGGCCCAGGCAGCGGCGGCAGGCCTCGGTGGCCGGGAACGCCACCGCGCCACACGATCGGCACCGCTGGTAACGCAGCTCGCCGCGCGCGCAGCCGTCCCAGAACGGGGCCGAGACCGGGTCGGGCGGAGCGTGCGGGACGTCGTGCACGCGGAACCTGCAGCGGGGTGCTCACGACGGCTCCTGCCCCGAGCAGCATGACGCAGTTGAACAGCGCGCCCGCCCCGCCGCTGCTGCACAGCGCGACCCGCGCGTCCGGCACCTGCAGCTCGCCGGCACTGCCCTGCAATTGCTGGACGGCCCGCACCGCCCGCTGCAGCATCTGCGGGTTGGCGCCGGCGTGGCTGAAGGACATCAGGCCGCCGTCGGTGTTGATCGGGTACCGGCCGGCTGGCCCGACCTGACCGTCGGCGACGAACGGGCCGCCCTCCCCTGGCCCGCAGAACCCGAAGGCTTCGAGCTGGCGGATGACCTCGAAGGAGAACGGGTCGTACAGCTCGAGCAGATCGACGTCGGACCGAGTGAGGCCGGCCTGACGAAACGCCAACTCGGCCGCACGGGCACCGACCAGGCCGTTGTCGTACTCGCCCCGGCGGCCGCTCAGGTCATAACTCGGCGGCAACTGGTAGGCCGGTCCGAAGTGATCTGCCGCGAACCCGCGCACGTAACCGGCGCGGTGGTCGCCGAATCGTTGCCGGTCGCCCCGCGCGATCACCAGGGCGCATCCGCCCTCCGACGTCATGGAGCAGTCCAGCAGATGGAACGGGTCGGCAACCAGGCGCGAGGCGAGGATGTCCTCGGGCTTGAACGGCCCGCGTCCGTAGTAGACCGCCTCGGGGTTCAGATGCCCGTTGTTGCGGATGATCGCCGCGACCGTGGCCAGTTGCTCGGGGGTCGTGCCGTAGACGGCCATGTGACGCCGGGCGATCAAGGCGAACTCGGCGGCGGTGAACAGGCCGAACGGGCGCGACGAACTCGTTCTCCGGACGCGTCCACGGCGCGGTGGCCGCGCGGTCGGTGTAGACGCCGGCCTCGGCCGCGGCGACGACCACGACCTCGGCCGCGCCGTACTCGACCGCGGCGATCGCCTCCTGCACCATCGCCAGGCCGAACTGCGAACCGACCCACGCCGGCCCGACCGACAGGTCGTGGACGAGCCGGCTGGACTGGGCCGAAGCGCTGACTCCGTCGACGTCGTCGATCGACAGTCCGGCCTGGGCCAAGGCACCCTGCACGGCGTCGAGCAGCAAGCGTCCGCGACGTCCAGCCGTCCAGGCGGCGGGCCTGCGCGGTGTTGAACACGCCCGACGATGGCCGCTCGGCGGATCGCTCGAGACATCTCGCTCCGACTGGAGTCGACAAAATGTACGGACTATTAGATTCACGGCGGTGCGAACTCGTGATGCTTCCGGCCGGCGTTTCCCGGCAACTGAGCCAGGAAATCACAAGCCGATCGAGCCATCATCAGAACTATTAGTCCATAGCTGTCTCGCGAAATCAAGAACTTGTCCGGTCACATTGACGGGATTGCGGAAGGCGCCGGGCTTAGATCACCAGCCCCGGTTCGGTGGCCGCGCGTGCCAGCAGGCCCTTGGCAATGACGATGCGTTGGATCTCGTTGGTTCCCTCGCCGATGCACAGCAGCGGAGCATCCCGGAAGTAGCGTTCGATCTCGAACTCGGTCGAGTAGCCGTACGCGCCGTGGATCCGCATCGCACTGATCGCGTTGCTCAACGCAGCCTCCGACGCGACCAGCTTGGCCATCCCGGCCTCCACGTCACAGCGCTCCTTCGCATCGAACGCCTCGGCCGCCTGACGAACCAGCAAGCCGAGACGCCGCGGTCTGACACGCCATGTCGGCGAGCATGATCTGAATGGATTGGTGCTCACCGATCGGTTTTCCCATCGTGTTGCGCTGATTGGCGTAACGCACGGCGGCCTCCAACGCGGCCGCCGCGATGCCGACGCCGCGCGCCGCGACGTTGATCCGACCGAGTTCGAGCACCCCGACGGTCTGTTTGAAGCCGAGGCCGGGTTGTTCTCCGATGATGCGCTCGGCCGGCACGACGACGTCGTCGAGGGTGAACTCGGCGGTGTCCACACCCTTGTAGCCCAGCTTGCTCAAGGTGCGGACGTCGTAGCCGTCCGAGCGCTGCAGCACGAACATCGACATCCCCCGGTGCGCCGGGCGTGGCACTCGGGTCGGTCTTGGCGAGCACCGCCAGGCAGTTTCCGCGGAACGCGTTGGTGATCCAGGTCTTGGCCCCACGCAGGACGTACGTGTCGCCCTGGCGCGCGGCAGTGGTGCGGATCGCCTGCAGATCGGTGCCGGCGCCGGGTTCGGTCAGGGCGAGACCGCCCCGCATCTCGCCCGAGGCGAGCTTGGGCAGCCACATCGCGCGCTGGCCCTCGGTGCCGTACCGCGCGATCAGCTCGGCCATCATCAGGTGCGAGTTGATCACGCCGGTGAGTGACATCCACACCGTCGAGATCAGCTCGACCACCGCGGAGTACTCGGTAGCGCCCAGCCCCATTCCGCCGTACTCGACGGGGATCGTCGCCCCGAACAGACCGAACTCGCACATCTGCTCGACGAACGCCTGCGGGTACTCGTCAGCGTGTTCGATCCGGTTGACGGCTGGTACGACATCACGACGCAGCCACCTGTCCAGCACCTCGAGCAGTTGCTCGGCCTCCGGGCTGAGCCCACGCGCGCGAGGTGCTGACGTCGGATGCGCGGTCATCCGCGCATCGCAGCGTGCATCGCGGGAAGGCGGCCCACTAGGTGGGCAGCGGGCGGGCAGCCCGGGCTTCCTGATCGTGGCGCAATGATCGCGGAGCAGCTCAGGCGTCAATGGCTCGTCCTTACTCGTGATGTCGGCGCGCGATCCATGTCAGCTTAGATTTGTTCGGACATATACTGCAACCAGATCGGCGGGATTCTTTTTGCCCGCCGCGGCTGTTTACGCGTTCCATTGAACTGGCGACCGGCCCGACGCCGAGACGACCGACGTGCGCTATCGTCCATTTGTGCGGACAGCTTGCTGAGTTCGACGCGGCCGGGCGGTGACGACGGCGGCCACCACCCGCTGGGTCATCGCCGACGTCTGGGAGACCATCGCGCGCACCCGGCCCGGCGGCGGCCTGCATCTCACAGGGGGACGACGCGGCTGAGCTGGGCCGAGTTCGACCGGCACGCCGACGGATTCGCGCCGGCAGCTGCTCGAGTCCGGGCTGAGCCACCAGACCAAGGTCGGATTCGCCGTCCGGAACTGCCCGGAGTTCCTGGTTGGCGTGTTCGCCTGTCTGAAGGCCGGCCTGGTCCCGGTGAACACGAACTTCCGTTACACCGCCGGCCGAGCTGGCCGACCGTCTGGAACGCCTCCGACACGGAGTGCGTCGTCTTCTCGGCGAGCATCGCCGCGACGCGTCGCGCAGGCCCGGGCGTCCTGCCCGGGCGTGCAGACCTGGTTCTGGGTCGACGACCTCGGTGGCGGTCGGCCCCGACTGGGCCCGCCCGTTCGCCCCGCCGCCGCCCGCGAGTCCGTCGCTGCCCACGCGGGCGCCGGCGTCGTGCGCCGTGGGGACGCAGTCCGGACGACCTGATCCTGCTCTACACCGGGGGCACGACCGGCGCTCCCGAAGGGCGTGATGTGGCGCCAGGACGACGTGTTCGCGATCCTCAACGCCACCGCCGCCACTCGCTACGACCCCGCGCGAGGGCCTGGACGGCGTGGCCCGGCTGCAGTCCGAGGATCAGCGCTACCGCCCGCGGTTCCTGCCGTGCGGCCCGCTCGTTCACGCCGCGGCCGCATTCTCCGCCTACGGGGTGCTCGGCGCGGGCGGCAGCGTCGTGCTCCTGCAACACCCGCACTTCGACGCCGGTCGAGGTCCTCGACACCGTCGACGCCGAACAGGTCACCCATCTGTCGATCATCGGCGAGGCCCACGCCCGGCCGTTGGTCGAGCGGCTGCGGGCCGAGCCGCGGCGCTGGTCGCTGTCGTCGTTGCGGCTCATCACCTCGGCCGGCATGGTCCTGCGACCCGAGACGCGCGCCGACCCTGCTCGGTTTCTGCCCCAACGCGATCTGCGTCGACATCCTAGGTTCTTCCGAAGCGCCGCAGCTCGGACGGTCGCGCTCGACCCGGACGGAGGCCGCCCAGCCCGCCACCTTCGAGCCCGGGCCGAACGTCCGGGTGGTCGACGAGGACGGTCGCGACGTCGTCGCCCGGCTCGGGCGAGGTCGGAGCGCTCGTCATGCGCGGTCGGGCCCCTCTGGGCTACTACAACGACGGCGGGCACCGGTGCGCCGCTGTTCCGGATCATCGACGGGCAGCGGTGGGTCGCGACCGGCGACCTGGCCAGCGTCGGCGCCGACGGCGTCCTGCACCTGCACGGCCGGGCCTCGTCGGTGATCAACACCGGCGGCGAGAAGGTCTACGCGCGCGAGGTCGAGGACCTGCTGCTGACCCATCCGGCCGTGGCCGACGCGGCGGTGATCGGGCTGCCGCACGACGTTCTCGGGCAGATGGTCGTCGCCGGGGTGGAGCCGATCGCCGGTGCCACGCATCGACCCGGCGGAACTGGCTCGGCAGCTTGCGCGTCACGCTGGCCGGCTACAAGGTGCCCAAGCACATCTATCTGCTCGAGTCACTGGGTCGGGGCGACAACGGCAAGATCGACCAGCTCGGCCCTCACCCAGCGTCTCGCCGCCCTGGCCGAGCGGGCCGGCGATTGACTGGCGGGTCAGGTCGCGCGGTCCAGCCGCAGGTCGTAGGTGAACCGGTCGGCCGGGCACATCGTCTCGGCGACCTCGATCAGCCGGTCGCCGGACAGGTAGCGCCGCACCATGGCCAGGGCCGGGGTTCCCCGTGACGAGCCGAGCACGTCGCTCTCGTCGTCGTCGAGGATGATCGCGGTGATGTCCTGCTCGACGGCGGTCACGGTCAGGCCCTCGGCCGCCGCCGGACCGAAGATCGGACGATGCGGCCGACGTTCCAGCTCAGTCATCGTCTCGAGGTACTCGATCGGGACGAACACCCGGGCGATCCCCAGCGGCGGACCGCCGGAGGTGGCCCGGCGCAGCCCGCGCCAGACCCGCCAACCGCTGGGTGGTCCCAACCGCAGTCGCCGACTGTCGATGACGCTGACCGGAGCCGCCGACTCCGCGATCTCGAACACCGTCTCCATCGCGTACCGCAGGATGTCGGCGTCAGACCGGATCGACAGTGAGTACCGAGGTGCCGGCGTCCGGGCCACCACCGTCGTTCCCGAGCCCTGCCGACGCTTGGCCAGCCCGGCGAACTCCAGTTCGGCCAGCGCCTGACGGACAGTCGAGCGACTGACGCCGAACTGCTGGCAGAGTTCGAACTCGGTGGGCAGCCGGGAGCCGACGCTGTACTGACCGTCGGCGATCGCGGCCTTCAACGCGTCCGCCACGCCGGAGTACCGGGTTCGGCTGGCCCCGCTCTTCGCGTCACTGGTCGTCATTCGCGCATCGTAACCCGGCCCGGAAGACGGTCGGCTGGTGTGATCGCTTTCCACGGACCAGGTCCGGCCGGCATCCTGCGCCGCGATGAACACCATCGAGGTCAAACCCTTCAGCCAATAGTGGCCCAGGGTCTCGCCCAGCTCGAGCGGCATCACGATGTGCTCGGGACCGCGATGGCGTCGGGGTATCGCATCATGCCCTGCCACGGTCCAGAACTTCATCGTCGCTCATCCCTCCACAGTTGCCCCGGCCGGATGGCCCGTCGGTCAGCGCAGGGGTGCGAACCTGAGCATGGTCACGTCTTCGCCGGGCAGATCGTCGTAGACCGCGCTCGCACACGCATCCCGACGCGGATGTCCTCGGGGTCCACGTCGACCAGCTCGGTCGGCAACCGCGGGCCCTCGTCGAGTTCGACCACGGCGAGCAGCTGGGGCACGGCGTCCTCCCAGGCCGGGGCGGTCGCGCGCGTCGCGACCGTGAACGTGTAGACGACGCCACGACCGCTCAGCTCTCGCCACTCCAGGTCGTCGGCGAGGGTGCCGGGGGCGAGCACCCGCGGATAGAAGACGTACCGACCCGACGGACGGTGAGTACTGCATGCACAGGCGGTGCTCGCGTAGCGCCGCCCAGAACGGCGCGCTCGTCGGCGTCGGCTCGGGAACCGGACGTGCCATGCTCACGCCGCCCTCCAGGACGAGCGCGACCTGCTCGCTCATGATCCCGCCGTTGCCGGAGACGAAAGCGATGTTGCAGTCGGCGACCTGGGCCGCGCCGGCGCGGCCGGTGAGCTGCCGGACGGCATCGCAGACGTGGTGCATCCCGCCGGCCATGCCGGCCTGCCCGAACGACAGCTGGCCGCCGGCCGTGTTCACCGGGAAGTCACCCCGGAAGGTGAGATCGTGCTCGGCGACGAACTTCATTCCTTCCCCCTTCGCGCAGAAGCCGGCGTCCTCGAGGGTCATCACGACGGTGATCGTGTAGCAGTCGTACAGCGACGCCATGTCGATGTCGTCGGGCGAGCGCCCGGCCATCGCGAACGCGCCGCGCCGCCGCTGCGGCGATCGGCGTCCGGACCATGTCTGGTGCGAACGCCGGCGACTTGAAGCTCACGCGTTCGCCGAACCCGGTGACGCGTACGGGCCGATGGCGGCCGCGCCGGGCGACGTCCTCGTTCGCGATCAGCACGCCGGCCCCACCCGAGCACGGCATGACGATCTCGAGCTTGTGCAGCGGGTCGGCGATCATCGGGCTGGCCAGCACGTCGTCGATCGTGATCGGCTGCCCGTGGAAGACGGCGTCGGGCGTCGCGCCCGCGTTGTCCGCTGGTCCGCGGCGACCTTCGCGACCGCGCGCGCGTCGTAGCCGAACTCCTCGGCGTAGCGCCGGGCCAGCTGCGCGTAGAGCGCGTTCTGGCCGAGGTGCCCGTACGGGAATCTCGAACTCGGCCTGGGGCGATCCGTACAGGTTGCTCGACGCGCCGTACGGGCTCAGCCCCGGCGCCGGCCGGCGGGTCGACTGCGGCCGCGCGAAGGTCCCCGGCACCACGGCCAGTACGGCGTCACAGATGCCCAGCTCGACCGCGGCGGCGGCCCGCCACACCATGGCCGCCGAACTCGCGCCGCCCAGGTCGACGACCTCGGCGAAGTCGACCGGCAGGCCGAGGTACTCCGAGAGGGTCGCCGGGGCGAACAGCTCCGATTCGGCGATGCGGCCGGTGACGATGCCCGGAGACGACGTCGGCCGGCAGGCCGGCGTCGTCGAGCGCCGCCTTGGCGAGCAGCGCCCACTGTTCCAGGGTGAAACGCAGCGGTAGGCACCGGCTTGCGCTGCGGTGGGAGCTCGACCATGCCCACGATCGCCGCGCGGCCCGCGAGCCCGCTCATGTCACGTCCGCCGAACGCTTGGGCAGCCGGACGTGGCGGTGCCGGGGACGAGCAGCTGATCACCGCCGCTCGTGGCGCACTTGTACCCGCGCAGGTCCAGCTCGACCAGCCCGTCCTCGCCGCGGTCGTGCACGGCCGTCACCTCGGCGCTGAAGTGCAGCTGCTCGCCCGGATAGCGCGCTCGCCCGGTTCTGCACGGCGAAGCGGACGAGGCGGCCGGTCGGGCCCATCCAGTCGGTGAGCGCGCGGGCCAGCAGCGCGGCCTGCAGCGGCCCCTGGACGACGATGTCCGGGTGCCCCTCGACCTCGGTCGCCCAGCGATGGTCGTAGTGGATGCGGTGCCCGTTGTAGGTCGCGGCGCTGAAGAAGAACATCTGCACCGGATCGACGGTGACCCGCAGCACCGGGATCGACTGACCGACAGCGACGTCGTCGAACCATTGCCGGGTCGACGATCGCGCTTCCGCCGCGGCAGCGGCCGCGCTCATGGCCGGGCGATCATGGTCGAGTGGTTCTCGGCCACGGTCTCGTCACCGCGCCGGTAGGTCACCTTCGAGGTCACCAGCACGAAACGGCCCGATCGGCCGTGCTTCTCCTCGATGTCCTCGACCGGGCGCACGGCGGTGATCTCGTCGCCGTCGAACAGCGGCGCGTGCAGGATCAGCTCCTCGCCGCCCGTCATCCGCTTCGGGCAGCGCGGCAACGGCAACCCCCCCGCGGCCGGGATGCCGTCGGCCCGCAGCAGCTCCAGGTCCATGACGCCCTGGGTCACGTACTGCACGAACAGCGGCGGGGCGATGACGTCGGGGTAGCCCGGCGGCCCGGGCGTAGTCGACGTCGAAGTAGAGCGGATTGCGATCGCCTACCGCCGCGGCCCAGCGCTGGAACTCCCGGCGGCTGACCCGGCCCGAGCTGCGGGCGAGCTCCTGGCCGATCAACGCCCGCTCCGCGTCGCCGACGAGCGGCTCGTCGTCCGCCAGCGACCGCGCTGGTCCGACGTCATGGTCTCCTCCTTCATGCGCGTTGCTCGTCGGTCACCAGACCGCGCTCCACCAGCGACTGTAGGTCGGCTCGTCGTAGCCCAGCAGTTCCCGGTAGACGTACTCGTTGTCCTCGCCGAAGCCGGGCAACGGGCGGCCGAAGACGGTGTCGAAGCCGGTCGCCCGCCACGGCTGGCCCGGGTAGCGGTGGGTGCCGACCGCGGGATGCGAGCGCTCGTTCGAACCAGTCCCGCGCCGCGAGATGCGGATCGGCCGAGCAGCCGCCGCTCGGTCATGACCTCGCCCGCCGGCACCCCGGCCTTCTGCAGCGCCTCGACCAGCTCGTCCGAGCCGCGCCGCCGGGTCAGGTCGGCCAGGTCGGCCACGCAGGCGCGGCTCGGTTCGCGGCGCGGAGTTCGGCGCTCGCACCCGACGCAGCCAGGTCGTCCGGCCGACAGCGCCTGGCACAGCGCCGCCCAGTCGTCGTCGTCGCGCACCGAGATCGCGACCCACCGATCCGGCTCGGCGACGGGCAGAACGTCCTGGAACAGCTGCGGCGTCGGCGTTGCCCATGATCGATCGGCTCGCGGTCGTTCATTTGGTGATCAAGGAAGTACTCGCCGATGTCCTGCATGACGTTCTCGGCCTGCGCGAACTCGATCAGCCCGCCGCGCCCGGTCGTCTCGCGGTCCCACAAGCGCGGCCAGGACGGCGAACGCGACGCCGGCCGGCGCGGCCTCGTCCATGTGGTAGTTGTCCCCGCCGCTGTCAGCGTCCTCGCCCTCGTAGCCGTCCATCGCTGCGATGCCGACGAGGGAGTTGAAGTTCGGGCCGTAGCCCAGGTAGTCGCTCATCGGACCGGACAAGCCCGAGCGGCGGCATCCGCACGACGACCAGCCGCGGATTCAGCTCGAGCAGCTCGTCGTGACCGAGGCCGAGCTTCTCCAGCACGCCCTTGCTGTTGTTCTCGACGAACACGTCGCTGATCGCGATCAGCTCGAGCATCGCGGCCCGTCCTTCGGGCGTCTCGAGGTTCATGCAGGCGGCCCGCTTGTTGCGGGCGTGCCAGTTGAAGTTCGCGAAGCGGTCGTAGGGCCGCGGCTCCGGCGTCCGGTCGGCGTAGACGTTCGGCGTAGTACGGCAGGTGCGCGATCGACTGGCGGGTCGTGTGCGCCGAGGCCTGCCGGCTGAGCCGGTTGTTGCCCTCGACGCGGATCACCTCGGCCCCGAGGTCACCGAGCAGCGCGGTCGCGCCCGGTCCCGACCAGACCACGGTGAGGTCGACGACCCGGATCCCGTCGCAGGGGCTGGGCGACACCGGTCGCGCCGGCGGGCATCGGCCGGCTTCGGCGCGCGGCGCCTCGTCGAGGACCTCGCGTGTGTGCTCACCCAACAGCGGCGCCGCGCGGCGCAGCCGATAACCGTTGGCCATGCGCCACGGCGCACCGAGGTGCTCGAGCGTTCCGGCCCGCGGATGGCAGACTTCGACGAACGCGCCGCGCTCGCGAAAGTGCGGATGACGCCGGACCTCGCCGATGGTGAGGAAGGCCGTGAGCGGGATGCGGGCCGCCTCGGCGTCCTCCATGATCGTCATCTTCGGACGCTCGGCGAACCAGCGCGACACGTAGGCGTCGAACTCGGGCCGCTCGTCGCCCAGCGTGGTGCGGTCGAGGTACTTGGCGAGGAAGGCATCGTCACCGGCGCCCACCAGCCGGACGAACCGGTTCCAGAAGGCGGCATTGGTCACGTAGACCATGACGAAGCCGTCGCGCGGCCCGGTACGGACCGGTGAAGGTCGCCCCGCCACGGTGCGCGCTGCGCACTCCGCGCGGGGCGTCGACGTCGGAGTAGGCCGCCGTCAGCAGGAACGCGGCCCGACGATCGGCGCTCGTGAGCAGCACCTCCTGGCCGGAGACGTCGATGACGCTGCCCTGCCCGGTCCGGCGGGCCGCCAGCAGTCCGGCCAGCGTCGCCTCGGCCGCGGCCCGGCCGATCGTGTACTGCTCGAGGTGACCGGGCTTGCGCAACGGCGCCCGCTCGGCCCGCCCGGTCGCGCTCATCGGTCCACCCGGCGGCTTGCAGGACGAGGCCGGTGGCTTCGCGGTCGCGGTGGGGGCCGGTCTGGCCGAACGCCGAGATCCGGGTCATCACCAGGCGCCGGGTTGACCGTCGCGGAGCACGTCCGGGCCGAGACCCAACCGCTCCAGCTGGCCCGGCCGGAACGACTCGACCAGCGCGTCGGCGCCGGCGACGAGCGTCGAGCAGCCGCTGCCGGTCCGCCGGGTCGTGCAGGTCGAGCACGACCGAGCGCTTGTTCGTGTTGAGATGCAGGAACAGCGCGCTCGCCTCGGGATCGGGCCGATCGCCGGGAAACGGTCCGCGCATGCCGGGTCAGGCTTCCCTCGCCCGGCTTCTCGATCTTGACGACGTCCGCGCCGAAGTCGGCCAGCGTGCGGGTGGCGAACTCGCCGGCCACCCACCGCGACAGATCGAGGATCCGCAGACGCCGTGCAGCACCTGTCGATCGACCTCGGTACCGCGGGTCACCGGTCCAGCCCAGCGCGGTCAGCAGCCAGCCGGCCGCGACGTCGGCCGTCCCGCCCAGCACCTCGGCCGTCTTCGCCCGCTCCGACCACAAGTGCAGATCGGTCTCGCGCACGTAACCCATCCCGCCGTGCAGCTGATGCGCGGTCAGCGTGGCGCGCTTGTAGGCCTCGCTGCACTGCATCTTGGCGATCGCCACCGCCCGCAGGCTCGGGACGCCCTCGGCCAGGCACCAGAGCGCCTGATAGGCGGTGAGCCGAGCGGCGTCGTAGCCGATACGCATGTCGGCGACGAGGTGCTGGGCCGCCTGGAAACTCCCGATCGGCCGGCCGAACTGCTCACGGACCAGGACGTAGTCGACGGTCCGGTCGAGGACCGCGCGGGTGCCGCCCACCATCTCCATGCATTGCAGGGCGACGAACGACTGGGCCAGCCGGGCCAGATCTTCGCGCGCGATACCCGCGTCCGAACTCGTCCCCATCATGTCGGCTGGCGCGACGATCACCCCGTCGAAATCGAGGCGGTAGATCCGGTCGCCGGAAATCGTCCGGCTCGAGGAGCGTCGGAGGCCAGGCGGCGCCGGATCGAGCAACGCCGCGACGATCCGCGACGAGCCGGGGAAGGTGTCGACCCGCGCGGTCACCAGCAGCACGGTGTCGTCTCGCGGCGTGCGGGACGAAGTCGAGGGTGCCGTCGAGCCGCCAGCCGCCTCGACACGCGTTCGGCCCGCAGCCGCGGCTCGACGTCCGCCGCATCGGCCGGATCGTGCAGCACCGCGACCGCACGCCGCTCGCCCCGCACAAGGTCGGGCAGCCAGGCCGACTTCTGCTCGTCGGTGGCCAGGGCCTCGAGCGCCCGCGCGAACTTGACCGTCTCGTAGACCGCCGTCGGGCAGAGCACCCGCCCGGCCGCCTCGAAGAAGAGTCCGAGTTCGATCAGCCCAGCCCCCTCGCCGCCCCACTCGGTCGCGATGGCCAGGCCGATCAGCCCGGCCGACGCCAGCGCCTTGCCCAGCCGCTCGACAGCCGGGCCGCGTCCGCCGTCCCGCCTTCGCCTCGCGGACGAGCGACGGCGGGCAGGCCGCGGCGAACACGTCGTCGAAGGTCGCGGTCAGGGCCGCCTGTTCGGTCGTCTTGGTCAGTCGCACGAGTCCGCCCTCACCGTCCGGCCGCGGGCAGGCCGTGCCCGACCTGGGCGATGACGTCGCGCAGCACCTCGTTGGTGCCGCCCCCGAAGCGCAACAGCGGCGCCGATCGGTAGAGGCGTTCGAAGGACCGCCCATCCGTCGGATCGGCCTGCAGCACGCCGGCGACGCCCAGCATCTGGGTGCCGACGTCGGCGATCCGCTGCCGCAGCTCGCTCGAGAACACCTTCTCCTCGGTCACGGTGACCGTCGGGATCTCGCCCTCGGCCAGCAGGGCGGCCCCCTCCAGACTCATCAGCACGGCCACCTCGACGTCGGCCTCGAGCTGGGCGATCTTGCGGCGCACGGCCGGGCTGTCGACGGGTCGGCGACCGGTCGGCGAACGGTCGGCGGGCGAGCTCGAGCAGGTCGTCCACCGCCCGCCGCAGGTCGCCGGCGTTGGTCAGGGCTCCGCGCTCCAGCGCCAGGGCACCGGTGATGTACTGCCAACCCTCGTTGGGCCGACCGATCAGGTTCGTCCGTGGCACACGGACGTCGGTGAAGAACGTCTGGTACGTCGAGTAGTCCGACCAGGTGAGCAAGGGGCGGACGTCGATCCCCGGCGCGCTCATCGGCACCATGATCACCGAGATGCCGCGGTGCTTGGCCGCCGCCGGGTCGGTGCGCACGCACAGCCATTGGTGGGTCGCCGTCGCCGCGTTGCTGTTCCAGATCTTGCTGCCATTGATCACCCACTCGTCGCCGTCCAGTTCGGCCCGGGTGCGCAGCGACGCCAGGTCGGTCCCGGCGTCCGGCTCGGAGTAGCCGACGGCGCATCGCAGCTCGCCGCGGGCGATCGGCGGGAGGAACTCGCGCTTGTTCTCCTCGGTGCCGTACCGGATGATCATCGGCCCCACCGACGTGACGGTCAGGTCCAGGCTGGGCGCGCCCCAGTACTGGAACTCGTGCATGAGGATGTGCTGGTGCACCGGACCGAGTCCGAGCCCCCCGTACTCGACCGGCCAGTTGATGCCGAACCAACCGCGCTCGGCGACCTTGCGCTCGAACTCGCGGACGGCATTGTCGGCCCCGCCGTGCTGTCCGTACTGAGCCCGCACCTCGGCCGTCACGTTCTCCTTCAGGAACGCGCGCACGACCTGGCGCCAGCGTTCCTGGTCCTCGTCAAATCGGAAGTCCACCGCGCGCCTCGCGTCTGTTCGCTTCGCTCCATTCAAGATGTCCGGACAATATCAGGATCTATTCGACCCAGATCGTCACCCGAGGGTGGAGCGAACTTTGGTGGAAACGGTTCTGTTCCGGACCGGTCGGCGACCGAATGTGACTTGCTGCCGTAGCTTGTCAGAACAACTCACGAGCGATCACACCAAAGGGGTTCGCAGTTGGAGCGAGCGAGGTGAGCGACGAGAACGCCGGCGCCCTCGTGTCCGCCGGTCGGACGCGGGCCACCTTTGCCGTGCTCGGTGTCTCGCTGGCCTCGTTCGCGATGCTGCAGAATTTGCTCTTTCCGGTTCTGAACACGGTGCAACAGCACCTGAACACCTCCGCGGGCGCGGTCAGTTGGGTGTTCAACTCCTACCTGATCTCGGCCGCGGTCTTCACCCCGTCATGGGCCGCATCGGCGACCTGGTCGGCCGGCGTCGCGTGTTTATGTCGACCATGCTCGCGCTCAGCTTCGGATCCCTTCTCGGCGCGATCGCCACGAACATCGCCGTGATGATCACTGCTCGGGCGATCCAGGGCATCGGAGGCGGTGCCCTGCCGATCGCCTTCGGCATCCTGCGTGACACGCAACCGCGCGATCGGATCACGTCCACCGTCGGCGGGCTCGCATCGATCACCGCCGTCGCCAGCGGGGCCGCCCTCATCCTCGCCGGACCGATCCTGGATCTGCTCGGCTTCAGCTGGCTGTTCTGGATCCCCGCGGCGGTGTCCCTCGGCTGCGCGATCGCGACGCGACTGCTCGTCCCCTACTCCCCGGCGGTCAGCCACGAGCGGGTCAGCCTGCTGCCGCCCGTCCTGCTCGCGGCCCTGCTTGTCAGTCTGCTGCTGGGATTGACCGAGGGCGAGAGCTGGCACTGGAAATCCGCCCCGTTCCTGGGCACGGAGGCTCTGGCCCTGGGGGCCGGGGCCCTGTGGGTGATCAGCGAGCGCCGGGCCCGAGTGCCGCTCATCGACATCGGTCTGCTGCGCCATCGTCTGATGTGGACGACGAACCTGGTCAGCTTCGTCGTCGGCTTCGCGCTGTACGCGGGCGCCGCGTTCGTCCCCGCCTTCGTCCAGACGCCGTCGTCGGACGGCTACGGCTTCTCGGTGTCGGTGACCGAGTCGGGGATCATGTTGCTGCCCAACGCGCTCGCCGCATTCGTGGTCGGCCTGCTGGTCGGACGGCTGACCCGGGCCGTGGGAGCGCGGACGCTGATCATCATCGGGTGCCTGGTCGGTTCCGCGGCGATGGCGATGTTCGCGTTCCTGAACGAGGTCGTGATCGAGATCTACCTGGCGTCCGGCCTGCTCGGCATCGGTCTCGGCCTCTCCTTCGCCGCGACCGCGAACCCTGGTCGTACACGCCATGCCACCTGATCAGACGGGTGTGGCCAACGGCATCAGTGCGAACTTCCGGCTCATCGGCGGTGCCGTCGGCACCGGCATCATGGCCACGGTGCTGGCGGCCAGCGCACCCGGGGGCGGCCGGCCCACCGAGCACGCCTTCGCCACGGGTTTTGCCATCCTGGCGGCGGCGATGCTGGCCGGCGCAGCCGCTGCCGCCTTGATCCCCGACGTCCGGACCGACCGCACCAAAAGTTGTCAGCACCAATTCGTTGACGGCCCGGTCGCCCGGTCGTAGCGTCGGGTCGGCCCGCTACGCGGTCAGCTGCCGCGGCTCGCGTCATCGACGGCTTCGACCGCAGCCGCGGACGTCGACAGAGGAGACCTACCCATGACGTTGATCGCCGTCGCGCCCGCCGACGCTTCCGCTCGGCCAGCCGTGGCCAATGGCCACTACGTCATGACTGATTACGTCGGATCGTTCGACCAGAAATCGGCGGGTCCCCAGGCCTATCTCGTACGGCAGAGCGCGGCCGTTCTCGGCGCCCACTTCCACGAGGTCGACCAGTTCCAGGTCGTCGTGAGCGGGCGCGGCGCGCTGGGGCGGGAGCCGGCGAAGCGCGGTCTCGTCCATTACACGGACGCCTACACCCCCTATGGCCCGATCGAGGCCGACACCGATGGCGGACTCGAGTACTTCACGCTGCGCCGCGAAGCCACGATCGGCGCCAACTTCATGCCCGATGCCCGCGAGAAGCGGGGTGCGGCGCCGACCGATCACTTCACGGTCAGCGTGCCGCAGCCGAGCCGGGGTGACCGGGGGCTGGTCGAGCTGAAACGATCCAGCCGAGGAGCGGCCGCCTTCGCGGTGTCCGCCGTCGCCGACGCGGTGATCGAGTTTCCGGCCGCCGAGCGGGATCGTGACGGGTACGCCGTCATCTTCGCCGGAACGCTAGTCGTCGCCGGCGACACCTGTCCCGCCGGAAGCGTGGTGGCGTTCTCGGCCCTGGCCGAGTTCGCCGGCGCGTCCGCGGGCGATCACGGCGTCGAACTGGTCCTCATGACGTTCGCCGGGCGAGCCTCGCGGCCCGTCCCCTCGAGTTCGATCTTCAGAAGCTTCCCGGCGACCGAGTAGGGCAGCGCATCACGGAACTCGATCTCTTCCGGGATCTTGTACGGCGCGAGGGTCACCCGACACCAATCCTCAATCTCGGTCGGGGCCAGCTCCGCCCCCGGCCGTACGACGACAAAGGCCTTCACCCGCTGGCCCAACTCGACGTCCTCGACCCCGATCACGGCGGCGTCGTCGATGTCGACGTGCTCGACCAGTCGGTTCTCGATCTCGATCGGATAGATGTTCTCGCCCGCTCGCAGGATGAGGTCGCGCCGACGGCTCTCGAGGACGAGCCGGCCCTCGCTGATGCGGCCGAAGTCTCCCGTCCGATACCAACGATCGGCGTCCAGGCAGCGCGCCGTCGCCGCCGGATCCGCCCAATAGCCGAGAAACACCGACGGCGAGCGGATGCCGATCTCGCCGATCTCGTCCTCTCCTACGAGCGCGCCGGTGTCGCCGACGATGCGCACCTCGACGGTCGGTGATGGTGCGCCCACACTGTCCGGGTGGTCGAGGAACGCGCGACCACCGGCGGTCGTGCCGATCCCGGTCGTCTCACTCGTCCCGTAGCCGTTGCCGAGCTGGACGTGCGGGATGCGGGCATGCAACTCACGGACGAGTTCGGGCGCGAAGACGGCACCACCCGAGCCCACGTTCCGCACTGAGCTGATGTCGTACTCATTGAGCGCGGGGTGACGCAACAGCCGCCAGTACTGCGTCGGAACCCCGGTCCAGGTCGTGATCGCATGCTCCTGGGTCAATCGCAGGTACGTCGTGGGGTCCCACTTTCCGGGCGGCGCGAACACCAGCCGGGTCCGGTAGAACAGAACGGACACGAGGACCGGAATCAGGCCGGAGATGTGGAACATCGGGCTGGTCACGATCGTCGCCCCGCGAGCGCTCGACGGTGGCGATCCCGCCCGCACCGCGCCGGTCGCCGCGTTGAGCTGGCCGGCCAGGCCGAGGTTGACGATGTTGCGGTGTGACAGGATCGCCCCTTTGGGGCGGCCGGTCGTCCCGCTGGTGAACAGAATGACCGCGGGTGAATCCTCGTCGACGTCGAGCGCCTGCACCGGCTGCCCCCGATATCGGCGAGCGTTCGCAACCAGGTCCTCGAGCTCACGCCGAGGCGGACCGGGCGGGTCCGGCTGGGGCTGCAGCCGAGCCAGCCGACGGCGATCGCCGAGCACCAGCACCGGTCGGGTGAGCTCGATGCCGTGCTGCAGCTCGGACGGGGTCCACCAACCGTTGAGGCTCGTCACGATCGCGCCCACCGTCACGATGCCCCATACGGCGATCGCGTACTCGGCCGAGTTCGCGGCCACGATGGCCACCCGATCGCCCGGTCGCACCGCGTACTCCTCGTGCAACAGCCGGGCCACCGCGTCGATGTCTTCGATCAGGTGCCGGTAGGTCCACTGCTTCGTCGGAGACAACGAGGGCCGTCTCGTCGAGGAGATCGGCCGAATACCGACCGAGCGCTGACCGCAGGGACCGCGGGCGATTGACGAAGACGTGATGACCGCGACCGAGTACTTCCTCGACGCCCAGCTCCCATGGGGCGCCCGGACCGACGAGCGCGGTCCGTACCGCTGAAGACAGGTCGTCGACCCCGCTCCACGCCATGAGCGCCGGCGCACCCGGAGGCCGAGCCGAAGATGTCGTGTCGATGCGTCCAGCTCCCCACTCTCGGGGTCACTACCCCGCCGCCAGGGCGGTGACGAATGCGAACCAGATACTAGTTTTCGGCTCCGACGTCGGCAAGAGTCTCGTCTGCATCGATTGCCTTGGCTGAAAACAGGTTCTAGAATCTGGTTTCACTAACGGTCCTGAATCGCCCTCTGACCACGGCCGACTGCCGCACGAAGGATCTCTCGATGACTGAGTTGCCGTTCCGGCTGTTCGACTGCGACAACCATTACTACGAGGCTGTGGACGCGTTCACTCGCCACCTCGAGCCGGCTTATCGGCGGCGGGCCATGCAGTGGGCGACCATCGGCGGAAAGCAACGGCTGCTGGTCGGTGGCAAGGTCAACAGCTTCATCCCGAACCCGACGTTCGATCCGGTCGCGGCCCCCGGCGTGATGGACGAGTTCTTCCGCGGTCGCAACCCGAAGGGCGCGGACACCCGGGCGTTGTTCGGTGAGCTCCGGCCGATCCGACCGGAGTACCGAGACCGCGACGCGCGTCTAGCGCTCATGGACGAGCAAGGCATGGACGGCGCGATCCTCCTGCCGACTCTCGGGGTCGGGATGGAGCAGGCGTTGATCCACGACATCCCGGCCCTGCCGCGGCCTTCCGCGCGTTCAACCGGTGGTTGGAGGAGGACTGGGGATTCGCCTATCAGGAACGGATCTTCGCCGCGCCGTACATCACGCTGGCCGACCCCGACAACGCCGTGCGCGAACTCGAGTGGGCCCTCGAGCGCGACGCGCGTTTCGTGGTCATGATCGGCGGCCCGGTCACCACGGCCAGTGGACCCAAGGCGCCGGCCGACCCGACGTTCGACGGGTTCTGGCAGCTGGCCAACGACGCCGGGATCACCGCGCTCTATCACGGCGGCGAGACCGCGTACACGAAGTACCTGTCAGCGTGGGGCGAAAACGACTTCACCGAGGCGTTCCGCGCCAACGCGTTCCGCGGCCTGGTGTCGGCCGACGCCCTCCAGGACACGATCGCGAGTCATCTCGCCCTCGGTTTGTTCGCTCGCTTCCCAAATCTGCGCATGGCCTCCATCGAGGTCGGATCGGCGTGGGTGTTCCACCTGTTCGAGAAGCTGACGAAGACGTTCGGGCAGGTGCCGCATCTGTTCCCCGAGGATCCGCGAGAAACCTTCAAACGCCACATCTGGGTCTCGCCCTTCTATGAGGACGAGCTCGCCAGCCTGCTACGGCTGCTCGGCGCGGACCACATCGTCATGGGCTCGGACTACCCGCACGTCGAAGGGTTGGCCGAACCGGCGGCGTACATCAAGGACCTGCAGAACTTCGACTACACCCCAGAACAATGCGAGACCGTGATGCGGACGACAGGAAAATTCCTGTCGGTTCGGCGTCCGGTCTGAGCCGCGGCAGCGGAGCAACCAGCGTGCTACTTGCCAAGTCGAGCCTGGCCGGTCTTCTCATGGAGGGCGGTGAGGAGGAGCTGGCCACACTCCTCGCGTTGTCCGACCTCCCCGACGAACTCGACACCGTGGCCGATGCCGACCGGCTGCGCGCTCTTGGGCTGGACACCGAGACCATCGAGTCGTTGCTGCCGGCCCTCGACGCGGCCCGCGAACGCACGGCCTTGACGCCGGCTGACGTACGCGACCTCGAGCAGACGATCTCTGACCGCTGGGCTGACCTCGTCCGACACTGGACCGGCCCCCGGCCCGCGGAGCGCTGAGCCGTGGCCTCCGCCGTCGTCACCACATCCACCGCCCGCCGCGTGGCCGGAGTTCCGCCCGTGCCGGAAGAGCTGCGAACGAAACAACATGCTCGCCGCCAGCGGATCGTGCGGGCCGCGCTCGCCGCGGCGACCCGCAGCAACTACGACGACGTCAAGATGACGACGGTCGCCCGCGATGCCGGTGTCGCGCTTGGCACCGTCTACCGCTACTTCGCCTCGAAAGAGCACCTCTTCGCCGCCGTGTTTCTGGAGTGGCAGGGGGCGCTCGACAGGCGACTGGCCAAGGCGGCTCCCCGGGGCGACTCCGAGGCCGAACGGGTCCTCGACGTCTACAGCCGGGTTCTCACCGCGTTCGAGTTGCAACCGCAGTTCCTGCGGATCCTCATGATCGTCGAGATGTCCGCCGACGCGAACGCCATCAGGACGATGAACACGGCCGGCGCCTACTTCCGCGACAGCATGTCGGGAGTCTTCGACGAATACGACGATGCTCGATCCCACATTGCATTCACCATCACCTCGGTGTTGTTCAGCGGACTGCGAGCGTGGTCCAGGAATCGCATGACGATCGCTGATGTGCGCGTGCAGGTCGAGGCGGCGATCCATCTCATCTACCACTATCAGAGCGGGAGTGTTCAGCGTGGGTATGCCTAGCGGGGTCGGGATCGTCGACACTTTGATCGGCTTTCCGCACGACGGGTTCGCGCATTACGACTTCATCCGCAAGCAGACCCGCGACCAGGGCTCACTCACCGAGATGGAGTTCCCGGTCGAGTACATGTTCAAGGACGTCCCGAAGGACCTGTCGACGTCGGACCCGATCTCGGTCACTCTCACCGAGATGGATCGGTTCGGGATCGAGATCGGCCTGGTCGGCGTCAGCGACGAAACATCGCGCATCGCACTGGCCAAGCACCCTGATCGCTTCATCGCGTCCGGATTCGTCGGCGATCCCAACGACGTCACGGGCTCGGTCCGTCAGCTCAGGCGGGAGTTCGAGGAGTTCGGCATCCGGGCGGTCGGCGCCTTTCCGGCCGGGACATTCCCGCAGGTGGCGATCGACGACGCGAAGATGTACCCGATCTATCAGACCTGCGTCGACCTCGACATCCCGATCTTCTGCACCGCTGGCATCCCGGGGCCGCGGTTGAAGTACTCAGTCCAGAAGGTGTCTCGTATCGACCAGGTCATGTACGACTTCCCGGACCTCGTCTTCGTCACCCGGCACGGCTGCGAACCCTGGGAGGAACTGGCCGTGAAACTGATGCTGAAATGGCCCAATCTCTACTATTCGACGTCGGCGTTCGCTCCCAAGTACTACCCGCGAGCGATCGTCGATTACGCCAACACCCGGGGCGCCGACAAGATCATCTACGCGGGTTACTTCCCGGTCGGCCTGAGCCTGGACCGGATCTTCGCCGACCTGCCGCACGTGCCCTTCAAGGACGAGGTCTGGCCGGAGTTCCTCAGCGGCAACGCGCGCCGCGTCCTCAAGTTGGGTGAGTCGGGGGCGGCGTGATGATCGATCCGACAGGCGTGCCCGGCACGATGCTGACCAGTCTGGGCGCGCGGTACGACCACGTCGGTCTGGCCGTTCCCTCCATTGCCGCCGTGCTGCCGCTCTACCAGGATCTGCTCGGTGGTCGCCCGGTATCGGGTGGCATCAGCCCCTGGGCCGGACATCTCGCCATCCAACTGCAGTTCGCCGGCGGAAGCCGGATCGAACTGCTCGAACCGACCAGCGTCGCATCAGCCTCGATCGGTCGCTTCCTCCGCGATCATCCGCGCGGCGGTCTGCATCACGTGACGTTCAAGGTCGACGACATCCTGGCCGCGCTGGACAAACTCGAGGCGGCGGCGTTCACCGTGTTCAGCACCCGACTTGACCGCCCCGAATGGAAAGAGACCTTCATCCATCCCCGCGACGCCCACGGCGCGCTGATTCAGATCGTTCAAGCCGCTCCGGGTTACCCCTCTCCCCCGACCGCACCGATAGCCGACCTGCTCGAGCAAGCTGAGCGGCTGCGGGCTGAGGAGCTCGTCCGGTCGGCTGGCTCAGGGTCGTGACGCCGGCCTCATCGCTCCCGCTCGCGCCGCGACCTCGCGATCGATCAGCCCCGCGTGCCGGCTGGCCAGCTGATCCTTCGTCGTCGCCGACACCGCGTCGGCCGCGTAGCGGGCGTGCAGCACGCGCGCCTGCTCGGCCGACTGCCGGCCTGACTCGTTGAGCTGAGCGCGCAGAAGCTGCAACATCACCGGGTCGTTCTCGGCGATGGCCGAGGCAAGTCCGACGGCCGATGCGAGGAGCTCATCATGCGGCACGACGCGATTCACCAAGCCGATCCTCAGCGCGGTCGGGGCATCGACGAACTGATTGCCGAAGAGGATTTCGCGGCCCATCGCCGACCCGACCCGCCGGGGCAACTCGAGCGCGACTGGCCCCGGATACACCCCGACCCGAAGATGGGTGTCGGCGAAGCAGGCCCGGTCGGAGGCCAGGATGAAGTCGCACATCAGCGCGATCTCGAGTCCGGCGGTCACGGCCGGCCCGTTGACCGCGGCGATGATCGGCACTGGCGACCGGGCGAGCGCGGGCATGAACGAGGGCACCTCGGCGAGTGAGTGCGCGCCAAGCTCACGCAGGTCCATTCCCGCGCAGAACGCGGGATCGGTGCCGGTCAACACGATGACCCGGACGTCGCCGCACTCGTCCAGGGCGTCGATGATGGCCTGGGCCAGGGCGCGGTCCACCGCATTCCGGCTTCCCGGCCGATCCACGTCAGGACGGCGATGGATGCGATCCGCTCCACCCGCAGCCCGTTCCCGCTCACGACACCCCTTCCCGGTTGCGCGCCGGGCGGCGTCAGCTGACCTTCGACGTGTTCCGGAAAACCTAGATGCTGATAAGCTGTCATGACAACTCAAGCCCCAGGAGCCCGTTCCATGCCGCTGGACACCTACCGGCATCTTGGCTCGTCCGGCCTACGAGTCTCGCCTCTGGCTCTCGGCACGATGACGTTCGGACGATCCGACTGGGGGTGCGACGAGCACACCGCCGACCAGTTGCTGAACACCTATCTCGACGCCGGCGGCAACTTCATCGACACCGCGGATCTGTACGGCGGGGGCGCAAGCGAGACGATCATCGGCCGACGCCTCGGCGTCCCAGTCTCCGCGACCGACTTGTGGTCGCCACCAAGTACTCCCTCGCCGCCCGTGCGGCCAACGACCCCAACGGATCCGGGAACGGCCGTAAGGCAATGCTCCGGGCCATCGAGGGCTCGCTGCGCCGTCTGCAGACCGATCACGTCGATCTCTACTACCTGCATGCATGGGACACGATCACTCGCCCGGACGAGGTCATGCGTGGACTCGACGATCTTGTTTCGCAGGGGAAGGTGCGCTACGTCGGACTGTCAGACGTCCCCGCGTGGTACGCGGCCCGCGCGCAGACCCTGGCCGAGTGGCGCGGATTCGAACCACTCTGCGCCCTGCAACTGGAGTATTCGCTGGTCGAACGCAGTATCGAGCACGAGTTCCCTGACCTGTGCGCGGCGTTGGGCTTCGGTCTCGTGACGTGGTCGCCCCTGGCCGGCGGGTTGCTGTCCGGGAAGTACTCGAGCGACGCCCAGGGTGACCTCGCTCCGGGCCGGATCAAGACCACCGCAGAGACCGTGCCGAAGCTGCTCGACCATAAGGACGCCCGCACCTGGTCGATCGTCGACGCGTTGGCCTACCTGGCGGCCGAGCTCGGCCGCCCGCCCGCGCAGGTTGCAGTCAACTGGGTGGCCAATCGCGCGGCGGTGTCGAGCGTGATTCTCGGCGCGACATCGGTCGAACAGCTCGAGGCCACCATGGCCGCGCTGGACTTCACGCTCGCGGGACCAGTCGCGCAACGACTCGAGGAAGTCAGCGCGCTCGGCCCGGCGTCGCCGTACTCACTACTTTCGGTCCAGAGCCCGATCATGAACAAGGACGTCGTCTAGCCGGCCGGCGTTCGCTCCGGTCGACTTCAGAATTTGTCCGTATGTATTTTGCGACATTCGCTGGCGCCCTCCAGCGTCCACATTTAGGGTCGGTCCCATGTCCGTACCGTTGACCGAAGAGCACACCGCTCTGGCCTCGACCGTCGAGAGCTTCGCTCGGGACCACGACCTACTCGGGCTGGCGCGGGCGGGCCTGGAGACCAAGTCGGCCGGCCTCCCGACGTTCTGGCCCGCGCTCGGCGCCATGGGCTGGCTGGGCCTGCATCTGCCGACCGAGGTCGGCGGCTCGGGCTACGGGCTCCTCGAAGCCGTGGTCGTCGCCGAACAACTCGGCCGGGTGGTCGCGCCCGGTCCGTACGTCGCGACCGTGGTGGTCAGCGCGCTCCTCGATCGACTCGGTCCGGCTGATGCCCGGTCAGCCATCCTGCCCGACCTGGCTGACGCAACGTCGAGCGCTGGGTTCTCACTCGACTCGCAGCTGCGCATCAGTGATGGGCTCGCCTACGGCGACGGCGGGTTGGCCCTCAACGCTCCTCAGGTGCGGTGGGTAGCCATCGCCGCGGACGAGGACGTGGTCCTGGTCGACACCATGACGGACTCGACAACGGTCACCGCGGAGGACGGCATCGATCCGAGCCGCCCGGTCGGCCGGGTTTTGTGCGACGGTGCACCGGTCATCGTGTTGCCGGGCGCGCGAGCCACCCTGATCACCCTGGCTCGAGTGCTGATGGCCGCCGAGGCAGTGGGGGTCGCGGGCGCCTGCCTCGACCGGGCCGTGGCCTACGCCAAGGTGCGCGAGCAGTTCGGGCGGACCATCGGATCGTTCCAGGCGATCAAGCACCATTGCGCCAACATGTATGTCGAAGTCCAGCTGGCGGCGGCGGCGGTGTGGACCGCGGGCCGCGATCTCCCGGCGGCCGAGCAGGGATTGGCCGCGGCAATGGCGGCGAGCATTGCCGTCCCGGCGGCCAAGCTGAACGCCGATCTGAACATCCGGATCCACGGTGGGATCGGCTTCACGTGGGAGGAGAACGGCCACCTTTTCCTTCGGCGGGCGTTGGCGCTGATCGCCTTCTGCGATCCCGAGCGCGCCGCGGCCGACGTCACGACCGCCACGCTCGACGGGGTTCGGATCAACAGTGATGCCGACCTTTCGGCTGCCGACAACGGATTGACGCAGGAGGTCATCACCTTCCTGGACGGCATCCGAACCGAGTCCGATCCTCAGCAGATGCGGCGCATCGTGCAGGCCGGCTATGCCGTCCCTCACTGGCCACCGCCATGGGGACGGAGCGCGGGCGCCGTCGAACGGCTCGCGATTCGTCAGGGATTCGAGGCCGCCGGCGTCGCCCCACCGGCGTACGGCATCACCGGATGGATCCTGTTCGCCCTGATCCGACACGGCCGACCGGAGCAGATCGAACGTTGGGTGCTGGCGGGGCTGTACGGCGAGCAGGTGTGGTGCCAGTTGTTCAGCGAACCCGAGGCCGGCTCGGATGCGGCCGCCGTCAAAACCAGTGCGACACGGGTCGAAGGTGGTTGGCGACTGCGCGGCCACAAGCTCTGGACGACCCTGGCCCACAAGGCGCAGTGGGGGCTGGCCACCGTGCGCACCGATCCGAACGGACCGAAGCACGCGGGGATAAGCACGATGGCTGTCGATATGAGCGCAGCCGGCGTCACCGTGCGACCGCTTCGTCAGATCAACGGCGACGAGGAGTTCAACGAGGTCTACCTGGAGGACGTCTTCGTACCCGATGACTCGGTACTCGGCGCCATCGGTGACGGTTGGTCGGTTGCCCGGACGACGCTGGCCGCCGAGAGCTCCAGCATCGGCGCCGGCGCGACATCGATCACCGTCCCGATCGAGCTCCTCCTGGACCTGTGGCGCGAGCGCCCGGACCGCCTGGCCGGCGGCGAGGTGCGGATCGGGCGGTACCTGTCTCGGGTCGCGGCGGTTGCCGGCCTGAACCGGCGAGCCACGTTCCGCGAACTCGCCGGCCACCAACCCGGCGCCGAGGGCAGCATCCCCAAGCTCGTACTCGCCGACAACACCCACGAGGGATCGGAGATCCTCCTGCAGCTCGCCGGGGCGGACGCCGCCGTAGACAGCGCAATCGGTGGGGCTGCGAACGCGCTCGCGCTACGCGTCCTCGCGCTCGCGATCGCCGGTGGAACCTCGGAGATCAAGCGCAATCAGATTGCTGAACGGGTGCTCGGACTGCCTCGCGAGTCGACGTCGAAGGGCTAGTCGGACCGGGACTACTTGTCGCGTTCCAACCTGATCTCGTAGCTGAAGCGGTCGGCCGGATACACCGTCTCGGCTACTTCGATCAGGCCGGAGCCGCCGACGAAGCGGCGCAGGATCGACAGGGCCGGAGTCCCGACCGGCGTCAGCAACACCTTGGCCTCGGCGGCGTCGACCACGGTCGCGCTGATCTCCTGCTCGATCGCGGTCACGGTCAGCTGGTAGGCGGTCGCGATGTGCTCGAAGATCGCCCGCTGCGGCCGGACCTCGAGTTCCTTCATTCCGTCGGCGTAGAGCACGGGCACATAGACGCTCGCGATTCCGAGTGGCGCGCCGCCGGAGATCGACTGCCGCAGCCCCCGCCACACCCGCCATTCCGACGCCGAGCCGAGTCGGAGGCGACGGCTGTCGGCCGAACTCACCGGGCCTGCGAACTCGGACAGGTCGAGTACGGTCTCGGAGACGAACCTGAGTATGTCGGCTTCGGACGCGATCGAAAGCGAGTAGCGCAGAGCGGGTTCGCGGGCCACGACGGTCGTACCCGATCCCTGACGCCGCTTCACCAACCCGGCGGCCTCGAGGTCGGCGAGTGCCTGCCGGACTGTCGACCGGCTCACATCGAAGCGACCGCACAACTCGAACTCGGTCGGGAGCTTGTCGCTCACGTCGAACACGCCGGCCGCAATCTCGCTCTTGAGAGCGTGCGCGACACTCGAGTACCGGGTCACCGCCGAGCCCGGCGAATCGGCTGGCACCAGCGCCTTCGACGCCTTGACGGGGTTCTTGATCGGGAGCTTCTTCGAGGCGCGCGGCACCAGCGCAGTCTAGTTGGGCGCCACGGTGTTCGGACAATCCGTCGCTGGGCACCAGACCCGACCACCTCGGCGAGCTGTCACTTCGGCCGGGCGCGCGGCAGTCCGATGCGCCGCTCAGCGATGATTTCTCGCATGACCTCGCTCACCCCGCCGCCGATCAGGCGGACGGGCGAGTCGCGGTAGCAGTAGTTGAACCAGCCCTCGCTGGTCGTTCCCTCTTCCTCGAACGGGATGACACCGGCGGGGCCGACCATGGCGAGGAAGTCCGCGGCCGTTCGGGCGTAGGTCTCGGTCTCGAACAGCTTCGAGCCCGGCCCCCACCCCGGGTTCTTGGGCCGGCCGCTCGCCGTCGCCCAGGATGAACGTTGGGACAGCAGCGTGGCCACCTCGAGGTCGATCGCCGCCCGGACGAGCCGCTCCCGCACCATGGGGTCGTCGATCGGCTGGACGCCCGTGACTTCGTCCTCCTCGTAGGCCCACTGGATGGCCTGCTGCAGCAGCTCGTAGAGGTCGGTACTCCCCTCGCCGCCCTGCTCGCGACCGAGCGTCACCTTCATGACCTCCCATCCGCCGTCGACGGCACCGAGCCGGTAGGCATCGGGAACTCGTACATCGGTGTAGAAGGTCATGTTTGTGTGGTGATAGGCCAACGTGTGTACCGGGCGGATCTCGACGCCCGGAGTGTCCAGCGGCACAAGGAAGACAGTGAGACCTTGGTGTTTCGGGACGTCCGGATTGCTTCGCGTCAGCAGGAACACGTGCGTCGCGTGCTGGGCGTTGCTGGTGTAGATCTTCTGCCCGTTGATCACCCACTCCTCGCCGTCGCGAACCGCTCGGGTTCGCGCCGCGGCCAGGTCCGAGCCCGCGTCCGGCTCGGTCAGTCCGAGGGCGACCAGAAACTCGCCGTCCCGGAGACCGGGAACGAGGTCGCGACGCTGCTCGTCGGTTCCGATCTCGTCGACCGTGTCGGCGATCATCAGGGTGGGAAGAGTCGTGGTCAGCTCGATGCCGGCGCGAGCCGCTTCCTGGTAGAACGCGCTGACCTCGTACGGGTCGCGGTTGTGCAGGTGCTCGCGCCGCCACGCTGACACCGCCTTGTAGAACTGCTTGTCGTGGGGACGCTCGAAGCGTCGGCCCCGAAGCTCCGGTGGGTAGGTCGCCGCGAAGAACGCGCGGGCCTCCTCCCGGAATTGCTCGACGTGCTGGGGGGCCGAGAACTCCATCGGCACATCCTTGCCTGGTCGAAGAAACCCGATAAGTTGTCCGTACAGATTAGAACCTAGATACTGGGAGCGCCCGGCGCAACACCGGGCCGATCACACTGCGTGCCCCGCACGGCGAGAGATGGTGGAGACATGGCTGATCACTACGCGAACTCACTGGAATGGGCCGTCCACAAGGACGGGCCGGTCGCGACGATCAAGTTCGGTCCAGTGGAGCGCAACCCGGAGGACTTCATCGAGCATCACGTGTCCCTTGGCATCGCCCTCGAGCAGGTGCGCTGGGACGACAGCGTCCGGGTCGTGGTGATCACCGGACGCGACACCAATGACGTCTTCGAACTCGGCCCGCAACGAGACGAGACGACCAAATGGCCACTGACCGTGCTCGATCCGCGCAGCCGGCCGGGCGGCGCGGGCGCCGTCCGCGGGCCGTGGAGCCTCACGCAAGGCGTGGAGCGCACCTTCCAGGCCCTTGCCCACATGGAGAAGCCGGTGATCGGCCGGCTCAACGGTGACGCCTACGGTTTCGCCCTGCACGCGATGTGGGGCTGCGACATCGTCATCGCGCGCGAGGACGTGCTGTGCTGCGACAACCACCTGACCATGCACGAAACGTTCCCGGTGGCGATGACCGCCGGCGACGGCTCGATGGCGTTCCTGCCATTGTTCCTGCCGCCCACGAAGCTCAAGGAGTTCCTCCTGCTCGGGCCGAGATGGACGGCTCGCCAGCTGGCCGACCTCGGTGCCATCAACTACGCGGTTCCGGGTGACGAACTCGACGCCAAGGTCCAGGAGTTCGTCGATGCGTTCCTCTCCCGTCCCCCGATTCCGCTGCTGCGCACGAAGCGGGCGATCAACAAACGACTGATACAGCAGATGAACCTCGCGCTCGACTCGGCCTGGACCTCTGAGCTGCTTGATCACTGGGAGATGACCGCGCACGACTTCGAGCAACAGCTGACGCTGCGGCCCGACCAGACGCCGTGGGCCCCGCGGCCGACGGCGGCCGACAGCTGACGCGGCGTCGGGCCGTGGTCAGGCGGCCGGGCGGGGGAACATCCGGTCAGCGAGGACCGCGTACTCACGCTTGGGGTCGCCGAGGACGAGCGGCCACGCCTTGGCCCGCCGGAAGAACAGCTGGATGTCGTGCTCCAGGGTGTAGCCGATTCCGCCGTGGAAATGCAGGCAGTCCGCGGTAAGCCGCTCGGCGAGTGAGGATGCGTACGCGAAGGCCATCGAGACGAGCTCGGCGGCTCGGTGATCGCCGGAATCGACCGCCCAGGCCGCCTTGTGCACGAGGAACCGGGCGCCGTCCAGATCATTGATGTGATCGGCCAGGCGATGGGCTACGGTCTGGAACCAGCCGATCGGGACGCTGAAAGCGGTGCGCTCCTTGACGTAGGCCACCGTGATCTCGTGGGCCCGGTCGCACAGGCCGACGAGCGCCGCCGCGGTGAGCACCTTCCAGTCATCGAGCGCCCGTTCGAACCCGACCGCGGCCTCGACGCCGGTCGCGAGCTCGACCCCACCGGATGCCACGACCCGATTGGCCAGGGCGAGCGAGCCCAGGTTCTTCAGCGACCGCATGGGGGCATCATCGGTGAAGTCGGCCAGGACGAACGTCGAGCCGGTCAGTGCTACGACGCGATCGGCGACCGCGCCGGCAGGTAGCAGCCTGATCGCGCCGTCCGGTGACACCGCGCGGGGAGAAAACGTCACGAGACCCTCTGTCCACTCGAGTCCGGCGCGGCCGAGGGCCCGCGCGGCGGTCAGGGTTTCGATCAACGGCACCGCCGCCAGGTGACGCCCGAACTCCTCGGCGACGACCACCAGCGCACTGAGATTCGCGACCTCACCGTCAGCACCGGCGAGCGCCATGCCCGGTATCCCGAGGTCGTTGATCCGCTTCCACAGGTTGTCGTCGAATCCGAGCGCCTCGGCTGCCCGGACGTCGGCCGTGGTCGAGTGATGATCGAGGAAGCGGCGGAACACACTCCGCAGTTCTTCTTGATCAGCTGACAGCGCGAAGTCCATGGCTACCCTTCTGCGAGCGTCAACGCAGCGCGTTGCGGAGGGCGCGGAAGTCGTCGGCGATCGTGAACGCCGGGGTCCCGGGCTCGGTCGCGCTGATCTGGTCCCAGTTGTCGCGGATCGCCTCGGCCGTCAGCGGGGAATCCTTGCTGACGAAGCCCGGAGTCAGGGTCGTCACCACTCGCGCTATCCGGCCGCCCCCGACGCTGTAGACCTGCCCGGTCGCCTCGCACGTTTCGTGGCACAGCCAGAGCACGGCGGGCGAAACCAGAGCGGGGTCAGCGACGTCGGTCAGTTTGCCGAGCAAACCCTCGGTCATGCTGGTCGCCGCGACCGGGGCGATGGCGTTCGAGTGGATGTCGTACTTGGCGCCCTCGATCGCGAGGGTGTGCGAGAGACCGATGAGGGCGGCCTTGGCGGCCGAGTAGTTCGCCTGCCCGAAGTTGCCCCACAGACCGGCGGCGGAGGTGGTGAACAGAACTCGGCCGTAGCCCGCTTCGCGCATCAGTTGCCAGGCCGGCCGCGTGACATTGAACGCCCCGCGGACGTGCACGCCGAGGACCGCGTCGAGCTCGGCGTCGCTGAGATTGTGGAACGTCCGGTCCCGCACGATACCGGCGTTGTTGACCAAGACGTCGAGCTGGCCGAACGCATCGACGGCGACCTGGACGATCGCGGCCCCACCGTCGGGGGTCGACACGTCGTGCGAGTCGGCAACCGCCTGCGCGCCGTCGGCGGTGAGTTCGGCCACCAGCTCCCCGGCTCGCCCGGCGTCAGCGTCGTTGACCACCACCGATGCCCCGCTCGTCGCGAACAGTCGGGCGTGAGCTCGACCCAGCCCGGCGCCCGCACCCGTGACGACCACGACCCGACCGTCGAAGCGCAGATCACCCATCGAGACTCCGTCCGTACGCGTGACAGTAGAGGCGCCGAGCGACGCCATCGGCACTCAGCATAGATTTGTACGTACATTTGATGCAACTAGAGCTCGACCAGCGTCGCGAGTCGGCGGCGTTGTTCGGCGGCGTCGCCGAACATCAGCTCGACCGACTTGGCCCGCCGGTAGTACAGATGGGCGTCGTGCTCCCAGGTGAAGCCGATGCCGCCGTGCACCTGCACCATTCGCGCCGCGACCGAGAAGGCGACCTCCGAGCACAGCGCCTTGGCCAGGGCCGCCAGAACGGCGAGCTCCTCGCCGGTGTCGGCGCTGCGGGCCAGCGCGCCCGCGAGCGCACCCGCCGCCTCGAGGTCGACCAGCATCTCGGCGCACATATGTTTGATCGCCTGGAACTGCCCGATCGTGCGACCGAACTGCTCGCGCTGCACGGCGTAGTCCACCGCCATCGTCAGGGCGGCGCTCGCCACCCCGACCTGTTCCGCGGTGAGGGCAATGAAGGATCGGTCCCGGGCTGATTCGAGGGCGATGGTCACATCGTCGGGGCCACTCATCCGACGGGCCGGGGTGTCTTCCAGCTCAACTCGGCCCAGCCGCCGGGTCAGGTCGATCGAGGGTTGAACCCCGATCGTCAGTCCGGCCGCGTCGGGCTCGACCGCGAACAGGCCGAGACCGTCCGGCGTCCGGGCCGTCACGAGGATCAGGTCAGCCGCCTGGACGTCGACGACGTAGGCCTTGGTCCCGCTCACCGCCCAGCTGTCCGCGCCGGTGGGCAGGGCCGTCGTCGCCACGTCGGCCAGCGCCCAACCGCGACCCGGCTCCGTGCTCGCCAGCGTCGCGATCAGCGAACCATCCGCGATACGAGGCAGGAACTCCGAGCGCGCCTGCTCGTCGGCCGCGGCGAGGAGAGCCGGCGCGGCGAGGGCCGCCGTGGCGAACAACGGGCCGCAGTAGAGCGCCGCCCCCAGCTCCTGGAACGCGGCCTGCCACGCACCGGCCGACGCGCCCGATCCGCCGTATGCCTCAGGAATGGCAAGCCCGGCGAGCCCCAACTGCTCAGCTACCACCCGCCACATGTCCCGATCGTGGCCGGTTGGATCGTCGATGAGCCGGCGCCGCACATCCGGTGCGTAGGAGGTCGCGAGGAAGCGGCGCACCGATTCGCGAAGCGCGCCGACCTCGCCGTCGACGCCGGTCACGGCGACCCCACGACGAAGCGACCGCGGTCCAGCACCACGTCGCCCGCGTCGTTCTCGACGACGAATCGAGTCTCGTCATCGCCGTTCCAGGCCTTGAGCAGGAGGGTCTCACCGGGCAACACCGGCTTGCTGAACCGGCCACCCATCTCCCGAGCGCTCGCCGCGTTTCCACCACCGAGGTGATTGATCAAGAGTCGGCTGGCGATGCCGAACGTGCACATTCCGTGCAGGATCGGCCGGTCGAATCCGGCCTGGCGAGCGAACGTCGGATCCGAGTGCAGTGGGTTGCGGTCGCCGGAGAGCCGGTACAACAGTGGCTGATCGGGACGGACCGGCGAACTCACCTCGAGGTCGGGCGGGCCGGCCGGCCGCTCCCAGCTGGTACTCGGCCGCCGCTCGCCGTCGAAACCACCCTCGCCACGCACGACGATGGTGGACGTCGTCGTGAGCAGTGGCGCATCGGTCAAGGGATCGGTGAGTGTGATGTCGGTAACGATGTGGGCGGCGTTGCCCTGGTCGTAGATCCCGACCAGGGTCGCCTGCACCGTGGCCGTGCCACTCGTCGGCAACGGCTGGTGACAGACGAAGGACTGCTCGCCGTGCAGCACCTTCGCGAGCGGGATCTTCCCGATGCTCGGTCGACGTCCGTAGGTGATGGCCTGCACGACGCCGAATGCCGGAAGAACTTGCAGCTCGACACCTTCGGAGTTCTCGGTCGTGAACTGCAACTCCGCCAGCGGGTCGGCCTGACCGGCGCCGACCCCGAGCGCGTAGATGATCACGTCGCGGGGGGTCCAATCGACCGTGGTGATCGGACCCTTGTTTCCCACAACCGAAAGGTCGAATGCCACAGGTGCTCCATTGATCCGCGCCGGCCGCTCCGCCGACGCTCCGGTTGACTTGTCCTAACAACCTTTGCCATGCCACAGTAGCCGCGTCAACTGCGTGTGATCGGATCGGAGGCAGTGCGGTGGCCTCGAACGGCTCGGCAACCTCGGCGCTGGCCGATCTTGATGGCTGGATCGACGCCAACTGGGATCCCGATCTCACGGTCGAGCAATGGTGGGCCTGCCTGGCCGAGGCTCGACTCACGGTGCCGCACTGGCCGGTCGAGCACTGGGGTGCGGGCACGCATCGCGGCGTCCAGGCCGAAGTCGGTCGGGCATTGCGGTCACGAGGGTTGCCCGGGCCACCGGCCGGCCTCGGACTGATGTTGGCCGGACCCACCCTGCTGGAGCACGGCAGCGACGCCCAGTGCCATCGCTATCTCTCCGACATCGTCCACGGCCGCAGCAACTGGTGCCAGCTGTTCAGCGAGCCCGAAGCCGGTTCGGATCTGGCCAACGTCCGGACGCGCGCCGAACGAGACGGTGACGGTTGGCGGATCACCGGACAGAAGGTCTGGACCTCGAACGGTCAGCTCGCCGATTACGGCATGCTTCTCGCGCGCACAGACGACAGCGCGCCCCGCCACCACAACCTGACGTGGTTCGTCCTCGACATGGATCAGACCGAGATCGACGTCCGCCCGCTGCGCGAGATGACCGGACGTTCGTTGTTCACCGAGGTGTTCATCGACGGCGCCCGGGTCGCCCAGGCCGACGTGGTCGGTGCCGAGGGTGAAGGCTGGGCCGTGGCCCGGACCACGCTGCGCAACGAGCGGCAGTCCCTCAGCGCCGGCGCGGCCGTCGGGGGCGTGCCCGGACGGCGCGGTGGAATCCTCGCTCGGCGAGTGGGCGATCAGGTCCGCACGACCTCGCGCCCGGCGTCGGGAACGTCCATCGCGATGCGCCACCGCGCTTTCGACACTCTGCGGGAGTTGGCCCACGAGCGCGGACGTATCGACGATCAGCTGGTCCGTGACGAGCTGATGCAGCTCTACGTGCTCGAGCGAGCGGCCGAGGCGCTCGGTGCCGCTCAACCGTTGCCGTTTCGTACTCCGCGCACCGATCATCGAGGTTCGGTGGGCAAGTTACTGGGCAGCCGGATCACCAACCGGGCCCGAGACCTCGGCCTGTCCATCTTGGGGCCGGACGGACTGATCCATCGGGATGACCGCTCGATCGAGGGCATCATCGAGGAACTGGCGCTCTTCGCACCCGCGGTGTCCATCTACGGCGGCACCGATCAGATCCAGAAGAATGTGTTGGCCGAGCGTGCTCTCGGCCTGCCTCGCGACGAGTCGGCCTGAGCGTCGGTCCGGCCGGTCGCTCCCTTCGATCACCAGGAGCTGTTTCGTGAAGTCAGCCATGGACACCGTCGCCCCCGACGAGGAGTCGATCGATCTCGACGACCTGGCCGAGGGTCTGCGCGAGTTCGTGCGCGCCGAGGTCATACCCCGCCACCAGGGTCTGGGGCTGCTGCGTTCCCCGTTCGGTGACGACGGTCGCTTCCGGACCCGACGTCCTGCAGGCCTACCGCGAGGTGCGCGAGGCATCGGCCCGAGCGGGGTTCTTCACGATGCTCGCACCGAAGGCCGTCGGCGGAGCCGGGCTCGGCTTCGAGGCGATGTATCGCGCCTGGTCGACCGTGTTTGACGAATGTGGTTCCGAGTACTGGCTCGGGCATCAGATGGTCAGCCACTGGTCACGCGGACCGAGTCATCTGCACCTGCTCGTCGATCCGTCCTTCCGCGACGAAGTGCTGCCGGGACTGCACTCCGGAACCAGGACGAGCTGCTTTGCGATGTCGGAGCCCGACGCCGGCTCGGACGTCTGGCAGATGCGCACGAGCGCGGACCGCACCGAGGGCGGATGGATCCTCAACGGCACCAAGCAGTGGTCGACCAACGCCCCGTACGCCGACTGGGGAATCACCTTCGCCGTCACGGACGCCGAGCTGTTCCATCGCAAGGGGAACGGCCTGACCGGGTTCATCATCGACATGAGCGCACCAGAGGTACGCGTCGAGAGCGTGATCGCCATGTTCGGCCACAACGGAGGCGACGAGGGGATCATCAGCTTCACCGATCTGTTCGTACCCGATCGTCAGGTGATCGGTCAGCCCGGAGACGGCCTCAAGCACGCGATGTCGGGCGTGTCGATGGGGCGCGTCTACAACAGTGCCCGTGCGGTCGGGCTGGCCAAGTGGGCGCTGACGAAGGCGGTGAACTACGCCGAGGTGCGGCGCACCTTCGGCCACTCGCTCATCGAGAACCAGGCGATCTCCTTCCCGCTCGCCACCTCGGCCACCGAGCTGCACGCCGCGTACACGATGGGTGTCGATACGGCCCGACGTCTGGACCGCGGTGAGAAGCTGCGACGCGAAGTGTCTATGTGCAAGGCGTACTCGACCGAGATGGCAGTGCGTGCGATCGATCACGCGATGCAGGTTCACGGGGCGATGGGGTTCACCAACGAGGTGCACCTCGCCGAGGCCTGGCAGCAGATGCGCCGCGTCTGCGTGGCCGACGGTTCCAGCGAGATCATGCGGACCCAGATCGTCAAGGCACTACGGGCCGACGGCGTGCAGTTCTGATGATCGATCGGCCGTTCGACGCCTACGACGCTGTCCTCAGCGACAGCGAGCGGGCCTTCCGCTCCGCGGTGATCGACGTCCTGCGCGAGGCCGAGCGCGACGGGCTGCTCACGCCGCACCAGTTCTTCGAAGGTCGCGGAGAAGGCGCGCGCCAGCTCTACCAGGTACTCGGCCAGCGCGGATGGCTCAACCAATGCTGGCCCGAGGCCCACGGAGGGACGGGCGCGCCCCTCGCCCACGAGTTCCTGATGTGGGACACGCTGGCCTACTACCGGGCGGCCAAGCCCGATCTCGGTCCCGGGCTCATCGCCCACGTCCTGATCGACGCGGGCTCGGCGGAGCTGCAAGGCCGGATCCTTCCGGGCATCGCCGACGGGACGACCGCGTTCTGTCTCGGCTACTCCGAACCCGAGGCCGGCAGCGACCTGACCCATCTCCGCACCAAGGCGACCCGGGTCGGTGACGACTACGTGATACGCGGACACAAGATGTGGACGTCGGAGTCCCATCACGCGCAGCTGATCTGGCTGCTGTGCCGCGTCGGCGACGAGCCCGGACGTCGCGGCCTGACGCTGTTCGTCGTCGACATCGACAGCCCGGGGATCACCGTCTCCGCGATCCCGACGATCGACCGGCACCGGACGAACGAGGTCTTCCTCGACGACGTCCGGGTGCCGGCGGCGAACCTGGTCGGTGAGGAGGGCGGCGCGTGGCGGCTGATGCGAGGCGCGCTGGCCGTCGAGCGGCTGACCCAGGTGCTGCCCGGCCGGTTGCGTCGAGACGTGGAGCTGTTCGAAGAGCGCGCGGCGGTGCCGGCATCGGTGACCGGGTCGACGTCCGACGGTCGGCAGCTGAGTTCCGGCGCCGGCTCGCCGCCGTCGAGGCCAGTGCGCTGGCCACCGTCCACGCCTTGGCCGGCGGCGGGAACGGAGTCCTCGAGGGCGCCCGATCGAAGTTGTTGGCCTCGCGACTGAGTCAGGACATCCCCCGGCGCTCGATCGATCTGCTGGGCGTTGCGGCCGCCGTCGACGACGCCGACATCCCTTTGCTCTGGAGAGAGAGCTTCCTCGAAACGATCGCCGGCGGAACGGTCGAGGTCGTCGGCTCGCTCATCGCTCGCGAGGCCCTCAACCTGCCGACATCGACGTGAGGTGACGACCCTCAGTGCTTGATTTTTCGACGACCCCCGATCAGCGCAGTTTCGCCGAAGCCGCCGGCCAGCGCTCTCGCCGCCCGCCCCGATTCATCGGCTGACGCGTGGGCACCACTGGCGGCGCTCGGTGCGTTGACGCTGCTGACCGACGACGGCGGCGGTGATCTTCGCGATCTGGTCGCCATGATGGGCGCTCTGGGTTCCCAGAGCTGTCCCGGACCGGTGGTGGCGACGATCGCCGCCGCTGCGCACCTGTCCGAGGAGGAGCGCGATCGGCTGGCCGAGGGCCGGTTGCGGGTGACGGTCGTCGTCGACGGTTACCTACCCTGGCCCGATGAGGGTGACGTCGTGCTCGAGATCGACGGCGCGGATGTCTGGCGGGTGACGTGTGAGGCGACGCCGACGATCACGCCGACCCTCTCCGGTGAGCCCTGGGCGGCCGCCCGCACCCGACGGGTCGAACGCCTCGCCGACGGACCGTCGTTCCTCCTCGCCGCCAACCTCGGTCTCGGCGCCGTACTGCTGGGAATGGCGCGGAGCCTGCTCGATCGCGGCGCCGAGCACGCCCGCACCCGCGTGCAGTTCGGGCGTCCGATCGGCGGCTTCCAAGGGGTGGCCCATCCACTGGCCAACGCGTGGGCGCGCGTGAGCGCGGCCGAGGAACTGGTGCGGCTCGTGGCGACCGAAGCCACGGCGGGACACCCGAACATCGAGCGGAGCCGGTTGGCCCGGGCCGAGGCGGCCGACGCGGCGTTGACGACGGCCTACGCCGTGCATCAGGCGATGGGTGGCGTGTCCTTCGCCGAAGAAACGGGTATCGGCGCGATCAGCACCCGCATCCGGCAGTGGTCGCTGCTCCTGCCCGACACCGAGATCGACGGTGCCTCACCGTGAGCGGGCCACTCGACGGGGTGCGCGTGATCGAACTGGCCGGTATCGGGCCGGCGCCGTTCTGCGGCATGCTCCTGGCCGACATGGGCGCCGACGTCGTTCGCGTCGACCCGCTCGATTCGAGCGACTCCGAAGCGGCGCCGCCGCTGTGGACGCGCGGGCGTCGCTCGATGGCCCTCGACCTGAAATCCGACGCGGGCCGCGAGACCCTGCTCCGCCTGGTCGACCGCGCCGATGCGTTGATCGAGGGGTTTCGACCGGGTGTGACCGAACGCCTCGGGTTGGGTCCCGACATCTGCCTCGAGCGCAACCCGCGTTTCGTGTACGCACGGGTAACCGGATGGGGTCAGGACGGGCCGCTCGCCCAGGTGCCCGGTCATGACCTGAACTTCCTGGCGGTCTCCGGTGCGCTGGCGGCGATCGGACGGGCCGGCGAGGTTCCGACGCCGCCGTTGAACCTCCTGGGCGACTTCGGCGGGGGCGGCATGCTGCTCGCCGTAGGCGTCTGCGCCGCGCTGCTCCACGCCACTCGGACCGGCGAGGGCCAGATCGTCGACGCGGCCATGGTCGACGGGGTCGCCCAGCTCATGACATCGATCTTCGGAATGCGCGCACAAGGCCGGTGGAAGCTCGAGCGGGCGAGCAATCTGCTCGACAGCGGTGCTCCGTTCTATGACGTGTACCGCACGGCTGACGATGAGCTCGTGTCTGTGGCCGCGATCGAGCGTCGCTTCTATCGCAATCTGGTCGACCGTCTCGGACTGTCGGATGATCCGGCCGTCCAGGACCGCATGAACGCCGAGACCTGGCCGGCCATGCGAGCTCGGTTCACCGAGGTCTTCCGAACCAGGACCCGGGCCGAGTGGTGCGAGCGGTTGCAGTATGCCGATTGCTGCTTCGCCCCGGTGCTGACGATGGACGAGGCGGCGGCGTACCCGCACAACGTAGCCCGGCAGACCTTCACCGAGGTCGACGGAGTGCTCGCACCGTCGGCGGCCCCCCGCTTCAGCGCGAGCCGTCCGACGCCGTCGCGGCCCGGTGCCCGCATCGGTGAGCACACCGCCGAGGTGCTGACCGAATGGGGTGTCTGGTCGTAGCGGCACGATTCCTCGGCGCACGCGAGGCCTTTGAGGGCGACGTGGCACCGAGATCGACCCGACCCGCATAGAGTAAGCTGTCCGTACAAGTTGGAACTGCCTGCCAACGGAGACTCGATGCCGACGCAAGACCTGGTCCCTGCCCCGTTCGACATCGACATGGTTCTTTCGCCCGGCTGGCTCAGCCAGGCGCTCGGACAGACGTTTCCCGGCGTCGTGGTCGACGCCGTCGAGGTCGTCGAGGTTCTCGAGTCCACTGCGCGCAAGGTCCGCTTCACGATCAGCTACGACGACGACGCCGGTCACCGAGACCTGCCGACCGCGCTGTGTCTCAAGGGGTACTTCCACGAGGAATCGCAACAGCACGGCCGGACCGGGATCCACGAGGCGCGCTTCTACGACAACCTCGCCGCGTCGGTCCCCATCAACGTCCCGACTCCTCGCTACACCGGTATCGAGCCTGACCGTCACGGGCTGGTGTTGATGGATGACGTCGTGGCCCAGGGGTCGGTGTTCTTCGATCAACTGAGTTGGTACGACCTCGACACCGCGCGTCGGTCGCTGGACGAGCTCGCCCGGTTGCACGCGCAGTACTGGGACAGCGAGCTGCAGTCGCAGGAGTGGCTGGCCTCGAAGATCATGTTCTTTCCGTCGTTCATCAGCGACGACATCATGGACGACCTACTGCAGGGCCCACGCAGCGATGGCTTTCCCGACACCATGCGCAGCGCGGCGCGCCTCAAGGCCGGCATGTCGGCCCTGGCGCAGCGCTACGCCACCCAGCCCGCGCACGCTGATCCACGCCGACGCCCATCTCGGCAATCTGTACCAACGGGCCGACGGCCGCATCGGATTCGTCGACTGGCAGAACTACGAGTTCGGACACTGGTCGATGGACGTCGCCTATCACCTCGCCACCGCACTGCAACCCGGCACCCGGAGCGCGCACGAGCAGGAGCTGCTCCAGCACTATCTGGGCCGGTTGGCCGCAGCACGGCGGCCCGCCATGACGATCGAGGAGGCCTGGGAGGACTACTGCGCCGCGCCGGTCTACGGCTACTTCCTCTGGTCGATGACGCGCCGGGTCAAACCCCACATCACCGAGGAACTCACCCAGCGTCTCGGCCGATCCGTCCTGGAACACGACAGTTTGAAGGTCCTTGGTGTCTGAGCTGCCGCCGGCCTCACCCCGCTTCGTCAAACAGCAGCGAGATCCCGAAACCGCCCGCACCACGCTCACCCGGTGGCTGTCCGGACGGCTCGACACCCCGGTGGAGGTCGTCGATCTCGAGACACCCTCCGGGGCCGGCGTGTCGAACGAGACCTTCCTGTTCCGCGCCCGGTGGGAGGAGGACGGCCAGCGCATCGACCGGGAACTCGTGCTGCGCCTGCACCCGTCCGCGGACTACCAGGTCTTCTTCGATCCCGAGTTCCGAACGCAATACGACCTCTGGAGGATCTGGCGAACCAGTCCGATCCGCGTTCCGCGCGTGTACTGGTACGAAGACGACCCGGGCCCGTTCGGCCGGCCGTTCTTCGTGATGGAGCGCATCCACGGTGACGTCCCGGTCAGCATGCCGCTCTACACCCGCGAGGGATTCCTCTTCCGACGCCACGCCCGAGCAGCGCCGCCGGGCGTGGGAAGGCGCGATCGAAGCAGCTGGCCGCCATCCACTGCGTCCCCGTCTCCACGGTGGCGTTCCTGGACCGGCCGAGTGGGGCGACTCCCCCTCGATGCAGCAGCTCAACTACTGGGAACGCGCGGCCGAATGGGGGCTGGCCGAGGCACTACCCGCCCGAGCTCGACCAGATGATCAACTGGCTGCGCGCCAACATGCCCAGCAAGGGCGAGGAGGGCCTGTCGTGGGGCGATGCGCGGATGGGCAACGTCATGTTCGACCCCAACTTCGACGTCGCGGCGGTACTCGACTGGGAGCAGGCTTCGCTGGTCGGTCCGACGGCCGATCTCGCCTGGTGGCTGTTCTTCGAAGAGACCTACACCGCCGGGCAGGGCCTGCCGATGCCCGACGGCATGGGCACGCGGGCAGACCCCTCGAACGGTGGTCAGCACCTGACCGGCCGCGAACCGCAGGACCTGGACTGGCACGAGGTGTTCGTCGGCTACAAGATGGCGAACCTGGCCATCCGCACCACCGTCGTGCTGCCCTCGGCTCGCGGCGCGGCCCCGGCGTTGACGCTGTCGATCGTCAACGGCGCGCTCGCCCGCCTCGACCTGGGGCCGCTGGACGAGCATCTGACGTTCAGACGAACGTGCTGGCGACCGCAGTCCAGATTGATGACCTGACCGGTCATGTAGCAGGCCTCGTCCGAGAGCAGGAACACGATCGGCGGGGCCAACCGGTCCGGGTCCCCGGGGTCGGGCACGATCGCGCCGGCCGGATCTCGGCCATACGCTCCGGCGGCTGCATCGTCAGGAACGTGTCCGACAGGATGATCCCCATCGCGACGGTGTTGCATCGGATGTTCTGCTTGCCCGTACTTCACCGCGATGTGCTGCGGTCAGCGGCGCGAGGCCGCCTTGGCGATCGCGTACCCGTACCGGTTGCCCGTGCGCAGGGCGCGCATCGCGGCGAGCGAAGACGTGTTCACGATCGCCCCTCCGCCCGCCTCGATCATGTGCGGCACGACGGCGCGGCAGGTCAGCACGTAGCCACGCAGGTCGACGGCGATCGTGTGGTCGAGCGAGTCCAGCGTCGTGCCGAACAGGTCGAAGTCGGCGTCCATGCAGTGTTTCAGGTCGGCGGCGACGTTGTGCAGGATGTTGACCTTGCCGTACTTCTCGACGGTGAAGTCGACCAGCGCGTTGACCTGCTGCTCGTCGCTGATGTCGAGCCGGAACGCGCTGGCCTCACCGCCGGCCTCGCGGATCGAGGCGGCCACCGCTTCGGCCGCGGGCTCGTTGATGTCGCCGACGACGACGCGGACGCCCTCCCGTCCGAGCCGTTTGGCCGTCGCCCGGCCCAGGCCGGAGCCACCGCCGGCCACGATGCCGACCTTGTCGACCAATCCGTCCATCAGCAGTCCAATCTGCGTGCGTTGACCTCGTCGATCGGCGGGCCAGGGATCAGCCCGGGACGGGGGAATCCCGGCGCTGCGGGAACTTCTCGTCGGGAGCTATCTGGCCCGCAATGACGTTGAGCAGCATCTGCAGTGACCCACCAGCCACCTTGTTCACCAACGAGTCGCGGTGGATCCGCTGGGCGAAGCTCTCGGTGGTCGTCCCGTGCGCACCTTGCAGCAGGACACAGCGGGTCGAGACGTCGGACAGCATGTTGTTCGCGACGTACTTGGCGATCGAGACGTCGTTGGGCTCGGGAAGCTTGCCGTCGAGCGCGCTCGCCGCCGCCTTGTACATCAGGTAGCGGGTCGCCTCGATCTGGGCCCACATGTCGGCCAGATCGTGGTAGACCGACTGGAACTCGATCAACTTGCGGCCGAACTGCCTACGGGTCTTGGTGTACTCCAGTGCCTCGTCGAACGCCGCTTCGGCCGAGCCCAGGCTGCACGCGGTGTTGTGCAGCCGTTCGATGTTGAACGCCCGCATGAGGACGCCGAAGTGACCCGGTCCGAAGAGCAGGTTGTCCTTGGGGACGCGCACGTCGTTGTACTGCAGGTCGCCGTGCGGAACGCCGCGGGACCCGACGAAGGTCGGCCCCCGCTGCATCTCGAAGCCCGGAGTCCCCCGCTCGACCATGATCGCGCCGATACCCTTGGCCCCAGCAATGCCGTCGAAGCGGACGAACGTCGCATAGAGCGAGTTCACGATCGCGCCGGTGATCCACTTCTTCTCGCCGTTGATCACCCACTCGTCGCCATCGAGTACGGCCGTGGTCTCCAGCGACGTCATGTCGGAGCCGAAGTCGGGCTCGCTGATGGAGATGGCGACGCCGTCGCGGCCGGCAATGATGTTGCGCAGGTACTTCTCTTTCACCGCCTCATTCGGCGACATCATGCACATCATGGCGCCGGGACCGGTGGCCAGGAAGGTCGGCTCAGCGGTGATCCAGATCGTCGAGGTGCGCATCAAGGCCTCGACCACGAGGGCGTAGTCGAGAGCCGACAGGTCGGCTCCGCCGTACTCCTTGGGCATGAGCAGACCGAGAAGCCCGAGCTCGCTCATCCGCGCGGTAACGTCGGCGAACGGAGCTTCGTTCTCCTCGTCCCATCGATTGGCGAACTTGCGCCATTCCAGTCCGGCGCTGGTCGCCCGCTCGACGAGGGCGAGCTGTTGAGGTGTAAGGGTGAAATCCACTGATCCTCCGAGGTAGGCGCCCTCACGCTATCAGCGGTGATTTGTACGGGCAACTTCTCTCAGCGCGCCGATGAGCGTCACACTGATCAGCTCTCCGGGACCGTGTCGAATCCGCTTGAAAGGCACTATCGTCAGCAACCGACGGTGAGCACTTCGCCCGCCGACCCGAACCGGCCCAACTTTGGTCCTCGCTAAACCATTCGCTAGGTTGTTCGTACAGATCTCGGAATAGATGAGCGCAGTCACAGCTGAAAGAGGAGACTTCCATGACTCAGGCATCCGACCGCGACGTCGTGATCATCGACGCCGTGCGATCGCCGATCGGACGCAGGAACGGCGGCCTGTCGGGATTCCATTCCGCGGACCTGCTCGGCCTCGTCCAGCGTGAGTTGATCGCCCGATCAGGGATCGACCCGGCCCTCGTCGGCCAGGTCATCGGTGGTTGTATCGGCCAGGTCGGCCAGCAGGCGTTCAACGTGACCCGCACGGCTTGGCTCACCGCGGGCCTGCCGCAGTCGGTGCCCGCCACGACCGTCGACAGCCAGTGTGGCTCCTCGCAACAGGCGCTCACCCTCGCCACCGGGCTGATCGGTGCGGGCATCGTCGATGTGGCTGTCGCCTGTGGCGTCGAGGTCATGAGCCGCGTGCCGCTCGGCTCAGGCCTGTCCAAGGGCGTGGGCAAGGCGATTCCCAAGAGTTACTTCGGTCGGTACGAGTACACGACCCAGTTCGAGGCCGCCGAACTGATCGCCCGCCGTTGGGAGATCTCGCGGTCCGACCTGGACACCTTCGGGGTCGAGTCGCAGCACCGGGCCGCCGAGGCTCGGGCCGCCGGCCGGTTCGACTCGCAGATCGTCGCCGTGGACGGCCCGATCCTGGGCGAGGACGGTCGACCCACCGGAGAGACCCACCACGTCGAACAGGACGAGTGCCTGCGCGAGACCACCTTCGAGGGACTGTCGGGGCTCAAGCCGGTCGTCGGCGAGGACGGGCTGCACACCGCGGGGACTTCGTCGCAGATCGCCGATGCGGCCGCGGCCGTGCTCATCATGTCCCGTAGGCGCGCCGTCGAGCTGGGCCTCACCCCGCGCGCCCGGATCGTCGACAGCTGCCTGGTGGCCGGCGACCCCACGCTCATGCTCTCCGAACCCATCCAGGCCACCCGGGTACTGCTCGAGCGCAATGACCTCGCGGCCGACGACATCGACGTCTTCGAGATCAACGAGGCGTTCGGATCGGTGGTCCTCTCCTGGGAGAAGGAGATCAAGCCCGATCACGACCGGGTCAACCCGAACGGCGGCGCGATCGCCATGGGTCACGCGCTCGGCAGCACCGGATGCGTCCTCGTCACCAAGGCGATCAACGAACTGGAGCGGACCGGATCGCACCGGGCTCTGGTCACCATGTGCTGCGGCGGCGGCCTCGCCACGGGCACCCTGATCGAACGCGAATAGGGCGTGACCGAACCTGGAGATCCGCCCGGCGGACCTGGTGACCCGGCGCGATCGGCGAGCGCTCCGCCCAGCGTCGGCCGGATTCATCACCTGGTGGTGAACGTGTGCGACCTCGACGCGTCGCTGGCGTTCTACCGCGACCGGCTGGGGCTGGAGTACGAAGGCGCGAGCGAGATCGGCGGACCCGAGTTCGGCCGACTCATCCGGACCTCGGCTGAACGGCGCGGACGCACCGCGATGCTCTCGACCGGGCCGGGCCAGACGCGCATCGAGCTGGTGGAGTGGACGCCGACGACGCCGGCGCCGGGCCGTTCGCGGACGGGAGCCGATCCCGGGGTCGCCATCGTGTCCTTCCTGCTGCGCGCGCCGGCTCTGCAGGCGCTGTACGAGCGCCTGCGGCCAGATCACGTCTGCTGGAGTGAGCCGGTGGACCTCGCCGTGGGCGCGACGACGGTTCGCGCCTTCGTGGTCGAGGATCCGGACGGCAACGCGATCGAGTTCTTCGCGCTCCCCGGCTGAGCCGGCCACCGCGATGGCTAGTCGTGCACCGGGCCGTAGGGCAACGAAGCGGCCCACGAGGGCTGCGGGTCGGCGAAGACGTCCGGCACTCCGTCGCTCACCCGCCCGGGAAAGCTGGGTGAGCGCTTCTCCAGGAAGGCCGTGACGCCCTCGCGGACATCGGGAGCGGAACCGAGGATCCCGAGCGCTCGCGAATCAGCGACATGCGCCGAGTACGGCTCGTCGAACGTCTCGCCCCGCCATAGCAGTTGGCGGGTGACGGCGACACTGACCGGCGAGGTGTTGTCGGCGATCTCCCGAGCGATCGACGTCGCGGCGGCGAGCAGGTCATCGGGTTCGTGCACGCTGCGGACCAACCGGCCGGCCAGTGCCTCCTGGGCGTCGAACGTCCGCCCGGTGTACATCCACTCGGCCGCCTGGCTGTGCCCGACAAGACGGGGCAGGAACCAGGTCGAGGCCGCCTCCGGCATCAGCCCGAGTCGCACGAAGACGCATCCGAACTTGGCCCGCGTGCTCGCCAACCGCACGTCCATCGGCAGGGTCATCGTCATTCCGAAACCGACCGCGGCCCCGTTGATCGCGCCGATGACCGGCTTGAGGCTTTCATAGATCCGCAGCGTCACCCGACCGCCACCGTCGCGTTCGGGTTCGTGCGCGCCGGCACCGGCCTTCGCGGCGAAGGTGTCCCCTCCACCGCCGATGTCGGCCCCGGCGCAGAACGCGCGGCCGGCGCCGGTCACCACCACAGCCCGCACATCGTCATCGGCGTCGGTACGGTCGAACGCGTCGAGCATCTCGTTCATCATCACGCGGCTGTAGGCATTGAGCCGGTCGGGACGGTGCAGGGTGATGACCGCCAGGCCGTCCGCCGCTGCGTAGCGGATCTGTTCGTAATCAGGCATGGCTCCCCGATCGCGCGGAGACTGACACCCCGGGGCCGCCCACGTCAGGCGTTCTGCTTGGCGTCAGCGGCGGCGGCCCGCACCGCGAGATGATCTTCGGATGCGCCCCGCGGAATGGTGAAGTCGTCCAGGTCCTCGATCTCGTCGAGGTGATCGCGTACGTCCTCGATGGTGAACCCCTGGCCCGGCTCGCCCCAGCCATGGGTCAGGCCGATGAAGACTCGCGCGACCCGGCCGCCACCGACAGAGTAGATGTGCCCGCTGGAGGTGCACGACTCGTGTGCCAGGTAACCGACGACCGGGGCAACCAGCTCTGGACCGACGAATCCTGACAACTTCTGGATGACGTGGCTGGTCATCTGGGTTTCGGCCACGGGAGCGATCACGTTCGTGTTGACGTTGTATTTCACGCCTTCATGCTTGAGGACGTTCATCAGACCGACCAGCCCCGCTTTCGCGGCGGCGTAGTTGGCCTGGCCCGGATTGCCGAACAGGCCGGCCGCCGAACTGGTCAGCACGACGCGCCCGTATTCCTGCTCCCGGAAGTGCGCCCAGGCCGCGCGGGTGACCGCGATCGATCCCTTCAGGTGCACGTCGAGAACCGGATCGACGAGCTCCGGGCTCATCGAGAGGAACGACTTGTCCCGGAGGATGCCCGCATTGTTGACGACGATGTCGATCCGGCCGAACGTCTCGACGGCCTCGGCTACCATCGCCACCGCGCCCTCGGAATCGCTCACACTGTGCGCGTCAGCAATCGCCCACCCACCGGACGACTTGATCTCCTCGACCACTCGTTGCGCGGCGCCGCGTGGGTCGTCGCTTCCGTCGACGGGGCCGCCCAGGTCGTTGACCACCACAGCACAACCACGCGAGGCGAGCAGCCGGGCGTACTCGCGGCCCAGCCCGTTGCCGGCCCCCGTGATCAGGGCCACCCTTCCGTCAAACCTCAACTCAGTCATAGGGCGACCATAGGGAGTGAAAGTCATCCGTACAACTTTTTGTCGGTGTGGGATTTCACTCGCTGGCGCCGGCCGTTGATCACTTGTCGCCGAACATGGCCGTTCCGGCGGCGAACTCGTCCCGCGCGGCCAGTGAGGTGTTCGTCAGGCGATCGATGTTGCGCTGGCTCGTCCGGTCGACGTCGGCCGCTAGGTCCACCGCCAGCTTGGCCGCACCCAAAGCCTCCATCGGCAGCCCGGCGAGCCGGCGGGCGAACGCCGCGACCTCATCGGCGAAGACGTCATCGGCAATCACCCGGTGGACCAACCCGATCGTGAGGGCCTGCTCGGCGCCGACCGTCTCGCCCGCCATGGCCAGCCACTTACCCCAGTGCGGACCGACCAGCCGGGTCACCCGGCTGGCGCCACCGCTTCCGGGGATGACGCCCAATTCCACCTCCGGCAGCCGGAACTGCGCCGACACCGCGGCCAGCCGGAAGTCGCACGACGCGGCCATTTCGAGCCCGGCTCCGAGACACGGGCCCTGGGCGGCCAGGATCACCGGCTTCTCGATCGCCTCGATCTCGTCGTAGAGCAGGTGGTGGCGGCGATACGTCCGGCGATAGACCACGTCGGATGGCATCTGACCGCCCCGCCGGTCGGCGGCGGGGTGTCGCAGGTCGATTCCCGCGGTGAAGTAGCGGCCCACCCCGGTGATGACCAGGACGCGCAGATCCTCTCGGTCACCGAGGGCGCGCACCGCCGTCCAGAGCATCGCGGTCATCCGAGGGCTGATCGCGTTGAGCTTGGCCGGCCGGTCGAAGGTAACCGTCAGAACTCCGTCGGCTTCGCTCATTCGGGCGTGCTCTTCGGTCTCTTCGCTCACTCGTCCACCTCGGCCAGTTGACAGGTCTTGTCACGACAACTTATCGCTCGTCGCCCGAGCGGGCGGCCGCCAGGAGGGTAGCTGCCTCAGATCATTCGACGCCGGCGAAGCGTTCGGCGCACGAGTCACACCGGCTCGAGTTGGCCATGATCAGCGCCAACGCCGGTCCGGCCGGCGGCCGGTCGTCATCACCGCTGTCCGGCCCGAGCATCGGAACCACCAACGCACCACAGAGCGCTTCGGAACCGACAGTGATCGGAACCAGCGAAAGATGAACTCGGGTCGGGGCATCCCATTGCCGGCCGACGTACGGCACCCGCGACGACGGCGCGGGTGGGTCCAACGCCTCACCGGCAGGCGCCTCATTCACAGCAGCGACAGACACATTCCCTCCTAGTTCCTAGGAAGTCAGGCTATCAATTTTGTACGTACAAATCCAAACGCAGCGCGATCTCCTCAGTCGGGCGGCAGTACCCGGGCGCCGAAGAAACCCGGATCGACGGGCGGGCGCGCACCAGCGTCTTCGAGGTCGATCCGCACGGTGGCGTGGATCCGCGCGAAGGTCATGAAATGCCCGACCGTCATCATCAGCTCCAGGAGCTCGCGCGGCGTGAACCGTTCCACGGCCGCCTCCCAGGTCTCGTCATCCGGGGTGGCGGCCCGCACGAACTGGTCGGTGAACCGCAGGACCAGGAGCTCGTCCGGGCCGAAGACGGCCGCGCTCGGAAGATCGGAGGCGAGCCCGTCGATCTTGTCTTGGCTCAGTCCCAGCGCGAGCCCGATCGGGGCGTGCTCGACCCAGATGTACGTGGCGCCAGGCGTCAGCCGGGCCACCCGCAGCACCGCCAGCTCCCGCAGCTGGGGATCGATCTCCGACTGCGTCGTGAGGGCGCGTCCGTAGGCCATCATGGGCCCGAAGGCGTTGTGCGCATGGGCAAGGATGCCGAAGATGTTTCGGCCCCGAATGGGTTCGGGATACCGGTCGAGTACCTCCCGCACCGCTGGCGGGGCGTCGGTGTATCTGAGGTAGGGCAGTCTGGCCATCGTTCGCTTCTCCTCCGACGGGCCGCCCACGGGGTCACCGCGACGGACCAGTGATCGCTACCGGCGCGGCCGGGCCGACTCGGACGCGCGTCCCAGCAACCGCACCATCGCCGCGTACCGCAGCGGGCTGAACGGCCATTGTGTGACCACCTTGCCCGAGCTCGCCTTGTAGTAGTTGTTGCTGATATCCCATGACGTGCCGGTCACCTTGGACTGTAGCCACGCGTCGTAGACGTCGACCCAGAGCGACCTGACCTCGAGGGCCGTCGCGCCTCGACGCAGCCGGCGGGCGGCGCCGACGATGTGGCCCGCCTGCCTCATCAGCATGGACACGATCTCGCCACCATTGGTTCCCGGCCCGTACATCACGTACAGGTTCGGGAAGTTGGGAACGGTGATCCCCAGGAACGCCTTCGGTTCGCCCTGCCAACAGTCCTGCAGACTGCGCCCGTCACGGCCGCGCACCTCGAGCGTTCCGAGGTAGTTGGTCGGCTGGAAACCGGTCGCCAGGATCACCGCGTCCACTGCCCGTTCGACGCCATCGGCGTCGATGACGCCGGTCTCCGTCACGCGCATCACCGCGCGCGGGATGAGCTCGACGTTGTCGCTCTTCAGGGCGCTGTAGAACGTCGTGTTGAGGATCAGACGTTTCCCCCAGTAGGGGTACTCGGGGGTGACCGCCTTCGCCAGATCGGGTCGGTCCCCCAGCTCGCGCTCGATGAAGTCGAGTCCGAGCTGACGGCCCCGATCGTTCATGGCCGAGCCGGGCCGGAACGGCTCACCCCGCCACTGCACCTTCTCGATCATCCGGAAGTACTTGACCCGCTCCCACCGGTACCACCGGCGGGTGGCGAGCCGACGGCGTTCGGGCTCGGTGTAGTCCCGTTCTCCCTTGGGCAGGATCCAGCCCGGCTCGCGCTGGAACAGGTAGACGTGCCCGGCGATCCGCGCCAGCTCGGGCACGAACTGGGTGGCCGTCGATCCCGTTCCGACGACGGCAATGGTCTTGCCGGCCAAGTCGTGATCGGCTTCCCACCGAGCAGTGTGGAAGATCGGCCCGGTGAAGCATGTCCAGCGCCGGGCCAGCTGGGGTAGCGCGGAATGTTGAGGAATCCCGTCGCCGCCACCAGCAGGTCGTACTCAGCCGACTCGCCGTTGCTGAGCTCGAGGCGGTAACCGTGCCGGCTCTCGTCCCAGCTCGCGCGCTCGACCCCGAGACCGAGCCGTAGGTGCTGAGCCAGCCCGTACTCGTCGACGACGTCCTGGAGGTACTCGCGAACCTCGGCCTGCCGGGCGTGGGTACGGCTCCAGCGATAGGGCTTGAACGGGTAGGAGTAACCGACGGAGTTGGTGTCGACCTCGGCACCGGGATACCGGTTGTACCACCAGGCGCCGCCGACGCCCTCGGCCTGCTCGTAGATCGTGAACTCCGTGAATCCCGCCTTCACCAGCCGGACGGCCAGCCCGATACCGGCAAAGCCCGCCCCGACGATGGCGATCGACGGTCGGTCCGCGGACCGCCGGGGCACCGGCGACCGCGATCGCAGAGACCTATTCGTGCTCTGTCGCGCCCCATGTCAGGTCATCGACAACAGGCGTCGGACCCACGCCGTGCGCGTCGCGGTGCTGATCGCCGACAACGTCGCTTGGGGGGCGAGCGTGTCGAAGGCGTGGAACCCGCCGGGCCAGACGTGCAACTCGGCCTGTGTCCCCGCCTGCCACAGGCCCACCGCGAACGCAACGTCCTCGTCCCGGAAGATCTCGCACGAGCCGACATCGATATAGGCCGGCGGCAGGCCGGAGAGATCGGTGGCCCGGGCCGGGGCGGCATAGGGACTGACGTTCGCGTCTCCGCGCTACGAGCCCAGCAGCGCGTCCCAGCTGGTCAAGTTCGAGGTCCGGTCCCAGATGCTCTCGTCGATCAACTCATAACTCGACGGGGTCTCGTTGCGATCATCGATCATCGGGCACATCAGGACCTGGCCCAGGGCGACCGGCCCCCCACGGTCGCGGGCCATCATCGCGACGGCAGCGGCCAGGCCGCCGCCGGCACTAGCGCCGGCCAGGATGATCCGGCCCGGGTTGATGTCGAGTTCCTCGGCATGATCATGGATCCAGGTGAAGGCCGAGTAGCAGTCCTCGACCGGTACGGGATGGGCAAACTCCGGCGCCAACCGGTATTCGACGGACACGATCACGGCGTGGAGTTCGATCGCCCACTCGAGCGGAACCTCGATCCCGGTCGTCGCGCTGCCCATGATCATTCCGCCGCTGTGCAGGTAGCAGATGGCGGGCGCCGCTCCGAACGCCATGCGCGGCCGGAGGATCAGGAGCCGGATCTGCGCGCCGTCCGGCGTCGGAGATGTGCCGCTCGGTGACCTGGACCGATCCGTTGCTCTCCAAGACGTCCAGCGGAACGGCCACCCGGCCCGATGCCTCACGAAACGTCCACAGGTTGTCCGCCGTCACCGACTGCCGGCCGCCCTGCTGGATGACTTGCAGGGCGGCGGCCAGCTCGGGATCGAGTGGTGGCCGAGTTCGCCCGACGACTCACTGTCGACATGTTCATCCGTTTCTGCTTCTCCGACGGTTCGTCATTGTGGCGCCCGGTCAGGACCTGCGAGCAAGTGCCGAACGGCGGTAGGTCGCGCCGCTGTGCCGCCAAACGGCGGCGCGGCCACCGGGCGCGCCCCGGCCGAACTTGGTCCCGCCGTTCGGCGGATGCACAATCGAGCGATGCAGGAGTTGGTGGCGCGGCTGTCCGCGCTCGATGAGGAGGCGGGCACCGCGCTCAAGGTGATCAGCTACTTCGACACCCTGACCGACGGCCACGTGGGTCTGGAGACGCTTGTGCGCGGAGCCGCCATCATGTCGGGCTCGGTCGCCGGCCTGGTCGACCCCGAGCGGCACTCTGCGGATGCGAGTTCAACCCGACGGGCGACCGGTAACCGAACGCGTCGACATCGACGCCCGGTGGCCCTCCATTGCGGTGATCGACGGCAGCGACGCGCCGCGCCTGGATCGAGACTGGACTGGCGCGCCCACTGGACGACCTGGTGCTGGAGCGGCTGGCGGTCGGGGTGCGGGCCGCCTTCGATCGGACTCGGGGCCGGGTCGTGCGCAACGACGCCGCCGCTCTGGAGGTCCTGCTCGATGCCGAGGCGCCGGAATCATCTCGGCGGACGGCGGCCCAACGGCTGGGGTGGCGTCCGGATGCCGAGATCCGAGTGATCGCTCGTCAGGACGAGGTTCGCGGCCCCTTCGCCGTGGGTCGAGCTGGGCGGCGTCGAAGTCCTCATCGAGAACGCGACGGCCCCACCGAGTCCGCCGCCGGGCCGGATCGGTGTGGGTTCGGCGGTGGCGGTGCTGCACGCCCCGGCTTCGTTCCTCCAGGCCAAGCTCGCGCTGCGGTTCGCCGCATCCGGATCGAACGACAACCCCGGGCCCTGCGGTCGTGCACTACGACGAACTCGGCACGCTGGCCGTGCTGGCCGATGCCATCGAGGCCGACGGTTCGCCGATTCCGGACGTCCTCGCGCTCGACCAGGTTGCCGCCCGCGCACCATGGATACTGCAGACGCTGCACGATGTTGCCACCCACGCGAGTCTCCGGGCGGCGGCGCAGGCCGGGCACGTGCATCATTCCACCCTCCAGCAGCGACTGGGTCGAGCCGAGCAGCTGTTGGGATGGTCGCTGTCCGAGCCACAAGGCCGGCTCAGACTTCAGCTCGCTCTCGTCGCCCGGCGCCTTCAGCGCAACGCCTAGCTTGGTGCCGCGCTCCCCGGGCCGCGGCCAGGACGCGACGACGTGACCACCGTCGACGATGAGGTCCCGTCCGGTGACGAACCGCGATTCGTCACTGGCGAAGAACAGGATCGCGTTGGCGATGTCGTCGGCCGAGCCGACCCGACCCATGGGGCTCATCTGGGCCAACTGCGCTCGGCGCTGCCTCCTGTTCGGCCGCGCCGAACCCCGAGCGCTCCCCGGTCGACATCGGGGTCCACATGTAGCCCGGCGAGACGCAGTTGACCCGGACTCTCGGGCGCGACCTCCACCGCTATGTGCTGGCTGTAACTGATCAACGCGCCCTTGGTGGCGGCATAGGCCGCGCCGCCCACGCTGACGGTTGCCGCGATGGAGGCAACATTGACGATCGAGCCGCCGTCGTTCGCCCGCATCGCTGGAATCGCCGCGCGGGAGCACACATAGGCGCTGCGCAGGTTGACCCGGATGTCGCGGTCCCAGTCGTCCTCCTCCATGTCCCACGACCCGGACGGCTGGACGGGGTTGCACGATCCCCGCGTTGTTGACGAGCACGTCGAGGCGACCGAAGCGACCGACCGCTCGCTCGACCAAGGCATCGGCGGTCGGGCGCAGGCTGACGTCGCCGAGACGAAATCGGCCTCGCCGCCGTCCGCCTCGATCTGCTTGGCCGCGTCGATGGAGCGCTCCTCGTCGAGATCGCCGATGACCACTCGGGCGCCCTCGGCCGCGAACAGCCGCGCGGTCGCCAGTCCGAACCCGGACGCCCCGCCCGTCACGATCGCCGTCTTTCCCGACAGTCGGGTCACCGTTGACTCCCTAGCGCCGCAGAACGAGTGGTCGTCAAACGGTAGAAGTGCCGGCTCGGCCCGGACAAGCGCCGAACGGCGCGAGTCGATCGAGCAAACGCGCCACACGGCGCTTGCCGTCGAGCGCGTCGGTCGAGCTCGGGCGACGTCGTCGACAATCTAGCTCGGCCACGAACCAGAACCATGGAGGACAACCCAGTGCGCGGAACCCTTGCTCCGGAGTTCGGAGTCGAATACCCGATCTTCGGATTCAGTCATTGCCGCGATGTCGTGGCCGAGATCAGCCGCCGCGGCGGCTTCGGGGTGTTCGGTGCGTCCTCGCACAGCGCCGAGCACCTCGAAGTCGAGCTGAACTGGATCGACCAGCACTGCGGGGGGCAACCCTACGGCGTCGACGTCCTCCTTCCGGCCAAGAGCGCCGACACCCACACCCGCGACCCGAAGCAACTCGCGGCCGAGATGGCGGCGCTGATCCCACTCGAGCACCGCCGCTTCGTGCGCGATTTGATGGAGAGCCACGGTGTCGCGACCCGACCGCTCGATGCGGAGTTCCAGTTCTCGGAGAGCCTGACGATCACCGAGGCGGGCAGCCGACCGATGATCGACACCATCCTCAAGCACCCGCAGGTGACGTTCTTCGTGAGCGCCCTGGGCACCCCGCCGCCCGACATCACCGAACGCTTTCACGCGGCCGGCGTGAAGGTCGGTGCGCTCGCCGGTACTCGCGAGCACGCCGAGCGGCACGCGCGCGGTGGCGTCGACGTCGTCATCGCCCAAGGTACGGAGGCCGGCGGCCACACCGGCGAGGTCACGACGATGGTGCTCGTGCCCGACGTCGTCGACGCAGTGGCGCCCGTTCCGGTGATCGCCGCCGGCGGGATCGGTACTGGCCGGCAGATAGCCGCCGCGTTCGCCCTCGGCGCCCGGGCGGTCTGGACGGGTTCGATCTGGTTGACCGTCAGCGAGGCGGCGACGTCTCCGGCCGCCAAGCAGGAGATGTTCAGCGCGCGATCGCACGAAACCGTCCGGTCGCGATCGCTCACCGGCAAGCCGATCCGGCAGCTGCGGAGTGCGTGGACCGACGCCTGGGCCGACCCGTCGGCGCCCGCCGATCCTGGACCTTCCCTTGCAGATGCTGCTGTCCGCGGATGCATTGCCCGCCGGACCGGACAGGAGGCGTCATGGACAGCGGCCTCGCACGGCCGATCGTGGGCCAGATCGTCGGACGCCTGAACGAGGTTCGATCCACTCGCGCAGTTCTGGACGATCTCGTCGAGGAACTCGTCGTGACGCTGACCGGCATGCCAGCGATCCTGGACAGCTGAGAGGGACGCGCCCGAGATGAGCGACGAGCCACGGCTCCTCGAAGACGTTCGCGTTCTCGATCTGATCGGCGACCAAGTTCAGCTTGCCGGTCGCCTGCTGGCCGACCTCGGAGCGCGACGTGGTCACGGTCGAACCACCGAAGGGTTGCCGGGCCCGACGACGTGGACCGTCGGTCGCGGGCATCAGCGTCTATCACGCGGTGCGAAACACCAACAAGCGCTCCGTTGTGCTCGACCTTGACCAGCCGAGCCGACCAGCAACAGCTGTGGGCACTGTTCGCCGAATGCGACATCGTCCTAACCGATGATCAGGATCGACTCGACGCCATCGGGTTCGACGCGACGCCGTGTCGCGAACGGTGCCCGGGCTTGGTGCTGGTCGCCGTCTCCGACTTCGGGCGGACCGGCCCGTATCGGGACTACGTCGGCGTCCGACCTGGTGCAGCTCGCTCTCACCGGGCAAGTCAGCCGCTCGGGCCGCGCCGGGCGGGAGCCACTGCCACCACCGCCAGGTATGTCGCACGACGCCAGTGCGCTACAGGTGGCCTGGGCGGCGCTCGTCGCGTACTTCAACCGGCTGGTACCGGCCACGGCGATCACCTCGACCACGCGATCTTCGAGGCAACCCTCGAGGCCGTCGACCCGCCGTTCGGAACGATCGGGACCGCCGCCGCCAGCACGTCCAACTCCGCCAACACCCAGGCCCTGCCGGAGGAGCGCGGTCGACCGGCCGCGAACCTGTACCCGATCTTCCCGTGCGCCGACGGCTACGTGCGGCTGGTCATCTTGTCACCCCGGCAGTGGCGGGCGATGTTCGAGTGGCTGGGCGAACCACCGGAGTTTGCCGACCCGCGGTTCGAGGCCACCATTGCTCGATACACCGCCCGCGACACCCTGTATCCGCTGTACGAGAAGTTGTTCGCCGGGCAGCCGAAGTCCGCGCTGGCCGAGGACGGGCAGCGCCGCGGCATCCCGATCTCCCCGGTGGCCACCGTCGCCGATGTCCTGAGCGAACCGCACTACGAGGCTCGCGGCGCCTTCGTGCGCGCCGAGATCGCGGCCGGCGTGGCGGCCCGGATTCCCTCCGGCTTCTTCGAGGTCGACCGTGCAGCGGCTCGGATATCGCTCCCCCGCGCCCGGCCTCGGCCAGCATTCCGGCGAGCTGTCGGCACTGTGGACGTCGCGCCCGAGCGGGCGCGCCCCGGCCGACGTGTCCCCGCCTGCCGACGTCGACGTCACCCTGCCGTTCGCCGGAGTTCGCGTGATCGACTTCGGCGTGTACATCTTCGGCGCCGAAGCCGGCCGACTGCTCGCCGACCTGGGTGCCGACGTCATCAAGGTCGAGAACCGCGGCTACCCCGACGGGACGCGCATGCCGGCGTTGGGGCCGATGAACGCCACGTTCGCCGTCGGCCATCGCAACGAGCGCAGCTTCGGCGTCGACCTACGCACCGCGGCTGGGGTCGAGCTCGTCAAGAAGTTGGTGGCCGGCGCCGGCGTCGTCATCTCCAACTTCAAGCCCGGCACCCTCGAACGCCTCGGACTCGGCTATGAGGAGCTGAGTCGCCTCGCGCCGGGCCTGGTGTGGATGTCGGGCAGCGGGTTCGGCGACAGCGGGCCCTGGGCCGATTGGCTCGGCTACGGGCCGCTCGTGCGAAGCGGTTCCGGCGTCACCGCGCTGTGGCGCTACCCCGACGACGACTCCGGTTTCGGTGACCTCACCACCATCTATCCCGATCACCTGTCCGGACGGGTCGCGGCCGTGGCGATCCTCGCCGCGCTGATTCGTCAACGCCGCACCGGGCTGGGCGCCGACATCCGGGTGTCGCAGGCCGAGTCGTCGATCAACCAGCTGGCCGAAGCCTTCGCCGTGCAGTCCCTCGGGCTGGACGCCGCCGCCGGCGCACCCGCCCCGTCCGGCCTGTATCCGTGCGCCGGGGACGACGAGTGGTGCGCGATCACCGCCCGCGACGACGACGAGTGGCACCGGCTCGTCGCCACTCTCGGGTCGCCGGACTGGGCGGCCGACGCCCGCTTCGCGACGGCGCCGGCCCGGGTGCAACACCGGGCCGACCTGGATGCCGCACTTGCCGCGAGCACCGCCGAGTGGTTACCGGATGAGCTCATGGCGATGCTTCAGGCCACGAAAGTGCCGGCCGGAACGATGCGGCGACGCCTGGAATTGCAGGCCGATCCGCAGCTCGCGGCCCGGCAGTTCCTCACCCGGGTGGAGCAGCCCGGACTCGGGGGAGCATTGGTCATGCAGAGTCGATCGTTCGTGTCCCGCCGCATTCCGGTGAAAGATCATCGCCCGGCCCCACTGCACGGCGAGCACACGGTCGAGGTCTGCCGCGAGATCCTGGGGATGGCGCCCGACCACATCGACCAGCTGATCGCGGACGGCGTGCTCCAGTCCCTGGACGGCGACGCTCTGACCGGTAACCGGGTCTCACCCCGCTAGCTGGGCCTGAACGCGGGTACGTACTCGCCGTCATCGCCGCTCGACTTGACGAAGCGAGCCCGCACGGCGAGGCCGGCGCGCAGCTCATGGCCGTCGGGATCGATCAGTGCCTTGAGCCACGGTCCCTCGTCCAGTTCGACGATGCCGGCGGTTCTCGGTTCGCCCCCGCGAGAGTGCAGCACCGTCCACGCCACGATCACGCCCGTACCGGCAACCGGAGTCCACTGCACGTCGAAGGAATGGCACTGCGGGCAGCAGGCGACCGGCTGGTTGTACCCCTGCACCGGAGCCATGAAGTGGCCGTTGGCGCAACGGGGCACCCGCAGCTCCCCCAACGCCGTCCCATCGAAGAACGGGGCCGAGTATGCGTCGCGGACGACCGGGTCGATGACGATGTCGGGTGACTGGTCCATGTCGTCAACTCCGCGGGTTCGCGCCGAGAATGAGCGTCGCATGGTGATCCATTCGGGCGCCGCCCTGTCCACTGCACAACACGAAGTCGTGTCGCGGGACCTGCCGGTCGCCGCCCTGGCCCCGGCACTGGATGACGGACTCCGACAGCGGAGTGGCGCCCCACAGGTAGAACGAGGACAGCTGCCCGCCGCCGGTATTGGTGGGCAACGAGCCCGAAGGCCCCAACGCTCCGCTCGCGGCCAGCTGACCGCCCTCACCCTTCGCGGCGAAGCCGTAGTCCTCCAGTGAGAGCAGGACGGTGAAGGTGTAGCAGTCGTAGAGCTCGCGAACATCGATGTCATCGAGCGTGAGACCGGCCATGCTCGAACGCGGCCGAGCCTGAACGGGCCGCACCGCTCTCGAGGCCTTCCATGGATCCACGAAAGTTGGTGTATCCGGGGTGGCACTGTCCCCATCCCCACACGTACACCGGCGGCTGGGCCAGGTCCGCGGCTCGGTCCGCGGCGGTGATCACGAAGGCGATGGCGCCGTTGGACACCAGGCAGCAGTCGAGCAGATGGAACGGCTCGCAGATCCAGCGCGACTGCTGATGGTCCTCCAGGGTGATCGGCGACCGCATCTGGGCCAGCGGGTTCATGACCGGCCCATTGCCGTTGCGCGACGGCAATGGCGCCGAGCTGCTCCGAGGTCGTTCCGTACTTCTCCATGTGACGACGGGCCATCAGGGCGTACGGAGGGTTGCCGCCGGCCAGACCGAGGGCGGCGTCCATTGCCGCGAATCCGGCCGGGCGCAGCCGGCCACCGCTGTACGCCGCGCCGGCCGACGCGCCCGGTTCGCTCAGCGGACAGTCCGAGTGGACGTACACCACCGTCGACGCCAACCCGGATTGGACGGCCAGGGCCGCCAGTTGGACCGCGGTCCCCGCCGACGCGCCCGCCGCGGACACGTTGACGTTGAGCTTCAGGTGGTGCAGACCGAGCGTGTCGGCCACGGTGGCCAGCGTCGGAGTCACTCCGTGGCTGGAGATCACGCCGTCGACGTCGGACAGGCTCAGCCCGGCATCGGCCACCGCCCGCAGCACGGCTTGGGCCGCGAACGAATGGCCTGACCGTCCGTAGACCTTGCCGATCTCCGACAGACCCAAACCGACGATGGCGCTCGCGCCGCTTTGGTCGTTGCGCATGTTCCTCCTGAGTTGGCGACTCGAACCTAACTCGCGGGCCCGCACACCGATACCGCCGGTGGGCGGGCGGAACCCGTCGATCGGCGGTTCCTCGCGCCAGGAGGTACGCGGTCGAATGGACCGGCACGACGTTGCATGTGATGCGGATCGCGCATAGATTTGTTCGAACAACTGAGACAGGCAGGTATACACGTGGCGAGATGGTTCGATCGTTATCCGGGTCCGGACCAGGTGGTCTTCGGCGCGCCGGACACGCTCAAGGCGCTCGAGACGAAGCTTGGTGTCCCGGCTGGCCAGACGATGCGGGAAACGGCTTACGGCAGCGGTTACGACATCTCCTACCTCCAGATGAACGAGGACATCTCGCTCAGCGCCTCGTGGATCCAGCTGATGGGCATCCGGCCGCTCTCGGCCACCGAAGCGCCGACCGATGACGGCCGCGAGTTCCGCGCGATGATCCTGGCCTACCTCACCGCCCAGCGGATGGATCGGCCGATCGTCTGCCATGTCCAGCCGTTGTCGGCACCGACGCAGGACGACGTCGACACGATCATCGAGATGCTCCGCTCTCGCGGTGTCCCGTTCTACGCCCGCATGGACAACGTCTACATCGGTCTCGTCGAGGACAACGGCCACATCCACTACGACCCGAGCAGCGACGCCGGCATGCTGCTGGAGTTCGCACCGTCGGTGCGCAACAACCTGAAGAACTTCATCCTGCCGCCGACGACTGCCGGACAACCCCGAGGTCGTCGAGCTCGCGCCCGGATCCCTCGTCCGTCCGGTGGCTCGCGTCAACGTGGTCGAGAACGCGGAAGCGGTCATCGAGCGGTTCCGGTACATGCTCGACTGGCCGGAGGAGGGCGACGTCGACATCGTCGAGGGCGACGGGCAGATCTCGGTGGTCCTGAAGCCGTTGAACGGGCTCAGTGCGGTATGGGAGCTGGTTCAGCCGACCCGAGACGACGGTCGCGCCGGTCAGGTCCTGCGCAACTGGGGCGCCGGCGCCTGGGCGAACCGCATCGGCGTCTACGGGCTGGACGCCAAGCTGGGCCAGCTCGACAACCACGGCGTGCGCTGGACCGAGATCGCCCCCGGCCCCAAGGGTGAGCGGCGGGTCGAGGTCAACCGGTTCGACCTGCGTGGCGCGTCCATCGAGCTCGAGGAGATGTCGGTCGTCTACCGCGGAATCGGCGCCGGGCGCGTCTGAATCCGGGGCTCGTCGCCAGCCGAAGCTCCGCCTCTGACGGAAGGACCCACACTGTGACCGCGCCTGAGCCCGTCACGTCCACGAGCCGACGGCCCCGACCGCTCATCGATGAACAATCCGCGCCGTACTGGGAGCACTGCGCCCGTCACGAGCTCGCGATCGCCCGGTGTGGCCAGTGCGGGCAGTTGAGCCATCCGCCCGACATCATCTGCCCGAACTGTCTGAACACTGACCCACGGTGGACGTTCACCCGGGTGAGCGGTGACGGCGCGATCCGGTCCTGGACGGTGGTCCGGCGTTCCTTCCTTCGCGGGTTCGAGGCGCCGTTCGTGCTCGTCGACGTCGAGCTGCGCGAACCCGCCGCCGTACGGCTCATCGGGCGGCTCCTCGCTGACCCGGAGACGCCCCTGACGCTCGGGATGGCGGTGACGACCACGTTCGAGGACATCGGTGGCGGCCTGGCCGTGCCTGCCTTCGTCCTGGCCGCGACGCCGTGAACGACTCGCGGCGGCCGGTGGCGATCGTCGGATTCGGTCAGACCCCGATCGAAGCGCACGCCGGCCGGCCCCTCGGCGCGCTCGCGCTGATGGCCGTCCGCGCCGCCGTAGCCGACGCCGGGCTGGAGATCGAAGACATCGACGGCGTCGTCACCGTCAACGGCCTGCCGTCGCTCGGCACGCACGCCCAAGCCGATGGCGTCACGTCGGTGTCGGCTGACTGGCTGGTCCGGGGCCTCGGTGGCAACCCGGAGTTCGCCCTGAACGTCCAGGGTGCGCCCCAGCTCGCGGGGGCGGTGGCCGTGGCGGCCGACTCCATTGCCAGCGGGCGGGCCGGCACAGTCGTCGTCTACCGGGCGCTGCACAATCCGACCGGCCACTACCAGGAGAACACCGCCGACGAGTTCGGCGCGGCGCAACAGTGGACGGCGCCGCAGGGCTACTTCGGGCCGATCGCCGCGATCGCGCTGCCCGGCATGGAGTACGTCCAGCGATTCGGGGTCGAACGCGAAGCCCTGGCCGAGGTCGCGGTGACCGCTCGGCGCAACGGCGCCCGGGTGCCGTGGTCGTCCTGGTACGGCAATCCCTTGTCGATCGAGGAATACCTCGCGGCCCCGCGGATCTGCGACCCGATCGGGCGCTACGACTGCGATCGGCCGGTCGATGGTGCCGCGGCGTTCGTCCTGACGTCGGCTGCGCGCGCACGCGATCGGCCCAACCGACCGGTGTACCTGACGGCGAGCGTGCTGGCCACGAGCACGCGGCATCGAGCGCTCCTGCACTGGCCGCTCGAGGACATCCAGGCCGGCGGCGCCGATCTGGCCCGCCGGCTCTGGCGACGCTCCGGCCTGCGGCCCGAGGACGTGGATCTCCCGCAGGTGTACGACGGGTTCTCGCCGTTCGTCTACTTCTGGCTGGAGGCACTGGGCTACTGCGGTGTGGGCGAGGCGCACCGCTTCGTCAGCAGCGGCGGCATCGACGCCGATACGGCCGGTGGCATTCCCGTCCTGTCCGGCGGTGGATCGCTCGGAAACGGACGGATGCACGGCGTCGCCCAGCTGCTCGAGTGTTATCTCCAGCTGGCCGGTCGGGCCGGCGACCGACAGCGCCACCAGGCCCGGACGGCGGTCGCGACCTACGGCCCACCGCAGAGTGGCGGCGCGTTCGCTTTCAGCATCGACCCGACCTGACTCTCCCTACGAACCAGGAGGTGTGGCTGTGCTTGCCGAATCCACCGTACGAGAAGCGCTCGCTCGGCACCGGCGGTTCTGGAACAACCTCAACCGTGCGGCCTGGCTGGCGAACTTCGTCGAGGAGCCGTACCTGGAGGAGCCGGTCGGTACGGCGATCATGCGAGGGCGCGAGCACTTCGCGCGCGCCATCGACGCCGCCATCGACAGCGCCGCCCGGTCGCGAAGCGTCACGCTGCACGAACCCCTCGCCGAGATCGTCAACGGCGATCGGGCCGCCGTGTACTTCACCGCGGCCCGGGTCGAGGGACCTTCGAGAAGAATCATCGAGGCGATCGAGGAGTTCCAAGTCGCCGCGGACGGTCGGATCGCCGGCATCCGGGCCTTCCTGCATCCACTCGATACGGGCGAGCTCACCCGCTGAACGAGCCGCGCCCGATCCGAATGTGGCTGAGGTGGAGGGCATCGAGCCACTCCGACACGATCGCATTGAACTCCACCCAGTGTTCCTGCTGCAGCCAATGACCGGCGTCGTCCCAGTGGATCACTCGCGACGGCCCCCCGGTCAGCAACGCCTTCTCAGCCTCCGCCGGCCCGGAGCGCGTGTGGAAGGACAGCACCGGACATCCGCGTCTCCGCAGGTACGGGTCGCTCTGCGATCGCCGAGCCAGACCGGAGACGTGCTCCTGTAGCGCCTGGCGCAGCACATGCGGCGCCCTCGTCGCGACTCGACGCACCTGCCATTGACGCAACGCGGGATCGCGGCCCGGCGAGTCCATCGCGTCGCCGATGATGCCCTGCACGAAGCCGACGAGCTCGGCGTCGGCGAGCGCGTCCAGCCTCTCACACAGGGCAGTCGACGCCGGCGTCGCCATACAGATAGGCCGGATCGGCGGCAACGATCGCGGCAACGCGGCGCGGGCTCTCGATCGCCAGGGCGCTGACCACGCAGGGCACCCAGCGAGTGTCCGATCGCTACGACGCGGTCGATCCCGAGGTGGTCGAGCAGGTCGCGGAGATCCTCGGCGAACTGCGGGGTCGTGTACCCGTCACTGGTGATCGACGAGGCTCCGTGGCCCCGAAGATCGACCGCGACCACTCGGTGCGAGGCGCGAAAGTGCGGAAGCTGCCAGCTCCAGTCGTGGGAGTCCGCGGTGTAGCCGTGGACGAACAGCAGCGGGGTCTCTCCCACGCCTTCGTCGGTATAGAACAGCGACACGTCACCGACCTGTGCGAATGGCATCGAGATGCTCCTCAGCCGAAGCTAGGCGAACTGTTCGGTCGTGACCAGGTTGCGGGAGACGAGGTCGTCGTAACGCGCTTGGCTGTAGCCGAGCAGTTCCCGGTACACGTAGTCGTTGTCCTCGCCGAAGGCCGGAAAGGGCCGGCCGAACACCGTGTCGAAGCCAGTCGCCCGCCACGGCTGGCCCGGGTAGCGGTAGCGGCCCACGGCCGGATGGCTGCGTTCCTGAAACCAGGCCCGCTCCCGCAGATGCGGATCGGCCAGCAATCGGGTCTCGGTCATGACCTCCCCGACGGGAACGCGGTGGGCTTGCAGCGTCGCGACGATCTGATCTGCCGACCGCGCTCGGGTCCACTCACCGATGTGTTTGCGCAGCACCGCCGAGTGCTCACGCCGGCCGGCCGCCGACGAGCCCAGGTTCAGCCAGTCGGCCCGGCCGACGGCGGCACAGAAGCCCGTCCAGTCGCGATCGTCGCGAATCGACAGGGCGACCCATCGATCGTCCTCACCAGCCGGAAACGCGTCCTGCAAGACGTGGGGATCGGAGTTGCCGCGAATCACCGGCTCCCGACCGTTCACCTGCCAATCCAGGAAGAACTCACCGATGTCGTGCATGACGTTCTCGGCCTGCGCGAACTCGACCAGCCCGCCCACACCGGTGCGCTCGCGATCCCAGAGCGCCGCCAAGACGGCGAAGGCCGCCGCGGTCGGCGAAACCTCGTCCATGTGATAGTTCTCGCCCGCGCTGATCGGATTCTCGCCCTCGTAGCCATCCATCGCCGCGATACCGACGAGCGCATTGAAGTTGGGCCCGTAACCGAGGTAGTCGCTCATCGCGCCGCTCATGCCCATCGGCGGCATGCGGAGCACGATCAAGCGCGGGTTGAGCTCGAGGAGTCGCTCGTGCCCGATGCCGAGCTTCTCCAGCACGCCGTTCGAGTTGTTCTCGACGAACACGTCGCTCTTGGCCAGCAGCGGCAAGACAGCGGCCAGCCCCTCCGGCTGGTCGAGATTCATGCAGGCCGCCAGCTTGTTTCGCGCGTGCCAGTTGAACGACGCAAGCCGGTCGTACGCCCGAGGCTCCGGATTCCGATCGGGGAAGGTGTTGGTCACCCATCCGCTGAAGCGATTCAAGGTCTCGCGCGTCGTCGCGGCCGAGATGCCCCGGCTGGTCCGATCGTTGCCCTCGACCCGGATGACCTCCGCGCCCAGATCTCCGAGCAGCGCGGTCGCCCCAGGGCCGGCCCAGACCACGGTGAGGTCGACGATGCGTATCCCCCGCAGCGGGTGGCGCCGACCGGGAGGTACCAGCGATTCCGCCGAACCCCGGATGGGTCGCGGCACCGGTTTGCCGACAAGTTCGGCGCGAACGGACTCGGTGTGCTCGCCCAGCAGCGGGGCCGCGCGCCTCAGCTCGTAGCCGTTGCGCATGCGCCACGGTGCTCCGACGTAGTCGAGCCGACCGGCGACCGGGTGTTCGACGGTGGCAAAGGCGCCTCGACCGCGGAAGTGCTCGTCGCAGAAGAGTTCCTCCATGCCGAGGAACGCCGTCACGGGGATCCGGCGGGCCTGCGCCTCGTGCATGATGTCCAGCTTGCGGCGCGAGGACAGCCAACGGCCGAGGTGATCGACGAAGTCCTGACGCTGATCGCCCAGGACCGCGACATCGGTGAAGCGACGGCGGAAGTCGTCGTCGTCGGCGATCAGGTCGACGAACCGATTCCAGAACGTCATCCTGGTGATGTAAACCATCACGTAGCCGTCGAGCGCGCGGAACTTCCCGGTGAAGGTGGACCCGCCCCGGTGGGCGCTGGCCAGGCCACGCGGCGCATTGATGCCGGCGTACGCGACCGACAGCAGATAGGACGCCCGGCGGTCGGCGCTGGACAGCAAAGACTCCTGCCCCGACACATCGAGCACCGAGCCGGCCCCGAATCGACGCGCGGCGAGAAGACCGGCCAGCGTGGCCTCGCCGGCGGTCCGACCGATCGAATAGTGTTCGAGCAGGCCGGGCTTGCGCTGCGGCGCACGCGCGGCGGCGCCCGTGCAGTGCATAGGTCCGCCCATGGCCTGCAGGGTGATCCCGGTCGCCTCCCAGTCCCGATAGGGACCGGTCTGGCCGAACGCGGAGATGCGGGTGACGACCAGGCGGGGATTGGTGCGGAGCAGCACGTCGGGACCGAGACCGAGAGCCTCCAGGTGGCCGGGCCGAAACGACTCGACCACCGCATCCGCCGAGCGCACGAGCTTCAGCAGGGTGTCGCGTCCGTCCGTGGCATGCAGGTCGAGGACGACAGAGCGCTTGTTGGTGTTCAGGTGCAGGAACAGCGCGCTTCGCTCGGGGTCCGGCTCGTCGTTCGGGAACGGTCCCCACGATCGGGTGAGGCTGCCGCCCCCCGGCCTTTCGATCTTGATGACGTCCGCGCCGAAGTCGGCGAACAGCTTGGTCGCGTATTCGCCGGCCACCCAGCGCGAGAGGTCGAGCACGCGAAGTCCCGCGAACACTCCCCTGTGATCCGGGTGGGATCCATCCGGGTCCGCGCGACGTCCGTCGCCGGTAGCGGGCTCACCCATCGATGAACTTCGGACGGCGCTTCTCGGCGAACGCGGTCGGGCCCTCGACGCTGTCCTTCATTCCCTGCAGGTTCTGTTCCAGCCACTGCCCCGCCTGCATCGACGCCATCGGGTCCATCGTGGCGCCGCGATACAACATCTGCTTGATGTTGGAGACCGCTCGGGGCGCCATGTCCAGCATCCGTTCGGCGTAGGACATCGCTGTCGACATGAGCTCGGCGCCGGGAACCACCTTCTGCGCCCACCCCAGTTCGTAGCAACGTTGCGCGCTGAGTTGGGTGTCACCCCACAGCGCCATCTCCAACGCGTTCCCGAGACCGATCTGCCGGGTCAACGGAGCCATCCAGGCCGCGCCCGCCATATTCCAGCGCGCCTCGGCAATTCCCACCTTCGCGTGGTCGGCCATGATTCGGATGTCGCACTGCATCGCCGCCATGAAACCGCCCGCAACCGCGAAGCCGTTGATCGCGGCGATCGTCGGCTTCCAGAGATCCAGTTTCTCCGACAGCGGCACGAAACCGAGGCCGCCCCGGCCGGGCCGCGGCTGGTCACGGCCGTCGCCGGCCTGTCGGTTGGCCGACACCTCCTTGAGGTCCCCGCCGGCGCTGAACGCCCGGTCGCCCGCTCCGGTGAGAATGGCGACGCGGGCTCGGGGAGCGTCGCGAAAGTCGGCGAAGGCCTGGGTGAGCTTGTCGGTCATCCCGTCGCCGAAGGAGTTCATGCGATGCGGCCGATTCATTGTAATGACCCAGATCTGGCCGTCTTCATGCTTGTCGACCAACACCGACTCGGCCGGCGCTTCGTTCGGACCGCTCATTTCCACTCCCAGGCTGGTTCGGTCGGAGATCTTCAGTCAACTGGCGCACAGCACGGCGCTGATCATTCTGCTTTCGTGGCGTTCGCCTCGACAGCGCCGTAGGGCGGGCAATAACACCGTCGTCCCGCCAAGTGGCGGCGCCCGAGGGCCCGCCCGCGTCGCCGGCGATCACAAGCCGATGCATCGCGCCAGTCGCTCGCGATGAAACACCGGATCCCCGAGGTAGAGCTCGGAGGACTTGGCCCGCTTGTAGTACAGATGGGCCGGCATCGCCCACGTATAGCCGATCCCGCCATGGATCTGAATGTTCTCGTGGGCGGCCAGCACGTACGCGTCCGAGCAGACCGATCTGACCAGAGAGGCCACCGCGCTGGACTCCTCGGTGTGCTCGGCGGCCGTCCACAGCCCGTAGTACATGGCCGAGCGAGCCGACTCGACTTCGACCAGCACGTCGGCGCACTTGTGCTTGATCGCCTGGAAAGCACCGATGGCCTGCCCGAACTGGACCCGGTTCTTGGCGTAGTCGACGGCTGACTCCAGAGCCGCCTGGGCGCCGCCGACCTGCTCGGCGGCCAGCCCGATCGAGGCGTACTCGAGCACCCTCCGCAGCGTCGTCCAACCCTCGCCGGCGCGACCCAGTTGCACGGCCGTAGTCTGCGAGAAATCGAGACGGGCGAGCTTTCGGGTCAGGTCCAGCGTCTTGAGCGGCGTGCGTCGAAGACCCTCCGCATCACCGCTGACCAGGAAGAGGGTCGGGCCGTCCGCCGTCCGGGCGGCGGTGATGATGACGTCGGCCGTCAGCCCGTCGAGAACGAAGTTCTTGCAACCGTCGAGCCGGTAGGCGCCGGACGTCGCGGTGGCGATCAGCGTGACAGCCGATTCTTCCCAGAGGGCGGCCTCTTCGCCGAGGGCGACGGTCGCGACGATCGACCCTGCCGCGATACCCGGCAACAACTCGGCCTTCGCGGTCTCGTCGCCGGACTCCAGCAACGCCGTCACCGCCAGCGCTGCCGTGGCCAGGAAGGGCGCGCAGAGCAACGAACGGCCCATCTCCTCGAGCGCTATCCCCAGTTCCAGCCAGCTCGCGCCCGATCCCCCGTATTCGACGGGAATGATCAAGCCGACCAGACCCAGCTCGCCGGCCAGCCGCGCCCAAACCTCCGGGTCGTAGCCGCGTTCGGTCACCATCTGCCGGCGAACCTCGGCCTCGTTGGAGCGGTCGGCGAGAAAGGTCGCGACGGCCGCACGCAGCTGACGCTGCTCGGCCGTGGGAGCAAAGTCCATCGGGTTACCTCTCAGTGCTGAGCGACGGCGGATCAGCTTCCGAAGCTGCGGACGGCGACGCCCTTGCGCGCGTCCCGGAAGGCGACGTCGCGGTCGGGTTCCGGCGACCGGGGCAGACCCAGAACCCGCTCGCCGATGATGTTGCGCTGGATCTGGTCGGAGCCTCCGCCGATGGAGTTGACGAAGGCCGACATGGCGATCGAGTTCGGCTCTTCGCGGCGGTGATCGTCGTAGTCGTAGAGCAGTGCCTGCGGACCGGCGAGGTATCTCAACAATGTCCCGGTCTCGTTCAGGATGCGGGAGTTGGCGAGTTTGCCGAGGGAGGCGGCCGACGACGAGCCGGCGGCCTTGATTTCATCGGCGGCTCGTTGGGTGTTCCACTTGTGCACGAGGCGCCACACGTGCAGCTGCACGATCCGCTGGCGCAGCACGGAATCCTGGTCCTTGCCGGCCGTCCGGGCCGCGGCGATCAAGTCATCGGCACCGCTCAGGACGGGAGCGGTATCCAGAACCTGATTCTCCCGGAAGATCCGGCCCATCGCGATGCGCTCCTGGGCCAGCGCGGTCTGGAGCACCCTCCAGCCGTCGTTCTCCCCGCCGACCAGGTTCTCGGCGGGACACCACGCCTCGGTCAGGAACACCTCGTTGAAATGAGCCTCACCGTTCATCTGCCTGATGGGCCGGATGTCGATGCCCGGCTGCAGCTCGCCGGCCACACGTAGCGGGAAGAGGAAGTAGCTGATCCCCTTGTGCTTGGCAACGTCGAAGTTCGTTCGGGCGAGCAGCATCCCCCAGTCGGCCGTCTTCGCTCCGGACGACCAGATCTTCTGTCCCGAGATCCGGTAGCCCGGACCATCGCGTTCGGCTCGGGTCTGTACGCCGGCCAGATCCGAGCCCGCACCCGGCTCGCTGTAGAGCAATACGCCCTGACCCAGCTCGCCGCGCAACAGCTGAGGGAGGATGTGCTGCTTCATCCGTGCGGAGCCGTGGGCCCGCAGCGCGTGGGCCATGAAGTTGACCCATGGGTCATGTCCGGGGCCGAAGGCCGGGCTGATCGCCTTGACGCGGGCGAACTCGGCTTCCACGATGTCGCTGAGTTCGGGCGGGACACCGCGGCCGAAGAAGTCCAGCGGCCAGGTGCAGAAGGCCCACCCCGAGTCGACGACAGTCTTACGCCACTGCCCCGGATCGAGTTGGTCGTCCCAGTTGTCGGCCAGCCACGCCCGGACCTCAGCCCGCAGCCGATCTTCGGAGGGGGCGCTCGATGGATCGCCTGACAAGGGCTTCTCCTCACTACCGAGTCGGTGCACCGAGCCTGACCCAGCTGGCTCGCCTTGGGAAGAGCCGGATGGCGGCCGCTGGGCGCGGTTTTGGACCAGTCGGCGGCCCAGAGTCATCCCGGGTACGGCTCGGGTTCGGTGCGGTCGAAGAAGAAGCGTCGAGAGTTGGCGTAGAGATAGTTGTCGAGCACCTCGGGCGGCAGGTTCAACGCCCGGGCCTCGCCCACCGTCCTGGTGATGGACAGCACCGGAGCGTCCGAGGCGAAGATGATCTTCGTCTTGCCGCGAGTACGCATGTACTGCAGAAGCGACTCGGGCAGGTACTTCGGAGCCCACGCCGACGTCATCAGATGAAGGTTCGGGTACTTGATCATCAGTCGGATTGCGACCTCCCACCACGGATCAGCGCCGTGGATCATGCACAGCCGCAGTTCTGGGAACCGCGCGCATACCCGGTCGTAGTAGATGGGGTTCTGAACCTCCCCGGCGATCGCCGGGCCGGGCAGGCCGGCGTTCATGCCGAGAGGCAGATCCAGCTCGCAGCACTTCGTGTAGAGCGGGTAGTAGACCGCGTTGTCCGGTGGATAGGCACCGTCACCCCAGAACGCGGGCCCGACAACGGCGTGCGATACCTGATGATTGGCCACGAATGACTGCAACGCTCGCAGGGTCGGCATCGGGTGCAGCAGATCCAGGCCGCCCACGGCCAGCCAGAATCGGTCCGGGCGCGCCTCGACGAACTTGAGCGCCGAGCTGTCGAGGTCGCTGATACTCACCGACACGATGGCGCGTTCGACGCCGTTGGCGTCCATCTCCTCGATGACCCTGGACATTTCCCACTTGCCGAAGATGGCCGCCGGTTGCTTGAAGTACTCCGATCGGGCGCGGTTCATCCATTCCGGCTGCTCCTTGTCACCGAAGTGCACGTTGATCAAGCAGTCGTTCACTCGGCTGGGTCCGTCGATCATTGACGTTCTCCTACTTTCACTCGAGTTCGCTGATGCTAGGGTTTCCAACCCGACTCTCGGAGGCGATGTGGAGCAACTGCCGGCCAAGCCGGCCGAAGCCAGGACACCCTCTCAGCAGGCGCGGCGGGCCGACATCCTGGCGGCGGCCGTGGCGCTGCTCGACGAACGTCAGTACGAGAAGATCCAGATTCGCGACGTCGCCGAGCGGGCCGGCGTGGCCCTGGCGACGCTCTACCGGTACTTCCCTTCGAAGGATCTTCTCTACGCCCACGCATTGCTGGGCTGGGGCGCGACGTTCGAGCAACGGGTTCGGATCAACTCCAGCAACGCCGAGACCGACGAGGAGCGGCTGCGCGCGATGCTTCATCGGGCCGTGCGGGCCTACACACGGCACCCGAACTTCTACAAACTCGTGCGAGCTCTCGAGGCCACGACCGATCCCGCCGCCCGTGCGGTCTTCAGCGATTACGGCAATCGATTTCACCGCATCATTGTCGGGCTGCTGGCCGACACCGATGAGGACGACGCCGCGACGATCGCGCTCATGGCCGGATCGGTTATCGGCACCGTGCTGCACCGGTGGTCGCTCGGCCGGATGTCGATGCGGGCGGTCACCGAAGCCGTCGACGACGCGGCGGCCCTCATCTTCGGCCAACCGCGCGCCAAGGACCCTAAAGCGCGGGCTCGTGGCCGAGGTAACGGATGAGGTTGTCCCGCATGATGTTTCGAACGTCCCCCGCCGAGAAGGCCGAAAGCTCCTTGGTGAAGTGCAGCGGTTCGGCCAGACCTTCTCCATGGGGCCAATCCGATCCGAAAAGGATCTTGTCGACGCCAATCGTCTCCGCGAGCTTGACGAGGTCGTCTTCGTAGTAGGGAGACACCCAGACGTTGCGGCGAAGCACGTCCAGTGGATCATCCGGGAACGCCGCCGGTGCCTGATTGGCCTTCTTCCGCAAGCGCTTGGCCAGGATCGCGATCCAATCCGAGCCGTTCTCGATGCTGGCCACCTTCAACGTCGGGTGACGGTGGAACACCTGATGCGTGATCATCGACGCCATCGAGTCGTAGATCGGGCGGTCGTCGACCAGGATCTGGTCGAGCGGATCGTTCTTGCTGAAGGCGATCATCTCTGAGGCGCCGCCCCAGGCCGCGGAGTAGGCGAGATATCCGCTGTCACCCAGATGGAAGGCGACCGGCACTCCGGCCTCAGCCAGGGTGGCCCAGATCGGATCGTTGGCCGGGTGGCCGAACGAACGGGGTCCGTCGATGGACGGAATCGGCGCCGGCCGCAGGTGGATCAGCTTCGCCCCCCGATCGAGCAACGAGGTCACCTCGGCCAGGGCCTTGACCGGATCGGCGAGAGAGAGCAACGGCGCCGAGAACAGCCGGTTCTGATAGGCGAAGCCCCAGTCTTCTTCGAGCCAGCGGTTGAAGGCGCTCAGACAGTGCATCGTCGCCTCGGGATCATGCCGCAGGCTCTGCTCGACCCCGACACCCAAGGTCGGGAACAAGAGGATGCCCGCCAGACCCTGTCGGTCCATGACCTTGAGGCGCTCGTCGTTGGCCCGGTACTCGGCGTGGATCGGCTCGACCGTGGTCAGCGTCGCCGGGTCGACTCCCTCCGGAACCGCGCCACGGAAGATCAGTTCGATGGCGCCCGGCACGATGACCGGGTCGAATGTTGGGTTGGGAATGAAGCGGTTGATCTTGTCCGCCACCACGACGTACACCCGCTTGCCGTCACGCAGGATCTGCACGCCACGGCGCGCCATGGACTTGTCCTGGTACCGCGTGAAGGCGTCCAACGCCTCGTAGTAATGGTTGTCGGCGTCGAACGGCTTGTAGTCGAGTTCCATCGCAGCCCCTTAACGTAGGTTGACCAGAGTCAGATTCTAGTTCTTTACTTATGGATACGCGAGCCCCTTGATCGACCAGCTATTGTTCCTGCGATCACGTCGTAGGTCGCCCCGCACGCATCCAACTGGCAAAGGTCGATACGCATGGATCGAGACGTCACCCGAGAACAACGCGCGCTCCTCGATTCGTCGGTTCGGTTCATCGAGCAGGCCTGCCCGCTGTCGGCCCTGCGGGCAGGCGCGCACCGCGACCGCCAACACGCGCTCGACTACTCGCGGCGGGCGGCCGACCTCGGTTGGTTCTCGATGCTGGTTCCGGAGCGGCTCGGAGGGGGAAATATATCGGGCAACGGCCTGCTCGACGCCGCTCTCATCGCCTATCAGCGCGGTCGGTTGCTCCAGCCGGGAAACTTCGTCGCGACCAACACGGTGGCTTACGCACTCGCCGAGACCGCGAGCGCCGATCAGACCAAAGTCCTGACCGTGCTGATGTCCGGTGAGGAGTCAGCCGCGTGGGTGGTCCCCGAGGTCTACGGACCGGGTGGCGGCTCACTGATCGCGACGGGCACGAGCCGGGGCTACGAGCTCAACGGATCGGCGAGCTTCGTGGTCGAGGCCGAGGCCGCGAGCTGGTTGCTGGTCACGGAGAGCGCTCCGGGGCGCCGCCAGTTCCTCCTACCCGCGACCAGCCCGGGCCTGACCATCACCGCGCTGGAGTCGCTCGATCTGTGCCGGCAGTATGCGAACGTCGAGTTCACCAACGTCCTCGCCGCTCCGGCTGACGTCGTCGACGCAGCCCGGGCCGAGACGTTGGTCGATGAGCAGTTGGCGATCGCGGCGACGCTGACCGCCGCCGAGACCGTCGGAGCGATGGATCGCGACCTCGAGCTGGCCGTGCAGTACGCGAAGGACCGCGTGACCTTCGGGCGCCCCATCGGCTCGTACCAGGCGATCAAGCATCTGCTCGCCGACACGAGCATGTACCTGGAGATGAGCAAGGCGCTGGTCTCGGCGGCGGCCGCCAGCCTCGGCGCGCGGGAGGAATACGGCGTAAACGCCGCGAGCATCGCCAAGGCGTTCGTCAGCGAGCACGGCCAGGAGCTCGCTCAGCACTGCTTCCAGGTCTTCGGCGGCATCGGCTTCACCTGGGAGCACGACCAGCACCTATACCTGCGGCGCATCGCGGCCGACGGCGCGGCGTTCGGCGACCCGAGCTGGCATCGCGAGCACCTGTGCCAACTGTCCGGACTGCAATGAGAGAGGACGACGCCATGACCCACGGCGACGATGACGTCAACGAGTTCCGCGAGCAGGCGCGTGCGTGGATCCAGGCCAACCTCGAGCCGCGCCCGGCCAGCGAGATCAACGCACTGGGTTCGGAGGACAAGACGGTCGGAGGAGATCGCGCAAGCGCGGATTCTCCAGCGCACACTGTTCGACGCCGGGTTCGCCGGGATCACCTACCCGGTCGAATACGGTGGCCGTGGACTGACCGCTGCCCACGATCTGGCCTTCCGTCAGGAGGCGAAGGACTTCGTCACACCGAACTTCGGCGGTGCGGGATGGGTCACCTTCGGCCCGATCGGCCAGTCGCTGCTCGCGCACGCGCCCACGCCGTTCTTGCGGCACCACATCCCGCAGATGCTGGCCGGAGAGGAACTGTGGTGCCAGTTCTACTCCGAACCGGATGCCGGATCCGACCTGGCCGGTATGCGGACCTCGGCGGTCCGCGACGGTGACCGGTGGATCTTGAACGGCTCGAAGATCTGGACAACGGGCGGCAATCACGCCGACTACGCCATGTGCCTGGCCCGGACCGAACTGGGACGTGCCCAAGCATCAGGGGCTGACCTGGTTTGCCGTGTCGACCACCGCGCCAGGGGTCGAGGTCCGTCCGATCAAGCAGATCAACGGCGGCACCGGGTTCTGCCAGGAGTTCCTCGACGATGTCGTCGTGTCCGACGACGAACGTCATCGGCGACGTCGACCAGGGCTGGACGGTCACCCAGACGATGCTGGTGTTCGAGCGCGGTGCCGGCGAGTCCGGCGGCCAGACCGATCGAGCCGCACGAGCTGGCCCCGGACCTGGTTGCCATGGCGCGACGAAACGGCCGACCGGACGACCCGGTCGTTCGCCAGGCGATCGCCCAGGCCCACATCAACGACTACGCGCAATATCAGCTCGGCCGGCGCGTGGCCGCCCTGCTGCAGTCCTCCGACGATCCCCAGCCGGCCATCGCCGCGTACAGCAAGCTCGCGTCGGGACACGTTCGCGCCGATCCGCGCCCGGTTGGCGTTGGATGTCGCCGGCCCCAGCGCGGCTGGCCTGGCCGGATACGCGATCGGACGCGGAGCTGATCGTCGACCAACTTCCTGAACTGTCGCATGACCTCGATCGCCGGCGGAACGAACGAGATGCAGCGCAATGGGATCGGTGAGCGGGTCCTGGGCTTGCCCCGTGAGCCGAGCTTCGACTCGGGCAAGCCGTTCTCGCAGGTCCTGCGGGATTCCCGAAACTGGAACTACCGAGTCGGCTGAGCCCGAGGCGCCACGGATCACACATGAAGCCGATCGCAACCGGAACTGATGAGGAGCGTCATGCCAGCAACTCCAGCCGTCCGCGCACCGATAGCGCGGCCAGATCAGTTCTACATAGGCGGCGACTGGGTCCAGCCGCTGACGCGGCAACTCTTCGACGTCATCAACCCGGCCTCCGAGGAGCTCTTCTTCCAGGCGGCGGCAGCCGGGCCCGACGACATGCATCGCGCGATCGAATCGGCGCGGGCCGCCTTCGACGGTGGACCGTGGCCAGCCCTCACAGTCGCTGAGCGCGCCGACTATCTGCGGGCCATCGCCGACGGCCTACGCCAGCGCGGCGATGACCTGGCCGAGATCTGGCCCCGACAATCCGGAATCCTTTACCGGTTGTCGCAGTTCGCCGGCCGAAGCGCCGGCGCCGCCTTCGACTACTACGCGGGATTGGCCGAGACCTTTCCGTTCGAGGAGCGCGTCGATCCGACCGTCGGCGGAAAGTTCGGGCTCCTGATACGTGAGCCGGTGGGAGTGATCGGCGCGATCATTCCGTGGAATGCGCCGCTTTCGCTGATGGCCTACAAGATCGCGCCGGCGTTGCTGGCCGGGTGCACGGTGGTGTTGAAAGCCTCGCCCGAAGCGCCCGGCGAGGCCTATGTGATGGCCGAGATCGCCGCGGCGATCGGCTTGCCGCCCGGCGTGCTCAACGTGCTCACCGCGGACCGCGAGGTCTCCGAACTGCTGGTGACTTCTCCGAAGGTCGACAAGATCTCGTTCACCGGCTCGACGGCCGCCGGCCGTCGGATCGCGTCACTCTGCGGCCAACGGATCGCGCGCTACACCCTCGAACTGGGCGGCAAATCCGCGGCCGTGGTTCTCGACGACACGGACGTCGCGACGGCGGCCGCGACGCTGGCCGGGGCCGAGTGCACCCTCAGCGGCCAGGTGTGCGCATCGCTGACGCGAATCATCGTGAGCCGCTCACGCCACGACGAGTTGGTGGAGGCGCTCGCCGCGTCGTTCAGCCAGATCACGCTGGGTGATCCTTTCGAGGCCGCGACCCAGATGGGTCCGCTGGCCATGGGCCGGCAGCGCGACCGGGTCGAGGGCTACATCGCGAAGGGCGTGGCGGACGGCGCGGTTCTGGTGACCGGAGGCAAGCGGCCGAGTCACCTCGAACGGGGCTACTACATCGAGCCGACCATCTTCGCCAACGTCGACAACAACTCCGTCATCGCGCAGGAAGAAATCTTCGGGCCCGTCCTGAGCGTCATCGCCGCGGCTGACGAGGAGGACGCGATTCACAAGGCGAACGACACCATCTACGGCCTCAACGCCTCGGTTTTCACACCTGACGTCGACCGGGCCCGTTCGGTCGGCCGCCGACTCCGGTCCGGAACCGTCGGACACAACGCCTTCCGCAGCGACTTCGGCATCGCGTTCGGCGGATACAAGCAGTCTGGTGTCGGTCGCGAAGGTGGCGTCGAAGGTCTGCGCCCGTATCTGGAAACGAAGACGATGATCCTCGAGGACGTGCCGTCGACGTAGCCCTGCTCACCGGCCGACCGCCTCGCGACGGCCACCACCGAAGGACCGCTCATGACGAATCTGACCCGCGCCGCCGTCATCTGGGGTGCCGGCAAGAGTTGGGAAATCACCGAGCTGTGCTTCGACGATCCCCGCGACCATGAGATCGTCGTGCGGCTGGAAGCCGCCGGGATGTGCCATTCCGACGATCACATCCGGACGGGTGACACTCCGATGCGCTACCCGATCGTCGGCGGTCATGAAGGCGCTGGCGTGGTCGAGAAGATCGGCCCCAAGGTGGAGCGGGTCGCGGTCGGCGATCGCGTCGTCGCGATCTTCGTCCCCGCCTGTGGGCAATGCCGGTACTGCTCCAACGGCAAGCAGAACCTGTGCGACAAGGGTTTGCACGCGGGCACGGGGATGATGCTCGACGGCAGCTTCCGGCTGCATTCCGGGGAGACCGAACTGGGCGGCTTCTGTGCGCTGGGAACGTTCGCCGAGAAGATGGTCGTGTCCGAATACTCGGTGATCAAGTTGCCCGATGACATCGGATTCGACGTCGCCGCGCTGCTCAGTTGCGGTGTACCGACCGGTTGGGGTTCGGCCGTTCGCGCGGCCAAGGTGGCACCCGGCGACACGGTGGTGATCTACGGCGCGGGTGGAGTGGGGACCAACGCCGTCCAAGGCGCCGCGCTGGCCGGTGCGAGCCGGGTGGTCGTGGTCGATCCCGAGCCCGCCCGCCGGGCCAGCGCTCTTTCGCTTCGGGGCGACGCACAGCTTCGCCACCCACGAAGCCGCGAACGAGTTCGTCGTCGATGCGACCTACGGTCAGTTGGCCGACCACGCGATCATCACGGTCGGCGTCCTTACCGAGTCGGTCTTTGAGCAGGCATTGGGCATCGTCGGCAAGGGCGGGCAGGTCACGGTCACCTCGGTGGGGAACGCCCGGCAGAAGCAGATCGTCGCGAGTGCGGTCATGACGATCGGCTTAGAGAAGACCATCTACGGCGCGTTGTTCGGATCCTGTCAGGTTCTGAGCGACGTCCCGCTGCTGATGGAGCTCTATCGAACGGGTCGACTGAAGTTGGACGAACTCATCACCCGCAGATACACCCTTGACGAGGTCAACCAAGGCTACGAGGACATGCTGACCGGCAAGAACATCCGCGGAATCATCAGCTTCGCCCTGTAAACGGCCGAACTGCGGTCAATGGCCGCGTGCTAATATGTACGGACAACTTACGAAGGCGTTGGTGACGAGCGAGCCGCCAGCCTGAGTGCGAGCAAGAAGGGTTGAGCCCGTCGATGGTTGATTCGACACACCTGGAGATCGTGCGCGATCGCTACGCGATGGAGCGGGCTCGTCGCCTTCGGCAGGACGGTCCGGGGCAATACGAGTTCCTCGACGTGGTCGACGATCCCTGGACCGAGCGGACCGAACGCAGCGCGCGTCGCGACGAGGTCGACGTCGTTGTCATCGGCGCCGGCCTGTCGGGACTGACGTGCGCCGCGCTGCTGCGCAAGGCCGGTGTCGAACGCGTGCGACTCATCGACCGCGCGGGTGACGTCGGAGGCACGTGGTACTGGAACCGCTATCCGGCCGCACAATGCGACGTCGAGTCACACATTTACCTGCCGCTGCTCGAGGACATGGACTACATCCCGAGCATGAAGTACGTCTACCAGCCCGAGATCTTCGAGCACTGCCGATCGATCGCGCGAAAGTACGGCTTGTACGACGAGGCGCTCTTCCAGACCGATGTCGTCGAACTCGCCTGGAACGATGTCGACGAGAAGTGGACGATCCTCACCGATCGCGGTGATGCGGTCCGGACCCAGTTCGTCGTGATCGCCGGTGGATTCCTGCAACGGCCGAAGTTGCCCGGCATCCCCGGGCTGGCGGACTTCAAGGGCAAGCTGTTCCACTCCAGCCGTTGGGACTACGCCTATACCGGCGGCGCGCCGGGTCGCGACGGTGGCGGACTGCCGAACCTGGCCGACAAGCGGGTCGGCGTCCTCGGCACCGGCGCGTCCGGATTGCAGATCGTGACTCCGCTCGCTGAGGCGGCCCGTCATCTCACCGTCTTCCAGCGGACGCCCACGGTGATCCTGCCGCGCAACAACGAGCCCACCGACCCGGAGTGGGCGAAGAGTCTGCAACCGGGCTGGCAGCAAGCGCGCATGGACGCGTTCAACCGGCGTGGCAACTCGCGCCTCGACGAACCCGATCCGATCCGCGACGGCTGGACCGAGATTGTCTTTCCCGTCATGGCCAGTCATGGGGCCGGTCTGTTCGGCGGCCCCGAGCAACGCCAGAAGGCCGAGCTCGACGATCTGGCCGCGATGGACGCCGTCCGCGATCGAGTCGCCAGCATCGTGAAAGATCCCGACACCGCGGCCAAGCTGATGCCCTACTTCCGGATGTTGTGTAAACGGCCGTCCTTCCACGACGAATACCTGCAGTCGTTCAACCGCCCGAACGTGACGCTGGTCGATACGGCCGGTGTCGGTCCGGAGAAGGTGGTCGGAAACGCGGTCGTCGTGGCGGGCGAGGAGTACGAGCTCGACTGCCTCGTGCTTGCGACCGGATTCGACACCAGCCGCGGCCCGCTCAAGTCGTGGGGCGTCGATCTGGTCGGCCGGGACGGGATCCGGCTGGCTGAGCACTGGAAGGACGGGATGCGCACCTACCACGGCATCCACGTTCACAACTTTCCGAATCTCTTCCTGCACTCGACGACACAGACCGCCGGTCCCCCGAACTATGCGACCAGTGCCCTCGAGATCAGCCAGCACATCGCCTACATCATCAGCCAGGCCCGCGCCCGGAACGTCCGACGGCTGGAGGCGACCCCCGAAGCCGAGGCGGGATGGGTTCAGACGATCAACTCGCTCATCCCCGACGCGTTGATCGAGTTCCAGCGCAACTGCACGCCGGGGTTCTGGAACAACGAAGGGAAGCTGGACAGCGTGCACCGCAAGGGCACGCTGTACCTGGGCGGGTCCGTGATGTTCTACGACACCCTCCGCAGCTGGCGGGAGGAGCAGGCGTTTGCCGGTCTCACGACGGGATGAGGCCGGCGACCTGAGGCGGGGCCGCGGTGGCTGACCGGACCCCGGTCGTCGTGGGGATCGGTCTCAGCGACTATCCCATCGCGCCCGATCTCGACGACGCCCAGCACCACGCGCTGGCGATGCGCCGAGCCCTGGACGACGCCGGGCTGGCGCTGGGTGACATCGATGGCTATTTCTGCGCCGGAAGTTCGGTGCCCGCCATCGACTCGGCTGTGACGATGGCGGAGTATCTCGGGATCGATCATCGCTGGATCGACGGGACCATGACCGGCGGGTCAGCGTTCGAGTTCGGCACGCAGCATGCGGTGGCCGCGATCCGCGCCGGCATGTGCGACGCCGTGCTGATGACCTACGGTTCCGATCTTCTCAGCCGCCAGGGCCGTACACTGGGCACCCGAGCGTTCCGGGTCGCCGGCGAGGCCGTCGGTGGCCCTGCGCAGTTCGAGGCGCCGTACGGCAGTGTGCTCGTCGGCTCCTACGCCATGATTGCCCAGCGCCACATGGCTTCCTTCGGCACGACCTCCGAGCAGCTCGCCGAGATCTCGGTGGCCGTCCGGGCCCATGCCCAGCACAATCCTTCCGCTCGCTACCGAGACCCGATCACCGTCGATGACGTGATCGCCTCGCGGATGATCGCCGACCCGCTCCACGTCCTGGACTGCTGCGCCATCACTGACGGCGGCGGGGCGATCATCATCACGACGGCCGAACGCGCGGCCGACCTGCGCCGCGTCCCGGTGCCGGTCCTGGGCGCGGCCGCGGCACAGAGTCACTGGAACATCAGCCAGTTCGGCGACTTCACCCGCTCGAGCGCGGCCGTCTGCGGACCGGAGGCGCTGGCCCGGGCAGGGGTCACGGTCGATGACGTCGACACGGTTCAGCTCTATGACAGCTTCACGATCACCGCATTGATGCTCCTGGAAGATCTCGGCTTCTGCGCGAAGGGCGAAGGAGGCCCGTTCGTCGCCGACGGCCGGCTGCGGCCCGGCGGGCGATTGCCCCTGAACACCGACGGTGGCGGCCTGAGTTCCTGCCACCCGGGCATGCGCGGGATCTTCCTGCTCATCGAAGCGGTGCGGCAACTGCGTCACGACGCCGGCGCCGCGCAGGTCCCCGACTGTGAGGTCGCGCTCGCCGTCGGCTCGGGCAACATCTTGTCGTGCACGGGCGCCGTCGTCCTCGGGCGGGGACTGCGTTGAAGGTCTACGACCCCGACGACCCGCGGGTGGCGCACGCACGACGACGGCCACAACCCGCGCCGGACAACGTCTCCGCGCCGTTCTGGGCGGCCGCGGCCCGCGGCGAGCTCATGGTGCAGCGATGCGAACGATGCGGTCATCACCAGTTCTACCCACGACCGCATTGCCTCCGCTGCGCCTCGGAGGTGGTCTGGACGGCGACCTCGGGCGCCGGCGAGATCTACACCTATACCGTGATCCGGCAGAACATGGCGCCACCGTTCGACGCGTTACGCCCGTACGTCGTCGCCATGATCTCGTTACCCGAGGGTCCGAGGATGTTGGCCAACATCACCGACTCGACTGCGGACGCCGTGACGATCGGTCTGCCCGTGCACGCTTACGCCGTTCGCGTCGCCGATGACATCGGCATCCCGTTCTGGCGCCTGGGACGGGCCGACGACGAGCGGATCGGGCTGGGCGACGTCACCGGTTCCGAACCGCCGACGCGCGAGAACCCCTAGCTGCCGAGGATGCCGAAGATGCGAAAAGTGCGGTCACGATCACCCGAGTCGTTCGAGCTGGCCCGACTGATGTTGCGCGGGGCGCTCGGAGGCACCTTGATCGCGCACGGAGTACGCCACGGTCGCACGCTCGACGGGACGGCACGGTGGTTCGCTTCGATCGGGTTTCGCGAACCGGACCGGCAGGCTCAGCTGAGCTCGGTCGTCGAGATCGGTTCCGGCGTCGCAGTCCTCGCCGGCGCGCTGACCCCGGTCTCGACAGCCGCGGTCGTAGGCACGATGGGAGTGGCCTTCCGGACCGTCCATCGTCCGAACGGGTACTTCGTCATCAACGAAGGCTGGGAGTACGTCGGGCTCCTCGCGGTCGCGGCGGTAGCGCTGTCGTCGCTGGGCGCGGGACGCGTAAGCGTGGATCGACTGATCAAGCTCGACCAGGTCGGGACCTCGACCGGCCGAGCGGCGTTCACGGCCACGCTCGGGATCGTGGGTACGGCAGTTCAGTTGCGCGCATTCTGGAAGCAGCCCACTGGGCCGGTTGGGGCGGCCGGATGAGGTGGTGGCGGGAATCGCGTATCTCGCTAGCGACGACGCCAGCTTCGTGACCGGAAGCGAACAAACCCATCGACGGTGGTTATCTCCCTCGGTGAGGTGCCGGGGGTCGTGGACTCAGCCATCAGTGTCGGCCAGCGGCGCTCCGGTCTCCACCCACTCGCGCAGGACGGCCTTGACGAGCTTTCCGCTCGGCGTGCGTGGCAGGGGTTGATCGGCGAAGTGCCATCGCGTCGGAACCTTGTAGTGGGCGAGTCGGCCGCGGCACCACTGCCCGAGATCGACCGGCTCCGGCGAGCGCCCAGTCACGGGATGCACGACCGCGCACACCGCATCGCCGGTGAGGTCGTCATCGACGGCGAACACTGCCACCTCGTCGACGTCGGGGTGCTCGTTGAGGATGTACTCGACCTCGGTGGGCGAGACCCGCTCGGCGTTGACCAAGATCATGCTGCCGGCCCGGGTGTCGATGTGCAGCAAGCCGTCCCTGAACCGCGCGATGTCACCCATCGCCAGCCAGCCGCCGTCCTTGAGCACGGCGGCACTGGCCTCGGGGTCGTTCCAATATCCGAGCATGATGTACGGCGTCCGCACGTGCACCTCGCCCGGTTCGCCGTCGGCGACCGCGCGGCCCGATGCGTCGCGCAGTTCCATCTCCGTGGTCAGCGTGGTCCGGCCGGTCGAGGTCGGATTGGCGATGTACTCCGCGCCGCCGATCGAGGCCACGACGGCAACGCCCTCCGTGCTGGTGTACCCCATACCGAGGCTCACCGAGGACGCGCTGAAGGCCGACCGCAGCTGCGCTTGAACGGTCGGGCTGACCGGAGCTCCACCGACGGCCAGCACCCGCACGCTGCTGGTGTCGAACTCCGAGAGCCGGGGGCAGGTGGCGACGCGGGTGGCCGCGCTGCCGAGGGCCGACCAGCTCGTGACCTGCTCGGCTTCGATGGTCTGCAAAACGCGCTCTGGATCGAAGCGGCCGCCGAGCAGAACGATGCGGCGGCCACGCTCCACTGCGCCGACAACCGAACCCAGCAACATCGAGGTATGAAAGAGGGGCGCAGTCACCAGCGTGACGTCATCAACGGGGGGCAGCACGTCGCCGGCCGAGGGTGTCGGTAGTCCGGCCGCGGCCTTTCGAAGCACTTCCGTCGACAGGTTGACCTGAAGGAACCCGACGATGCCGCGGTGGGAGATCGTCACGGCTTTCGACCGTCCGGTGGTGCCGCTGGTGAACAGCAGCAGTGCGGGGTCGTCCTCAGCCAGGACCATCTCGGGCACCGAAGCGCCGGCGTAGCGCCGCAGCAATGGGGGCAGGTCGTCGGCGAGGTTCAGCACCGGCGTCTCCATGGGCAGGCCCGCGACCCGTTCCAGGCGGGGCGGGTCGCCGATCAGCAGGGCCGGAGTGACCAGACGGCTCGCCGCCTCGAACTCATCCGCGGACCACCAGCCGTTCATCGCCGTCGGGATCGCCCCGATCGCGACGGCGGCCCAGAACGAGACCACCCACTCCCACCGGTTCTCAGCGAACAAGGCGACACGATCACCCGGCTCGATTCGGTATTCCTCGACCAGGGCGGTCGCCAGCGCCCCGACCAGACCGTGCAACTCGTCGAAGGACAGCCGCACCGACCCGTCGACGGTGTAGATCCGCTCGCCGAAGCGACGACTCTGCCGAAACACCTCTTGGACCGAGCGGAGTCGGTGGCGGAACACTGACATGGACACCCCACGCACCGGCTCCTCGGTGAGCTCGAACAGGCCGCCGGGTCCGGTGAAGCGCGCGCGGACCGCGGCGAGATCGGGGCTGGCCACTATCGCCCGGTGAAGTCGGGCGGCCGGCGATCACGAAAAGCCTGCACGCCCTCCCACATGTCGGTCGTCGCGAACATCAGCAGCTGGGCCTGGGCCTCGTTCTCCAGCGATTGCTCAAAGGACAGCAGCGAACTGTCATCGAGCAGCCGCTTCATCATGGTGATCGCTGTCGTGGGCCCGGTAGCCAACCGCAGCGCCCATTCGCGGCCGACCTGATTCAGATCGGCGGCGGGGACGACCTCGTTGACCAGCCCCCACTCGAGGGCCTGCGCGGCACCAACCGCGTCGCCGAAGAAGGCCATCTGCTTGGCCCGGCGCAATCCGATCAGCCGGGGAAGCAGCCAGGAGTTGCCTCCGTCCATCGACAGGCCCCGCCGGACGAAGATCTCTATGAACCGGGCTCGATCGCTGGCCAGCAGCAGATCGCAACTCAGCGCAAGGCCCAGCGACACTCCGGCTGCCACCCCGTCGACCACGGCGAGGGTCGGCTTCGGCAACCGTTGGAGCTGGCGCATGATCTCGTTCGACGTACGCATGCTGAAGATGTTGACCTTGCGCTGTTCACCGGCTTCACCCGCCGACTGGGTGACCTTGTTGGAGAACGACAGATCCGCCCCCGACGAGAAGTCCGCTCCCGCGCCGGTCAGCACCAACGCCCGGTCGTCATCATTGCGGGCGACCTCGTACAGCACCTGTTCGAGCGCGGCCCAGCTGTCAGCATTGAGCGCGTTCTTCACGTCAGGACGGTTGAAGGTGACCGTGACGACTCCATCGGACCGGTCGATCAGCGTTTCGCTCACCGATAGCCTTCCTGCTGGTTCCCTACGAAGATGATCCGCGTCGACACCCTACCCTTGTCCGTACAACTTTTAGACACTAGCGGCCGTTCCGCGCGTACAAGCAGCGGGACAACCGAGTGACGATGCAAATGTGCGTACATCACAGTCGGAAGGGGTGACGGCCGAACGTCGGGCCCCGCTACCATGGACAGCGAGATGGCAGCCAATCCCGGACCCCAACCGGCACCGGGTTCTCCCGTCGACGGTCCGGCCGAACCCGCGCCCCTACCGCCCCCGGATCGAGAAGACACCCCGGTCACCCTGCCCTACTTCGACCACGTCGCGATAGCGCTAGCTCGCTGGTCTCTGGGCTATCCCGCGCTCATCACCCAACTCGGCGGTGAATGGCTTCGGGGGACGACGCTGGCGACGTTCTCCCCCGGCCAGCTCGGCTTCGCCGACGGGATGATCGTCGAGCTGCTTGCGCCGGGCCACGAGGGTGACGACTTCGTGGCCCGCTTCCTGTCCCGGCGCGGCGCCGGGCCGCACCACCTCAACTTCAAGGTGGCTGACCTGGATGAGTTCGCCGCCGCATGCGCTCGGCTCGGCTACGAGTTGATGCCTCCGCACTTCGTCCACCCGCAACACCGCGAGACGTTCCTGCACCCGAGCGGGAGCGGATTGGGCACCCTGCTGCAGGTGGTTCAGTGGAACCGGTTGCACTACCTGCGAAACGCTCCCGCCGAAGCACTGCCGGAGTCGCGAGTCACCGCTCGCCGGGTCGACTGGGTGGCGTTGGTGGTGAGCGAACCGGCTCGCTCGACGGAGCTGTTCACCACCGTGCTCGGTGGCCGCGTGGTGGCCAACAGTCCGCCGGGACGGCCGTGGTGGTCGCTGATCGAATGGGTTCCGGGGCGGCGTCTGCTCCTGCTGAGTTCAGCGGACCCGGCCGGCGGGAGTGATCCTCGCCCGCTCGGGATCCACCACATCCAGTTCGGAGACCCGAGCTCTCCCGTGGCGCGGCCGCCGGCGACCGGCCGCCGCATGGCCCAGTCCGACGCCCTCGGGATCGAGCTGTTCGAGACGCCCTTAGCGTGACCGGTCCACGGCGGGCATCACGCCGCGGTCCAGCCACCGTCCTCGGCGATGATCGCGCCGTTGGTTCCGGCCGCTTCGTCGGATGCCAGGAAGAGCGCCAGGGCCGCGTGGTTCTCCGGTTCCAGCAGCTTCGGCGCCAAGGCGCCCCACTCGAAGGCCCGAGCGCTGCCGGCCGGGTCGAGCCGCTCCGGCGGCATCGTGTCGCCGATGTTGGTGTTCGTACTGCCAGGGCAGATCGCGTTGCAACGCACGCCACTTTTGGCGTACATCCAGGCTGTGCTGCGAGTGAGTCCGACCACCGCGTGCTTGGCCGCCGTGTAAGCCGCCCCCGCCGCCCCGCCGCCGGTTCCGGCCGCGGACGAGATGTTGATGATCGAGCCGCTGCCCTGCGCCACCATGTGCCGAATCGCCGGTCGGCTGGTGTACATGTGAGCGTCGAGGTTGACGCTGAACACCCGGCGCCAGATGTCATCGGACACCTCGCCGACCCCCTGCATGTAGTCCATGATCCCGGCGTTGTTGACGAGAACATCCAGTCGGCCGAACTCCGCGATCGCGCGCGCGGTCAGACCATCGGCCAGGTCCTGGTCGGAGACGTCACCGTAGACGCCGATCACCTGTCCGTCCGCGGCCCTGATCATCGCTTCGGTCTCATCCAGCCGCTCGGCGTTCCAGTCGACGGCGAGCACGGCCGCCCCCTCCGCCGCGAAGCGGACCGCGATCGCCCGTCCGATACCGGACGCCGCGCCGGTGACGATCGCCGCCTTGTTGTGAAGTCGCATGCCGTCCTCGCAGTTCGTATATGAGATCAGGGCAGCACGGGCACGTCGGCGGGGGTGAACTGAAAGACGCGCTCGGCGTTGCCGCGAAGGATCTTGTACTTCTCCTCGTCGGTGAGCGTCGGATTCGCCGTGAACTGCTCGTGGGCGATCTGGATGCTGTTGGGCCACGTTCCGTCGGAATGCGGATAGTCGGTCTCGATCATGACGTTGTCGATCCCGAGTTCGCGCACGTTGGCGATCCCGTGGCGATCGGTGATGAAGCAGCCGTAGACATGTTCGCGAAAGACGTCGTACACGTCCAGTCCGCGCACGTCGATGCTGTTGGTCTCATCCTCGAACACCATTCGGGTCTCGGCATCAACTCGCTCGCCGCGCAGGAAGTACGCCTCACGATCGCGGATCAGCTCGTCGGTTCGTTCGAGGATCGACGGCATCCAGCCGATACCGCCCTCAGAGAATGCGATCTTGAGACGGGGGAAGTCGCGAAGCGCCGGTCCGAGCAGCCAGGTCATCAGCGCGCCCGAGCACACTGCCTTGATCGCCCAGTTGAGGTTGAAGTAACTCGGGAAGTCACTGGAGATCGTCGGAATGCGACTCGAGGATCCGATGTGCATGCAGACGACGGTCTCAGTCTCCTGGCACGCCTCCCAGAGCGGATCCCAATAGCGATTCGGGTTGAAGATGGTGGGTAGGCCCAGCGGCTCGGGGTTCTCGGAGAAGCACATAGCGTGCGCGCCGCGCGCCGCATTGCGCCGGACCTCGGCCGCCGCGGCGACCGGGTCCCAAAGCGGGATGATGATCAGCGGGATGTAGCGACCCGGAGCCGACGCGCACCACTCCTCGACCATCCAGTCGTTGTAGGCCTTGACGCAGAGCATCGCCAGCTCCTTGTCCTCGGCCTCGTAGAAGGTCTGGCCGCAGAACCGCGGGAACGTCGGAAAGCACAGCGAGGCCAGGATCCCGGCCTGATCCATATCGGCCACGCGCGCAACCGGGTCGTAGAAGGCGGGCCGCATGTCGGAGTAGCTCTTGGACTTCTGCGTCCATTCCGACGCGTCGGTGCCCGCGACCGCTGAAAGACCCATAATCGGGTTCGGCCGTCCCTCGTACATCCAGCTCTGCCGACCCTCGTGAATGGTGAGGAAGGGCGCCCGGTCGAGATAGCGCGCCGGCAGCCGGCTCTGCCAGACATCCGGCGGTTCGAGCACGTGGTCGTCGACTGAAACCAGCCAGTTCAGATTCTCGTTCATCCGCCACCTCCGAGTTGTTCTTCGACCATCAGGTCACGACGCCCTGCAGCTTGAGTTCGACGATGGAGTCCCAGTCCAACCCGAGATCGCCAAGGATCGAGTCGCCGTGTTCGTTGAACGTGGGCGCGCGCGTGGGCCGGGCCGGCTCGCCGTCGAATTGCACCGGCGCCGCGACCAGGGTGAACGGAACACCGGCCTCGGTCGTGATCGGCTGGAGGTAGCCGTTCGCGACCGGCTGCGGATCGATCAGCGACTCCTCGGCGCCTTGCACGACGGCCCACTGGCCGGTGAAACCCTCGAGTACGCCACACCATTCGGCCAGCGTCCGGCTGCTGAAGGTCTGCCGCAGTTCAGCCCGAGCCGCTTCGTTGTTGGCGATCAAGGAGTCGTAGTCGCGGAATCGCCCGTCCGATCCGAGGTCGGATCGACCCAGCAGCTCGACCAGCGGACCCCAGTACTGGGCGGGCTGCAGGCAGGACAGAGCCAGCCAACGACCATCCTTGGTCGGATAGATCGCCGAGAGCGGATTCGGATTAACCGGAGGCCATTTCCAGTCGTGATCCACCGCCCGGGTGCCGACCGTCACGCCCATGGCCCACATTCCGGTCGCCAGCAGGGAGCCGTCGACGACCGGAGCCTCACCCGTGCGTTCCCGATGGAAGAGGGCGCCCATCGTTCCACCGGCCAAGAACATCGAGGCGATGAAGTCACCGAATCCCGGCGCGGGCAGGAACGGGATCGTGCCGTCCGCTGCCGCGACCGCCGATGACGCGCCCGAGCGATGCCAGAACGTCAGCAGGTCGTAGGCGCCCTTGTCGGCTTCCGGACCGCGATCGCCCTGCCCGGTGCCGCGCACGTAGACCAACTGGTCGTTGTGTTCGCGGAGCTGATCCACGTCGATGCGCAGCTTCTTGCGCACGGCCGGAAGCTTGTTGGTCAAGAAAACGTCCGCGTTCGCGACGAGTCGGCCCAGGATATCGCGGCCGGCCGGCTGGGAAAGATCCAGGCCCAGACTTCGTTTGCCGCGGTTGGCGTGCTGGAACATGATCTCGATGCTGGGGCTGCCCGCACTGCGCAGACCTCGCGCGGCATCCCCGCGCACCGTCGGCTCGATCTTGATGACATCGGCGCCCCAGTCGCTCAGCAACGCGCCCGCACCGGGGACGAACCCGTGCTCGGCGACTTCGATGACGCGAACGCCCGCCATCACCGCGGTCATGAAACCACCTCAAAGACGAGACGATCAGTCGACCGCATCCGACGGCCCACGGCGACGTGTCCAAATATCTGTACGGACAAATATATCGAGCCAGGATGGACGGCACAAGCCGTGGCGGATCCGATCGGACCGCAACGGGACCGGGGCGCCCAGACGTCGACGTCGTCCCGGCATCGCGGGAGAGTGGGTCACATCAACCCGAGGCGGCCTTCGAATGCTCGGGTGGCGGCCAGAACGTCGTGCAAAACAGCACCTGTGCCACGAGTCGCCCTGCCCCAGTCCGGCAAGTTGCCCGGATGGTTCGTCCGACGAGTGATTTCCAGGGCGCGATAGCGCGCCCTGGAAGTTCAGACGCCAATGATCGAGCGGCGTCGGCAATCCCGAGGTGTTGATTGAACGGGCGCATGACGATGCTCTCCCTGGCCGTACGAGTGATCTACGACCTGCGGGAAATGTCCGAACTACTTTGAAGGTAGAAGTTCAGCTCATGACTGCGGCGAACCAGAGCCGGTCGGCCGAGGATGCAGCGGTGTCATCCTCCGCCGAACTCGCTACGGATGTCGTTGGTGTTCGCGCCCAGCGGCGCCGCCGCGAGAGTGGGCAGCCGTCGTTGGGGAGGCCACGCGGCCAAGCCGTTCAACACCGACGGGCCGGTGTCATCAGCCGGACCGCTCGCTACCGCCACGTCGTACATCGACACGTCCAGCAGTGCGCCACGCGGTTCGCGCAACGCCCCTACGGCGGCCGCGGCCGCCGTGATCCCGGTCAGCGGGTCGGCCAGCGCATCTCCGGCCGGACCGGGCCGTCCGTCCTCCCAGGCGACGAGCCCAGCCGCGGCGGCCACATCGTCGCCGAATCCGACACGCAGTTCGTCGGCGCGACCGTAGGCGGTGATGCTGACCCAGATCGCCCCGCGCTCGACGTGGACCGAAGCATCGATTCCCAGTTGTCGCAGCGCCCGCGGACGTGACGCCTCCAGGACCACGTCGGCGCGGGTGACGAGGGCCTGCAGCAATCGGCGGTCCGCCTCGAAGTCAAGCCGAACCGACTCGTGCCCGCCGTGCAGCAGGTCGAAGAACTCACTACATCCGCGGCGAGCCGCATCCGGACGCGTTGCGCTCTCGACCTTGACGATGCGCGCCCCGGCCCGTCCGAGCACGTGGGCACACAGGGGTCCGGCCCACAACGCGGTGAGGTCGACGACGAGCGGGTGGGGCACGACCTGGCGAGCACCTCCCGGCTCGATCAGGACACCGGACCGGCGGGGTGCGGGGACCGAACTGGGCACGGCCGCGATCGGCAGCCCGAGCCGGACCCCGCGCTTGACGGCACTCGCGGTGGTGCTCGCCGCGGCCCACCGTTCGACCGCCGCCCACGGGTCGCCGTCGAGCGGAGCCGAGAGCAGAGCAGGCAGCAGTTCGACGTCGGACGGGCGGGCGAGCGACAGCCCGAGCCAGCCGTCACGCGTTGAGCAGATACGAAACGCGCCGCCGACCGAGAACGGCCACGCGCGGCCGCGGCCGGTCACCGCGGCCCGTTCGCCGAGCAGTTCGACCCCGGGCAACGCGCCGACCCCGAGCTCGGCCAAGGTGGCGAGCGCCTTGCCGACCGCGCTGGCCGGGCGCCCCGCGGCCAACAGCGGCGGCCCGTCGGACCGTCCCGTGAGCGCCATCGCACCCGAACGAGCCCACTCCTGCGCCTCGAGAACGTCAGCCATCCTCGACCCCGTCGAGCAGGCCCCATTCGAGCGCGGTGCGCGCATCCAATCGAGTACCAGAGAGCGCAAGGTACGCGGTACGCCAGCGTCCGATCCGACGCGGGATGCCGACCGTGCCGCCGGCGCCGGGCACCAGGCCCATCGCCACTTCAGGCAGGAAGATCACGGTGTCCGGGCGGGCGAGCACGCGATGAGCGAACGATGGCACCTCGATGCCGGCGCCGACGCAGGCCCCGTGCACATGGACGGTGACGCGCCGACGAACGGCGTCGATCCGGCGGCCCACACTGCGATCGAGGCGAATCAGGTGCGCCGTTACGACGTCCGGCGTCGAGCCGAACTCGTCGAGCTCTCCTCCGCTGCAGAAGGCCGGCCCGGCTCCGGCTAGCTGAACGTTGCGGATCGTGTCGTCGAGTGTGACCAGATCGAACGCGTCGACCAGGCCGTCGCGGATGGCGACCCCGAACGCGTTGCGACGCTCGGGCCGGTTGAGCGTTATCCGCAGGATCTCGGCGTCGCGGGCGAGCAACACGCCCGGTTGGTCGTTGTGAGGGATCGCTCGCACAACTCGCGCGGCCCTCCAGCGCGCGAACTCCGGTCCGGCCAACAGCATCGAGTAGGCCAGCGACTCGGCGACGAGAGCGTCGGGAACGGCCGCCGACGCAGTCGAGCGGAGCAGACCGCACAACGTGGTGGCAGCCAGCGGATTGGCCGCCACGACGGCGGAGAGTTCAGCGACCGCCTGGTCGATGTCGGGAACATGAATCTCGGCGATCGAGGTAGGCGCCCCAGCGGTGAGCGTGAGATCCAGCGAGGGCACGAACTCTCGCGCCTCCTCGCGGACTCGTTGCCGAGCGAGGCCGATCGCGATCGGCGCCCCCACGACCGAAGCGGACCTGATCAACGACGCACTGGTGACGTCTAGATCGATCAATCGCAGCTCACCCGCGACATTCATCGGCGTGCCTCCAGCGCGCGGCCGTTGACGGTTGTCAGTCGCACGCGGACGTCGGCCGGCTGGTCCAAGGCCGCAGCCAGCGGTCGATCGAGCAGGGCGAGGTCGCCGTCGGCCCCATCGGCCACCAGTCGCTCCCGGCCGCCGGGATCGGTGGGCGAGGTGAGGTAGGCGCGCAGTGCCGTCCACGCCGTGACCCTTTCGCGGGACCCGATCGAGCGCCCATCGATAGTCCGGCGACGCACCGCGGCGTCGATAGCGCCCCACGGGTCCAGCCGACCGTAAGGGGCATCACTCGACAGGCCAACGCGCACCCCGGCATCCAGCAGCGATCGCAGCGGCCAAAGAAAGTCGAGGTCGTTGGGGTCGACCCGATCGAGGTAGTCGGCCCCTCGCTCGCGCACCAGCGAGGGTTGCGTGACCACAGTTATCCCGAGCGCGGCCAGGCGCCGCACGGACTCGGGCGGGGCGACGGCGGCGTGTTCGATCCGATCCCCCGGCACCGACCCCAACTCGTCCAGGACGGCAACGGCCAGCACCAGCGAGGTCCGAGTCACCGCATGCAAAGCAACTGGACGCGGCCGGGCCGCAATGATCAGGCGGCGCAGCGTGTCCCAATCGGGAAGATCGTGATCGGCAAGCACTACCTTGCGCGGGCCCTGCACGGTCCCCGAAACCGCAGTGTCGCAACCCAGCAGCGTGAGCCGCTGCCGCACGCCGGACGTCAGGGCGGCAATCGCTGAGGCCGTCAGGTCGGGCGTCGCATCCGTGACCCCAACCACGCCATAGGACGCCAGCGCACATGAGAGCAGATGAAGGTCGGGCGGTGGAGTGGGGCCGAGCCGGGTCCGCAGCCAGCCGTCGAGCCGCCACAGCCGTCCGGTCGGGTGCCCGGCACCGTCCCGCTCGATGCCGTCAGCGCGCGCCGAGGCCAGTCCCAACTGCTCGATTCCAGCCGAGTTCACCATCCACAGAGCACCGCTTCGGTGCTGGACTCGGGTCGGGACGGGTCCGGTCAGCTCGTCGAGGGCCGTCCCGTCCAGCTCACCGGCCACGGCTTCGTCGTATCCGACGCCGCGCACCCAGCCGTTCCTTGCCTCGGCGCGGGTCAGTGCGGCCCGAAGCTCGAGTCGATCATTGACGTCGGGTCGACCGCAAGGCACGGAGACGGCGGCGGCGGCGCTCGCCAGCAAGTGAAGGTGGTGATCGTGCAGACCCGGGAGCAGCGCGGCGCCGTCGCACTCGATGATCTCGACGTCACCCGGCCGACCAGCGCCCACAGACTGCACCGAGACGATCCGCCCGTTGACGTGGACGTCGACCACGCCGCGGCCTATGACCTCGGCAGCGCGGAACAGCAGACCGGATGTCGATGCGGTCGTAGTCACCCCTCAAGCATCCCTGACGCGGTGCATCTTTTCAGCACGCTGGCAGCCCGAAAGACCCTTCGCTCAACAACATTGTTCGAACAACTAGTGCACCGACGCGCTCACGCAATCCAGGGTGCAGAGCGGATGAGCGTCGTCCAGTATTCGACGGCATCCGTCTCCGGCGGGCAGCGCCAAACCCAACTCAGCCAGCGAAACCTCGGTTTTGACTGATCGCGGCTTGCTCGAAGCCAGAGGCGAACGAGGTCGCGCTCAACCACGCTCCACGAATGCGCGGGTAAATCATCCCCGGTCATTTGCATGGACAAATCCTGCCCTTGCGCGGGCAGCTGGTCAACAGGTGCGAGCACAGTGACTGAGCAGGTCAGCGTCCCACCTATGTCTGTTGACCGTATCCCCACGGACGGGATCGCATGCTGTCACCTGCATCAACCGACCGATTCGTCGGACAAACGAGCGGAACGGAGCTGGGCAGCTAAGGTGGTGCCGTGTCCTATCCGCGCTTGGTCCTGCGCGGGCACCCTTACTCCATCAGCAGCACGCTGGTGATGGGCGTCGTCAACGCCAGCCCGGAGTCGTTCTCCGACGCCGGCCAGTACGGCACGCTCGACGAGCAGAGTCGGCGCGCGCTCGAGCTGGTCGAGCGCGGCGCCGACATCGTCGACATCGGCGGCCAGTCGGCGATCACCGGTCAGGACGAGCTCGACGCCGGCGAGGAGTCCGACCGCGTCGTGCCGATCGTCGAGTGGCTGCGGCGCGAGCGTCCGGACGCGATCATCAGCGTCGACACCTACAAGCCGCTCGTCGTGCGCGACGTCCTGGCCGCCGGCGCCCACATCATCAACGACGTCAGCGGACTGCTCTACCCCGAGACGGCCGAGCTGTGCGCCGCTGCCGGCGCCGGACTGGTCATCATGCACACCAAGGCCCGACCGAAGCAGCGGCTGCAGGACCCGGCGGCCTACGACGACGTCGCCGCCGAGGTCGCCGACTTTCTGCGCGACGAAGATCGCCCAGCCATCAGCCTGGGCGTCGCCGAGGAGTCGATCATCGTCGACCCGGGCCCGGACTTCGCCAAGACTCCGCACCAGACGATCGAGATGCTGCGCGAGGTCGACGAGCTTCCGCCGGTTCGGACGACCTCTGCTGCTGGCGCTCTCGCGCAAGGACTTCCTCGGCGCGATCCTCGACAAGCCACCGCGTGGGCGCGACGCCGCGACCATCGCCGCGATCGCCCACCTGACCGCGACACCGGGAAACATCGTCCGCGTGCACGACGTCGAAGCGGCCGTCGACGCGATCCGCACGATCGACGTCCTCGTTGGTCGACGGGAGGTCGAGCGCGACTACCAACTCCCCGACGCGATCCGTCACGAGCGAGCCCACCCGCAGCCCTCGCCGCTCGCCTGATCAGTGAGCCGACCCAAGCCCACGCCCGGCGACTGGTTCCAGGCAGCGACCTCGCGCTGGACTGATTGGCCGCTTGATCGACTGCTCGCCGGCAAGGCCGGCCACCGGATCAGTGTGGTGATCCCGGCCAAGAACGAGGCCGCGACGATCGCCGACATCGTCGGGGGCATCCGTACCGACCTGATCGAGGCGTGCCCGTTGCTGGACGAGCTCGTCGTCATCGATTCGGACTCCACCGACGCGACGGTCGACCTCGCCCGGGCCGCCGGCGCGCGCGTCCACTCCGCTCGCGACGATCCGCCCTGACCTCGGCACGTATCCCGGGCAAGGGCGAGGCCCTGTGGAAGTCGCAGTTCGTGACGAACGGCGATCTGCTCGTCTTCATCGACGCCGACCTCACCGGCTGGGACACGCACTTCGTCACCGGGCTGCTCGGTCCGCTGCTGAGTACCCCCTCGGTCCAGCTGGTGAAGGGCTTCTACGACCGGGTACTCGACGACGGATCGTCTCGACTGGCCACCCAGGGCGGCCGGGTCACCGAGCTCGTCGCGCGACCATTGCTCAACCTGTTCTGGCCCGACCTGGCGCGGGTCGTGCAACCGCTGGCCGGCGAATGGGCGATCCGCCGGCGCACCTTCGGTCGGCTCGCGGTACCGGTCGGCTACGGCGTCGAGATCGGATCGCTGCTCGACGTCTACGAACACAGCGGGCTCGACGCCATCGCCCAGGTCGACCTCGGCGAACGCGAGCACTCACATCAGTCGGTGCACGATCTGGCCCTCATGGCCGCCGAGGTCATCGCGGTGGCCGATCGGCGTCGAGGCTCAGCCCCGACGGCGACGCACCGCCTGTGGCAGTTCGACCGTGACACCGGCTGGCGGGACCGGGACGTGCCCGTCGTCGAGCGTCCTCCGAAGGACACCACGACCTGATCCCGCGACGACCCGTCCCGTCACCTCAGATCGTGACACCTGACACCAGGCCGCGAGGGATCTCGCCCTGGTGCTCGTCGACCAGCCGGTCGACGTCTCGGGGCAGGCTGCCGACGCCGTCCATGCCGTTCGGCCACTCGGACGCCTCTTGGTCGAGCGGGCTCGGGGACGGGAAGCGGCCGAACCAGAGCTGGTGGCGGCGGCGGGCGAACAGCCACCCCTCGCCGCGCCGGACGTAGGTGTCCTCGTACAACACGGTCTGTTCCAGGAAGCCCTCGGCGTGCTCGGCCTGGACCAGACACTGCACGCGGCCATGAGCAGCGTCCGGACCGTCGAAGGTGATCGAGTGCGTGGTGACGTGCAGCATCGTCACCCGCCAGGTCGTCCATCGCGCGGGCAGCCGCCCGGCCCAGTTGAAATCGAAATCCGGCGGGGTCGCCGCGTCGACATCCGTTGCCCACAGCGACTGCATGCGCGCAGCGTCGTGGACCAGCACGCAGTCGGCGTACTCGTTCGGCAGCTTGCGGATGCACGCGTCGTCCCACAGGCGACGCAGCTGGGCGTCGGTGAGCGAGTCAGCCCCCACCGCGCAGCTCCTTCTTCGCGATCTTGCCGATTGCCGTCTTCGGTAGCTCGGCGCGGAACTCGACCAGCGTCGGCACCTTGAACGGCGCGAGGTAATGCGCGCAGAACGTCGTGAGTTCGTCCTGATCGAGCGCGGCATCCGGCTTCAGCACGATGAAGGCCTTGACCGCCTCGTCCCGGATCGGGTCGGGAACCCCGACGACCGCGACCTCCTCGATCGCCGGATGTGACAGCAGGACGGCCTCGACCTCGATCGCAGCCACGTTCTCACCACCACGTTTGATCATGTCCTTCTCGCGGTCGACGAAGTGCAGGTAGCCGTCCTCGTCGAAGCGAGCCAGGTCGCCGGTGTGCAGCCAGCCGTCGACGACCGTCCGCGCGGTGCTCTCGGGGTCGTTGATGTAGCCCAGCATGATCGTCCGCCCCGGAATGCCCTTGACGATCACCTCACCGACCTCGCCGTTCGCGACGTCGACTCCCGTCGGATCGACGACGCGGACCTCGCGATCGAACGCCGGGAGCCCGACCGCCGGCCAGTTGCGCGGCCGGAAACGCGGTGCGATCGCGATCAGCAACGAGGCCTCGGTCTGGCCGTAGCAATAGAGCAGGCGCATGCCGAACCGCGACTCGAAGGCATCGCGTTCCTCGTCGGTGATCCGCATGCCGAAACCGACCTCGCGCAGCCGATGATCGCTGTCGTCGTCTCGTGGTGGCTGGGCGAGCAACGTCCGGACATGGACGGCCAGCAGCATCACGGAGTCGCCGCGCTCCTGCCGGGCCTGATCGAGGAAGCGGCTGGCGCTGTACTTCTCGATCAGGATCGTGGTGGCTCCCACGACGAGAGCGCAGAACACGCCCATCGCCTGGCCGCCGACGTGGAACAGCGGCAGCGGAGTCAGGACGCGCCGCTCGGGCGTCAACCCGTAGTGCAGGGCGACCCGTTCGCCGGCCATCAACAGATTCGCGTTCGTCAGCAGCACGCCCTTGGGCGCTGACGTGGTGCCGGAGGTGAACAGGACCTCGGCCGGCGTGTCCGAGGAGGGTTCGGGCAACCCCACGACGTCATCGGCACTCGCGGCCTGCAGCAGTTGGTACAGCGTCGGAAACTCGTCCGGGTGCTCCTTGACGCCTGCGACCACGACGGTCGTCGATGCGCTCTCGTCGGTGCGTCCGGCGGCCGCGAACAGCCCGACGAACCTGGGCTCGGTGATCACGTGGTGAGCCCCGGTCGTCGTCATCACGTGGATGAGCTCGCCGACCGGCGACGCCAGGTTGGTCGGCACCGCGACGACGCCGAGGCGGAAGCACGCGAACCAGGCGGTCATGAAGTCCAGGGTCGGCGACAGGTGCAGGACCAGGCTGTCGCCCGAGTGGAGCCCGAGCCCCGCGAACGCGACGGCGCAACGTTCGACGCTCTCGGTGAACTCGCGGTAGGTGATCGAGTCGCGCTCGCCGTCGGAGTTGATGGTGACGACGAACTCCTTGTCGGGGTGCACGTCGGCCTGTGCGCGAAGAATCTGGTGGATGCCACCACGTCCCACTCGGTCCACGGTGCACGCTCCTCGGGTGTTGTCGGTGATCGTGAAGTCTGCGCTCAACTGCCAGTGGTCTCGCGGGCGGCCTGCTCGCGCAGGTCGGCCTTGCGGATCTTGGTCGCCGACATCGGCCACTCGGTGACGAAGCGGACGTGCCGGGGAACCTTGAAGCTGGCGATCTGACCGACGCAGTAGTCGATCAGTTCGCTCTCACTGGACTCGTGTCCGGGTCGCAGTTCGATGAATGCGAAGGGCACCTCGCCGTACTTGGCGTCGGGCCGTCCGACCACGGCCGCCAGCTTGACCGCCGGATGGGTCGAGAGGTGGGCCTCGATCTCGACCGCGGCCACGTTCTCGCCACCGACCTTGAGCATGTCCTTGACGCGGCCGTGGTAGTAGACGAGACCCGCCTCGTCGATCGAGGCCAGGTCGCCGGTGTTGAACCACCCGTCCGCGTCGAAGGACTCGCGGGTCTTCTGCTCGTCGTGCCAATAGCCACCGAAGACGTTGGGACCGCGCAGCCACAGCTCGCCCCGCTGCGCGCCGAGCGGCAGGTCGGCGGCCGTCTCGGGGTCACGCACGACCGCTTCGATGCCGTCGAAGGGGCGGCCACCGCTCTCGGTACGCGTCCACTCGTCGTCGTCGTGGCGGACCATGATCGGCACACCGATGCCCTCGGTGATTCCGTAGCACGAGAGCAGGGGCGCGGTCGAGATCGATTCCATCAGTCTGACCGTCTCGCCCGGGCCGACGCAGAGCACCGCCCGCAAGCTCGACAACGCCTCCGGCTGGAAACCGGGATGGACCAGGAGCTCCTGCCAGATCGTGTTGAACGCGGGCCAGGCCAAGGTCGCCCGGTGCGACTCGATCATGGACAGCGCGACGCCGGCGTCGAAGTGGTGCTGCGAGAGGAACGTGCCGCGCGCCAGCATCGTCATCAACATCGGCACGATGCCCGACGCGTGGAACATCGGCAGGCCGTCCCAGACCCGGTCGGCCTCGCGGGATCCCAGCCGCTCGCCGATCTGCCCGCTGATCGACAGCAGTTGCCGATGCAGCAAGGGACAGCCCTTGGGCATCGACGTCGTGCCCGATGTGTACAGCATGATCGCGGGGTCGTCGGGCGACACCGAGGTCCGGCGCCGCTGGAGAGTCACGTCGCTCACCGACGCACCGAGGTGGCTCAGCGCCGCCTGGTCGTCGCCGGCCCGCGGATCGTCACCGAAGACGAACAGCCGCTCCAGCGATGGCGCGCCCTCGATGGTCAGCCGGCCACCCGTCCCGTCCTCGAGGCCGGGCAGCGCCTCCTCCAGCCGGGCCAGCAGGTCGGGATAGTCGCCGCTGAGCACGTTCACGAGCAGCACGCGCATCTGGGCGTCGGCGACCACGTAGGCCAGTTCCTTGCCCCGGTTGCGCACGTTGATCGGAACGCAGATCGCCCCGACCGAGGCACACGCGAACAGCGAGGCGACCATGTCGAGGCTGTTGTGCATCAACAGTCCGACGCACTCGCCGACGCTCACATCCAGTGCGATGAGTGCCCGCGTGAGCTGATCGACCCGCGCGGCCAATTCCTGGTACGTGGCGTGCTCGTCCGGAAAGACGATCGCCGCGCGATCGGGGCAGGTCTGGGCATTGCTCCGCAGAAGGTCGCCGATAGTGGGCGGCAGATCGGTCATGATCAGAAGGACCGCGGGAGTCCGAGGGATTCGGCGATGAAGTTGCGGCCCATCTCGTTGTTGATCGGCGCGATCCGGTAGAGCCGCATGTCGCGCCAGTACCGCTGCATGTCGTACTCCATCGCGTAGCCGTAGCCGCCCAGGATCTGGATGCCGTTGTCAGCGGCGGTGACCGCGGCTTCGCTGGCCACGACCTTGGCCATGGTCGCCTCGACGCCGCAGGGCCGGCCCTGCTCCTGCAGCCAAGCGGCCCGATAGGTGTGCAGCTTGGCCGTCTCGAGTCCGATCGCGGCGTTGGCGATCATGTGCTGGACGGCCTGGAACTGACCGATCGTCTTGCCGAACGCGGTGCGCTCGCTGGCGTAACGGATCATGTCCTCGAGGATTCCGGCCAGGGCGCCGCAGCACTGGGCGGCGACCATGATCCGTTCGCTGTTGAGGGTGGCGGCCAGCAGGTTCCAGCCCCGGCCGACCTCGCCCAGGATGTTCTCGTCGGGCACGAACACATCGGTGAAGCTGACCTCGCAGCTGCCGAGCGAGCGCATGCCCAGCTTGGGGATCGTCGTGGCCTTCACGCCGTCGGCCTTGGCGTCGACGATGAACACCGTGATGCCGTGCGACGGCTTGGCCGGGTTGGGGTCGGTGCGGGCGACCACGAACAGGTAGTCGGCAACGTGCGCCATCGTCGACCAGATCTTGGCGCCGTTGATCACCCAGCCGCCTTCGGCCCGCTCGGCCCGCGTCTTCATTCCGCCGAGGACGTCGGTGCCCCCTCCGGGCTCGGTGAGCGAGATGGCGAACATCGTCTCGCCGGACGCGACCCCGGGCAGGAAGCGCTGCTTCTGCTCGTCGTTGCCGTAGTGACCGATCGCCTTGACACCGGCGAACGCCGTGACGCCCCAGATCCACACCAGGCCGGCGACGTTGCGGGCCAGCTCTTCGGCCACGATCATCTGCTCGATGATCCCGCCACCCTGACCGCCGTACTCCTCCGACAGGCCGACGCCGTTGAGTCCCTGGCCGCCGATCAACTTCCACAGATCCCACGGGAACTCCTCGCGCGCCTCGATCTCGCGGCAGTAGTCCTTGGGGAGCTTCGCGCGCACGAAGTCGCGGACCGACTGGCGGAAGAGTTCCTGGTCGGGATCGACCTCGAAGTTCAGACCCTGGTTCATGCTTCTCCACTCACCGGACGTCGGTCTCGCGTTCGGCGAGATCGTCTCGACAGACGTTATCAACCGACCGGTCGGTCGATCAAGGGCCGGGCGTGGCCCCGAGCCCGTTCCGGATGAACTGCCGGACGAAGGCGGCCAGCCGCTCGGGCGTGATCCGGCTGCGTTCGTGATACCAGGTGTAGGGCCAGATCAGGATGGCGAAGATGCTCGCCGCCGCCAGCTCGACGTCGAGATCTGCCGGCACGTCGCCCGCTCGCTTCGCCGCCGCGATCAGACCCTGCACATCCAGTTCGTGCCGGTGACGCAGCAGCCGAACCTGCTCCAGGCGCAGCCCGTCGAGCCGGCGCCACTCATGGTGGTAGACCGCGATCGGCGAAATGCGATCGGTGTTGCTCTCGACCTGCAGGGTCGCGAACAACAACAACTGGTCGAGCGGCGAGAGATCCGTTCGCGATTGGGATTCGTCGAGAATTCCTTGGACATTCTCGTGCACTTGGAACACGATGTGGAACAGCAGGTCTTCCTTCGACTTCACGTAGTGATAGAGGCTCGGCTTCGAGAGGCCCACCGCATCGGCGATGTCGTCCATGGACGTCTCGGTGTAGCCGTGCCGATGGAACATCGCCGCCGACACGTCGATGATCTGCGCCTGCCGCGCGACCCCCTTGGCCACGCGCCGGCCCGCCGACGGAACATCAGAGATCAACCGGACCGGGGCGGCGAGGCTCTCGGCGATCTCGCGTGGTGCGGACTCCGCCATCCGATCCCCTTCCATCGCGCCGGTGCCTGGCCACGAGAGTAGCGCGGAGTAGAAAATGTGACGGCGACTCCGGGGACTGGTAATCGACCAAACGGTCGGTTATGGTCGCCCTTCCACTGCGAACGGGAGATCTGACTGATGCCGCGAGTGCATATCGACCACGTGTCCATGTGTGTCAACGACTTGGATCAGGCGATTGCCGATTGGGCGGACATCCTCAACGTGCTGTCGCCCGAGCATGCGATGCGGTTGACGCGGGGTGGGGGTGAGGGTGACGGGGTGCCGATGGTGTGGGCGACGTTTCAGAACCCGAACCCGGAGGGGGTTTCGATCCAGTTGTGGGCGCCGGGGGCGCCGGATACGTGGGTGCACAAGGTGTTGGCCAAGCGGGGCGAGTTCGTGCACCACATCGCGTTCTTGTCCGACGACTTCGGGCACACCGTGCAGCAGTGCCGCGACGCCGGGCTGCCGGTGCTGCTCGAGGAGAACAGCGGACCCGACACGATGCCCTGGCTGGGCTGGAACTTCATCGGCGAGGACAAGTGCCACGGCGTGCTCATCGAACTGGCCACCCGCTACCAGGCCATCGGCGACAAATGGATGCCCCACCCCGGCAACGCCGAGAACGCCACCCTGCGCGAAGAACTCGTCAAGCGCTACTACTGACCGCGGCCGGATCGGGTCAGGAGCGGCTATGCCCTTGAAGATCGACAGCATGTTTCCGCTCGACCTCAGTACCGCGGGCGCCGACGCGGCCGCCCTGGAGGCCGACGGATTCGACGCCCTGTGGACCACCGAGACGCCCCACGATCCGTTCCTGCCGCTGCTAGCGGCCGCGCTGACCACCGACCGGATCAAGCTGGGTACGGGCATCGTGACCGCGTTCACCCGTAGCCCCATGGTCACCGCGTTGACGGCCTGGGATTTGCAGCGGGTGAGCAATGGGCGCTTCCTTCTCGGTCTCGGCACCCAGGTTGCGGCCCACAACGCGCGGCGGTACTCGACGCCTGTCGACCGGCCGGTCGGGCGGTTGCGCGAACTGATCATGGCCCTGCGGCACGTCTGGGGAGCGTTCCAGGGCGAGCACCCCCTCGATTTCCACGGCGAGTTCTACACCCTCGATCTCTTCCTGCCGATGCACAGCCCCGGACCGATCGAGCGGCCCGAGATCCCGATCTACGTCGCCGCGGTCGGCCCGCAGATGTATCGACTGGCCGGCGAGCAGGCCGACGGCGTGCACGTGCACTCGTTCAACACCGCCGAGTACCTCCGCGCCGTGTCGTTGCCCGCGCTGGATGCCGGATTGCGCACGGCCGGCCGTGACCGGTCCGACGTCGAGCTCGTCTGCTCGCTGTTCGCCGTCATCGGGGACAGTCCCGCGATGGATCGGGCCGTCCGCTCGCAGATCGCGTTCTACGGCTCGACGTCGTCCTATCGTCCGATCTTCGAGCAGCACGGCTGGTCGGAACTGACCGATCGCCTCAAGCCACTGGCCCGGGCCGGTGACACCGACGCGATGATCTGCCGCGATCGACGACGACGTGCTGAACGCTTTCGCCATCGTCGCCCCGACGTGGGATGCGGCGGCCAAGCTCGTCGAGCACCGCTACGGCGACATCCTCGACCGGGTCGGCTTTTACGGTCTGCAGAACATGGTCGACCGCACGGAAGCGCCGTCCATCGCGCGCGCCTTCGCCCACTGACCGGCGGCTACCCGCGGCCGATAGCCCCCATCGGGCATACCTCTTCGATGCGGGCGGCATCGTCGGTGTCGACCGGTGAGTCGTCGACGATCACTCCGTAGGAGTCGACGAGCTCGAAGCGCGCCGGGTAGGCCAGCGTGCAGGCGCCGGTCCCCGCGCACAGCTGCTCGTCGATCGTCAACCGCACCTCGGGCATCGGCCGTCAGCCTTCGGCCGCGATGTACGGACCGGCACCGGCCGGCCGGCGGCGCACCTGCACCGGGAAGCTCGCGTACCGGTTCGTCTTGGTGTCCGTCCTCAGTTCCGGTGTCTGTCCAGGGATCAGGCGCAGGTCGTACTTGAACGCCTCGTGGAACATCCGAGTCAGCACACCGGCGGGAGCGTCGTCGCTGGGCACGACTCCGGTTCCGCCGCCGACGGCGACCAGTCGTCCGGGGCAGACATGCGGTCCGGCGCCGAAGCTCGTCGCGTAGCCGTGCGACCGATTCGCCAGTTCGCGAAACGGGTCGAACTCGTCGGCGTCCGGCCCGAAGACCGCGGGCGAACGGTTGGCCGAGTTGCTGTCGACGGCGAAGAACTCGCCGCGATGGAACCTGGTGCCGCTGGCCAGTTCGATGTCGGCCAAGGCGACGCGGGGCAACGCCGGCACCGTGGGATGCAGACGCAGCGCCTCGACCACCGCGCGCTGGACGAACGACAGCTCGCCGGCCAACGACCGTCGACCGGGATGGGCATCGAACCACCGGGCGATCTCGAGATACACGTGCGGCGTCGAGTGGGTCGTGGTGTTCGCCGACGCGACGAGGAAGAAGATCGCCTCGCGAGCCAGTTGGTCCTCATCCCAGGTCTCACCGCCGCCGAGCAGGATCGTCAGCAGATCGCCCGGTAGCTCGACCGCCTCGCCCCGGGCTGACCGCGCGATCAGGTCGCGGCGACGTCGGCACGAGGGCTCGAAGTAGTCCCGGATGAAACCGGCCTTGGCCGCGAGAGCGTCGGCCATGATCTCGTCCGGGTCACCGGTCGACCAGTCGATGGCGAACGCCTCGCCGAGGCGCCCCGAATAGTCGAGCAGTCGCTCCGTCGCGTCGTCGGTGTCGACCCCGTCCAGACCGACGACCCGCGCGCTGACTCGCACCAAGGAGTTGCGCGCCAGCCGCATCAGATCCAGCGGCACCCAGCTCGACTCGCCGGCCAGGCTCGCTTCGAGCTGGCGCACGACCGTGGGCTGGACCAGCTCGAACTCGTACTCGAGCTGGCCGCGCCGCGAGAACATGACGATCTCGGACCGCCGCCGCGCGGCGTGCTCGTCACCGACCAGTGACAGCAGGTTGCCACCGATCACCGGAAAGTTGACGCCGTTCTGCAAGGTGTTCGCGAACAGCGGGCTCTTCAGCACCTCGACGGCATCGTCGTGATCGCGGATCCACCGCGCCTGGTCGGTCGGCGTGCGAGTCCCGAAATCCAGTTGCGCCATGCAGGTCACTCCCAACCGGCCGGCACCCGTTCCGACGGCACACTATTCATGATAATAGTTAACCTTGGAGTCAGTCAACGAGTTCTTACCTCGCACGAGAGACGGCGGACATGGAAATAGGCGTACTGATCGGCGACGTGCACTCGAGCACCGATCCGCGCGTGCAGATGGACGAGCTGCTCCGCCAGGTCGAGGCCGCGCAACGTAACGGGCTGACCTACATCACGCTGGCCCAGCACTATCTGTACGGCGATCTGCGTTGCCTGCAGCCGATCCCGACCCTCGCCCGGCTCTCGGCCGAACTCGACGACCACGTCCGGATAGCGACGACCGTGATCGAGGTCCCGCTCTACCACCCGGTGGCGCTGGCCGAGGAGCTGGCGACGCTCGACATCCTCAGCGGGGGCCGGTTGATCGCGGGCCTGGGCTCGGGTTACCGCCCCGAAGAGTTCGTGGCGTTCGGCGTCGACCGGTCGGAGCGACTCGGGCGGCTGGAAGAGTCGGTCGGCCTGATGAAGCGGCTGTGGACCGAGGACGTCGTCACCCACCACGGCGAGTACTGGACGCTCGACGAGGTGCGCCCGCATCTGCGTCCGGTTCAGCAGCCGCACCTGCCGATCTGGATCGGAGCGTCGCGCGATCGCGGAGTCGCCCGGGCGGCGAGGCTCGGCGCCGGGTGGCCGATCACGCCGGGCACCAACGCCGCCGAGATGCTTCGCCTGCTCGCGATCTACGAGGACGAGACCCGCAAGTCGGCCAACCCGTACCTCGGCAAGCATCCGATCCGCCGCGAGATCGTTCCGGCCGCCACCACCGATGCCGCCTACGAGCGCTTCGAGCGGATGGCCAAGAGCCGGCTGGTCGCCTACGCCAACCGCTCGCATCCCACCCGGGACGCCGCCGAGATGTCGACCCAGTTCCGCGAGGTCGCCGCGCGCGAGGCCATCTGCGGCACGCCGGCCCAATGCGTCGAGAAGCTCGCCCAGCTGGCTGCGGTCGCTCCGGTCGACCCGGTGCTGGTACGGGCGCATTGGCCCGACATGACCATCGAGGAGGTCGAGACGTACCTCGACGACCTCGGCCGCTGGATCGTCCCGCAGGTTCGCGAGATCGCGTCGGCCGACGTGGTCGACCGAACGGTCACGGTCTAGCGATGGTGATCGTTCCACGGTGGCTCGAGGGCCGGGTGGCGGTCGTGACCGGAGGCGGCGCACCTCCGGGAAGCCCGCCCGCGGCTCGCGACGGCGATCCGGGCGAACCGATCGGGACCGGACGGGCGACCGCCCGGTTGCTCGCCGACGCCGGCGCCCACGTGGTGGTCGTCGATCGCGACGCCGACGCGGCCGCCTTCACGGTGGCCGAGATCGAGGCCGACGCCAACCGGGCCAGCGCCGCCGTGGTGGACGTGACCGACTCCGACGCGGTCCGGCTCGCGATCGAGGCCGTCGCCGACGAGCACGGGCGGCTGGACGTGATCGTCAACAATGCCGCGGTGGTCAGCAACACCGCCATCACCGACATGACGGCGACCGAGTGGGACCGCGTTCTCGACATCAACCTGCGCGGCACGATGCATCTGTGCGCGCACGGCATCCCGCTGCTGCGCGAGTCCGGAGGCGGCTCGATCGTCAACCTCGTCTCGGCCGCGGCCATCCGGGGATTCGACACTCCCGCCTACGCCGCCTCCAAGGGCGGCATCCTGGCGCTGACCACCGACCTGGCGGCCTCCCAGGGCCAGTACGGGATCCGCGTCAATGCCGTACTTCCCGGGCACGTGCGGACGCCGATGGCGGTCAGCAAGGGCGCCAGCGACGAGGGTCGCGAGCAGCGCCGGCTCGCGTCCCCGCTTCTCGACGAGGCCAACGGGTGGGACGTCGCCTGGGCGGTGCTGTTCCTGGCTAGCGACGCCTCGAGATGGACGACCGGAACGGTGATCCCCGTCGACGCCGGCATGTTGATCAGCGCGCCGATGTCGGTGCACCAGTGGCAGCGTGCGACATGACGCCGAGCGCGAACGGGGTCGACTTCCGTCGCCTCCACGCCCTGCTCGCCGGTGACCCCGCGCTGCTGGCCGACCCCTTCCCGGTCTACCGCGAGATCCGCGAGTCATCCGGGACCGTCGAGGTCGATGACGTCCTCATCGTCACTCGCTATGACGAGGTCCGCACAACGCTGCGCGACAGCAAGGCGCTGAGCAATCGCGGACTGGTGCACGGGTCCTGGATCGACGCGGCGAGATCGCGGCTGGCCGGCGACGAACTCGCTGCCTTCGACGAGGTCATCTCGTTTCAGGCCAACTTCGCCAGCCGGACGGACGGCGCCGACCACCGCCGCATTCGGACGGTGGCATCGAAGCTGTTCACGGCGCGCAACATCGCCGTTCTCGACGTCGCGGCTCGACGCTATTCGGCCGAGTTGGTGTCGGAGCTGCTCGACGCGGCCGAGCCGGACGGCATGCTGCTGGCGGCCCGGCTGCCGCTGTTGATGATGGGCGACCTGCTCGGTGTAGAGCGAGCCGACCTCGACGCGATCCAGGTGTGGTCCTCGGCGCTGGGGGCCGCGGTGGGCCGCGCCGACGGCGAGACGATGGTGGCCGCGCGCGACGCGCAGCAGAACTTCATCCGCTACGTCGACCTCATGATCGAGCGATACCGCGACGACCCGGAACCGACCGAGCTGGTCAAGGTTCTGATGGAGGCGCACGAAGAGGGTCAGCTGGCCGGCCCCGAGCTGGCGGCGATGTTCGTCCAGCTGCTGTTCGCGGGGCACGAGACGACGATGACCCTGCTGGGCGGCGGGTTGCTCGAGCTGCTCCGACGCCCTGACCAGTGGCAGCTGCTGGTCGAGGATCCCGCCCGGCTGCCGAACGCGGTCGAGGAGTTGTTGCGCTTCGTCACGCCCTCCCAGTTCGCGGCCCGGTTGACGGAGTCGGACGCGGTGGTCGCGGGCGTCGGCTGCCCGGCCGGCCAGACGGTGCTCGCCGCGATGGCAGCGGCCAACCGCGATCCGGCCGTGTTCGAGGACCCGGATCGACTCGACGTACTGCGGACGTCGGCGCGCGAGCACCTGTCGTTCGGGGCTGGTCCGCACTTCTGCCTCGGCGCCGCCCTCGCGCGGATCGAGGGCATCGCCGTGTTCGAGGAGCTGGTCCGTCGGGCCCCGGGGCTGGCTCTCGACGGAGTCGACCCGGCCTGGACGGGCGGTCCGCAACTGCGCAAGCTGACCCGCCTGCCGCTGGTCGTGACGCGGAGCTGGAACGGGGACTAGAACCAGGTGACCGGCTCGTCGAGCAGTCCGGGATACCGCAGGCGGACGTCTTCCCCCATTTGGATCATGTGCTCACGCATCAACTGCTCGGCGCGCTTGGCCTGACCCCGCACCATGGCGCGCATGACGTCGCGGTGATCGTCGATCACGCGCCGCCGCCGGTCGGGCAGATAGGTCGTCCCGCCGATGCGGTCGGCGTAGATGTGGGCGATCGACTCGCTGATCAGGTTGAGGACGGGGTTGTCCGAGCTCGACGCGACCGTCAGATGGAACGCGCTGGTCAGCGCGGCGTACCCCTCGTCGTCGTCCTCGTCGTAGTCACGGGCGAGCAGCTCGCGCAATGCGGCCATCGTCTCGGGGTCACCACGCTCGGTGATGCCGCGGATCATCATCGGCTCGAGCGTGATCCGGGCTTCGAGCAGATTGGCGAAGGTTGCTCCGCCGAGCTGGAAGTACATCGTGGCCATCCGGCCGAAGTGCTTGCTGTCCGAGGCTCCGACGACGGGGCCACCGCCGGGGCCAGGCTTGATCACGATGAGCCCCTGGACCTCGAGCAGGCGCAGCGCTTCCCGCAGCGAGCCGCGCGCGACCTGGTACTCCTCCAGCATGCTGGCCTCGGACGGCAGCCTGGACCCGGGCGCGAGTCCGCCATCCACGATCGACTGGACGATCTCGCGGGCCAGGCTCTGCGCGACCTTCTCGGTGCGGCGCGCACGGGGACGGCTCGGCCCAGGCGCTGGCGCCCGTGGGCCGGCTGCCACCATGAAACGCTCCCCACCGACTGTCGATCGACTGAATCTCAGAGACTAGCGCCGGCTCGTCGTCGCGGTGGATCGCCGACAGGGCTTGGTTGCCCGGCTCTCTCATGTTTATGCTAACGATAATAATGGTTGCGGCAGAGTGAGGTCCGATGAAGCTCAGCGGTGGTAGCGCGATCGTGACCGGCGGGGCGTCCGGTCTTGCGCTGGCTACGGTCAAGCGGCTGGTCGAACGGGACGTGCCGACGGTCATCGTCGACCTCCCCACGTCCGCCGGCGCCGAGGTGGCCAAGGAGCTCGGCGATCTGGCCCAGTTCGCACCGGCGGACGTCACCGACGTCGAAGCGATGAATGCCGCCCTCGATCGGGCCGAGGAGCGCGGCCCGATCCGTGCGCTGGTCCACTGCGCCGGCCGCGGAGGCACCGTGCGACTGGTCGAGCGGGACGGCTCGCCCGGGTCGCTGGAGCTCTACAGCGAACTCGTCCGGATCAACCTGATCGGCACGTTCAACTCGCTACGTCTGGCCGCGGCCCGGATGGCGGCCAACGAACCGGTCGAGGGCGAGCGCGGCGTCTGCATCCTCACCGCGTCGGTGGCGGCGTGGGAAGGGCAGGTCGGCCAGATCCCGTACGCGTCGGCCAAGGCCGGCGTGGTCGGCATGACGCTGGTCGCCGCCCGTGACCTGGCGACGAAGTTGATCCGCGTGTGCACGATCGCGCCGGGGATCTTCGACACCCCGATCATGGATCGCTTCTCCGACGAGATACGGGCCGGCCTGGCCAAGAACGTCCCGCATCCCTCGCGCTTCGGCGTACCGGACGAGTTCGCCATGCTCGCCCTGCACATGATCGACAACCCGATGCTCAACGGCGAGACGATTCGCCTGGACGGCGCCATCCGCATGCCCCCACGATGACCCTCGCCGCCCTGGCTCCGTTCGGCCCCACCGCCGGCGTCGCGACCCTGCTGCGTCACCGGGCCGACACGTACGGCTCGCGAGAGTTCCTGGTCTGGGCGCCGACCGACGGCGAACAACGGCGCTGGACGTTCGACCGCTTCGCGCACGACGTCGCCGCCCTGGCGGCCGGGCTGCAGCGCGACGGCATCAAGATCGGCGACCGGGTCGCACTGATCATGGACAACCGGCCGGAGTTCCTGCTCGCGTGGTCGGCGCTCACCAGCATGGGCGCGGTCGCGGTGTGTCTGAACTCGCGCGCCTCGGCCGACGAACTCGCGTACTTCGCCGAGCACAGCGCCATCGTCGCCGCCTTCGCCGACGGTGACCGCACCGACGTCGCCGGCGCAGCGATGCCCCGCCTGCGCTGGCTGTGCCCGCTCGACGAGCCCGGACAGTTCCGTCGGCACTTCGCGCGAGCCGAGGACTTCGTGCCGCCGGTGCTGCCGTCCTCGGCTCCGGCCAGCATCCAGTACACGTCCGGTACGACCGCCCGGCCCAAGGCGGTCGTCTGGACTCAGGCCAACTGCCTGTGGGGCGGCCTGGTCAACCGCGGCCACCAGGGTTTGACCCCGGACGACGTCAGCCTCGTCCACCTGCCGCTGTTCCACACCAATGCGCTGTCCTACTCGTTCCTGGCCGGCCTGTGGGCGGGTTCGTCGGTGGTGCTCGTCCCCCGGTTCTCGGTCAGCCGGTTCTGGGACGTCGCCGTGGAACACAGGTGCACCTGGTCGATCATGGTCCAGTTCTGCCTGCGGACCCTGGCGACGAGGGAAGCCCCCGTCGATCACTTCTTCCGCGGCTGGGCCGGTGGTTCGGTCACCGCGGCCGGCACCGGGCCGGGCGGCGTCGGCACGACCGGCTGGTTCGGGATGACCGAGACGATCTCGCATCCGATCTGCAGCCAGCCCGGACTCCCCCGGGTCGTCGGCACCATGGGCCAACCGGCGCCCGAGTACGGCGTCGCCGTCGTCGACGAGGACGACCGACCCGTGCCCAACGGCGCGCCCGGCAATCTGCTCGTTCACGGCACGCGCGGGGTGTCGCTGTTCGCGGGCTATCACGACAATCGCGAGGCCACGGCCGCTGCCTTCACCGCCGACGGCTGGTTTCGCACCGGTGACCGTGTGCGCGTCAACGAGGACGGGTCGATCACCTTCGTCGAACGCGACAAGGACGTGCTGAAGGTCGGCGGCGAGAACATCGGCGCTCCCGAGATCGAGCGGGTCGTGCAGGGTGTCGACGGCGTGCGCGAGGTCGCCGTCGTCGGCCGTCCGCACGAGATGCTCGGCGAGGTGCCGGTCGTGTTCGTGACCGTGTCGGTCGACGCCGACGCCGCCCGCGCGGCGATCGAGGGCCGCTGCGCCGAGTTGCTGCCGGAGTTCAAGCGGCCGCGCGAGATCTTCGTGATCGACGAGTTCCCTCGCTCGACGCTCGACAAGATCGCCAAGGCGGCCCTGCGCGCCCAGCTGGCGTGACGGTCAGATGTCGATGTCGAGAATCAGCGACTGGAACGACTTGCCGTGCGGATCGACTCGCAGCGTCTGCGAGACCCCGCCGTCGAGCGCGTCGTACATGACGAAGTTGAGCCCGAAGTTGACCGGGATCTCGTAGCGCACGATGTCCCCGGTGACGAGCGGCGCGAACTTCTCGCGCACGACGTCCACGGTCAGCGCGTCGACCAGCTTCGGGTAGTCGGCATCGTCATAGGGGAACACGCAGATATTGCTGATGCTGCCCTTGTCGCCGGACCGGGAGAATGCGATCTCGCGAAGCTTCACGACGTCACCACCGAGTAGTCGATCTTGATCTCGTCCCGTGGCACGAGCGCGGGCGTCACGCCGATCGCGCGCGCGATGGACGTCACCGCCCCCCCGCCGCCGGCCGGGCCGTGGTTGTAGAGCGTCTCGACCTCGGACGCGGCAACGGCGGCGGCTTCCCTGGTCGAGCAACGCGTGGCCACCCGCAGCCGGACCTCGGCCGGGTAGCCTGCGACGAACGCGCCCTGGTGCAGCGAACTGATGCCCTGCAGATCGATCAGCACCTCTTGCACGGCGTCGCCCAGTCGCTCGAGGCGCTTGCGGACGATCTCGGCGGCGCGCTGGGCCCGCTCGACACAGCCCAGGCCGCCGTAGGAGAACTCGCCCACGGACTTCCAACCCTGATCGACGCCGACGAGCACCTTGAGCAGGGCCGGCCGCTCGCGCCCGAGCGCGTTGCCGATCCGCACGCGGTCGGGCCCGATCTCCTCGATCGATACCCGGGTGAAGTCGGCGGTGATGTCCGGCGTGAGATAGGCCGCCGGGTCGTGGATCTCGTAGTAGAGCTGCACGCGGACGGTATTGCGATCGATCAGCCCACCGGTGCCGTCGAGCTTGGTGATCACGATGCCGTCTTCGTCGATCTCGGCCATCGGGTAGCCGATGTTGTGCGGATCGGTCACGACCCGGTAGGGCGGGTCTTCGTAGTTGCCGCCCGTGCCGTGCTCCCCGCACTCGAGCAGGTGACCGGCCAGCGTCGCGTCGGCGACCCGGTCCCAGTCGTCGAGCTTCCAGCCCATCTCGTAGCAGATCGGCGCCACGAACAACGACGGATCGGCCAGCCGTCCGCCGAGCACGATCTGGGCGTCCTCTTCGAGACAATCGACGATCGCGTCCGAGCCGATGTAGGCGTTGGCCGACACGATCCGGTCGCGGATCGCCGCCGTCGTCGTCCGCAGTTCGGGCAGCTCGTAGTCGGTTCCGAGCACTTGGGCCAGGACGTCGTCACCGCGGATGACGCCGATGCGGGTGTCGGCCAGGCCGAGCTTGGTCAGAGCCGCGGCGAAGTCGTCAGCCGCGGCGTCCGGGTTCGCGGCACCGAAGCTGCCGATCACCTTGCCGCCCCGCTCGAGCAGACCCTTCATCAGCGGGACGATCTGGGCGATGCGCCGGTCCTGGCCGGTCGAGGGATCTTGCAGCTTGCGGATCTGGGCCAGCGCCATGGTGCGCTCGGCCAGGCAGTCGAAACCCATGTAGTCGACTCGCCCGCTGGCGGCCAGCTGACCGGCGGCGTAGAGGGGGTCGTCCGCGTAAGCCGAACCGCAGCCGATCTTGATCGAACGTGACGATGCCATGCGACACTCCTTCTTGAACTGCAATAACTATTATAAGGGTATTCGCCAGCCCGAAGGAAGGACGAGACCATGCCCGAGGCCTACGTCGTCAGTGCAACCCGGACACCGGTCGGTCGTCGCAACGGCGGATTGGCCGCCGCCCACCCGACCGATCTCGCGGCCCACGTGATTTCCGATGCCCTCACCCGCGCCGCCGTCGACCCGGACACCGTGGACGACGTGATCCTGGGCTGCGTCGACCAGGCCGGTGCGCAGGCCTCCAACATCGCACGGATCGCGGTGCTCGCGGCCGGTCTGCCCGAGAGCGTGCCCGCGACCACCATCGACCGGCAGTGCGGGTCGTCGCAGCAGGCGGTGCACTTCGCCGCCCAGGCGATCATGTCCGGCTCGCAGGACATCGTGATCGCCGGCGGCGTCGAGAACATGAGCATGGTGCCGATCGCCTGCGCGACCCTGGACGGCGAGGCCGCCGGCCACGGGCATCCCCGCCACGGCATCGGCTGGCGGGCCCGTTTCGGCGACCGCCAGCTGCACCAGTTCACCGGGGCCGAAGGGATCGCCGAGAAGTGGGGCATCAGCCGGGAGGACATGGAGACGCTCGCCCTGGCCAGCCACCAACGCGCCAGCACCGCGTGGGACAACGGCTGGTTCGACGACGAGGTCACGCCCTACGGCGAGGTGACGCGCGATGAAGGACCCCGGCCGACGACGTCGCGCGAGAAGATGGCCGCCCTGCAGCCGATGATCGAGAACGGCCGGATCACCGCCGCCTTGTCGAGTCAGATCTCGGACGGTGCTTCGGCGGTCGTCCTGGCCTCGGGCGACGCGGTGCGTCGACACGGACTGACGCCGCTGGCACGCATCCACGCCATGAGCGTGGTCGGCAGCGATCCCGTCCTCATGCTCACGGGACCGATCCCGGCCACCGAGAAGGTCCTCCAGCGCGCCAACCTCACGATCGACGAGATCGACTCGTTCGAGGTCAACGAGGCGTTCGCATCGGTCGTGCTCGCCTGGCTGGCCGAGACCGGCGCCGACCCTGATCGGACCAACCCGATGGGCGGCGCCATCGCCCTGGGGCACCCGCTGGGGTGCTCGGGCACCCGGCTCTTGAGCACGCTCGTCCACCGCCTGCGGCGCACCGGCGGACGCTACGGCCTGCAGGTGATGTGCGAGGGTGGCGGCATGGCCAACGCCACCGTGATCGAGGCGCTGTGAGCCGGTGACGCCCCAGCACGGACCGCTCGCCGGAGTACGCGTGCTCGAGCTCGGCGGGATCGGCCCCGGTCCGTACGCCGGCATGCTGCTGGCCGATCTGGGCGCCGACGTCGTCCGGGTCGACCGGGCGGGCGCCGAGCTGATCGATTCACCGATCATGCGACGCGGCAAGCGCTCGATCGAGCTGGACCTGCGATCGGACGACGACCTAGAAACCGCGCGCACCCTCGTCGATCAGGCCGACCTGCTGATCGAGGGCTTCCGGCCGGGCGTCACCGAGCGCCTCGGCCTGGGTCCGGACGAGTGCCTGGCCCGCAACCCGCGTCTCGTCTACGGCCGGATCACCGGCTGGGGTCAGACCGGCCCCCTCGCCCAGGCGGTCGGACACGACATCAACTACATCGGCCTGGTCGGCGCGCTGCACGCGGTGGGCCGAGCCGGCCAGCCACCGACGATCCCGTTGTGCCTCGTCGGCGACCTCGGCGGCGGCGGCCTGTTCTTCGTCACGGGCCTGCTGGCCGCATTGGTGCACGCCCGGGCGACCGGCCAGGGCCAGGTGATCGACTCGGCCATCACCGACGGCGCCGCGGTGCTCATGGCGCCGACCTACGGACGGCTGGCGACTGGCTCGTGGACCGACGAGCGTGGCGTGAACGGCCTCGACGGCGGGCGCCCGTGGTACGACGTGTACGAGACGTCCGACGGCAGGTGGATGGCGGTCGGCGCGATCGAGGACCGCTTCTACGCCGGCCTCGTCGAGCGACTCGGGCTGACGGCCGAGCAGAGTCGCCGCGACGACCCCACCGGCTGGCCGGATCTGCATGATCGGTTCGCGGCGATCTTCCGGGCGCGCACTCAGTCCGAGTGGACGGCCGTCTTCGAAGGCACCGAAGCCTGCGTGACCCCTGTGCTGAGCCTGACCGATGCTCCGCACCATCCCCATTCGGTCGCGCGGGGCACCTTCGACGACCAGGGACTCCCCCGGTCCGGGCCGGTGTTCGGCGCAACGCCGACGGTCGCCGCGGGTCCGGTTCCTGACCCGGGCCAGCACTCCGACGACGTCCGCCGCGATTGGCTTGACCGCTAGCGCGGCTCAGGCCGCCTTGCCCATGGTGTTGCCACGTTTGGGCACCAAATCGAACCACAGCGTGGGCAAGGCGCCACATTGACGGCGCGTCGGTCAGAGGCGTTCGACGATCGTCGCGTTCGCCATCCCGCCGCCTTCGCACATGGTCTGCAGCCCGAAGCGCTGGCCGTTGCGCCGCAGTCCGTGGATCAAGCTCGTCATGAGCCGTGCACCGGTCGCGCCGAGCGGGTGCCCCAGCGCGATGGCCCCGCCGTCCGGATTCGTGGCGGCCGGGTCGGCGCCGGTCTCCTTGAGCCAGGCGAGCACGACGGGCGCGAACGCCTCGTTGACCTCGAATCGGTCGATCTCGTCGAGCTTGAGGCCGGCTCGATCCAGCACCGCCCGCGTGGCCGGGATCGGCCCGCTCAGCATCATGACCGGATCGGAGCCGACGACCGCGGTCGTGTGAATCCGGGCGAGCGGGGTGAGGCCGAAGCGGCGCACCGCATCGGCCGACGCCAGCACGCAGTGCCGCGGCTCCGTCGGAGACCTGGCTGGCCACCGCGGCCGTCATCCGGCCGTCCGGTAGCAGGGTCTTGAGCGTCGCCATCTTCTCCAGCGTGCTGTCGCGGCGCGGGCCCTCGTCGGTGTGCGCACCGGCCACCTCGAAGATCTCGCCGGCGAAATGACCGGCGTCGATCGCGCGCGATGGCTCGCCGGTGACTCTCGAGGGCGAAACGCTCCATGTCCTCGCGGCTGATGTCCCAGTGACGGGCGATCAGTTCGGCCCCGTTGAACTGACTGATCTCGACATCGCCGTAGCGGTCGCGCCCAGGCCGCTCCGCCCCGCGGATGGCCGAGTCCGGCCGCCTCTCCGACCGTCGCCCCGGCGCCTAGCGGGATCAGGCTCATGATCTCGACGCCGCCGGCGACCACGATGTCCTGGTCGCCGGACCGGATCGCCTGCGACGGCGAAATGGACGGCCTGCTGGGACGACCCGCACTGCCGATCGATCGTGGTGCCCGGAACGGCCTCGGGCAGACCGGCCGCGAGGGCGGCGGTACGCGCGATGTTGAACGCCTGCGCGCCGATCTGCCCGACGCAGCCGAGGATGACGTCGTCGACGGCGTCACCGGGCACGCCCGCTCGACCGCACCGCCTCCGCGATCGCCAGACCGGCGAGGTCGACCGGGTGCTCGCCGGACAGGATGCCGTTGCGCCGGCCGACCGGCGTGCGGACCGGCCGAGACGACGAACGCGTCGGCCATCACGGTGTCGCCGTCGCGTGCACGCGACGAGCCCGGGCGGTCGCGTTCTTGTGCCGGTCCATCTTCTTCCAGCCCAGCGCGTCGTCGGCGATCAGCACGCGTTGGATGTTGGCCGACCCCTCGCCGGTCTGCCAGAGCTTGGCGTAGTTGAGATAGATGCTGATCGGCAGCTCGTCGCTGAACGCGTAGCCGCCGAAGATCTCGGCACAATCCTGGGCCGCCCGGTTGCACACCTCGGCCGCGAAGTACTTCGCGATCGAGCTCTCCCGACGTGGTGTTCTCGCCGGCGTCAGCTTTGACGGCGGCGTTCCACACCAGTGCGCGGGCGGCGGCGACCTCACACGTCATGTCGGCCAGCTGCTTCTTGATCATCTGGAAGCTGCCGATCTTCTCGCCGAACGCCGTCCGCTGGTTGCAGTACTCCAGAGCGGCATCGAGACAGGCCTGCGCGAGGCCGACCTGGCGCGCGGCGACCGTCAGCCGCCCGAAGTCCATCGCGTTCATCGCGACGGTGAAGCCCTGCCCCTCCTCGCCCAACATGTACTTCGAGCTGACGCGGACGTCGTCGAGCGTGATCGAGTTGGTCGGCATGAGCTTGCCGAGCACCCGGCACGGGACGCGGCGTACCTCGAACCCCGGAGTCGACGTCGGAACGACGAACGCGGTCACCCCTTTGTGACCGGCATTCGGGTCGGTCTTGGCGTAGACGATCGCGACATCGGCCACGTTGGCGTTGGTGATCCACATCTTGGCGCCGTTGATCACGTAGTCGTCACCGTCGCGCACGGCCCGGGTGCGCATCGCCCCGAGGAAGTCCGATCCCCCGTCGGGTTCGGACATCGCGTTGCAGCCGAACGCCCGACCAGAGATCAGCTTCGAGACGTACTCGGCCGCCACCTCCGGCGAGCCCCAGTTCGCGATCGTCAACGGCACGGTCGCCGCCTGCAGGTTCATCGCCGCGCTCAGCGGCGGGTAGACCCAGGCCAGCTCCTCCGCGACGGCGACGAGCGCGCGATAACCGCCGTCGGTCCCGCCGTGCTCCTCGGGGAAGCACGCGCCGAAGAAGCCGAGATCACCCATCTTGCGATAGAGGTCGTAGGGAAACTCGCCCTTGTCCTCGAGCTGCCGGAAGTTCGGGCGGACCTCCTTGAGACCGAAGTCGCGCACGAGCGCGCGCAACGTCCTTGATGGTGTCGTCCTCGGCAGCGGTCATGACAGATCTCCTTCGTGCGGCTTGGGTGGTTCCACCCAGGACGGCGGACGCTTCTCGAGAAAGGCGTTGGCTCCCTCGATGATGTCGGTGCCGAGGTTGAACGGCATCAGCATGAACTGGGCCGAGTCGAGGGCCTGGTCGGCGCTCATCTCGGACAGGATCGAGAACGTCCGCCGGCCGATCCTGATCGCATTCGGGCTGGCCAGCGACAGTTTGCGCGCATAGTCCTGCACGCCGTCCATCAGGGTGTCAGTCGAGTCGTAGACGCGGTTGACGAAACCCAGCGCGTGCGCCTCTTCCGCGCCCATCGCCTCGCCGGTGAACATCATCTCGAAGAGCTTCTTGCGCGGGATCGACCGGGCCAGGTGGGCCACGATGATCATCGGGAACATCCCGATCTTGACCTCCGGCGTGGCGAAGGTCGCCGACGACGTGGCCAGGACGATGTCGCACATGCCGGCCAGTCCGAGGCCACCGGCGTACGCCGGGCCGTTCACCGCGGCGATCACCGGCTTGGGCGCCGAGAGCATCCGCCGGTTCAGCGCGACGATCGGATCCGACCACTCGAAGGCGTAGGCCGTCCCCTTCGCCGCGAACTCCTTCATCTGATTCAGGTCACCGCCGGCGCAGAACGCCTTGCCCGCCCCCGTCACAGCCAGCGTCCGCACCTGGTCGTCGGCGAAGTACGCCTCGAATGCCTCGAGCAGTTCGGTCGCGGTCGTGCGATCCAACGGGTTGCGCTGCTCGGGGCGGTTCAGCGTGATCAGCCCGAGGGTGTCGATCACCTCGGTCTTGATGGTGGTCCAGGTCATCGCACAGGCACGGCGATCTGGGGCCGGTGGCTCTGCGCCTTGTCGATCAACTCGGCGTCGATCTCCATCCGCAGCAGCCACGCGTACATGACCTTGCCCAGCGCGTCCGAGCGCAGCGACTGGGTGCCGCCGCCGTCCAGTCCTCCGTTGAGGACGAAGTTCAGCGCCCGGATGTTGGGCATCTCGTACCGGTCGACCCGGCCGGTCACGAGGGCGCCGAAGTGCTCCTTCACCCGGTCGGCGGTCAGTTGCGTCTTGAGCACCTCGTAGCCGTCGCTCGTCGTAGGCGACGACGCCGACGTTGCACATGTCGCCCTTGTCGCCCGACCGGCCATGGGCCAGATCCCACACTCGCATCGTGGTGTCCATGGGTACGCCCTTCAGACCGTGGTGAGTTCGACGGTGGACTTCACGAGCTCGCGCGGGATCAGGCAGGGCCAGATCGCGAACAACTCGGTGATCGGCAATCGGGTACCGAGCCCGCCGAGCCCGGCCGGCCCGTTGTTGCAGATCGGCACGAGCTCGTCGAAGATCTTGCGCGCCTGCGCCCGGGTCGGGCAGCGGGCCGAGTAGCGCACGGTGATCTCGAGCAGGTCGGGATCGTCCGGCGGTGGGATCAACGGCGCCCACATGGAGTTGGCGCCGACGTACTCGACGCGCGTGGCCGACGCCTCGAAGCCGGTGAGCGCCAGCCGCTCCTCCAGCACCTCGATCGAGCGTTCGGCCTTGGCCCGCGCGTCGGGCCAGGTGTAGCTCCACTGGGCAATGCCGAGGAAGCCGTTGCGGAAGCCCATGTTGACCTTCAGCGTGGCCGGCGCGGGCTTGCCGGTGAGCCCGCCGATGCGTACCCGGTCCGGACCCTCCTGGGTCAGCGTGATCGCCGGAGAAGTCGCCGGTCACGTCGGCGGTCAGGTAGTTGCCCGGATCGAGGATCTCGTAGACCATCTGCTCGCTGACCGTCCCGACGCTCGACCTCGCCGCCGCTGTCGGGCGTCTTGGACATGACGGCGTCGCCGTCCTCGTCGATCTCGATGATCGGGTAGCCGATGCCGGCCATGTCGGGGATGTTCTGCCAGCCGCCGCTGTACAGGCCGCCGGTCGCCTGCGCGCCGCACTCGGCGCATGTGCGCGACGCCCGCCGCGATGCCCAGGTGGTGCCAGTCGTCCTCGGCCCAGCCGAACTCGTAACGCATCGGCCCGATGTAGAGGGCGACGTCGGTGACGCGGCCGCAGATGACGACGTCGGCGCCGGCCTCGAGGGCTTCGACGATGCCCTCGGCGCCGGTGTAGACGTTGGCGTGGGTGAGCCGGTCACGAACGCGTCGACAGCGGCTCACCGGTGTCGATGCTGGCGAAGTCGACCCCGCTGGTCATCAGGTCGTCGATGGAGCTGCGGATGTCGTCCCCGACCACGACACCGATCTTGAGGCCGTCGAGCCCCAGCTCCTTGGCGATCTCGGCGATGCGCTCGGCGCACGAACGCGGGTTGGCGCCGCCCGCGTTGCTGATGATCTTGGTGCCCTTGCGCACGCACGTCGGCAGGATCTGGCGCATCAGGTCGAGGACGTCGGTGGTGAAGCCGGCCTCGGGGTCACGCTCACGGCGCTTGCTCAAGATCGACATCGTGAGTTCGGCCAGATGATCGCAGCACAGGTAGTCGAGGTCGGCGCGCTCCACCAGGTCGACGGCCGAACCGAGCGCATCGCCCCAGAACGCCATCCCGGCGCCGATCTTGATCGTCTTCATGATCTCTCCTTCTTCCTTGGAACTCTCGAGTCCGAGGATGCGAGCGATGTTGCCGCCGAGGACGCGCGCGCTCGTCGGCGGCCGAGAGCCCCCAGCGAGCGGACCGTCTCGATCTCCGCGCCCGGGTCGGGCCATCGGCCAGTCGGAGCCGAAGACGACCCGGTCGGCTCCGTGCCGCTCGATCAGCTCCTTGATCCGGTCGCCGTCGAGCGCACCGACCGCCGGCGGCCAGGACGTCTCGAGCACGACCCGCTGACCGACGACGCAGCTTCTCGGCCTCGTCGAGCAGGTGGTAGCCGCCGAAGTGGCAGGCGATCAGGGTCAGGTCCGGGACGGCGGTGACCAGCGCGGCGACGTGCGGCCGGCTTGCCCCGTTCGGTCGCGGCGGCGTCGGCGCCCGCGCCGGCGTGCGTGAGCACGACGATCCCGCTGGCGGCCAGCGCGGCCATGATCTCGATGACCCGCGGATCGGCCAGCGACGCGTTCTGGAAGTTGGGGTGGAACTTCACCGCCGCGATCCCGTTGTCGGCCAGCGACTTCAGGTTCTCGTCGACGCTCAGGTCGGGATGAACGGTCCCGAACGGGATCAGCCGCGACCGGTCGACGCTCGCCGATGAACTCGTTGGTGCGCGCGACGGTTCGGGCGACGTTGGCGACGCCCAGCGCGCACGCCATGTCGATGCCCGCGTCGTCCATCGTGCGCAGCAGACCGGCGACCGTACCGTCGGCGATCGCCGGTCAGCCCGGCCGGGTTGGCGGCCGTGACCTGGGCCGCGATGTGGTCGGGCCAGACGTGGGCGTGGGCGTCGATGATCATGCGTGGGTCATCTTGACCAGCTGCTTGGCCAGCCCGTCGCAGAGGACCTCGGTGGCGCCCTCGTAGATCCGCATCGGCCGGGCTTCGCGATAGAGCCGCTCGATCTTGCGTGCCGCGGATCAGGCCGAAGCGGCCCATCACCTGGACGGCCCGGTCGACGACCCGGCCGGCGACCTCGGTGGCACCGACCTTGGCCAGCGACGACAGGTGCAGGTTGGCCCGCGGGTCGTCGCGCGCGGCGGCGGCCGCCCGGTAGGTCAGCGCCCGGGCCATCTCGATCTCGGCCCACGACATCGCGAGCTGCTGCGGCACCGAACCGAGGCGGGCCAGCGGAACGCCGAACCCCTCGCGGCGAGTCGGCGTGCCGCACCGCCTCGTCGAGCGCGCTCTGCGCCAGGCCGACGGCCGCGCCCGCCACCGAGACGCGGAAGGTCGCCAGGGTCGCCAGCACCAGCGGGAACCCGCGGCCGGGCTCGCCGATGCGGTTGTCGGCCGGGACCCGCACGCCGTCCAGGATCACGTCGCCGAGCACGTGCGGCGCGATGATCTGGTGCGGCCGCGGCGTGCTCACGCCGGGCGAGTCGGCGGGAACCAGCACCAGTGAGTAGCCCTCGCCCTCGAGGCCGAGCACGCAGTAGAAGTCGGCGTCGCCGCCGTTGGTGATGAACGACTTGTGGCCGTTGATGACAAGGGGTCGCCGTCGCGCGGTGATCCGTGGTCGTGATCGCCTTCAGGTCCGAGCCGACCTGCGGCTCGGTCAGCGCCAGCGCGGCGATCGGCCTCGAGCGCGGCCGACCGCGGGCAGCCATTGCTTGCGCAGCGCGTCCGAGCCGCCGAGGCCGAGCGCGAAGCTGCCGATGCCCTGCATCGCGAACAGCGAGTCGAGATGCCCGCTCTTCGCGGCCAGAGCCTCGCGGACGACGGTGACCGCCAGCGAGTCGACCGCGCCGTCGCGGCCGCCGAACTCGGGCGGGACGGTGAGCGCGGCCAGGCCCGAGGCGGCCAGCCGGCTGCGCATCTCGGCGTCGATGCCGTCGCTCTCGTCGGCGCGGCTCGACGATGTCGTCCACCGAGCCGGCCGAGCGCGCGCGCCTCCTGCTGCAGTTGCGACGTAGGGCGTCGGGCAGCTCGAACGGCGAACGTCATCGGGTCGACCCGGGGCGGCCGCTGGTCGAAGTCGCGTCCGAAGATCTGCGAGGCGATGCGCATGCGCTGGATGGCCGGCGTGCCGCCCGCGATGGCCCAGCCGTGGGCGTCGCGGTGCAGCGCCTCGATGCCGTACTCCTCGGTGTAACCGTTGCCGCCGTGCATCTGCATCGCCAGGTCCGAGACTCGTTTCGCCATCTCGTTTGCGTAGCACTTCGCGAGCGAAACTTCGAGGGGGTCGGGCAGTCCCTTGCCGGCGTTGACGACCGCGCGCTGGATCAGCAGGCGGGCCGCCTCGACCTGGATGCGCATGTCGGCGACGGTCATCTGGACGTTCTGGAACTCGATCAGCGGCCGGCCGAACTGCTCGCGCTGCTGGACGTAGGCGATCGTGCGGTCCAGGGCGGCCTGCCCGATGCGCCAGGCTCATCGTCGAGTTGCCCAGGCGTTCGATCGAGAAGACCCCGAACAGCTTGCCGAAACCGCCCGGCCTCGACGACCAGGTTGGACGCCGGCACCCGGACGTCGTCGAAGTAGAGGTCGGCCGAGGGGATGTTGCGCCAGCCCATCAGCTTCTCGCGGGCTCCGGCGCTGAAGCCCGGGTGTGTCGGCGGGGACGATGACCGCGCCGATGCCCTTGGCGCCGGGCGCATCGCTGAGCCGGCAGTAGACGAGGTAGTGATCGGCGTGGCCGCCGTTGGAGATCCACCGCTTGGTGCCGTTGATGACCAGTTCGTCGCCCTCGAGACGCGGCGTGGTGCGCATGTCGGTCGCGGCCGAACCGGCGTCGGGCTCGGAGATGCCGATGGCCATGGTGATCTCGCCGGTGACGACCTTGGGCAGGATCCACTCCCGCTGGGCCTCGGTGCCGAAGAACTCGATGACCCGGGCCGGGCCGACGTTCGCCTCGAAGACCTGGAAGGCGGCCGGACGGCACTCCTTGGCCAGCTCCTCGACGACGAGCAGGCGCCGAGAGCAGGTCGCCGCCCGCGCCCGCCGTACTGCTCGGGCAGGGCGATGCCGAGGAAGCCGAGGCTCGGCCAGCCGCTTGGTCTCCGCCGCCGGCAGCGCGGTGCGCTCGGCGTCCCACTGGGCGGCCACCGGCGCGTAGACGTCGCGCGCGACCTCGGCGGCCACCTCGCGTAGGGCAAGCTGCTCCTGGGTCAAGCCGAACGACATGTTCAACGCCCGCTTTCGGTTCGATTGGAGATCCATGGTTACCATAACTATGAATAGCCAGATCCGCCAAGCGTTTCCCGCAATGTGACAGGAGAGACTGTGAGCCTCGAGTGAGCATCGCGAGCGCGGTCGGGCGCCTTCGACCTGAGCGGCCGGGTCGGCATCGTCACCGGCGGCAGCCGCGGCCTCGGGCTGGCCATGTCGTGGGGCCTGGCCCGGGCCGGCGCGCACGTCGTCGTGGCCAGCCGCAACGCCGACACCTGCCAGCGAGGTCGCCGCCGAGCTCACGGCCGAGACCGGTCGCGAGCACCTCGGCGTCGGCGTGCACGTCGGGCGCTGGGACGAACTGCCGGCGCTCGTCGACACGACGGTCGAGCGACTTCGGGCGGCTCGACGTCCTGGTCAACAACGCCGGGATGTCGCCGCTCTACGACAGCGTCGACGACATCACCGAGGACCTGTTCGACAAGGTCATCTCGGTCAACCTGAAGGGACCGTTCCGCCTCGCCGTCGCCGCCGGCCAGCAGATGGTCGCGAACGGCGGCTCGATCATCAACATCACGAGCATGGGCGCGGTGCGGCCGCGGCCGCACATCCTGCCCTACGCCGCGGCCAAGGCCGGGCTCAACGCCCTCACGATCGGCCTGGCCCACACGTTCGGCCCGACGGTGCGGGTGCAACGCGATCATGGCCGGAACGTTCGCCACCGACGTCGCGCAGCACTGGGATCCGGCCGTCATCGCCAGGCGCACCGAGACGTTCGCCGCCCGTCGGGTCGGCCAGCCCGACGAGATCGTGGGCACCGCGCTCTACCTGGCCAGCGACGCGTCGTCCTACACGACCGGATCGCTGATCGCGGTCGACGGCGGCCAGCCCTAGTCGTCGGGCCAGCCGTCAGGTCAGTCGTCAGGTCAGCTTGTCCCAGGTGATGACCTGGGTCGAGCACCTCGGGGTACTTGCGCTTGGCGAACCGGACGTAGGCGTCGATGTGCTCGGCCATCCGGTCGGCCGAACCGTCCTCGTCGTGCGCGCTGAGCGCGGTGAAGATCTCTTCGTGCGCCTTCAAGATCGCGGCCCGGCGATGCTTGGGGTAGTCGATGCCCAGCACGGTGCCGTCCATGATCCCCAGCAGCGAGTCGATCAGGTACCCGAACAACGGATTGCCCGACGCCCAGGCGATCACGTCGTGAAAGCTCTTGTTGGCCTCGAAGAACGACCGGTCGTCATGCAGCTCGTTCGTCATCAACGTCACCGACGCCTCGAGTTCCTCGAGCTGATCGGCCGTGATGCGCGACGCGGCCAGCCGGCTGATCATCGGTTCGAGCGCCGCCCGGGCCTCGACGATCACCCGGTAGGGCGCCTTGGACAGCTGCATCAGCAACACCAGAGTCGTCGCCAGGTGACCGGCATCCGGGTGCACCAACACCGGACCGCCCTTGGGTCCCGGCTTCAACGTGATCACGCCCTGGAACTCCAACAACCGCAACGCCTCGCGCAACGTCCCACGCCCGATTTCGTACGTCTCGAGCATCACCCGCTCAGGCGGCAGCGACGACCCCGGGTCGCCCCGCCGCGCACGACATCGTCAACAATGCGCTGCGCCACCCGCATCGCCGTCTTCGGCGGCCGACTGTTCATCGCTGACATACTCACCGAAGCGCCCCATCCCTCGATCGACAGCAACTCACGAGCCAGAGCCGAAAACATATCCGAGATCGGTCACCGGGTGGGCATCGGACACCGTCAGTCACCGGTGTTGTGTTGCTCAAAATGATACGCATCATTAGCATGTCAGCGCGGAACCCGCTCTCCGAGCGCACATCCACCGACGGAACGGGCACCGGCGTGACGATCAGCAACGTGTCAGGGCTACGGCCGTCACCCGCGCCGGGCGACACCCACGAGTGGCTGGACACCTGCCTGAGCGCGGCGGTGCGGGTCACTGAGGTCGACGTCGACGGCGTGCCGATCACCTACCGCGAATGGGGTCGTGGCACCGCGCCGGGTCTGTTACTGATTCACGGTGGCGCGGCCCATTCGCGCTGGTGGGATGCCATCGCTCCTCACCTGAGCGGCGACCGCCGAGTCGTCGCCCTCGACCTTTCCGGTCATGGTGACAGTGGCTCGTCGACCGACGTACGGTCTCGAGACTGGGCCGACGAGGTCCTTGCCGTGATCGAGGCCAGTCGACTCGGCGCCCGACTACGTGATGGTCGGCCACAGCCTCGGGGGCATGGTCGCGCTGGCGGCGGTGCAGCGGGCGCAGACCCGCCCCGGACGTTGCTCGTTCTGCATCGAAGCGCCGTTGACCAGTGGTCCGTTCACGGATGGCACCGCGCGCAAGGGTCCGGCCCACAAGGCGCTGCGTCTCTACCCCACGGCCGACGAGGCGATAGAACGTTTCCGGGTCGCGCCCGCCGCAGCACCATGGTGCCGAGACATTATCGGCCCATCTCGCCCGCACCTCCGTCCGTTTCACCGGCGAGGGCTGGACGTGGAAGTTCGATCCGGAGATCTTTCGGCGGCCGTTCGACAACGACCGGATGAATTCACGCCGGTGCCGGTCCACACCGTCATGCTCCGCGGCGAGCTCGGCCTCATGACGGCCGAACTGGCGAACTCGACAATCCAGACGATTGGGCGGCAACGTGCCGCTCATCGAGCTGCCCGCGTCCGGACATGCGCCGATGGTCGATCAACCACTGGCTCTCGTGAGCGCGCTGCGCGCTGTTCTACTCACTTACGTGAAATACATGGTCTTGGCGATCGGGCAGCAGCGGGAAGGCGAGATCGTCCCAGCCGCTAGCTGTCGGGCAGCCCGAACGAGCTCCAGCCGCCGTCGACCGGGAGAACGACACCGGTGATGTAGCTGGCCTCGAGGCGACGACGAGGAAGGCGACGGCGGCCGCGATCTCCTCCGGTCGCCCCTGCCGCCCCATCGGGATCCGCTTCACCCAGCTGTCGACCGTCGCGAACCCCGACTGCGCGAACGCCGCGTTCATCGGCGTGACGACCGAGCCCGGCGCCACCGCGTTCACGCGGATGCCATGCCCGGCCCACTCCGCCGCGAGCGCCCGGACCAGACCTTCGATGCCGGCCTTGGTCGCCGAGTAGGCCGCGCGGCCGGCGAAGCCGAGGCTGGCGCGTGATCGAGGAGATCATGACGACGCTGCCGCCGTCGTCCATGTGACTGCGCGGCCACCCGGGCGCCCAGGAAGCCGCCGCGCAGGTTGATCGACATCAGCCGATCCCAGTCCGGCATGCGAGTAGTCGGCCGACGCACCCGGCTTGGCCACGCCGGCGTTGAGCACGAGCGCCGCGAGCCGACCGACTTCGGCGGCCGTCTCGCACGCGCCTTGCAGAACCTGCCTCATCGGCGATGTCACCGGTCACGGCGACGTGGCCCTTTCCGGGCCACGTCGCCGTGACTGGCTTCGAGTCCCGTCGCCGTCAAGTCGATGCCGACGACCCGGTAGCCGTCCTCGGCGAACCGTTGAGCGATCGCAGGCGCCCATGCCCTTTGCGGCGCCGGTCATGACGACCGACTTCCCGTCGTTCCCCACGGTTGTCTGGGCATGGGCTCTCCTTTTTCGACGGGCTCGGTCAGCTGACCTTGGCGAGGACGTCGGCCGTACCGTCCCATTCGGCCAGGGCACCCGGCACCCGCAGGTCGCGGTTGTCGAACGTCAACTTGCCCATCGCCCCGTCGAAGCCCCTGACTGGCGATCGTGTTCATCGCTTTCTGGACGGCGCCCGATCGGTGCTTCCGGCCAGCTTGATCGCGCGGGCGATGAACCACAGCGCGTCGTAGCGCTCGGCCGCGAAGTAGGTCGGGTTGGTGCCGTACTTGGCCTTGTAGGCCGCGGTGAACGCCTGGCTCGAGGCACCCGTCTCGCGGGCCAGGAAGTCGACCGGGTAGACGACGCCGACACCGGCCGCGCCGGCGGCCTTCAGGTTGCCCGTACCGGCCGCCGACTGGGCGGCGATGGCGCCGCTGTAACCCGCCTGGTGCAGCTGGGTGACCACCGTCGAGTACTGCGTGCCGACGAGCAGCAGGAACACGACCTGGGGCTTGTCACTGACGATCTTCGAAACGGCCGCCGAGTAGTCGACCGTGTTGGTCTGCACGCCGGTGCTGGACGCGATGGTGAAGCCCTGGCTCTTGGCGATCTGCGGCAGCGTGCTCTGCGCCAGTTGAGCCAGCGTCGGATTCTGCGACGAGTAGAGCACGCTGGCGGTCTTGACGTTCTTCGACGCCAACCACGGCTTGAGGACACTGCCGAAGTAGGTGCTGGCGGGCGCCGTCAGGCGGAAGGTGTAGGCGCCGAGAATGGTGCCGGTGCTGCCGGATTGGGTGAACGCCACTGGGAGCTGCGACTGCATCGCGATCGGCGCGACCGCCTGCGACTCGCTGCTCGTGATCGATCCGAGGACGGCCGGAATGCTCTTGTCCGCCACCGCCTCGGTGAAGTCGCTGGCCGCCGTCTGCGGAAGCGTGGCCGCGTCTTTGGTGTCGACCGCCAGCGTCGTGTTGGCGCCCAGATAGTGCTGGTCGTTGATCTGGCTCACGGCCAGCTGGGTGCCGGTCTCGCCGGCGATCCCCGCGAACGACGACGACCCGGTGAGGTCGGTGATCGACGGGATGGTGATCTTCGCCGGCAGGTTGCTCGCGGCCGAACTGCCGCCGGCGGCGGAACTGGTGGAGCTACTGGACTTGCCGCTGCTGCATGCCGTCAGGCACACCACGGCGGCGACTGCGGCAGCCACCGACACCCGCGCACGTGTGTATCTCATGCACTCTCCTTGGCTTCTGGCGAACCGGATTACCTCAGTCGACGGATGGCCTCAGCCTAGCTACGAATCATATGTATGAATATATTGATAATTCTCTGTTACTCGATCGTTACTCGCGCGAGCGATCGCACTTCGGCAGGACAACGAAGCCGGTTTGATAGCCGTCAACGGCGTCGGCCGCGGCGGGGTTCGCGCCGGCGGTCCTACTCGGGCGACTCGGCCAGGGCCGCTTCGCCGAGGAACGCGCGGACGACCGACGAGTGGGTCCGGGTGACGTCGGCCGGGCCGGTGAACACGACCTCGCCTCGGGCGACCACGACGACATCGTCGGCCACCTCGAGCCCGACGTCGGCGTTCTGCTCGACCATGAGCACGCCGATGCCGGCGTCGGCGATCCGCCGAACGCTGCTGAGCACCGACTCGACCATCGTCGGCGCCAAGCCCATCGACGGCTCGTCCATCAACATGATCCGCGGCTCGGACATCATGGCGCGACCGAACGCGAGCATCTGCTGCTCGCCGCCCGACAGCAGACCCGCCGCCCCCGAGCGCCGTTCCTCGAGGATCGGGAACAGTTCGAAGACCCGGCCCAGATTGCGTCGTCGAAATGACGAGCGCGGCGCGGTGTACGCACCCAGGCGCAGGTTCTCGAGCACCGACAGCGGTCGCGAACACCCGCCGACCTTCGGGAACCAGCACCATCCCGCGCCGGACGATCCGGTGCGGCGCCATCCCGGTGATCGGCTTGCCGTCGAGCACAACGGTGCCCGCTCGCACGGGCATGCAGGCCGCACACGGCCGCGCAGCGTGGTCGTCTTGCCCGGCCCCGTTGGCGCCGAGGATCAGTGTCACCCGTCCGGGGTCGACCTGCAGGCTGATGCCGCGCACCGCCTCGACGGCGCCGTAGGAGACGTGCAGATCACTGACCTCGAGCATCTGACCCCCACCGCTTTCCGAGATAGGCCTCGCGCACCGCCGGCTCGCGCACGACCTCGACCGGAGCGCCCGAGGCGATCAGTTGGCCGAAGTTCATCGCGAACAGGTAGTCGCAGGTGTCGACCATCATCTGGACGTCGTGCTCCACGAGAAGCTGGGTGAGTCCCTCGGACCTGCAGCTTGCGGAGCAGTTCGCTGATGTCGCGCCGCTCGTTCTGGTTCATGCCGGCCGTCGGCTCGTCCAGCAGCAACAGCACCGGGTCCATCGCGATCGCTCGCGCGATCTCGACCCGGCGCTGCACGCCGTAGGACAGCTCGCCGGGCCGCGCCCGATCGAGGCCTTCGAGACCGGTCCGCTCGCATGGCGTCGTCGACGACGTCCGCCGGTTTGGCGCTTGCCGCCGCGACCCAGATCAGCCGCCGAGCATGATGTTCTCGCGCACGGTCAGCCCGGGCAGCAGTCGCACCGTCTGGAAGGTCCGCGCGATGCCGCGGCCGGCGAGCGCCGACGGCGCCAGCGCGGTTGTAGTCGTCGCCCTCGAAGGTCATCGATCCGCGGGTCAGGTTCGGTCATCCGGGTGAGCGCGCCGAGCAGGGTGCTCTTGCCCGATCCGTTCGGGCCGAGGATGCCGAAGATCTTGCCCCGCGTGAGCTGCGAAGCGACATCCCGTCGACGGCCTTGATGCCGCCGTAGTGGACCGCGACGTCCTTGGCCTCGAGGACGACGTCGGTCTCGGCAGCGTCGCTCGTTGCGCCGGGAATCGACGGCTGCGGTGTCGCTCATCACGGCGTTCCCGACCGAAGCGTCCGTAGCCAGCTCTCGAGGCCGGCGAACTGCGGGTCGTCTTCGACCGCCTCGACCGTCGAGGCGGCCTCGGCGACGGTGCTCGCGACGACGCTTCGCCTGCAGGTTGCGGAAGGCATCGGTCGTCAGCCCGACCAGCCCGCCGGGCACCCACACCGCGGCGAGCGAGACGATGACCCCGTAGATCGACGGCCTGCCATTGGCCCGACGACGGTGAGGACGTTGGGCAGCCAGGTGAAGATGATCGCCCCGATGACCGCGCCCAGCCACGACCGGGCGCCGCCGACGATGATCATCGTCAGCGCGGTGACGACGACGCGGGAAGCCGATGTTGTCGGGCGAGACGGTCGTGCGCAGCAGGGCGTTGATCCCGCCGGCCGAGCGCGCCGAGCAGACCGCTGACGACGAAGGAGAGCAGCTGCAGGCGCTTGACGTTGATGCCCATCGACATGGCCAGCTGCGGATCCTCGCGCAGAGCCTCGATCCGGCGCCCGGTCCGGCCGCGCTCGGTGAACGCGATCAACACGATGATGACGACGACGATGGGCACGACGAGTGTACATCTGGATCGAGGCGATGGCGCCGTAGAGGCCGCTGGCGCCACCGGTCAGCGAGCCGAAGTTGACGACCGCGACGGACAGGATCAGGACGAAGGCGATCGTCGCCATGCCGAGGTAGAGCCCGTTGAGTCGCTGCGACGACGAGCCCGAGCACGAGGCCCGACCGACCGCCGCCAGAAGCATGCCCGCGATGATCGCGAGATAGGACGGCCAGCCGTAGCGGATCGTGACGATCGCCGAGGTGTAGGCGCCGATGCCGTAGAAGCCGATGCCGGCGAAGGAGAAGACGCCCATCCGCAGCGGGATCTGGATGCTCAGCGCCAGCAGCAGACTGGTGATGGTCCCCTGCACCAAGATCATGGTGCGCGTTGTACCAATCGAGTCATGTCCGGCGCACCTCCCGGCGTCCGAGCAGGCCCTGCGGTCGCAACAGCAGGACGACGAAGATCAGGCCGAACGACACGGCATCGACCCACGTTCCGGATGTCTGGGTCAGCACGAGGGTCTCGGAGATGGCGAGGATGGTCGCGCCGGCCATGACACCGGCGATGCTGCCGACACCGCCGAGCACGATCGCGGCGAACGCCTTCAACAGCAGCGAGTCGCCGCGTCTCCGGCGCGATGGCGCTGAGGTTGAAGGTGAGCAGCACTCCGGCCAGACCGGCCAGCGCGCCGGCCAGGGCCATGCGTCGCGATGGCCAGCGCTCGCCGATTGATCCCCATCATCGAGGCCGTCTCGGCATCGACCCCGATCGACCTCAGCGCCAGTCCGGAGCGCGACTTGCGCAGCCACAGCGCGGTGCCCCCGCCCAGCACGACGCCGCACACGATGATGAAGATCTGGGTGTTCGAGATCCGCAGCCCGCTCGTCCAGTCGTAGGTGTGGATCTTGAAGCTGCTGTCGACGAACCCGAACGGGTTGCTCTTGGTGACCTTCTGCGCGATCGCCAGCGGGAATGCTGGCGATTCCGATGCCGCCGATGAGGATCTGCAGGTCGGCGGCATGGGCGTCCTTGGCTCGGCGCAGGATCGGTTCGAACGCAAGGATCTGGGCGCGCGACCGACAGGATCGCGCCGACCGCCGATCCCGATCACCACCAGGGCCAGGAACGGCAGTCGGACGTCACGAACGATCAGGTAGTCGATGAACGCCGCGAACATGAAGATCGAGCCGTGGGCGAAGTTGAGGATGCCGATCGTCCCCCACGCGAGGCTCATGCCGAGCGCGAAGAGCAGGTAGATCCCGGCGAGCGCCAGCATGTTCACGACGTCCTGCAACACAGCGCCACCACCTCGCATCTTCGCGTCCGAGATGAAACGACTAGACCCCAACTACAGGCCATAATCATATTCATCATTGGCAGAGTGCCGTAACGATAGATCCCTCGTCGGCCGGTGTCCAGCGACAGGGACGTTCGAATCGACGGGCAGGTTCGTACGAGCGGCAATGCCCACCGCCGGATACGTGGGCCGCTGGCTTGCCCGTGATGACAAACGTGGCAGGTTCGTACGAGCTGCGATGCACACGGCCGGGTACGTCAAACCCTTGAGTCGGCCCATTGATGGCGAGTATCTTGTAATGATATACATGGATCTACTTCGATCAGGGAGCGTCTGCGATGGCCGAGGCATTCGTCGTCGACGTGGTGCGATCACCCATGGGCAAGGGCAAGCCGGGGGGCGCACTCAGCTCGCTGCATGCGGTCGAATTGCTCGCCCAGACGCTGTCGGGATTGCTCGCGCGCCACTCCCAGATCGATCCCGGTCGAATCGACGACGTCTTGATCGGCTGCGTCAGCCAAGCCGGCGAGCAGGCGTCCACGCCCGGTCGGATGGCGTGGCTCGCGGCCGGCTTCCCCGCGCACGTACCGTCGACGACGATCGACCGGCGCTGCGGTTCGAGCCAGCAGGCCATGGCGTTCGCCGCGCACGCCGTCCAGGCCGGCGCCTACGACCTCGTGATCGCCGGCGGCGTCGAGTCGATGAGCCGAGTGCCGATGGGTTCGGCCCGGATGGGCATGGACCCGTTCGGACCGTCGGTGACCGAACGGTACTCGCCCGGTCTCGTCTCGCAGGGCGTGTCCGCCGAGCTGGTCGCCGCCAAGTGGAATCTCGACCGAGAAGCGCTCGACCGCTACTCCGCCCGCTCGCACGAGCGGGCCCAGGACGCGGCGACGAACGGCCACTTCGAATCGCCAGATCGTGCCGATCCGCGTGCCGGATCGCGACGAGCCCGTAGCTGCTGCGACGAGACGATCCGCCCCGGCACGACGGTCGAGAAGCTGGGAACGCTGAAGGCCGCGTTCGAGACCGACGAGTCGTCACGTCGCTTCCCGGAGATCGACTGGCAGCGTCACGGCCGGCAACTCCTCGCAGATCACCGACGGCGCCAGCGCTGTCCTGATCGCGAGCGAGCGAGCGGTCAAGGAGTTCGGCCTCACGCCCCGAGCACGCTTCCACTCCGAGTCGGTCGTCGGCGACGACCCGATCATGATGCTGTCCGGGCCGATCCCGGCCACCGAGAAGGCATTGCACCGCGGTGGCCTGACCGCCGATCAGACTCGATCACGTCGAGGTGAACGAGGCGTTCGCGTCCGTGCCGCTCGCGTGGGCCGCCGAGTTCCCGTCGGCCGCTGGACGTCCTCAATCCCGATGGCGGCGCGATCGCGCTCGGGCATCCGCTCGGTGCTTCGGGCAGCCGGCTGTTCGCCAGCTTGCTCAACGGACTCGAACGCCGGGGCGGCCGCTACGGACTGCTCACCATGTGCGAGGCCGGCGGGATGGCCAACGCGACGATCTTCGAGCGTCTCTGACGCGATGACGACGATTCCCGTCGAGCGGACGACTCCACGTCGATCAACCAACCCGTACTCGTCGAGGACGACGGCGCCGTACGCATCCTGACGCTCAACCGTCCGAAGGCGCGGAATGCGATCGATCTGGCGACCGCCGAAGCCATCGAGACGGCCGTCGACGGGTTCGAGTCCGACCCCGCCCTTCACGTCATGATCATCGCGGGAAACGGCCCGGCCTTCTGCGCCGGAATGGACCTCAAGGCGTTCCTGCGCGGCGAACGTCCGTCCACGCCCAGCGCGGCTTTGCCGGCTTCGTCGAACGCCCTCCGACGAAGCCGACGATCGCCGCGGTCGAAGGCCACGCCATGGCCGGTGGATTCGAGATCGTCTTGGCGTGCGACCTCATCGTCGCCGCGGAGACAGCCGGCTTCGCGCTGCCCGAGGTCAAGCGCGGGCTGGTCGCGGCCGGCGGCGGACTGCTGCGGCTCGGCTCGCGCGTGCCGGCCCATCGGGCGATGGAGCTCGCGCTCACCGGCGCCACCCTGAGGCTGGTGCGGCCGACGATCTCGGGATGCTGAACCGGCTGACCGCGCCCGGAGGCGCCCTGTCGGCCGCGCTCGAGCTGGCCGCGTCAGATCACCGCCAACGGCCCCCTGGCCGTCGCGGCCACCAAGCGCATCCTGGTCGAGTCGCCGTACTGGGAAGCCGATCAAGCCTTCGATCGGCAGCGCAGCCATCGCCGAGATCCCGCGCAGCTCGCTCGACGCCCAAGAAGGGGCCCGGGCGTTCCTCGAACGCCGAGCCCCTCGGTGGCAGAACCGCTGAGCGGTCGCGACCTCAACCGCGAGCGACGAAGAGCGCGTCGACGGCGCGCACTCCCTGGCCCTCCGGCAGCACGACGACCGGGTTGAGGTCGACCTCGGCCAGTTCGCCGGCGTGGTCGGCACCCAGCTGCGACAAGCGGCAGACGAGGTCGACCAGGGCGTCGACGTCGGCCTTCGGCGTGCCGCGGTAGGCGTCCAGCAGCGGGGCCAGCCGAAGCTCGCCGATCATGTCCCGGACGTCGTCCGGGGTCACCGGGGCCGGACGCAGCGAGACGTCCTTGAGCAGTTCGGCGGCCACGCCACCGCTACCCAGCAGCACGAACGGCGCCGAGATCTGGGTCGACCTTCAGTCCGACGATCATCTCGACGCCGCCGACCACCTGCTCCTGCACCAGGATGCCCTGCGGCGCGCGGCCACCGAGCGCCTCGGTCCCGCGGGCGAGTGCACCGCGTCGGCGGCGGCCCGGGCGGCGCTCTCGTCGGCGCACGCCGATGATCACGCCGCCGATCTCGGTCTTGTGCGCGATCTCCGGGTCGGCGACCTTGATGACGACCGGGTAGCCGATCCGCGTCGCCGCCTTGACTGCGTCGTCGACGGTGCTGACGCAGCTCCTCGTCCGGCACCGTGATGCCGTAGTGGTGCAGCGCGGCTTTGGTGGCCGCCTCGTCGAGGACGTCGCCGGCGGCCGGCTGGTCGAAGAACGGTCGAGCCGCCGGCGGTTCCGGTCGCCGGCACGCGGTCGCTCGAGGCGGTCGAAGCTGGGCGGTCGCGCCCGGCGAGCAGCCGCATCGCGGTGTACAGCTCGGTCAGCGACGTGAACGACGGGATGCCGGCCTCGCGGAAGGTCCGCTCCTCTTCGCCGGCCATGAACCCGTCCATGGCGTAGACGAGCAGGGTCGGCGCCCCGGCGCGGCTGGCCGCCTCGACCAGCGGGTCCGGCGCAGCGCTGGCTGACATCGCCGAGCAGCTTCTTGCGGATGTAGACGACGGCGCCGATCGACTCGTTGGTCGCGAACTGGTCGTAGACCTGCGCCGCCAGCTCGGGCTTCACCGCGATCTCGCCGGTCAGGTCGCACGGGTTGAAGCCGGTCCCGAAGGCCAGCAGCCCGTCGATCGCCTGCGCCGACTGGCCTCGCTCAGGCGTAGGCACCGCGACGCCCGGCACCGAGGCGAGGTCGGCCGCCGCGCCCGCCTGCCCGCCGGAGCTGGAGATGATGCCGGCGCCGCCGCGGCGGTAGTCGTTGGGCGCCAGGTAGGCCTTGGCGACGGCGACGATCTCGGCCAGCTCACTGACTCGGATGACGCCGTACTTGGCGAACACCGCATCGTTGAGCTGATCCGATCCGGCCAAGGCGCCGGTGTGCGCGCTGGCCCGGACGGGCGCCCTCTTCCGATCGGCCGACCTTGATCAACACGATCGGCTTGTTCAGCTCGGCGGCGAGCTCGGCCACCTTGTAGAACTCGTCGGGCTCGCGGACGGCTTCGACGAACGACACCACCATCTTGACCTCGGGATCCTGCAGCATCACCGACATGTAGTCGGCCAGGCCGAGGTCGATCTCGTTGCCGGCACTGGCCGACAGCCGCACGCCGATGTTGGCCGCCTGCAGCCGCATGATCAGCGACGCGGCCGTCGCGCCGCTCTGGGCGACGACCGCGACCGGGCCGGCGTCGACCCGCTCCTCGAACAGCGGCTGGATCGAGACGACCGCGCCGGTGGCGATGTTGGCGACGCCGTCGGTGTTCGGACCGACGATGCGCAGGCCGGTACGGTGCGGCGATCTCGAGCAGGCGCCGTTCCTTGACCCGACCCTCCTCACCGAGCTCGCCGAAGCCCTGACTGGGCATGCACCACCCGCCGGACGCCGGCGGCACGCGCACTGCTCGACCGCCTCGATGCTCGCGTCGGCGCTCAGTGTGATGATCGCGAGCGTCAGGCACCGACGGCAGCGCGTCGAGCGACGGGAAGCACTGCAGCCCGTCGATCTCGTCGTACTTGGGATTGATCGGGATAGATCTCGCCGGCGAAGCCGCGATGTTGCAGCAGATGGGCCGGCCACCAGCTCAACGAGCCCGGCCGGGCCGACGCGCCGATGACCGCGACCGACCTCGGGTTGAGGATCCGGAAGACGTCCTCCTCCGCGCCGGTGATGTTGCGCATCCTGCAGCTCCCTGTCGTCAGCTCGAAATTGGCACCGATACTAATCATAGTCATGAATATGCTCAACGCTCGGGCTGCTTCAACATCAGGCCGACCCGCCTGATCCGCATGACCAGCTCGTCGTGCTGGTTGTAGGCGCGGTGCTCGAACCCGACGAGTCCGCAGTTCGGCCGCGAGGCCGACTCACGCTTGCTGCAGGATCTCGGTCTCGACCCGGATCGTGTCGCCGTGGCGGACGATCCGGGCGAACTTCACCTCGTCGAAGCCGAGCACCCCGAGCGTGGTGCCCAGTACCGTCTCCGGCACGGTGATGCCCGACGACCAGGCCGATGACGAAGACACCGTTGACGACCCGCGTGCCGTGCTCGGTCTGTTTGGCGAACTCCTCGTCCAGGTGCAGCGGCTGGGTGTTCATGGTCAGCGAGGAGAAGAGCACGTTGTCCATCTCGGTCACGGTGCGCGTGCCGGCGTGCGGGATCACCTCCCCGACGGTGAACTGCTCGTAGTAGCGGCCGGTCACGGGGCGTTGCCAGGTCATGCTGTCTCCTCTGCGTTGGCGCGGGAATCCGGTTCGTCGGCCCGGGTGCGCGCGCCGCCCGGCCGGCCCGAGCCCCGCTCGCCGGGTCACTGGGTCACCGGGTCACTGGTCACTGGTCACTGGGTCGCTGCCGGTCACTCTCGACGTTCGGCGAAGGCCGCCCGCCCCTCGATCGCCTCCGGACTGTCGAGGATCTTCTCGCGTGCGGCCGCGGTCAACGCCCAGCCCAGATATTCTTGTCCCGCCGTGAAGTCACGGACGACGCCCAGCGTGAGTGCGGTTGCCACCGGGCCGCCCTCAGCGATCTCGGCCGCCAATTCCAGCGCGGCGTCCACGGCCGCACCGGGTTCCACGAGGCGGTTGACCACCCCGAGCTCAGGGGCGCGCGTCGCCTCGAGGGGCGGACCGGCCAGCAGCAGCTCCAGGACGACGTTGCGCGGCAGCACCTGCTGGGCGCGGAACAGGCCGCCGCCGGTGGCGACGACGCCCCGCCGGGTCTCGGGCAGCCCGAAGGTGGCGTGGACGGACGCGACGACCAGATCGCAGGCGAGAAGGATCTCGAATCCGCCACCGAGCGCCGCGCCCTCGACGGCGGCGATGAGGGGCTTGTCCCGGCGCCGCCGCAGCAGGCCGTACTCGCCGCCGTCCGGAGTGGTCTTGTCGCGCGGGTCGAACAGATCGGTGCCGGCCGAGAACACCGATCCGGTCGCACAGAGGACACCGCACCGCAGCTCGTCGTCGGTGGCGAGGACGCCCAGCTCGCGGTCGAGGGCCATCGCCATGTCATGGTCGATCGCGTTGCGCTTCTCGGGGCGGTCGAGGGTGATGACGAGCGTCGACCCGTCCCGCACCGACGTCACGGGCACGGCGGCCTCCGATCGGCCCCGGGCGTCATGTCCGGTCGACGACCGTCCCGGTCGGGCTGAAGAAGCCGAGGATCGAACCGGCCGTGTCCATCGCCGGCGACACCGGTCCGGCGAGGTCCCGTCCGTCGCGGCCTGGGCGCGCTTGCGGCGGTTCTCGCGCCCACCGCGCGTATGCCTCGTCGAGGCGGTCCTCGGCGATCTCGTAGATCACGACGTACTGTAAGGGATGTCGGGGTGCCCGGGAAGTCGGAGCCTGGACGTAGCGGCGACCGCTCACCAATCCGGGTATCGAGTCCACCACCCATTCGAGATGCTCTTCGTCGTACCAGCGGTTGAACTCATCGTCGAGGTCGGGGACGCTGTTGGCCATGACGATCATCAAGTGATTGGGCATCCGGGCGTTCCTCTCTGAACGCTAGCACGATGGCACCGACGCGGTGCGCCGCCCAGCATGGGGGACAGTCGGCACGCTTCTTGCCAGAAATCATATGCATCATTAGCATACCTAGGCAAGACGAGTCCCACGCCGGACGAGGGGCCCGAGAGGGAGAGCAGATGACCACGAGCGTCAACGTGGACGACGAGCTAACCGGCTTCTTCAGCGCCGACCCCGACTTCATCTCATGGCCCTACCCGATGTATCACGGCTGGCAGCGCGGCCGAGGCGCCGTCATCTGGGAGTGCGGGCCGGCCCTCGTGGTGACGCGTTACGCCGACGTCAAGGCGGTCATGAACGGCGGCTACCCGCTCGGCAACGACGGTCACCGCTTCGGCCGGCTGGCCCAGGGCAGTCTGTCCCGGCTGCCTCCGGAGTTGCACGACGACTTCTACGAGGTCCTCGACTTCGAGACGATGTTCATGTCCCGCAAGGACGGCGCCGAGCACCAGCGGCTGCGCAAGATCGCCTCGCGGGCGTTCACGGCTCGCCGGATCGGCATGCTGCGCGACTCGATCGAGCATCACGTCGACGACCTGCTGGTCGAGATGATCGACGAGGGCACCAGCGACATGAAGACCAAGCTGGCCAACCTGCTGCCGACCCGGGTCATCGCCGATCTCATCGGCGTGCCCGCCTCCGACCGGGACATGATCTGGGAGTGGTCCGAGGCGGTGGCCGCCTTCTTCAGCGTCGACCAGGTCACGGTCAACCGGGCCAAGGAATGCGTCACGCGCGTTCCGCGAGTACGTCGGCGAGATGATCATCCGCGTCCGCCGGACCGGCGAAGGCCCGGAACTGGCCAAGTTGCTCCTCAGCGGGCACGACGACGAGGCGATGACCGGCCGACGAGCTGGTCGCGATGTACCTGCTGATCCTCTTCGGCGGCAGCGAGACCACCACGAACCTGCTCGGCAACGGGTTCCTGGCGCTGCAACGCCACCGCGACCAGTGGGACCGGCTCGTGGCCGACCCGACCCTCGTCCCGAACGCGGTCGAGGAGCTGTTGCGCTACGACTCGCCCCACCACTACCTGCCGCGCTTCGCCCTCGAGGACTTCGAGATCGCCGGGCAGCACGGTGCGAAGCGACGACACCGTGATCATCGTCCAAGGGCGCGGCCAACCGCGACGAGCTCGTGTTCGAGGACCCCGACCGCCTTGGACATCACGCCGGCCAACGCCCGCGAGCACCTGTCGCTCGCGTTCGGGCCGCACTTCTGCCTCGGCGCGGCGCTCGCCCGGCTCGAGGGGCAGATCGTCTTCGAACGTCTGGTCACCCAGCTGCCCGAGGCGCGGCTGCTGACCGACGACATCCAGTACGGCGGCAGCGCGATGCTGCGCGCCATCCGGTCGCTTGCCCGTGGACGTGGGCACGCCGGCCTACCGAACCCGCGGCGCGCGAGCACGAAAGAGTAGGACAGATGAAGTTCGGAATCCTGCTGACGTCGATCTACGACGGCACCGTCGACCCGCGGCAGCAGCGCCGCGAACACGAGGAGCTCGTGTCGACCGCCGACCAGCTCGGCTTCGACCTGATGGTCGCCGGCCAGCACTTCCTCGGCGCCGAGCTGCGCTACTACCAGCCGGTCCCGTGGCTGACCCACCTCTCGCACTTCTCCCCCACGATGAAGACGGCCACCGGCATCATCCTGCTGTCGATGGTCAATCCGGTCGACATGGCCGAGCAGATGGCCACGCTCGATGTCGTCACCGACGGCCGGGCGATCTTCGGGGTCGGCCTGGGCTACTCCCCTCACGAGTTCGACGCGTTCGGCGTCGCGAAGGGCACGAAGGTCGCGCATTTCGAGGAGTCCCTCGCGCTGATCAAGCGCGCTGTGGAGCGGCGAGACGGTCGACTTCGACGGCGACGTTCGTCAAGGTCGACGGGCGCCCGGCCAGCGGTCCGGCCGCTGCAGCCGGGCGGCCCGCCGATCTGGCTGGGCGGGCAGGCGGCGGGCGCGATCAAGCGCGCGGCCCGGATGGCCGATGCCTGGTACTGCCCGCCCTTTCCCGAACCACCAGCAGCTCCGCGACGCTGCGCACGGCTCTTCCTGGAGACCCGCGCCGAGGCCGGCCTGCCGCTCGACGGCGACTTCCCGGTGCGCCGCGAACTGGTGCTTGGCGCCGACCCGCGACCAGGCCCGTGAAGAGGCGATCATCCGCTACCAGGCGCGCTACAAGACCTATCAGAAGTGGGGCCTGTCGGGCGAGAACACCCCGCTCGAGTCGGGCGGTCAGGAACTGGCGGACGACATCGACAGCCGCTTCATCCTGGGCTCGCCCGAAGGAATGCGCCGACACTCTGGCCGAGCTGGCCGAGGACGTCGGCATGACGCACTTCGTCTACAAGCCGCACTGGCCGGGCATGCCCCACCGCGAGGCCATGAAGTCAACTGGAGCAGTTCGGCACCGAGGTCATGCCGATGCTCTCGGTGAAACTCGTCGCCGGCCAGGTCGCCGTCGTCACCGGCGGGGCCAGCGGCATCGGCTCGGCGCTCGGTGCTGCTCTGGCGGCCCGCGGGCTGTCGGTCGTGCTAGCCGACGTCGAGTCGAGCGCGCTCGACGCGTCGCCGGGCGCGCGATCGCGTCCACGACCGCCACCGATGTGGCGGCGCGAACGGTCGACGTCACCGACGCCGCGGCCGTCGACGACCTGGCCGGCTGGGTGCTGGAGCGCTACGGACGGATCGACCTGATCGCGAACAACGCCGGCGTCGTCGGTCCGCGACGACCGACGTGGGAGCAGCAACTGGTCGACTTCCAGTGGGTGCTGGAAGTCAACCTCTGGGGCGTGATCAACGGCGTGCGCTCGTTCGTGCCCGCACCTGGTCCGCGCCGGATCGGGCCACGTCCTCAACACCGCGTCGATCGCGGCGCTGACGGTGATCAGCGGCGGCGGGAACTCGGCCTACGCGGCGAGCAAGCACGCGGTGGTCGGGCTGTCGGAGGTGCTGCGCGAGGAGCTGAGATCGGCTGCACCCGCCGTGGGTGTGACGGTGCTGTGCCCGGGGCCGGTGTCGACCCACATCCGTGAGTCGGCGCGCAATCGGCCCGCGAACCGGCAACCCACGACCGTCGACTCCGACGCTGACCCAGCGGCAGCACTCCCCCACTTCGAACACCGGGTGCCGACGGTCTCGGCGGACGAGGCGGCCTACTGTGCCCTCGCCGCGGTCGAAACGGATCAGTTCTGGGCCCTCACCAATCCGGGCAACGCGCCTGAGGTGCGCGGCCGGATCGAGGAGCTGCTCGCCGATCTTCCCGACCAGAAGACAGGGTCATGAGGTCGCCGGGGAGTCTCGCGCACTAGACGATACCGAGTTACTATCGTTTACGAAGCTTCCCTCTCGTCAGGAGTTGCCCATGACCTCGACCGAACTGCAGATCCCCGGCTACGTGACCGGCACCTGGACGATCGACGGCGTCCACTCCTACGTCGGCTTCATCATCAAGCACATGATGGTCAGCAAGGTCCGCGGCCATTTCGGCACCTTCAGCGGCCAGATCGTCACCGGCCGAGAACCCGCTCGAGTCCACGGTCAGCGTCTCCATCGACGCCACCACGATCGACACCGACAACGCGATGCGCGACGACCACATCCGCTCGGCCGACTTCTTCGAGGTCGAGCAGCCACCCGACGATCGAGTTCGTCTCCACCGCCGTGCGGGCCGAGGACGGCGACTTCTTCATCGACGGCAACCTGACGATCCGCGGCACCACGAAGCCGGTCACCCTCAAGGCCGAGGTCCCCGAGTTCGGACCCAATCCGCAGGGTGGAACCAAGGCCGGGTTCTCGGCCACCACCGAGATCAACCGCACCGACTTCGGCGTCAGCTACAACGGGCCGATCCCCGGCGGCGGTGTCGCTCTGGGCGAGAAGGTCCAGATCGTGCTCGAGGTGGAAGCGGACCTCGTCGTCCCGGAGTGACCGACCTACGGCGTGATCCATTCGAATCGCAGCCGGGTCAGCACGCTGTTCGCGATTCGCCAACCGTCGGTCCAGCGCACGTAGTCCTCGTCGTAGTGGCCGTACCCGCGAAAGATCTCGCCGGTCGGCAGGCCCACGTAGTCCTCCATCGACCACACGCCGTGGGCGCGGTCGCCGTCGATCGTCAGCTCGGGCATGTGGCCGTGGTGCACCGAGAAGCCGCCCTCGAGGTAGCTGCGCACGCGTTCGACGATGCCAGTCGCGCCATCGGTGGTGAACCCGCGGCCGGTGAACGAGGCGTCCGGGGTGAAGACGTCCTCGAACAACTGCCAGTCGCGGGTGTCGACAGCCCGGAAATAACGGGCCTTGAGCTCCTTGATCAGCTCGCGGTCGGCCAGCCAGTGGATCGTGCGTTCCGAATCGTTCATAGGCGCCACGTTCTACTGTTACCACGTGCTCGCCAAAGCGCTGTGGACGTTGCGGCAGCCGCGCTATGCCTCCTTGGCCGCGCTGATGCTGGTCGTGGCGATCGGCTGCGTCCTCGCCGGCACGTGGCAGATCTCGCGCTACGAGCAGACGGCGCGCATCAACCGGGTGCTGACCGGCAATGCACACGCTCCCGTGGCGCCCCTGACCACGGCACTCGTGCCGTTGACCGGTCAGGGCAGCGCACCCGGCCGGGAGGCGATCCGATACCGCACGGTGGCCGTGTCGGGCACGTACCTTCCCAGCGCTCAGCAGCTCGTCGACAGCCAGGCCGAGGACGGAACCGATGGCTTCACCGTGCTCGACCCGCTGCGGACCGACGCCGGTCTCCTGCTGGTCGTCCGGGGCTTCATCGCCTCCGGCGTCAGGGACGCCCTGCCGACCAGCGTTCCGAGCCCGCCCACCGGAATCGTCCACCTGACCGGACGGCTCGAGACGGGATCGACGTCCGACGACGGAGCAGGGACCCTCGGTCGCGGGGAGATCTCGACCGTCAATCCGTCGCAACAAGCGGCTCGCCTGCAGACCCCGACCTACAACGCGTACCTGAATCTGGACGCGAACCAGCCCGGGAGCGCCGGGCTGAGCGCCTTGGCGTCGCCGGATCTCTCCAATCCGGCCGGCGGCGCCGTCGAACCCCAGCACTTCGCCTACGTCATCCAGTGGTATCTCTTCGCGTTGCTGGCCCTCGCCGCCCCGTTCGCGATGGCTCGACACGAGGTGCGCGAGGCCCGCCGGCGACTGCTCGGCATCGACCCGAGCGCGGAGGAGTTCGACCTCAAGTGGGACCGGGAGCACGCCACCCCGCTGGAACTGACCGAGACATCGTCATCGGGCGTGGCGCTGGCGACCCGGCAGGACGGCACGCTTGGCCGCCTGGCACGAGCCGACCGCCCAGCAGTGGAAGAAGGCGGCCGCGCTGGCCGACCGGTACGGCCGCTCGTTGGGACCCGATGACCCCACGACACAGCCGACGTCCACCCGGCCCGGCGAGGCCCCGGCTCGCCGCCGCCGCTACTTCGTCATCCCGTCGGACAGGAACCGGCTGCATCGCAGCACCGATCCGTACCACGGCGCGTACAACGACTACCTGTGGCAGATCGCGCTGGCCGACGGGGCGGTGCCTCCCGTCGACGCCGCGGATCTGGACGCGTCACCCAGCCGAGCACTCGACGGTGATGCTGAACCCCAGGCCAAGGAACTGCCCGGGCCGGACAACGCCTGATCAAGCCTGATCAAGCCGGCCGCGGCCGGATTCAACTCTCGTCGGGGAACCGGACGCCGAGTTGCCCGCGAACCTCGTCGAGGACCTGCATGAGGCGCAGCGATTCGTCCAGGGTCAGCAGGTCGGACTCGGTCCGCCCGTCGGCCAGCAGCCGGGCGAACTCCGCCGCCTCGTAGGCCAGCCCGTGCTCGCGCACCGGGGTCTCGTAGCGATCGACCTCGTGATCGTCGGGGTCGATCAGGCGCACCGTGTTCGGTTGGTAGAACCAGCCGTCGATCTCCACGCGGGCGGCGGTACCCGAGATCGACGCCGAACACGGAGTCTTGGCCAGCATCGTCGAGGAGAGCGTGCCGACCGCGCCCTGGGGACCGACCACGGCGATCGTCTCGCTGGCATCGACGCCGGTCTCGGCGAGCACCCCGGTGGCGTGGACCGCCGTGAACCCGCCGAGGGCCAGATGCGCGAACGCGATCGGGTAGATGCCCAGATCGAGCAGCGCACCGCCGGCGAGCGCCGGCTCGGCCATGCGCCGCGGCCCGACGGGGTACAGGTGCTGCCCGTGATCGGCTTCGACGGTCTTGATCTCGCCGAGCAGACCGTCTTCGAGGCAGCGGCGAACGACATCGATGTGCGGGAGGAATCGCGTCCACATCGCCTCGACGACGAGCAGCCGCTTGGCACGGGCCGCGTCGATCACCGCCGCGGCCTCGGCGGCGTTGCGGGTGAACGCCTTCTCGACCAGCGCCGGCTTGCCCGCGTCCAGCACGAGCAACGCGTGGGCGTGGTGCTCGGAATGCGGACTGGCGACGTAGATGGCGTCGACGGCGTCGTCGGCGACGAGTGACTCGTAGTCGCCGTAGGCCCGCTCGACCCCGAACTCGTCCGCGAACGCCTGCGCCCGTTCGGTCGACCGTGATCCGACCGCCACCACCCGCGAGGACGTCCGGGCGTGCAGCGCCGCCGTCCAGTCGCGGGCGATCCCGCCGGGCGCCAGCACCCCCCACCGGATGGACGGCGCATCGAGGGGATCGGGGACGCGTGGAGGCCGGCAGAGTCGTCATAGGGCCATCATGCCAAGACCCGGGCGCACCCCTCCCGATTTTGGAGTGTTCGCCGCGCCATGAACGGCAAACACTCCAAAATCGGCGCGAGCGCCGAGCGGCTGTGTCGATCGTTACATCAACCGGAGTTGGCCCCTCCGAATATTCGGGTAACCTGAGGATCGAAACGGAGGGAACGCCTCCGTAAACCCGGACGTTCAGGAGCGCGGCATGGCCCTCGAAACCCCAGGCATCGACACGGCAGACGTAGCGACGTCAGACGTTGGCCCGTCGGCCGACGCCTCGACGGTGACCAGCGCCGATGAGGTCGCGCATGCCCGGCGCTGGTGGATCCTCGCGATCCTCGCGCTGGCGCAGGTGATGGTCGTCCTCGATTCGACGATCGTGAACATCGCGCTGCCCACCGCGCAGTCCGATCTCGGGTTCAACAACGCCGACCGGCAGTGGGTCGTCACCGGCTACGCCCTGGCCTTCGGCTCGCTGCTGCTGATCGGCGGTCGCCTGGCCGACTTCTTCGGTCGCAAGTGGGCACTGATCGTCGGCCTGTCCGGCTTCGCCATCGCCTCGGCGATCGGCGGCGCATCGGTCAACTTCGGGATGCTCGTCACCGCGCGTGCCGTCCAGGGAGCATTCGGTGCCCTGCTGGCGCCCGCTGTGCTGGCCCTGCTGACCACGACCTTCTCCGACGCGAAGGAACGGGGAAAGGCGTTCGGGATCTTCGGCGGCATCGCGGGCGCGGGCGCGTCGATCGGCCTGCTGCTCGGCGGCTTCCTGACCGAGTACGCCAGCTGGCGGTGGACGCTGTACGTCAACCTGATCCTGGCCGCGGTGACCTTTGCCGGCGCCATGATCCTGCTGCCCAACCACGAGCGTTCGGCTGACCGCGAGAAGGCCGACACGTGGGGCACGGTCAGCAGCGCCCTGGGGTTGTTCGCCATGGTCTACGGCTTCTCCAACGCCGAGCAGCACGGCTGGGGCGCACCCCTCACCGTCGGCTGCCTGATCGCCGCGGCCGTGCTGCTGCTCGCCTTCGTGCTCATCGAGCAGCGAGTGAGCAACCCGATCCTGCCGTTGCGCGTCGTCCTCGACCGCAACCGCGGTGGCGCCTTCCTGGTGATGTTCATGGCCGGCATCGGCATGTTCGCCGTCTTCTTGTTCCTGACGTACTACCTCCAGGCAATCCTCGGCTACAGCGCGGTCAAGTCCGGTCTGGCCTTCCTGCCGCTGACCGGCATCCTGATCGTCGTCGCCTCGCTCGGTAGCGCCGTGCTGGTCACCAAGATCAGCTCGCGGATCTTGATCCCGGTCGGCATGGCGGTGTCCGCCTTCGGGCTGTACCTGCTGACCCACATCAGCGTCACCGGCAACTACGCCTCGGTCGTCCTGCCGGCCACACTGATCCTCGGTGCCGGTCTCGGCCTGGTGTTCGCGCCCGGCTTCAACCTGGCCGTGCTCGGCGTCGAGGCGCGCGACGCCGGAGTCGCCTCGGCCGCCGTCAACGTCGCGCAGCAGGTCGGTGGCTCGGTCGGGACGTCGCTGTTCAACACCATCGCGGGCACCGTGGTCGCCACCTACCTCACCGCCCACCTGGCCGGCGCCAAGCCCGGCAGCTCGCAGTACGCCCTCGTCCAGGCCGGCTCCCAGGTGCACAGCTACACGGTCGCGTTCTGGATCGCCGCCGCGGTCTTCGCGAGCGGCGCGGTGTTGAGCGCCCTGATCCTGCGTTCCGGGATCGCGCAGCCGCAGGGCGACGCGTCAGTTGCGGTCTGACCAGGAGACGACGTGACGACCACCGAGGACGCCCCGCCGGTATCGGGCGAGACGAGCGCTCGCCCGATGCGCAAGGACGCCGCCCGCAACCGCGAGCTGTTGATCGCCGCCGGCCGCGACGTCTTCGCCAAGCGCGGGCTCGAAGCCAGCCTGGACGATGTCGCGCGCCAAGCCGGAGTCGGGGTCGGCACCGCCTACCGCCACTTCGGCAACAAGTTCGAACTGGCCGAGGCGATCATGGAGAAGGCGCTCGGCGAGGTCCTGGTCGAAGCCCAGAACGCCGCGCGAGCCGACGACCCCTGGGTCGGACTGGTCGGTTTTCTCGAGTTCATTCTCGAGTTGCAGACGAAGGACCGCGGCCTGCGAGAGGTGATGATGGGCGTCGTCGCCAGCGGCCAACATCATGACGAGGCCCATGATCAGATTGCCGAGCCCGTCACCGCGCTGCTGCGTCGCGCGCAGCGGGCCGGCAGCGTCCGGGCCGACGCGGTGACCAGCGATCTGGGCTGCGTGGTGATGATGCTGTGTCAGGTCGCCGATCTGGGTGGCAGCTCGGCACCCGACCTCTGGCGTCGCTACCTGCCGACCCTGCTCGCGGCCCTGCGTCCGGGCGGTCCGCCCCTTCCAGGCACGCCGCTCACCGATGAGCAGTTCCAGACCGCCACGCGAACCATGAAGGGTCGCGTCCCCTCGGCGGTCCCAGCCGGCTAGCGCGTCAGCGCCAGCCGAGGGCGGGCGCGACGTCGGTGATCAGCGACTCGAGGACGTGCGCGCAGTAGTCCACGCCCAACTGGTTGGGGATGGTCAGCAGCAACGTATCGGCCGCGGCGATCGCCTCGTCCTGGGCCAGTTGCTCGACGAGTCGGTCCGGCTCGGCGGCGTAGGTCTTGCCGAAGCGGGCCTTGCCTCCGTCGATGAACCCGACCTGGTCCTGCGATCCGGCGTCACGGCCGAAGTAGGCGCGGTCCATGTCGTTGACGATCGGGAAGATGCTCCGGCTGACCGACACGCGGGGCTCGCGGGCGTGACCCGAGTCGGCCCACACCTTGCGGAACCGCTCGATCTGTTCGGCTTGCAGCTGGTGGAACGGCACGCCGGTGTCTTCGGTGAGCAACGTCGAACTCATGAGGTTCATCCCCTGCTCGGCCGTCCACTCCGCCGTCTTGCGGCTGCCGGCGCCCCACCAGATGCGATCACGCAGGCCGGCGGAGTGCGGCTCGATGCGAAGCAGTCCCGGCGGGTTGGCGAACATCGGCCGCGGGTTCGGCTCGGCGAAGCCCTCGCCCCGCAGGACGTCCAGGAAGACTCGGGTGTGCTCGCGGGCCATGTCGGCCGAGTCGGTGCCCTCGGCGGGGACGTAGCCGAAGTAGCGAAAGCCGTCGATGACCTGCTCGGGCGATCCGCGGCTGATACCCAGCTGCAGCCGGCCACCCGAGATCAGGTCGGCCGATCCGGCGTCCTCGGCCATGTAGAGCGGGTTCTCGTAGCGCATGTCGATCACGCCCGTCCCGATCTCGATCCGGCTCGTGCGGGCTCCGACGGCCGCCAGGAGAGGAAAGGGCGACGAGAGCTGATTGGCGAAGTGGTGGACGCGGAAGTAGGCACCGTCCGCTCCGAGTTCCTCGGCGGCAACGGCCAGCTCGATCGACTGCAACAGCACGTCGGCGGCCGAACGGGCCTGCGAGTGGGGTGAGGGCGTCCAGTGGCCGAACGACAAGAACCCGATGCGCTTCATGACTGCACCAACGCCTCGACCGCGCGCGCTCTTCCCGATGAGTTCTCGACCACGCAGCTCCCGTTTCCGATCGGCGGTTGCGTCGTTGGTCCTGAAGAGGCTCGCCCACGTCCGACTGGGGCGGCCGGACCACGCGACGCCGACCTCGGGAGACAGCTGTGCCATCAGGGCCGCGTGCGCAGAGCCACCACAGCTGGTCGGTGGGTGACCTGGCCGAAATCGGCGAGGGTCCGGCTCGCGGCCTGGTCGGTGAGGTCTTGACCGTCGACGACAGCGATCGGCTCGCCCAGGTGCGAGTCCGCATCGGCGAGGAACCCGGCCGCTGCCGCTTCGGGGTGGCTGTGGTGTCGTTGGCCAACCTGCACGTTCCCGGCAGCCGGTCGCACTACACGAGCCGCCCCCAGCGCGGCCGGCCACGTTCGATCTCGGCCGAGACGGTCGAGAAGATCGCGCGGATGCACGAGACGGGTTCGTACTCGCACGCGATGATCGCCGCGGCCCTGGGCATCAGCAAGACGAGCGTCGCCAACTACCTGCGTGTCTCGCGGGACCGGCGGACGACGCCGGCTCCCCGAGCGACGCGCTAGTCGCCCCCGCCGAGATCGGTCTGGTACGCCTCGTAGATCAGGTCCGATCCGTTCTGGCGGTGTTTGGCGAGCAAGGACAAGAGCGTGGTCCCCTGGTCTCGCCGACGGCTCACCTGCTCGTCGGTGTCGGTGTGGTCGGCGGCCCCGGCCAGTTCGTCGAGCAGGTCGCAGAGCTTGCGATGCTCGGCGACGAGCACCGTCACCTGGTGATGTAGCCGCGGGGCGGCGACGACGATCTCATGGTGGAAGCCGCTCGGGCCTTCGGTCGCGGCCACATGCGCGTTCACCTGGGCGGCGAGCTGACCCAACGCGCTCGACCAGCCGGCTCGCCATTCGGGGATCCGTCCGACCGCGGGGGCGGCCAGCGCGGCTTCGAAGGATCCCATCGCCGCTCGCAGCGTCTGGCGTCGTACCCGCACGGCCTCGAGATCGGGCGCGGTAGGTATCTGCTGGGGATGCATCGCAGCCTCCTCCGGGAACTCCAGAGTCGCACAGTCCCCCGGCGAGCACCAGCGTTCCGAATTCTCGGGCTAGTTCGTCACGGCAGCGCGGCCACGATCCGGTCGGCCTCGGCGGTCATGATCGAGTCTCGCTCGATCGCCCCCAGCGATGCGGTCAGTGTCGCCGCCGCGGTCGCGGTGCGCGAGTCGGCGGCCACCCACGCCCGCTGATCGGCCGCCATCGCCTGGCCGGCCGCGGTGGCGATCGCGGCCTGGTCGTCGGCCTGGCGCTGCTCGCTCGTCGCCAACTGCTGCCACTTGGCGAAATCCGACACGGTGCTCGCGCCGATCCCGTCGAGGTATCGCTGCATCTGGTTCACCGACAACAGGCCCTGCGGGGTGGGCGCGGTGAGCAGGGCGAGCGCCGACGGCATGACCGAAGACCCTTCGTAGTCGGCGACCATGATGGCGCGGACGGAGGCGGTGACCGCCTCGACCTGGGCTCGGGCCGCGGCGGCCGCCGCGGCGTGGGTGGCCCGCTGGGCGCTCGCGGCGACCTGGGTGGCCCGCTGCGTCGCCCAGTCGGCGTGCGCGGTGACCGAAGCCTGATGACTGCTGTCGATCACCGCCAGCGCCGGGGCGGCGGCGCCGTCGACGGTGGCCTGCTCACCGGCGGCTCGCTGCGCGGCCAGTACCGGATCGGAGTACGGGCCACCGACGTCCCTGATCGCCTCGGCGTCCCAGATCGTCGCGCCGGTGGGGAAGCTGGCATCGCTCGACCACGTGTAGGCGGCCGAGAACGCCGCCAGCACCGCCGCCACGGACGATCCCGAAGCGAGCGCCCGTCGTACGCCGGCCCAGTGCGGATTGCCGAGCAGGGTCACCGTGCCCGCAACGCCGGTCGCGTAGTTCGCATAGCGCTGGACGCCGACGGAGTTGTAGGACACCGACCCCGGCTCGGGCTGGACGACGTTGAGCGGGTTGTAACGATCGGAGTCGCCCTCGACGTGCTCGACCGAATACAGGGCATCGAGGTTGTCGCCGGTGACGGGCAGTCCCAGGCCGTTCAGGGTGGCCGTGAAGAAGGCGCGCGAGGTCTGGTCGGCCGGTTGCGGATCGAGGGCCTCGGCGCTGCCGGTCAGGGCGCTCAGCGCGCCCACGACCGCGACGGCGATCACCGCCGAACTGCGCCAGAGCAACGAGTGCAGGAACACCTTCGTCAGCCAGCCGCGCAGGATCACCACTCCGTTCGATCGACCTCGAATGTCGCCCGACCCTAACCCGCGGGGCACGGTCGGAATCAAATCGGCCGGGCAAACGACCCGTCCCGGACGCTGGTCTTGACTGATTCAAGAAAAGGCGTCGATACTCGAAGGGTGCCGACACCGCCGGAGATCGAACTGCTCCTGCGGGGCGCCGATCTCCGGGTGACGCGACCGCGCGTGGCGGTGCTGAGCGCGGTCTATGACAATCCCCACGCCGACACCGACACGATCATCGGAGCCGCGCGCGCCGAACTGGGCGACGTCTCCCACCAGGCCGTCTACGACGTGTTGCGCGCCCTCACACTGGCCAACCTGGTCCGTCGCATCGAACCGGCCGGGTCGGTGGCGCGCTACGAGTCACGCGTCGGCGACAACCACCATCACGTCGTGTGCCGCTCGTGCGGCGAGATCGGCGACGTCGACTGCGCGGTGGGTGACACACCCTGCCTGACCGCGTCCGAGAGCCACGGCTTCGTCATCGACGAGGCCGAAGTCACCTACTGGGGCCTGTGCCCCGACTGCTCGAATCATGCGAACGCCAATCGGAAGGATTCCCGTGTCTGAGATCCACCACCACGATGCCGTAGTCGGAGACATGAACTCGGAGGAGAGCGAAGGGCTCTGCCCGGTCGTGCACGACGGCCACCACCCGACCGAGGGCGCGGGCAACCGCACCTGGTGGCCCAATCAGCTGAATCTGACGATCCTGCGCAAGCACGCCGCCGTGGCGAACCCGATGGACGAGGACTTCGACTACGCGGCCGCGTTCAGTGGCGTCGACCTCGACGCGCTGGCCCACGACGTCGACGAGGTGCTGACCACCTCGCAGGACTGGTGGCCGGCCGACTTCGGCCACTACGGGCCGTTCATGATCCGCATGGCGTGGCACAGCGCGGGCACCTACCGCATCAGCGACGGACGCGGCGGTGCCGGCGCCGGCATGCAGCGCTTCGCCCCGCTCAACAGCTGGCCCGACAACGGCAATCTCGACAAGGCGCGCCGGCTGCTCTGGCCGGTCAAGAAGAAGTACGGCCGCACCGTCTCGTGGGCCGACCTGATGATCTTCACCGGCAACCGCGCGCTCGAGACGATGGGCTTCACGACCTTCGGTTTCGCCGGCGGCCGTCCGGACGTGTGGGAGCCCGACGAGGACGTCTACTGGGGCCCCGAGGACACCTGGCTCGGCGACGAGCGCTACTCCGGTGACCGCCAGCTCGAGAACCCGCTGGCCGCCGTGCAGATGGGTCTGATCTACGTCAACCCCGAGGGCCCGAACGGCAACCCGGACCCCCTCGCCGCGGCCCGCGACATTCGCGAGACCTTCCAGCGGATGGCGATGAACGACGAGGAGACCGTTGCCCTGATCGCCGGCGGGCACACGTTCGGCAAGACGCACGGCGCGGCCAACCCCGAGGAGTACGTCGGTCCCGAGCCCGAGGGCGCGCCGCTCGAACAGCAGGGCTTCGGCTGGATCAGCACGTACGGCAGCGGCAAGGGACGCGACGCGATCACGAGCGGTCTCGAGGTCACCTGGACGTCCACACCGACCCGGTGGAGCAACAGCTTCTTCGAGAACCTGTTCGGCTACGAGTGGGAGCTGACGTCGAGCCCGGCCGGCGCCCACCAGTGGCAGCCCGAGGGCGGCGCCGGGGCCAACACGGTTCCCGACCCCGAAGACGGCTCGCTCGTCCGTCCTCCGACCATGCTCACCACCGACCTGGCCCTGCGCTTCGACCCGGTCTACGAGCAGATCTCGCGCCGCTTCCTGTCCGACCCGGCCGCGTTCGCCGATGCGTTCGCGCGCGCCTGGTTCAAGCTCACCCACCGCGACATGGGCCCGATCCAGCGTTACCTCGGCCCGCTGGTGCCGCAGGAGACGCTGCTCTGGCAGGACCCGATCCCGGCCGGACACGCGCTCAGCGCCGACGACGTCGCCGCCCTCAAGTCGCAGATCGCGGCCTCGGGCCTCACGGTGTCGCAGCTGGTCTCGACGGCCTGGGCGTCGGCCTCGACATTTCGCAGCAGCGACAAGCGGGGCGGGGCGAACGGTGGCCGCATCCGCCTCGAGCCGCAGCGCGACTGGGAGGTCAACAACCCGGCCGAGCTGGCGACGGTGCTGCGGGCGCTCGAGGGCGTGCAGCAGGCGTCGGGCATCGAGGTCTCGATCGCGGATCTGATCGTGCTGGGCGGGTCGGTCGGCGTCGAGCAGGCCGCCAAGAGCGCCGGCTTCGACATCGAGGTGCCCTTCACCCCGGGCCGCGGTGACGCGTCACAGGACCAGACCGACGTCGAGTCGTTCGCTGCGCTCGAACCGACCGTGGACGGATTCCGCAACTACCTCGGCAAGGGTCACCGGCTGCCGGCCGAGTACCTCTTGATCGACCGGGCGAACCTGCTCAACCTGAGCGCACCGGAGATGACCGTGCTGGTCGGCGGTCTGCGCGTACTCGGCGCGAACTACGACAAGTCCAACGTCGGCGTGTTCACCGCCGCGCCGGGCACGTTGACCAACGACTTCTTCGTCAACCTGCTCGACCTGGGCACGACGTGGAAGGCGACGTCGGAGGACGACTACCCCGAGACCTACGAGAGCCATGACCCGACCGGCGCGCTCATCTGGACGGGCAGCCGGGTCGATCTCGTGTTCGGGTCGAACTCCGAGCTGCGGGCCGTGGCCGAGGTCTACGCCAGCGACGACGCCAAGGAGAAGTTCGTGCGCGACTTCGTCGCCGCCTGGGTGAAGGTCATGAACCTCGACCGCTACGACGTCTGAACCCGGGCGTCTTGATCTAGGGGTTGTGGTCGTCGGTCGACCACAACCCCTGGATCAACTAAGACGGTCAGCCGACGAAGGTGGCCGAGACCGCGCCCAGCACGCCGAAGGTGGCCTCGAACCGAGTGCCCACGTCGACCTTCAGGCCCGCAACGATCGATCCGGTGATCACGCGCTGGCCGGGCTCGAGCGCCAGGTCGAACTTGGCCAGCTCGCCCGCGACACGGCTGAGTGACAGGTAGGCGTCGTCGACGACGTCCGGTCCGGTGTCGCTCGCGCTGACCAACTCGCCATCGCGTCGCAACTCGACGTGCAGGGCGGCGAGATCGACGTCCGGGGCGTGCTCGTCGCCGATCACCAGACCCCAGTTGTTCAGTCCGTTGCCGATGCGGACCGGCACCGAGACCCCGTCCGGCAGGCGGTGCGAGATGACCTCGAACGCCGGCGCCACTGCGACGACGGCCGCCCGGGCCTCGTCGAGCGACACGTCCGGGCCCGCCAACCGACTGCCGATCGTGACGCAGATTTCCGGCTCGATGACGGCGTTGGGCACGTCGTGGCGATCCAGTCGGGCACCCGAGGCGAGGATGCGGCTGCTGAGCACGTACCCGAACGGACGAAAACCGACCCCACCGCGATCACGCGCGCTTCTCGAGGTCCACCCGATCTTCCAACCGCCGATCTCCTCCCCGGCTTCGCGCCAGAGATCGATCACCGCGATCTGCATCGCCAGGCCGTCATCCATCGTCGCATCGTCGTACGAGCGCAACGCAGCCGGCGCCTCGCCGTCGACGAGCTGGCCGCGGGAGATGTCGAACATCACCCGCGCCGCCCCGTCGCGATCGGGTCGACCCGTCGCCGGATCCGTCAGCGTCATTGCGGCCGTGACCCGGTCACGCGTCCTGGCCGAAGTGCAGCCGGCGGTAGGGAATGCTGATGACGGTCTTCGAGATGCGCACGTCGATGATCATCGGACGCGGGTTGGCCACGTAGCTGTCGATCGCGGTCGCGCAGCTGGTCGAGGTCGGTGACGAGTGCGCCGTCGCCGCCCAGCGCCTTGCCGACCAGGCCGAGGTCGGGCGTCGAGATCGCGGCCAGCTCGGCCTTGAGACCCTTGACGACCGCCTTGTGGTACTCGGCACCGAGCAGCTGGTCGTTCATCAGCACGACGAGAAGCGGCAGTCCGTAGCGCACGGCCGTCTCGAACTCCGGCAGGTGCATCATGAAGCCGGCGTCGCCGTCCATCAGGAAGGCGGGCTTGTCCTCGGTCGCCACGACGGCGCCGATGGCGGTGGTAATGCCCTGGCCGATGCAGCCGAAGTGCTGGTTCATCAGGATCATCCGACGCTTCTTGGTCATCAAGATGGTCGAGAAGCAGATGTTCTGCCCGCCACCGATGATCAAGCCGATCTCCGGCGGGATCTTGTCGTCGAGGATGCGGCAGACATCGCGCGGGTCGACCGTGTTCGGCTCGAGCTCGTAGGGCCAGTCGTCGTCGAACGAGACGGCGAGGCGCTCCTTGACGGCCGGGGTGCGGTAGCCCTCCTGGCGCACGCCGCGCTCCTGCAGAACGCGGTGCAACTCCTGGACGCCGATGGTCGCGTCGGCTGTGGACGAACACGTCGGCCGCGCGACCGTCGCCCATGACGACGCTGGGCTTGGTGTCGATCTGGATGAACTTGGCACCGGGGTACAGGTAGCCGTGCTCGGTCGTGTACTTGTTCAGTCCGGCACCGATCGCGATGACCGCGTCGGCTTCCTGGAACAGCTCCATGGCCGTCTTGGTCGAGTAGAGGCCCGAGATGCCGACATGGAACTCGTCCTCGTCCGAGAGCCAGGTCTTGGCCATCAGGGTCGTGGCGATGATCGCGCCGATGTTCTCGGCCAGCCGCAGGACCGCCTCGCCGGCGCCCGAGCGCATGGCGCCACGGCCGACGATGATCACCGGGCGCTCGCTGGTGGCCAGGATGTCGGCGGCCGCCGCGATCGACTTCGGGTTCGGGTAGGGCAGCTCGGACGTCGAGAGGAGTTCCTTGGACGAGACGTAGACCTCGTCGTCGTCGAAGTTCTCCTGCTGGGTGTTCATCGGGGCGCTGATCAGGATGGGGCGCGACTCGGTGCGGGCGCGGTAGAAGGCAGTCTGCACGGCCTCGAAGGCGTTCTCGGCCTTGGTCACGTGCACGAAGCCGGCCTCGCAGGCCTCGGCGAAGCGCTTCTGATCCAGCCGCTGCACATAGGAGTCGTCACCGGCCGGAGCCTCGCCGACGAACGCGACCATCGGCGTGCGAGCCCGAGCGGCCACCAACAGGGTGGTCGCAAGCTGGGCGACGCCGGGCCCGCTGGTGGTGGTGCAGACGCCGGGGTTGCCGTCGATGCGGGCCCAGCCGTCGGCCATGGCCAGGCCGGCGCCCTCGTGGCGCACCTCGAACTGCCGCACACCGAGCGAGTCGAGTTCGTTCATCCAGTACATGTTGGCGTCGCCCATCATGCCGAACACCGCGGTTGTGCCCTCGGCCACGAATGCCCGGGCCAGCGCTTGGTACACCTTCATGAATCTGATTCCCTTCTCCACGCTGTGCGAGCGCGTTCAAGATTGCATGCTAGCAGCATACAACGATCACTCCGGTTGGCTAGAGGCAACTTGTCAAAATATGGACCGGTGCACGACGGGCCCTGGAATGACATCCGGGGAAATCTCGGCCAAGGAGCACGCAGTCGAAGGCGATGCTGTATACGATCACGGTCTCCGCATTCTCTTCTAGTGAGGACAAGCCGTGGCCAGTAGATCTCCCGAGCCCGAGGTAGACGTGCCGACCGTGGTGCCCTCGCTGGCCCGACTGGTTCTGTCGACCGACGGTGGCGTACCGATTCGCGGGAGCATGCCCGACGCCGTGGCCGGGGCGCTGCGAGAGGCGATCCTGGACGGCGTTCTCGAGCCGGGCGCCTGGCTGCGCGAGGCCGAGGTGGCCCGCGAGCTGAAGGTCAGCCGGACGCCGGTGCGTGACGCCTTCCGGATGCTGGCCGCCGAGGGGCTCGTCAACATCAATGCCAACCAGGGCGCGGTCGTCAGCCCGATGACCAGTGACGACATCCTCGAGCTGTATGTCATGCGGGAGGCGCTCGAGGGGCTGGCGGCCAAACTCGCCGCCCGCCGCGCGCCGCGCCGCTGCCTGGACGAGTTCGCGATCCTCATCCCCGAGATGAAGCGGGTCGGCAAGTCCGGCGACTTCAAGACCCTCTCGCGACTGAACTTCCAGTTCCATGCAATCGTGCGGGACGCCGCCGGCAACCGCTACCTGGAGCGGTCGCTCACTCAGGTGCAGAACGCCGCCCGTCGCTTCCCCGACCCGACGCTGGGCCTGCCGGGCCGGGTCAAGGAATCGCTCGACGAGCACGTCGCCCTCGCCGACGCCATCACCCAGGGCGACGCGGCCACGGCCGAGAAACTGGCGGTCGAGCACATGCGCCACCTGTCTGAACTCCGTATCCGGATGTTGCTGCACAACTGAGGACGACAGGGCGCTCAGGGAACCCGGAGCGTCCCGCCGGCCCGTCCCTCTTCCTCGATCAGCGTCCAGATCTCGTCCAGGTACTTGACGAACTGCGGATCGCGCTTGAGCGTGAGCGAGCGCGGCCGGGGCAGATCGATCGTGATCTCTTCGCGGATGCGCCCCGGGCGGGCCGTCATGACGATCACCCGGTCGGACAGGAACACCGCCTCGTCGATCTGGTGCGTGATGAACACGGCCGTCTTGTGGGTGCGCTCCCAGATGTTGAGCAACTCGGACTGCATCAGTTCGCGCGTCTGCGCGTCCAGCGCGGCGAACGGCTCGTCGAGCAACAGCAGTTCGGGGTCGACGGCCAGCGCGCGGGCCAGATTGACGCGCTGTTGCATGCCGCCCGAGAGCTCGCTCGGGAAGGAGTTCTCGAAGCCTTCGAGTCCGACCAGGCGAATCAGGTCCTTGACCGCCGCCTTGGCCTCGGAGGAACGGCTCTTGCCGCGCATCTCGACGCCGTACTTGATGTTGCCTTCGACCGAGCGCCACGGCAGCAGCGACGGCGCCTGGAACACGACCGCCCGGTCGTGCCCCGGACCCTTGATCGGCTTGCCGTTGACCTCGATCGTGCCGTCGGTCGTGGGGACGAGTCCGTCGATCGCCTTCAGCAGCGTCGTCTTGCCGCACCCACTGGTGCCGACGATGCAGATGAACTCACCCTTGTCGACGGTCAGGTTGATGTTGTGCAGGGCGCGCTTGGTACCCGACCGTGCGGTCTGGTACTCGACGCCCACGTTGCGGATGACGAGGCCGGCGCCGCGGTCGCTGGCGCCGTTTTTGTTCGCGGCCGACTGCGTCTTGTCGTCGGGCAATCCGGTGCGGGCCAAGGACATCGCCTGACCACCCTTCTGTTTTCGGTCGAGCTACTTGGACGAGGTGGGGCGCCAGGACTGGAAGTGGAGTTCGAGACGCGTCAGGATCGCGGTGGCGACCAGGCCGAAGATCGCGATGATGACGACGCCGGCGAAGACCAGGTCGGTCTGGAAGGTGTTGCCGGCGACGGCGATGAGGTGGCCGACGCCGGTGGTCGACGCGTACAGCTCACCGACGACCACGCCGGTCAGCGCGTGTCCGAGGCCGACCCGGATGCCGCTCAGGATGTAGGGCACCGAACCGGGAAGGGCGATCGTCCGGAAGATCTTCGTGTCACTGGCGCCGAAGGAGCGCGCCATCGTGAGCAGTTGCGGATCGAGCGACTTGATGCCGGTGATCGTGTTGATCAGAATCGCGATGAGCGCGCCCAGGAAGACGACCGCGATCTTGAGGTCGATGCCGATGCCGACCCAGATGATGAGCAGCGGCAGCAGCGCGACCTTCGGCACCGCGTTCAGGAAGGTCACGAACGGGTTGAAGATCGACTCGATCGGGCGATACCACCCGATCAGGATGCCCATCGGGATGGCGACCACGATGGCGAGCAGGAAGCCCCACCCGAACTCCTGAGCACTCACCCAGATGTTGGGCCAGAGCTGGTGGGTCGAGATGAGCGTGCCGAGCTCCTTCCAGATCCGCGTCGGCGAGCTGCAGAACAGCGGGTTGATCGCCCCGGTGTCCGACGCCCACTGCCACGCGCCCAGGAAGACGGCGACCGAGATCAGCCCGATCAGATTGCTCTTCTGCCGCCGGAAGATGCGAGACAGCATCGACTTCTTCACCGGCCCCCGGGTGGGTGGCGGCTCCATCTCCTCGGCCAGGCGCTCTTCCCGGGTCACGATGTCAGTCATGGCGGTCTGCTCCCATGTGGTTGCGGTTCCGTCCGCGGGCGGCGTCATTATCGGCTCACCAGCGAGTGCATCTCGACGAAGCTGACGCTGTCCGCGTCCAGCTTCGGCGCGTCATTGTCCAACGTAACGACGTGGTAGCTGTTTTCGAAGACCAGGCGGGTCTTCTCGGTCGATGCGAGACCGTTCCACACCGCCTCGAAGTCCGCGGCCGCCACGACGTGATCTTGAGAGCTGGTGGCCAGCAGGACCGGACACCTGATCAGACCGAGGTCGGTCGTCGTCTGTTTGCCGAAGCTCACCAGCGACTGGATCGCGCGCAGGGGCAGTCGCTCGTACCCGACCTCGGACTGGGCGGGCTTCTTGATGTCGCCCCGCACCGCGGCCACCGAGCGCCGGAAGAGCCGCACGAGGCCGAGCGGCCTCGGCGTGCCCACCGGCGCGCTCGTCGCGGGGTTGATGGCGACGATGCCGGCCACCTCGATCGGGTGCAGCTCGCCGAGCCGCAGGGCCAGGGTCGCGCCCACCGAGATGCCCATGACGAAGACCTGGGCGTGCACGGCGCGCAGTTTGGCGAACTCGGCGTCGACGGCCGCGTACCAGTCCGTCGAGGTCGTCTGACCAAGATCCTTCCAGCGCGTCCCGTGCCCGGGCAGCCGCGGGATGCTCACCGAGTAGCCGGCGTCGGCCAGCGCCTGACCGAGCGGGCGCACCCCGTTGGGCGACGCGCCGAAGCCGTGCAGCAGCAACACCCCGACACTCGGCGGCGGCGTCTCGGGCACCGCGGCGGGCACCGGCGGCGCCGTCGGGGTTCCTTCCGGCGTCTCGGCCACGGGCGTGACCGGATCGGGCGCGGTTGACGCGACCGGCGCGCTCGGTCCGAGTTCGGCCGAGCCGCTCGCGCACCGCACCGACAGGGCCTCGACGAAGTCGGCGGTCATCCGCTTCACGACCGCGCCGGCCGCGCCCTCGATGACCGAAGCCAGCTTGCCGCTGAGCACGACCTCGCCGTTGGCCCCGACGACCGATGCCGCGCCGCCATCGGCGGGCTCGACGTTGAACGTCGCCGTGGCCTCGAACTTGGTGCCGCCCTGACCGTCCCGGCCACGGGCGTGGACGGTGCCCTGCCGGGCCTCCTCGTCCAGGTCCAGGGCGACCTTGCCGGCGAAGGCCACCCGCAGCGCGCTGAACTTGACGGTCATGCTGCCGTCGTAGCTGCCGTCCTCGTGCTGGTCGCCGAGCGCGGCGCCGGCCACGCATTCGACGACCGCATGCGGGTCGGACAGCACGGCGTAGACCTCGGCGGGTGGAGCGGCGACGGTGAACGTCTCGTTGATCTCGATCATCAGGTGCCAATCGGTTATGTGCGGACTCTTCGGTTCGGCGATCAGGTCTTGGGTGGCGGCAGTGGCGTGTTGATCGCCAGGTGGACCGTCGGCGCGTCGGTCTCGTTCCAGTTGCCGTGCTCGACACCCGCCGGGAACACGATGAGGCTGCCGGGCTCGACCTCGGTGCGTTTGCCCTCGACCTCGATCGTCATCGTGCCTTCGAGCAGGTAGAAGATCTGCTCCCATGTGTGGACGTGCAGGCCGCGGGGCGAGCCACCCCCCGGTGGCGTCACGATGTAATTGACCTCGGCGTTGTTCCCGCCGTTCGCATGGTTGATCAACTTCTGCGAATAGCGTTCGTCCGGTCCGAGGTTCTTGACGGCGTCGAGGTCGACGGTGCGTACGTACTGGAAACCGGTCATCTAGATCTCCTCGTCCTCGAAGCTGCTCGTCTGCGCCATGACGTCACAGATGTCGTCCGCGTCACCGACGTTCCACCAGGCGGCGCGGATCCGGTCACGCGTCGCGTCGGACACGACTCCCGCACTGGCGGCGTCGAACTTGGCGTCGATGTCCGCGCGCGACATCGGGTTCATGTAGTGCCCGCGGTGATACGTGACCTCTTCGACGAAGCGGTCGCCCGCTGTCGAGACGACGGTCAGCCGTGCACGGGGCTGGCCGCTGATCCCCTTGCCCGGCGGCCGGAAGACGGCGGTGAACTCGGGGTCCTCGGTGACGACGATCTTGCGCATCAGCGGACGCAGCGTCGGATCGCCGATCCGCTCCGGCGTGAAGGAGTCGCGGGTGCTGATGGTGCCGTCGACCAGCGCCACCGCCAGCAGGTAGGGCAGGCTGTGGTCGGCCACCTCGCGGGTCATCGGGTCCCACTTCGAGGGATGCATGGCGATCTCGTGGTAGGCCTGCCAGTACGTCTCGATCCCGATCGACTCGATCTCGTCGACGGGCCGCCACTCGCGCACCTTGGGCATGAGTCCGAGCAGGGCCTGACCGTGGGTCTCGGCCGGGAACTGCTTGAGGTGGGAGATCTCGACGACCATCCGCCCGCCCGGATCGGCCGGCAGCGAGACCTCGAACGGTCCGGTCACCTGGTCCCAGAGGCCGGTCTTGCCCTCGAAGGGCTCGTCGGGTCCGGTCATGCCGCCGCGGGCCAGCCGTACCGCGAACAGGGCACTGTGCATGGCCGACGCCGAGGCGCATCCCTTCCACATCGACAGCAACCCGGTGCGGTTGACGCGCAGCGGGATGTGCGGCACGAGGGCGAGCGACGCGGCGTTCGCCAGTTGATCTTCGTCCAGGTCGAACAGGCGCCCGACGGCCAGCGCGGCCGAGACGCCCATGAATGTTCCCTGATCCCAACCGCGATCGCGCACCGGTGCCGAGTTGCCCAACGCGCCGAGCAACTCGTAGGCCAGCGCGATGCCCATCAGGATCTGCTCGCCGCTCGCGTGCACCGTCTCGCCGGCCGCCAAGATCGCCGGAATCATGTCGCTCGGATGCCCACCGCCCTGGGCGAGCATGCCGTCGTTCCAGTCGTAGGTCCGCACCATGCTGGTGTTGGCAAAGGCGGCCAGCTCGGCCGAGGTGGTGAACCCGGCCCCGAAGACCGTCGCCGGAGCGTCGCTGTGCGTCCCTCGAGCCGATTCGATCGCGATGCGGGCCGCCTCGGCCTCGGAGCCGACGATGGCACAGGCGATCGAGTCCACGATCCGGTCGACCGTGGCGGCGCGCACGGACCCGCTCAACTGCGCGGTCGAGAACGACCGGGCGTAGGTGACGAGCTGGTCAGTGGTCTTGTCCACGCGCTAAACCCTCCTGGTGCCGGTCATGAGGTCGAACTCGCCGACGGGCTGCCCGCCGCGGCCGCACTCGGTGTCGCGGTGGCGTTCAGTTGATCGCCCCACGTCGTGGTCAGGAAGCCACTGGCGACCAGGGTCTTGGCGAACGAGTCGTTGTAGACCTGGTCGAGCGTGAGCTTGCCGAAGCGGGTGGGGTCTTCGGCCTTGAGCGCCTGGATCACCGCGTTGCCGGCTGGGACGTCCGGGCTGGGATCACGCGCGAGGGCGCCGGCGGGCGAGTAGGTCGTGTACTCGCGGATGACGCTCGCGTCGGTCGGCTTGCCGACGAGGTACTTGGCCATGACGTTGAGCACGGTTTGCTTGTTGGCCGGATCGTCGAGGTACTGGACGGCCTGGGTCATGCTCTTCATGAAGGCGAGCACGGTGTTCGGGTTCTTGTCGCCGAAACTCTTCGAGATCGAGATCGCACTGCCGGCGAAGGGCTGCGTCGTCTGGTCGAGGATCATCTTCATGCCGGCCTTCGCCGCCTGGCTGGCGGTGGGCTCGGTCAGCAGAGTGCCGGCGACGTGACCCGTGACGAGGGCCGTGAGCCGCAGCGTCGAGGTGCCGGTGGGAAGGAACGTCACCGACGTGTCCGGCACGCCGAGGGTCGCCAGCGCCGAACGGCTGGACAGGTCGGTGCTGTCACCGGCCGAGGAGATGGCGATCGACTTGCCCTTGAGGTCGGACGCGGTCTTGATCGACGGGCTGACGTAGAACTTGAAGACGTTCATGTTGCGCAGCGTGCCGACGATCTCGACCGGGCTGCCCTGGGCGACGGCCTGGAAGGCGCTGGTCGCCTCGCCGTAGAAGACCTGGGCGCTGCCGGCGATGACTGCCGTCGCGCCGACCGTGCTGCCGGACTGGACGACCTTCACGTTCAGGCCGTTCTTGGCGAAGATGCCCTCGTCGGCAGCCAGCCAGAGCGGTGAGGTGGCGCCCGACCCGGCCGACCAGGTCACCGTGATGTTGGGGGTCTCGGGCGGTCCGGTCTTGATCGCCGCGGCTGAAGTGGAGCTGCTGTGCGAACTGCCTCCTGATGACGAGCAGGCGGCCAGCACCGAGCCCATCACGGCGGCCAGTCCGACCAGAGCGATCGTCTGCACAGGTCTCGTCATCGAGTGTGCGTTGCCAACCATTGAATGCCGCCTCGATTTCTGAAGGAATCGAACCCCGCACGAGCACGTCGCGCGCACCGGCTGGGCCGGGTGCCTGCACGACAAGTTACATACGACTTGTATACGTGAAGGTAACCGTGACCTGAGACATAGTCAAGGAATCCCGGCGGCGCTTCGGGACCCGCCTCAGTTGCTGACGATGACCGTCTTCAGCTGGGTGTAGTACTCCAGCGCCGCCAGACCCTTTTCGCGTCCCAGACCGCTCTGCTTGTAACCGCCGAAGGGCGTCTCGACGCCGCCGAGCGGGTACTTGTTGATCTGGATCTGCCCGGCCTGCAGTTCGCGGGCCAGCTTGTGCGCCGTACCGATGTCGCGGGTGAAGATGCCCGCCGCCAGCCCGTAGACCGAGTCGTTGGCGATCTCGATGGCCTCGTCGAGGTCGTCGAAGGACAGGACGGTCTGCACCGGGCCGAAGATCTCCTGCTGCGCGACAACCATGTCGTTGGTGACCCCGGTGAGCACGGCCGGCGTGACAAAGTGGCCCTCGAGCCCGTCCGGGCGGGTTCCGCCGACGAGCAGCGTCGCCCCCTCGGCCGTTCCCGAACCGATGGCGTCCAGCACCTTGTGCAACTGCTGATCCGAAGCCAGCGGCCCGAGATCGAGGTCGTCGAGGCCGGGGCCGACGCTGAGCGTGCCGACCGCCTCGGCGAGGCGTTGCGAGTACTCCTCGACGATGCTGCTGTGCACGACGAGCCGGGTCGTCGCGAAGCACGACTGGCCGGCATTGCGGACGACCGCCATCGCGCCGGCCTGCACCGCCGCGGCCAGATCGGCGTCCGGCAGCACGATCGTCGGCGACTTGCCACCCAGCTCGAGGTTGGCGCCGATGATCCGCTCGGCCGCCATTCGCAGGATCTGCTTGCCCGTCGCGACCGAGCCGGTGAAGCCGACGTGCTCGACGTTCGGATGCTGGACGAGCGCGGCCCCGGTGGTGACCCCTCGCCCCGCGATCACGTTGCAGACACCGGCCGGCAGACCCGCCTCGACGAAGAGCCGGGCCGCGGCCAGACTCGAGAGCGGCGTGATCTCGGACGGCTTGACGACCACCGTGTTCCCCGCGGCCAGGCAGGGCGCGACGCCGCGACACATCTGGCTCAGCGGCGAGTTCCACGGCGTGATGTGGGCGACGACGCCGTACGGCTCGCGCAGGGTGTAGGACCAGTAGTCGCCGTCGCCCGGGATCGTCTCGCCGTAGATCTTGTCGGCGGCGCCGGCGTAGAACTCGAAGTAGCGGGCCGCGGTCTCGACATCGGATCGGGCCTGGCGGAGGGGCTTGCCGGTGTCGAGGCTCTCGAGCCGCGCCAGCCCCGGGGCCTCGCGCCACAGCATCGCCGCGATCCGGGCCAGGATGCGGCCGCGCTCGGCCGGCCGGATCGTTCGCCAGGATTGCCGGAACGCCTCGTGCGCGGACACCACCGCGCGATCGACATCGTCGGCACCCGCATCGGTGAAGGTCGCGATCGGGACGCCGCGCGCCGGGTCCTCGACGCTCATCAACTCGCCGGAGGTCGACACCGACTTGCCGTCGATGAACGCGCCGAGTGCCTCGTTCGAGTCGAAGTAGGCCGCGACGTCATGGTCCATCCCGGCGGCGCTCATCCGGCCGGCACCCGATCGGGCCACACCACGACGTCGCCGGGCGAGACGTCAGCGCCGTCGAGAACGGCCTTCGCGTTGCGGAACGCCCGATCGATCACCCGCGGGAAGTTGTTCGCGACGGCTCCCCCGACGTGTGGCGTCAGCACCACCCGATCGAGTTCGAGCAGCGGCGAGTCGAGCTTGATCGGCTCCTCCGCGGTGACGTCGAGTCCGGCGCCGAGCACCCGCCCGTCCTTGATCGCCTCGGCCAGCGCCGGCTCGTCGATCAACGAGCCCTCGCGCGGTGTTGATCAGGATCAGTCCCGGCTCGCACCCGCTCCAGGACGTCCGCACTGATGATCTTGTCGGTCGACGGCGTGCTCGGCAGGTGCAGCGAGATCACGTCGGCGAGCTCGAACAGCTCGTCGTGCTCGACGTAGCGGATCCGGCACTCGGCCTCGACCTCGGCCGGAGCCCGGCGCAGGTCGTGGTAGACCAGTGACGACGCCGAAGGGCGCCAGCCGCCGGGCGACCGCCTGGCCGATGTGGCCCAGCCCGAGCAGGCCCGACGGTCTTGCCGAGCAGCTGGAACGACTCGGCCCGCAGACCCTCCTTGGCGACCAGTCCGGCCGCGGGCGGCCGCGATCGCCTTCGGGCAGGTGGCGGCCCGACCGCCAGGGTGAGCAGGACGGCCAGCTCGGCCACGGCGTCGGCGTTGATGCCGGCCGCCTTGAGCACGACGATGCCGCGCTGCCGCGGCCGCATCGCTGTCGATCTTGTCGGTGCCGACGCCGAGCTTCTGGATCACGCCGGGCCTCGTCGGCGCGCCGCGATCGTCGTCGGCGTCGACCGCGCCCCACATGGTCAGCAGCACGTCGGCTTCGGCCGCGGCGGTCCGCTTGGCCTCGGCCGAGTCGTCATCGACGAACACGACGTTGAACTCGCTGCCGAAGATGTCGTCGATCACCTGGCGGGACGCGGCGGGCATCGAGTCCAGCACGGCCACCGATCGGGCTTGGTCATGCGCCGTCACCCGCGCAGCAGATCGAAGAGGACCCGCGACGGAGCCGGATCGACGTGCGCGCCGATCAGCAGCGGCCGATCGCCCTGCAGCCCCTTGGACACCGCCGCGCGAAGATCCTCGGCGTTGTCGACGTCGATGCCGTCGAAGCCGAACGTCTCGGCCAGCTTCGCGCACGAGATCTCGGGCAGCGCGACGCCGACCGACGCCAGCTCGCGCCGCTCCTGCTTGACCTCGATCTGGGTGAGCGCGTGGTCGATGATCGCCACGAACACCGCCGGGCGCGCCGTCGTCGGCCGAGACCATCAGCTCGGTCGCGCGCATGAGCAGCGACCCGTCGCCGATGAACGACAGCACCGGCCGGGCGCCCGCCCGGCGCGCCGCGACCGCGGCCGGGATCGAGTAGCCCATGGTCGACAGCGCGTTGGAGGCCAGGAAGTGGTCGGGCTCGCTGGGGTCGCTCAGCATCACGATCAACGGCTTGCTGAAGCCGGCGTCGGCGACCAGGTAGCCGTCCTGCGGCCACGCGTCGAGCGCCGCGTCGATGGCGTGCGCGACCGACAACGAGGTCGAGTCGGCGGGCAGCACCAGTTCGCGCAGCTTGGCTGCGATAGCCGCGTACGTCCTCGGCGGTCCAGCTCGACGCTCCCCCGCCGCGCTGGATCAGCGCGGTCAGGGCACTCTCGGGATCGACGATCAGCTGGGCGGCGAACGGGTTCATCCACTCCGCAGTAGCCCGCGTCGGTGAGGGCCACCGCGTCGGCGCTGAACGTCCACGCCTTGTTGTAGAAGTCGAAGGACTCCGGGTCGATCATCAGCACGAGATCGCTGCGATCGAAGATCTCCTTCTCGAGCCGTCCGTTGAGGAAGGCGCCGGCGAAGAACTCCGACGCCGAGCTCAGCACGCCCTTCTGCCGGGTCGAGGTGAAGACCGGAACCCGGAACGCGCTCGGCGAACGCGTCGAGAGTGGCCGGGGTGATCGCGGCGCTTGCGTCCGCCGAGCACCAGCACCGGGTGGTGCGCCGGCCTCGAGCCGCGCGGCAAGGCCGTCGATCACGGCCGGGTCGGCCGGCACGACCTGGGTTTGGGCATCCACCCAGCGGGCGCGCAGCCGGGCCACGCCGCGGCGAGCCGCCTCGTCGTCGGCCTTGCTCTCGCTGGTCGCGACGGCGTCCGGGATCTCGAGGTAGACCGGGCCGGGCCGACCCGACATCGCCTCGTCGACCGCCTTGCCCAGCACGCTCGGCACGTTCATGTCGGCCGTGACCTTGGCCTGCCACTTCGTGATCGGCGTGACCAGCCGCTCGATGTTGAAGCCCTGACGCACGACGAAGGGAAGCTGGCCGGCCGGGTGCTGTCCCGAGATGAGGATCAGCGGCACCTCTTCGAGGTAGGTGTTGAGCACCCCGTTGACGCCGTTGCTGACGCCCGGCGCCAGCGACAGGACGACCACGCCGGGCAGGCCGGTGAGCTGGGCGTCGGTCGCCGCCATGATCACCGCGGACGACTCGTTGAAGGCCGTGCAGTACTCGAGGCCGGCCGTCTGGAAGGAGTCGAGCAGGGCCATGTGGTCCTCGCCCGGAAGGCCGTACACCCGTCGGATCCCGAGCCGGTACAGACTTTCCGCGACTTGTTGAGCAATGATCACGAGCTCGGTCCCACCTCACATCGAAGGGTTGCATGCGTGAGCTATGCAAGCTGGCGGCAGAGAAATGCAGATGTTTGCTGAGCAGACCTCGTCGGTCGTACGTACGGCAAACCATACTGTCGACGAGTTGCATGCAATCTTAGCCTAGGCCGGACGGCCGGTCAGATCAAGCGTCGGCGCCCGTGGATCCGACGGCAACGTGACCGATCTCTCGGCGCTCGGACGCCTCGGCCCGGCTGGTCACCGCGTCGGTGGCGGACATGGACTCGGCCTTGAGCGACGTCGAGAAGAGCCGGCCGATGTCGGGGCGACGGACGAGCACGAGGCTGGCGACGCCCGCGGCGACCAGCCCGGCCAGACCGCCGACCAGCACCGACCATCGCGCGCCGAACGCGCTGCCCATCCACCCCACGATCGGCGCACCCAACGGAGTCGTGCCCTGGAAGACGACCACGTACAACGCGATCACCCGCCCGCGGACATGGGACGGTGTGCTGAGCTGGATCGCGGTGTTGCAGCTGTTCATCAGCGTGATCGAGCACAGACCGATCGGGATCAGCGTCAGGGCGTAGAGGGCGTACGAGGGCATCAGCGCGCCGGCGGTCATGAACACGCCGAACGCCAGGCTGGCGCCCAGCAACAGCTTGAGCCGCGGACGCTCCCGTCGCCCGGCCAGGAACGCCGCGGCCAGGCAGCCGATGGCCATCGTCGAGCCGAGCAGGCCGTAGTACCGCGCACCGAGATGGAACGCACCGGTGGCCATCAGGGCGTTCGTGATCTGGAAGTTGAGGCCGAAGGTGCCCACCAAGCCCGCCACGAAGAAGATCAACAGGATGTCCGGGCGAGATCGGACGTAACGCAGCCCCTCGCGCACCTGACCCTTGCCACGCGCCAGCCGATCGACCCGGAAGAACTCCTCGGGTCGCATCCTCACCAGCGCGACGAGCACCGCCCCGAAGCTGGCGGCGTTGATCAGGAACGACGGCCCGGTGCCGAACTCGCTGATCAACACTCCCGACAATCCGGGGCCGATCAGCCGGGCGATGTTCATCGACGCGCTGTTCATCCCCACCGCGCTGGTGACGTCCGCGCGGGCGACGACCTCGGAGGCGAACGCCTGACGGGCCGGATTGTCGAACGCCGTCGCCAGACCGAGCACCAGCGCGCAGACGAAGACCTGCCACAGCTGCACAGTGTGGGTGACCACCAGCAGGCCGAGCGTCAAGGCGCTGAGGCCCATCACGCTCTGCGTCCACATCAGGACCTGACGCTTGGGCAGCCGATCGGCCAGCACGCCGGCGTGCGCCGACAGCACCAGCAGCGGCGCGAACTGCAGGCCGGTCGTGATCCCCACCGCCAGGCCCGAGTGATGGGTCAGGATGACGAGCACCAGCCAGTCCTGGGCCGTGCGCTGGATCCAGGTGCCGACGTTCGACACCACCGTGCCCGACACCCACAGCCGATAGTTGCGGGTGCGCAGCGCACGAAACGTCGAGGTCACTGCGAGCTGACCCGCTGGAGTATCTCGGCGGCCTGCGCGAGGATCTGCCGCTCGGCCGGATCGAGCTCGGCCAGCCGACGCGACAACCAGGCCGTGCGCCGGCTGCGCATCTGGGCCAGCAGGTCGCGTCCGCGGTCGGTCAGCGACACGATGACCTGGCGGCGATCGGACGGATCGACGACCCGCTCGACCAGACCGAGACCCTCGAGGCTGGCCGCGACGCGGGTGATCGACGGCGGCCGCACCTGCTCGCGCTCGGCCAGGGCACTCAACGTCGACGAGGAGTGTTTGAGGGCGGCCAGGACCGAGTACTGGCTGGGTGTCACCGCCTCGAGCATCCCCTCGGTTCGCAGTCGTCGCGCGGTTCGGGTGACGGCGCTGCGCAGCTCGTCGGCGAGCGCACCCCGTCGGCTCGGCGGGGCTTCGGACGCGGTTCCGGTCGCTCGAGTGGCCACAGCGTCAGGATATCATTACTTACCTTAAGTAAATGATTTCAGCTCCGACGTCAGAAGTCGCACATCGGGAAGGGATTCGAGCTCGTCGAACCGCGCCAGGGAGCGAAGAGCCGCGTCCTCGGGCAGCGCGGTGCGCGCACAGTCGAGATACTTCGTGGCCAGCTCGACCGCCGTCAGCGGCACGCCGCCCCGTGGATCGCCGCGCGAGAAGCGCACCGCCTCGCGAAGCTCGGTGCCGTCGCGGAGCAACAACCGCACCTCGACGTAGTTCAGTTCCGGCGTCGTGGGCGGACGGTCCTCGTCGGCGATCGGCACGACCCGCTCCATGAGCGCGATCGCCGGCGGACGGGCCACGGCGTTGTCGGTGAACGCTTCCATCCCGAGCCCGCGGTCCACCACGGCCGCCGCCATCACGTACTGCATGCTGAACTTGGCCTGCAGCCCGGTCGCCGGCCGTGGGTAGATCATCGGGCCGACCCGGCCGCTCGCGTCGACCTCGCCGGCGGGCTGGTGCACCTCTATCCGCTCGATCTCGGCCGGCACCAGATCGTGCCGTTGGACGAGGGCGAGGATCGCGTCAGCGGCGCGATGCCCTCGATTGCAGCAGGGATATTTCTTCACCGCGATTCCGGGCTCGACGATCTGCCACGGACCCTCGCCGAGCACAGCATTCGGATCACCGTCGCCGGGTGAGAAGGCGTCGGTGAAGCCGTTCGGTGCGTCCAGTACGGCGGGGGTGGCCGTGAAGCCACGCTGCGCGAGCAGCGCCGCCAGCAAGCCCGCCCGCGCAGAGTTGCCCGCGTGCAACGGCTTGGCCATGAACCCGAAGTTCGACCGAAGTCCGGCGGCGCTCGACGCGGCCAGGCCCAGGGCCTGGGTCACCTGGAACTCGTCGAGTCCGAGCAGGCACGCGGCCGCCGCCGCCGCGCCGAAGACGCCGAGCGTGGCGGTGCTGTGGAACCCCTGGCGCGCGTGGGCCGGGCCGAGACCCCGCCCGACGCGGCCGGCGACCTCGACGCCCATCACGTACGCGGAGATCAAGTCGGCGCCACTGGCTCCACTCGCCTCGGCCAGCGCGAGCGCGGCCGGCGCGATGGTCGCCGACGGGTGGCCCCGCACGTTGGCCTGGGTGTCGTCGAAGTCGAGGGCGTGCGCGGCGGTGCCGTTGATCAGCGCGGCATCGAGGATCGAGGTGCGGCCGCCGCCCCCGAGCAAGGTGGCCGCGCCGTCAGCGTCCGGCGTGAGGACCACTGCGCGAAGCAATCGCACGGCCTCCTCGTCGGCTCCCGCCAGCGCCACCCCGACCGTGTCGAGCAGACCGCGCCGACCGGCCTCACGAACGTCCTCAGGCAGCTCGACGGGCGCCGCGATCAGCCGGGCGATCGACTCGGTGACAGCCGCCATCTAGCGCGTCCGCGCGAACCGCAGCTCGGTCAGGCCCGCGACCTCGTCGGCGGTGAAGCCGGGCGCGGTCTGCTCCAGTACGAAGCGGCCGTCCAGCCGGCGCAGCACGCACAGGTCGGTGACGACCACGTCGACGCACGCCGTGCCGGTGAGCGGGAACGTGCACTGGCGCACCAGCTTCTGGCCACCGTCGTTGGTGAGATGCGGCATCATCACCATCAGTTGGGCGCCGCCCGCGGCCAGATCCATGGCGCCGCCGATCGTTCCCCCATGGCGGCCGGCGGTGGCCCAGTTCGCGATGTCGCCCTGCTCGTCGACCTGCAACGCACCCAGGATCACGAAGTCGATCTTGCCGCCGCGCACCATCTCGAACGACGTGACCGTGTCGAAGAAGGACGCGCCCGGCCCGACGTGGACGTACCCACTCGCGGCGTTGTAGACGTCCTGGTCGTAGTCCTCGGCGGTACTGTCCTCGCCGGCTCCGAGCATGCCGTTCTCGGCATGCGTCATGATGTCTCGCCCGTCGGTGAAGTTCGAGACAAGCGTCGGGATGCCGAGTCCGAGGTTGACGTAGGACGGCTCCGGCAGCAGCGCGGCCGCGACGCGAGCCATCTCGCGCCGGGTCCAGGCCGGCTTGCCGAGGTACTCGACCGGTGTGTCGACGTCGACCCCGCCGCGGCGCGTCTTCGGGAACGGCACGATCTCGGGCGCCTGTTGGATCACTCGCGTGACGAAGACGCCGGGCAGCTCGACCCGGTCGGGATCCATCGACCCGTCGACGATCTCCTCGGCCTCGACGATCACGACCTTGGCCGCCTTGGCCATCGCCAGGTTGAGGTTGCGTCCGACTCCGCGGAACGAGACGTTGCCGAACCGGTCGGCCCGGTGCGCCCGGATGAGCGCGTAGTCCAGCTTCAGCGCGGTCTCCATGATGTGGGGCACGCCGTCGAAGTAGCGGACGTCCTTGCCCTCGCCGACCCGGGTGCCGTAGCCCGTCCGCGTGTAGAAGGCCGCGATGCCCCCGCCCCCCGCGCGCAGCCGCTCGACGAGGGTTCCCTGCGGCACGAGCTCGATCTCGATCTCGCCGGAGGCGATGAAGTCGTCCGCGCCCCGCGAGATCGACACCGTGATGTGGTTGATCCGGTGCGCCTCGAGCAACGTCCAGATCGAGTTGACGTTGCCGCCGACCGAGTTGGCGACCACGCGCAGATCCCTCGTCCCCTGTTCCAGGATCGCGGGGATCAACGCGGCGTACGTGCGCGACGGACCGAAGCCGCCGATTCCCAGCCGAGCTCCGTCGGGAATGTCCTTCACGGCGTCCGCCGCCGACGAGACGATCTTGTCGATGGTCATGGCCGCCTCACCCGCGCGGCCGGAAACGGGGCAGCGCCGTGCCCTCGGACGTTCGGTGGAAGACGAGCTCGACCGGCTGACCGATCTCGACCGCCTCGATGTCGCAGTCGACGATGTTGGTCATGATCCGCGGTCCCTCGGCCAGGTCGACGTAGGCCAGGACGTAGGGCGCGTCGGCGTAGACGCCCATTCCGCGCCGCACGATCGAGAACGTGTAGACGGTGCCCACTCCGCTGGCCTGCTCCCAGGTGATCGACGTCGAGTGACACAGCGGGCAGATGGGCCGCGGATACCAGTAGGTCTGGCCGCACGCGTCGCAGCGCGGAATCAGCAGCCGCCCCTCCGACGTGGCGGCCCAGAACTCGGCCAGCTCGGGGGCCACCGCGGGCGCCGGCGCCGGCAGGGTGGGGTCGTCGATGACGTCGGTCATGCGTCCTCCTGTCCAAGGACAAGCACGGCGCTGCGCATGCGGGCCGCAAGGTCGCCACCGACGCCACTGACCAACGCCAGCTGGCAGTCGGGCACCTGCACCTCGGGGTTGGCCTCGCCGCGCAGTTGCCGTACCGCCTCGATGATCTTGGTGATGCCACCGCGGTTGGTCGGGTGGTTGTTGCACAGACCGCCACCGTCGGTGTTGAACGGCAGCGCTCCGAACGGAGCCACCAATCCCCCGTCCATCACGAAGTTGCCGCCCTTGCCCTTCTCGCAGAAACCGAGGTCTTCCACCTGTTCGATCACGGCGATCGTGAACGAGTCGTAGAGCGAGGCGTAGTCGATGTCGGCGGCGGTCACGCCGGCCTCCGCGAACGCTCGTGGGCCGGCGAACGCCGCGCCGGTGTACGTGACGTCGGGCCGGCCGCCGTCGCTCGTCTTGGGCGCCTCGCCGTGGCCGAGCAGCTTGACCCCGCGCCGCGGCAACTGCTGGGCGACCTCGGGGCTGACGAGCACCACAGCCCCGCCACCGTCGGTGACGACGCAGCAGTCCCCGCGGTGCAGGGGGTCGCTGACCATCGGTGAGTTGACGACGTCCTCGACGCTCATCACCTTTTGCAGAAAGGCGTTCGGGTTGTACTGAGCGTGGATGGATGCCGCCACCTTGACCTCGGCCAGCTGCTCGCTGGTCGTGCCGAACTCGTACATGTGCCGGCGGGCGGCCAGGGCGTAACTGGCCAGCGGCGGCCGCGCGCCGAAGACCAACTCGAACGGATCCTCGGGCGGCGCGTCGCCACCGCCCGCGGCCCCGCGCGCCTTGCCGGCCAGCGTGATCAGGGCGACGCTGCACTTGCCCATCGCGATCGCCGCGGCGGCGTGGCCGACGTGGTAGAGCGGCGACGCTCCGCCGCTCTCGGTCGAGTCCATGTAGGAGACGCCGCTCAGCCCGAGGTAGTCGGCGATCGACAGCCCGCCCGCGCCCGGCGCGTCACGCCCGGTGAAGAACCCGTCGACGTCGTCGAGGGTCAGCCCGGCGTCGGCGACCGCACCCAGCGCCACCTCGGCATGGATCTGCGGTACGGACTTGTCGGGCAGCTTGCGCTCGGGATGCTCGTACGCGCCGACGATGAACGCCTGCCCTCTGATGCCACTCATGGATGTTCCGATCGACGTCAGCGGACGTGGGGCAGGACGTGCTCGCCGAGCAGCTCGACGCTGTCCGGCACGCCCTTGAGCCCGCGGTTGTGGCTGGCCAGGCTGATCTGGTGGACGCCCAGGCGCTCGAGTTCGTGCAGTCGCGCCACGACCTCGTCCGGCGTCCCGACGACCCCGAACCGTTCGGTGAAGTAGTCGGTCAGTCCGAGCTCGTCCATGAGCGGGCCGTTCTGGGCCGACGTCCCCTTCTCGGAGTAGTCGAAACGCTGCTGGTAGATCCGCAGCTTGGCGTGCAGCTCGTCGGGCACGTGCTTGCCCTCGAAGCCGGCGCGGAAGGCGTGGTTGCCGACTGACGCCAGGCTCTCCTTGGCGCGATACAGCGCGTCCTCGTGGGTCAGCGCGATTCCGCTGCGGGTGTCCCACCAGATGTCGAGGTCACTCAGCTCACGACCGGCGGCGCGTGCGCCGGTCTCGATCGTGGCGAGGGTGTCCCGGACGACCTCGGACGTCAGGCCCGCCCCGACGAACACGCCGTCGGCGATCTCGCCGGCCATCCGCAACATGCGCGGGCCTTCGGCGACCATGTACAGCGGCACTTTGTGCTCGAGCTGGCCGGCCCACGGCAGCCTGATGTGACGGTCACCGAGGTGAGCCTCGCCGGTCGCGAGAAGATCGCGGAGCGCCAGGAAGTAGTCGCGCATCTGGGCCACGGACGCCGGTTGCAGGCCCGCGTTGCGCACCGCGCCGTCGCCGCGAGCGATCAGGCAGAACGCCCGTCCCCCACTGATCACGTCCAGGCTCGCGAGCGCGTTGGCCATCACGCCGACATCGCGCGTCACCGCATTGGTCACGCCCGGGCCGAGCAGCACCGACTTGGTGTGCGTGGCGATGAGCCCGAGCGCGCTGAAACATTCGAGATTGTTCAGCTGGGTGTCTCCGACCGAGATCCGGTCGAAACCGAAGTCGTCGGCGGCCTGGATCCGGTCGATGAATCCGGCCGCGCTCACCTGGCCGTCGCGGTGGCTGGGCGGGGCGGAGATCCGGACGGTGATGCGCATCAGCTGTCCTCGGCCAACGGTTCGAACTGGGCGAGCAGTGCGATCGGCTCGGCGATGTCGGGCGCGGTGTCGACGTTCCACCAGGCCTTGCGGATGCGCTCCTTCTGCTCGCCGCCGACGACGCCGCGACTGGCCTTGTCGAACTTCACGTCGACGTCGGACTGCGTCATCGGATCCTTGAGATGGCCCTTGTGGTAGCGGATCTCCTCGGTGCGCACCTCGCCGGACTTGGTGCGGAACACGGCCCGGACGGGGTGGGCGCGGGTGACCCCGAAGAAGTCCTTGCGGATGTCGGAGAACTCGTCGCTCGCCGTCGCGTGGATCTTGTCCATGATCGGGCGCAGCGCCGGGTCGCGTGAACCGCTCGGGCAGGTACGAGTCGAGGCTGATGTCGCCGTCGACCAATGCGACCGCGAGCATGTACGGCAGGCTGTGGTCGGCCGTCTCGCGGGTCTGCGGGTCGTACTTGGGCGGGTCGGCGACGTGACGCAGGGCTCGCTCCGACAGCGTGATGTCGATCGACTCGATCTCGTCGATCGGCGCCCACGCGCGGATCTCGGGGACCAGGTCGAGCAGGCCCAGTACCTGGCTCTCGGCCGGGATCGGCTTCTGGTGGGCCATCTCCATCACGCTCGGGCCGCCCGGCATCACCGGCAGGCGCGGCTCGAACTTGCCGATGGCGTCCCACAGTCCGTAGTAGCCCTCGATCGGGGCCGGGGCGGAGGTGAACCCGTCCCGCGCCAGCAGGGCGCAGAACAGACCGTTGCGGACGGCGAAGGCGGTCGAGGCGCCCTTCATCATCGACAGGGCGCCCCAACGATGCACGCCCAGCGGCAGCGCGGTGCTGATGGCGAGCGACACCGTCTCGCCGAGCTGATCGCGATCGAGGCCGAGCAGCCGGCCGGCGGCCACGGCGCCCGCCACCCCGATGAACAGACCCTGGTCGAAGTTGGCCCGGTCGACGCTCACGCCCAGGCCGCCGAGCAGCTCGTAGGCCAGCGTGGTCGCCACGAGAAAGTCCAGGCCCGACGAGTGCGCGATCTCACCGGCGGCCATCAGCCCCGGGATCATGTCGCTGGGATGGCCGCCGCCCTTGGCCTGCATGCCGTCGTTCCAGTCGTAGGTGCGGACCATGACCGCGTTGGCGAAGGCCGCCATGTCGGGGGCGATGCCGGCGCCGTGGCCGATCAGCGTCGCGCCCGGCTCGCCCCGGGTGGTGGCGGCCAGCCGCGCGGCGACCCGGGCCGGCTCGGCGGTCGTGCCGGCGATCGCGACGGCGATGGCATCGACGACGTGGTTGAGCGCGGACGTCATCACCGGCTCGGCCAGATCGGCCGCGGAGTAGCCGAGTGCGAAGTCGACGATCTGTTCGGTCGTCTTGTCCACGAGATCTCCTCTTGTTCGGTCGGGCGTAGGTCAGGTGGGCAGCGGGCGGAACCGCGGGATGAAGACGTCCTCGGACGCTTGGTCGAAGACGGCCTCGACCCGGTCGCCGATCACGCTCGGGGTGTCGCCCTCGTGGACGTTGCTGAACATCCGCGGACCCTCGTCGAGCTGGACGATCACCAGGTTGTAGGGGACGTCGTCGCGATAGGACGGATGGAAGGCTCGGTGGTAGACGATCTTGGAGAAGATCGTCGCCGCGACCCGAGAGTCGGCCCACGTCGAAGTCGGGCGAGATGCAGACCGGGCACAGGGCCTGGATCGGAAAGCGGATGTGCCCGCACGCCAGCGCACTTCTGCATCCGGAGGACGCCCGCGGCCGTGCCGGCCCAGAACGGTCCGTTCTCGTCATCGATCGTCGGAAGCGGCTTGGCCGGAGGCGCTTCGGTCGTCTCGGCCATGCCAGGACTCCTTCGTCAGGACCAGCGCGCTGGCCGTGTTGAGGACGAGTCCGCGCCCGCCGATCAGGGCGACCTCGGCCCCGGGCACCTGACGATCGCCGGACTGGCCGCGCAGCTGCTCGACACCCTCGGCCAGCGTCCACCAGCCCTGCGGGTGACCGGCCGAGAGATGGCCGCCGTGCGTGTTCACCGGAAGCTCGCCCCCGAGCCGGATCCGCCCGTCCTCGACGAACTGACCGCCCTCGCCCTCCTTGCAGAAGCCGGCGTGCTCGAGCCAGAGCAGGACGCTGATCGTGAAGTTGTCGTAGAGCTCGGCCACGTCGACGTCCTGCGGCCCCAGACCGGCCATCGCGTAGGCGCGGTCCATCGCGTCCTTCTGGTGCGGGCCGTACCACCACTGCTCGGCCTCGTGGTCCTGGGTGATGAAGCCCTGGCCCATCCCGGCGATGGAGACGACCGGCTGGGCGAGATCCCGGGCGCGTTCGGTCGTCGTGACGATGATGCAGGCGCCGCCGTCGCTGACCAGGCAGCAGTCGAGCAGGTGGAACGGTTCGACGATCATCCGCGAGGCCTGGTGGTCGGCCAGCGTGATCGGCGTGCGCATCATGGCGGCCGGGTTGAGGGCCGCATGGCCGCGCGCGGCAACCGCGACCTCGCCGAGCTGCTCGCTCGTCGTGCCGTACAACGCCATGTGGCGGCTGGCGGTCAGGGCGCTCCACGTCGCGGCCCCGAAAGCGCCCCACGCCGAGTTGTTCGCGGTCTCGGTGCCGAGATAGCCGCCGGCGGCGAACAGCGGCCGCTTCTTCCCGGTCTTGGCGGCGTCGCCGAAGCAGCAGGCGACGTAGTTCGCCATTCCGGTGCTGACGGCCATCGCGGCCAGCTGCACGAGGTTGCCCGCGGTGGCCCCGCCCATCGCGAAACTGCCGGTATAGCTGGGATTGATGCCCAGCGCCCGGCCCAGCCGCAGGTAGTCGAGCGCCCAGTGCATGTCGGTGGTCCCGGGTTCGGACAGCAGCCCGTCGATGTCGGACTTGGCCAGGCCCGCGTCCGCGAGCGCAAGCGCGAACGCATCGGTCTGCAGCGAGAGGTTGGTGCTTCCCGGCAGGGTGCCCTGCGGCGTGATCCCTACGCCGACGATCGCGACCTCACGGCTGATCGAGTTCACCGGGTGTGCCTCTTGACGCGGGCCATCACGACAACACGCCCTGCTCGGTGAGTGCGTCGATCTGCTCGTCGTCCAGTCCGAGCAGACGGGTGCACACCTCACGGGTGTGCTGCCCGAGCAGCGGAGCCGGCGTGCGCATGGTCGGCTCGCTGACGTTGCGCAGGGTGAAGGGCGGCGCGTTGTAGATCGAGGGACCCATCTCGGGGTGATCGAGCACGGCGAAGTGGTTGCGGTGCCGCAGTTGCGGGTCAGAGTCGATCAGGTCGCCGTAGGTCTGCATGACGGCGGCTGGAACGCCGCGCTTTTGCAGACGCTCCATCAGTGCGTAGGCGTCCTGCGACGACGTGAGCGATGCGAGTTCGGCGTCGAGTTCGTCGTGGTGGCGATGACGCTCGAGCGTGGTCGCAAACCGTTGATCATCGGTCAGCTCGCGCGCCCCGAGTTCGTCGGCCAGTGCCGTCCAGTGCTCGTCGGTGACCGCGCTGATCGCCACCCACCGGTCGTCTCCGGCGCACGGGTAGACGCCCTGGGGCGCGGCGTAGTCGGCCCGATTGCCCTGCGGCTGGTCGGTGCGCCCGTTGACGGTGTGATCGAGGATGGCCGGCCCCAGCAGCGACACCATGGTCTCGGCCTGCGAGAGGTCGATGTACTGGCCCTCGCCGGTGCGGCGGCGGTGGCGCAAGGCCGTCAGCACCGCGAACGCCGAGTGGGCCGGAGCCGCGACGTGGTCGGGATAGTTGGTTCCCGTTCCCACCGGCATACGTCCGGGCAGGCCGGACAGGTGATAGAGGCCGGTGAGGGCCGACACGGTCTGGCCGTAGCCGACGAGCTTGGCGTCCGGGCCGTCGTTTCCCTGCATCCCCATTTCCAAGAAGATGATGTCGGGACGAAGGGCCCGCGCCTGCTCGTAGCCCAGGCCGAGGCCGGCGAGGGTGCCGGGCGTGAAGTTGCTCGTGACGACGTCAGCCTGCTCGATCAACCGCAGCACGAGGGCCACTGCGATGGGGCTCTTCAGGTTGAAGGTGACACCCAGCTTGTTGCTGTTGCGATCGGCGAAGTAGCCGCTGCGGTTGACGCTGTCGCCCTTGATCCCGTCGCGGAAGGGCGGGAGCACACGCAGCCGGTCCATCCGCTTGGCCGACTCGACCCGGATCACCTCCGCACCGTGGTCGGCGAGGACGCGAGTCGTGTAGGGGCCGGCGCCGAGCCAGGTGAAGTCGACGACGCGGACTCCGCGCAGGGGCAGGTCGTTCATCAGATCACTCCCGCGGCACTGAGGTGGACGAGGTCGTCGGGATTGAGTCCGAGACCGCCGAACAGCTCGCTGTTGTGCTCACCCAGGCCCGGCGCGGGCGAGGTCGAACCGGGCGATCCGGTGAGCTTGAACGGGGCACCGGGCATCCGCAGTGTCCGACCGGAGGGCCGGTGGGCGATGTCGACGAAGTAGTCGCGAGCGGCCAGTTGCGGGCTGGCGGCCAGGTCGGCCGGATCGTTGACCGGGCACAACGGCAGGCGGACCCGCTTGGCGCCCTCGTACAACTCGGCCTTGGTCCGGTTCATGGCCAGGCGGCCGAAGATCTCCCAAAACTCGTCCTTGCCCTGCCGGCTGCTGGCGAAGGCGTTGTCCTTCCACTTCTCGTCCCGCAGGCTGCTCGCACCCTCGACGCCCTCGTCCTCGAACCAGCCGACCATCTGGTCCCAGAACAGGCCGAGGCCCGTCGCGAGCAGGTACACATGCCCGTCCGAGCACGGATAGACGCCCACGGCGGCCTGTCGCTGATCGCCGCCGTTGCGGTGCTTCACGACATGTTCGAGGTCGTAGAACTGGACGGCGTTCTCGTGCGCCATCACGACCGACTCCTGAGCCGACACGTCGACGATGTCGCCGACGCCCGTCGCCTCGGCCTGCAGCACCGCGAGCATCGTGCCGACCGCCGCGAACTGTCCCGCGGCCAGGCACGCCTGGTCGCCGAACGCACGCACGGGCTGATCATGGGAGTAGCCACCCAGCGAGAGCAGCCCGCCCATGGCCATCAGCACGATGTCGGTCGCCTGGTAGTCGGCGTAGGGACCGTCCGAGCCGAACGGGGTGATGTAGGTGTACACGAGCTTGGGATTGGCGGCGAGCAGCGTCTCGGCGCCGAGGCCGCGCGCGGTCATGAGCCCGACGATGCCGGTGCCGTCGACGACCACGTCGACATCTGCCGCCAGCCGCCGGAACATGTCCTGACCGTCGAGGGTGTCGAGGTCGAGGGTGATCCCCCGCTTGCTCGTGTTGAAGTAGGCGAAGCTCAGGCTCGAGTCCGGTGCGGGTACGTCGTCGATGAACGGTCCGACGTGTCGGCGCGACGAGCCACCCGGCGGTTCGACCAGCACCACGTCGGCGCCGAAGTCGGCCAGCAACTTGCCGGTGTACTCCCCCAACGGACCCGCGATCTCCACCACGTGCAATCCGGCCAGCGGGCCGTCAGCCGAACTCAAACCGATCCTCCTAGCGAAACTGGACGGGCGAAATGGTCGTGCGGTGCGTGAACCTGATCAGGTGCCGGCGGGTTCGCGCTTCTGCGCCTGCTTGACCTTGTCGATCACCGTGCGCACCGGCGTGCGGGCGCCCTTCTGATCGGCGCCCGGGCGAATGATCATCATCGTCAGACCCTCGGGCCCGGCCGTGAAAGGTCCGTAGGGCGTCTTGGCGTCGGTGTAGTGGACGCTGCCCGGAGTCAGCACCTCGCCGGCCATGTCGACCGAACCCTTGATGACCACCTGGAACTGGTCGTAGTCGTGGAAGTGCGCCTCGGACGAGTAGCCGGGCGGCACCTCGAGCACGTGCACCCAGTGGCCCTCGTCGTGCTTGCCCATCAGGACGTAGGTCAGTCCCTCGCGGCCCTGGCCACCTTCGACGTCCTCCATCCGGACGGAGATCTCTCTGCGCATCGTTTCTCTCCTTCGTGAAGTCGCGGGTCGGTGGGGCGCCTGCGTTGGATGACTCAGCTGCCGACGCACGCCGGCACGTGGTGGAAGGGCACGACCTGTTCCAGTTCGGCCGGCTCGGCGTCCAGGAAGACCGCGCCGTCGACGATCGCCAGCGGGTAGGTCGGCAGCGGCACGCTCTGCGGCCCGGCCAGCGCCTTGCCGTCGGTCAGCCGGAACGTTCCCAGATGCCACGGGCAGAGGATCGTCCGCTTGCGGGTGACGGCACCCTTGACGAGCGGCGCCGCGCGATGCGTGCAGGTGGGAGCGAAGGCGAACGCCTCGTCATCGATTCGCACGACGGCGATGTCGACACCGTCGATGGTGAGGACCACCGGTTCGAGTTCGACGAGGTCGTCGAGTGCGACGAGACGATGCACCGTGGGCCTCCGTTCGCTCGACTGGGCCGAACCTATGGACGATCATGGACCGCGTTCGACGACACGACATCGACGTCGGTTGCATCCTTACTGCACACAATATTGTTGAGTCCAGTCTCGCGTCAAGGAAACGAGACTGTCAATCGGCCCAGAAATCTCAACTATTGCCCGGGAAAGTACGACAAACGACCGGCCGATGATTGCATTTTTTATGCATGCAATCACCCGCCGGCCGTCTGGCCCTCAGCTCACGACGACGAGGTCGAACTCGGCGCGGCCGAGCTGTTCAGCGCCGATCCCCAGAGTTGGTTCAGGAAGCCGGAGCTCTTCAGCCGCTGGGTGAACGTCGTGTTGAACACCTTGTCGAGTGAGAGGCTCCCGAACCGGCTGGGGTCCTCGGACTTGAGACCGTCCAGGATCGCCTGCCCGGCCGGCACGTTCGGCGTGGGGTCCATGACCAGCGCCCCCGGCGTCGCGTAGGTGGTGTAGCCCAGCGTGGTCGCCGCCGCCGTCGTGGTCGACTGGGTGTACTTGGCGATCTCGCTCAGTACGGTCTGCTTGTTGGTCGGATCCTGCAGATACTTCGTCGCTTGGAGCAGGCCCTCGAGGAACGCGTTCACCGTGTTCGGGTTCGACTGCCCGAAGCTCTTGGTGATCGTGATCCCGCTGCCGGTGAACGGCTCCTTGGTCTGGTCGAGCAACAGCTTCATCCCCGCCTTGCTGGCCGCGGTCGCGGTCGGCTCGGTCAGCAACGTGCCGACCACCTTGCCGCTCACCAGGGTGGCCAGGCGTGCGGCCGACGTTCCGGTCGGCAGCAACGTGACGCCGTCAGCCGAGCTGTGCAACTCCTCGAGCGCGATCCGGGTCGAGAGGTCGGTGCTGTCACCGGCGGCCGAGATCGCCAGGGACTTGCCCTTGATCTGGCTGACGTTGGTGATGTTCGGCGAGACGTAGAACTTGAAGTCGTTGAGGATGCGCAGGTTGCCGATCATCTCGACCGGGTCGCCCGACGCGACCGCCTGGAAGGTCGTGGTGGCCTCGCCGACGTAGATGTCGGCACCGCCGGAGATGACGGCCAGGGCACCGACGTTGCTGGTCGCCTGCACCGCCTTCACGTTCAGGCCGAGCTTGGAGAAGAAGCCCTCGTCGACGCCCAGCCACAGCGGCAGGGTGCTCGGCGAGTTGGTGCCGTAGGTGACGGTGAGGTTGGCCTTCTCGGGTGTCGTGCTGGTGGGCGTCGCCCCGGCGCTCACACTCTTGGAGGACGAACTCTTGCTCGAGGAACACCCCGTCGCGACGAGCGCGACGGCCAGCAGGGCTACGCCCCAGGCCATCGCGCGCGAGCCGGGACGGGATCTGCGTGTGCTGTGACTCTGGATTCTGGTCATCTCCGCCTTCAATCTGGAAGCAATCGGCCCACGAGAGAATTGCATGCGCGTTGTATGTAGCTCCGTGATTCAGGCGACGGTATCCCGAAGCAGAATTTCAGGTCAAGGAACGTTTCGAACGCGTTACCTAGGGATTCCTCGCTGCACCCCGCGCCAGTGCGGTGGCGGTGGCCAGCTCCTCGGCATCGAGCGTCCAGGCCTGCGCGGCGGTGACGTTGGCCCGAAGTTGCTCGGGCGAGCTCGCTCCGGCGATCATCGACCCGATTTGATCATGCGCCCGCAGCCAGCCGAAGGCCAGGTCGACGAGCGAGTGCCCGCGCTCGACGGCCCACGGTTCGAGGCGTTCGAGCACGGTGTAGTTCTCGGGCGTGTGCCACTCATCGACCCGGGGAATCCACTTCTTGTGGCGGGCGAATCGCGAGCCCTCGGGCAGTTGCGCTCCGCGCCGGTACTTGCCGGTCAGCAGGCCGGCGGCAAGCGGCCAGTACGCCATGTAGGTGAGGTCGAGCTCGGCGCACAGCGGCAGTACCTCGTCCTCGTCGGTGAGGTCGAGCAGGCTGCAGGGGTTCTCGACGCCGACGAAGCGCGCCGGCAGGCCGGCGGCCGCGTCGTTCGCCTCGCGCAATTGCGCGGCACTGAACTTCGAGCAGGCGATCTCACGGATCTTGCCCGCCTGCACGAGCTCACCGAGCGCGCCCAGGGTGTCGGCGATCGGCGTGCCCGGATCGGGTCGATGCAGGTAAATCAGGTCCAGGCGGTCGGTGCCCAGGTTGCCCAGGCTGGATTCGACGGCCGAGCGCGTGTGTTCGGGCGTCGCGCACGCCAGCACGCCGGGACTCGGTCGCGAACCGAACTTGGTGGCCACCACGACCTCGTCGCGGTGGCCGCCCAGCGCGCGACCGACGTACTTCTCCGTGCTCTCGGGCCGGTTGGAGATGTCGAAGTAGGTGATGCCCTCATCGAGCGCGGCCGCGATGACCGCCGCGACATCCTCGTGGTTGCGGTCGGTGACATTGCCGACCCCCAGGCCCAGCACCGAGACGGGCAGCGATCCGATCGTCCTGATCTCCACCGTCGATTCGACCCCGTTGAGACGTGTTGGCAACTCTTTGCATGCTGGTTGCATGCGGAGATTAGGCTTATAAGGTGTCGCCGTCAATGGCACCCTCGCCGCCGGCGAGACGTATTGACGCGGGCTTTAGGCTGACTTTGCGACTGATCGCATGCAACTTCGTCCGTCAAGTTCGGGAAGGTGGCCGTTCGATGCCGCGCACAGTCGGGCCGACGACCTGATGCAGTACCGGACGTTGGGGCGTACCGGAATCCAGGTGAGCCCGCTGTGCCTGGGCGCGATGATGTTCGGCCCGCAGGGCAATCCCGATCATGACGACTCGACGGCGATCATCCATCGCGCCCTGGATGCCGGGATCAACTTCATCGACACCGCCGATCGCTATTCGCAGGGCGAGTCGGAAGAGATCGTCGGAGCGGCGCTCAAGGGCCGCCGCGACGACGTCGTCCTGGCCACCAAGTTCAACCGCTCGATGGGCGACGACCCGAACCGTCGCGGCAACAGCCGGCGGTGGATCATGCAGGCCGTCGAGGGCAGCCTGCGGCGACTCGACACCGACTGGATCGATCTCTATCAAGCCCACCGCTGGGATCCGGAGACCGAACTCGACGAGACCCTCGGTGCGCTCAACGACCTCGTCAGCGCCGGGAAGATAAGGGCATTCGGCACGTCGACGTTCCCTGTACAGAAGATCGTCGAAGGCCAGTGGGTCGCCGAGCGGCGTGGACTGCAGCGCTTCGCCACCGAGCAGCCGCCGTACTCGCTGCTCGTCCGGGGCATCGAGGCCGACGTCCTGCCGGCCTGCCGGGACTACGGACTCGGCGTGCTGTCGTGGAGTCCGCTCGCGGCGGGCTGGCTCACCGGGCGTTACCGCAAGGGCGAACCGGCTCCGCAGTCCTCGCGCGCGCGGCGCCGCCCCCGCAGCTTCGATCTCGATCTTCCCGCCAATCAGCACAAGCTCGAGGCGGCCGACGCCCTGGGCCGAGTCGCCGACGATGCGGGTCTCAGCCTGATCCACCTCGCGATCGCGTTCGTGATCAACCATCCCGCCCTGACCTCGGCCATCATCGGCCCGCGCACGATGGAGCAGCTCGAGAGCCAGCTGGGCGCGGCTGACGTCCGGCTCGACGCCGCCGTGCTCGATCGCGTCGACCAGATCGTGCCCCCGGGGCGCGACGTCAACTCGGTCGACTCGTACCGACCCAACCCCGCCCTCGACGCCTCGGTGCGCCGACGCCGAACCTGACCGTTCCACCCGACGAACCCACTGGAGACCCGATGACCGCCTACGTTCCCATTCCCGACTCGAAGTTCGTGCTCAAGTTCGACGACAGCCTCGACGAGGTCAGCGCCGTGATCGAGACCTCGATGAAGGCGCACGCGCCACACCGCTTCACCGGCTCGTCCGGAGTCCTGGTCGTCGACTTCTCACGGCGGGCGTCCTGGGATGTGCTGGCCGAGAGCCCGGAGGCCATCGTCGGCGTCGAGATCGTGGCCGCCGAGTTGACCTCCATCTGAGGTTGACCGACATCACGGTCGCTCTGTCCTACGACGTCGCCGGGCCAGCCGGGGCACCGGCCATCGTGCTGCTCAACTCGATCGGTACCTCGCGCGAGATCTGGGATGCGCAGCGAGAAGTGCTCAGCGAGCAGTTCTGCGTCATCCGACTGGACGCCCGCGGACACGGACGATCACCGGCGGCGCCCGGCAAGTCCACCGCGATCGCCGACCTCGGCCGTGACGTGCTCGCCGTTCTCGACCGGCTCGACCTCGCGCGCGTCCATCTCACCGGTCTCTCGCTCGGCGGCATGACGGCGATGTGGATCGCGGTCAATCACCCGGCGCGAGTCGACCGGCTGGCCCTTCTCTGCACGTCGGCTCATCCCGGTAACGCCGAGAGCTGGCGGACGCGGGCGGACGCGGTGCGCTCCGGCGGGTTCGAGCCGATCGCCGACTCGATCGTCGCCCGCTGGACGACACCCGAGTTCGCCGCCGCCTGGCCCGCGGTCCTCCACGCTCTGCGGGCCGACCTCGCCGGTTCCGACCCGGAGAGCTATGCCCAGTGCTGCGAGCTGCTGGCGACCCTGGATCTGCGCGGTGATCTGCACCGGATCACGGCGCCGACCCTCGTCATCGGCGCCGACCGCGACCAGGCATTGCCGATGGCGCACTCGGCAGCGATCGCGTCGTCCATCGCTGGCTCGCGACTCGTCGAGATCGCGCCGGCAGCGCACATCCCGACGGTCGAACGTCCGGACGTGATCACTCGACAGCTGCTCGAGCACGTCGCGGCCGAACCGGTCTCAGTCACCCGACTCGGTGCCGCAGAAGCAGAGGAGGGCTGAGTGGACAAGACATTCCCGAGCGCGGCGACGGCCGTGGCCGACATCGCCGACGGCGCCCGCCTGGCGGTCGGCGGGTTCGGGCTCTCCGGCATTCCGTGGACGCTGATCGACGCGCTGCTCGAACAAGGGGCGACGGACCTGTCGATCGCGTCGAACAATTGCGGTGTCGACGGCGCCGGGCTCGGGTTGCTGCTCGAGCAAGGCCGGATCGCGCGAGTCACCGCGTCCTATATCGGCGAGAACAAGGAGTTCGCGCGCAGGTTCTTGGCCGGTGAGCTCGAGGTCGAACTCACGCCACAGGGAACGCTGGCCGAGCGGCTGCGCGCGGGCGGCACCGGCATCGGCGCGTTCTTCACGCCGACCGGAGTCGGAACGCAGGTCGCCGACGGCGGGTTGCCCTGGCGCTATCACCGCGATGGCAGCGTCGCCATCGCGTCACCGGCCAAGGAGGTCCGGGTGATCGGCGGTCGTGCGCAGGTGCTCGAGGAGGCAATCGTCTCCGACTTCGCATTGGTGCACGCCGCCGTCGCCGACACGATGGGCAACCTCGTCTTCCACGCCGCGGCCCGCAACTTCAACCCTGACGCGGCGCTGTCGGGTCGGGTCACCATCGCCGAGGCCGAACGGGTCGTCCCGGCCGGGTCGCTCGACCCCGACTCGATCCACCTGGCCGGCATCCACGTGAACCGCGTCGTCGCACTGACGTCCGAGCAGGCCGCCCGCAAGAGCATCGAGAAGCGCACCACTCGTCCACGGCCCGGCGGCTCGTCATGACCGCCCTCGATCTCGGACACCGGCTCAGCCGCGACCAGTTGGCCGCTCGCGTCGCCGCCGAACTGCATGACGGCGACTACGTCAATCTGGGCATCGGCCTGCCGACCCTCGTGCCCAACCACCTCGCGCCCGGCATCGATGTCGTCATCCACTCCGAGAACGGAATCCTCGGTGTCGGGCCCTATCCCTACGACGACGAGGTCGACGCCGATCTGATCAACGCGGGCAAGGAGACGGTGACCACTCGTCCCGGGGCGGCCTTCTTCGACTCGTCGGCGAGCTTCGGGATGATCCGCGGCGGCAAGGTCGACATCGCCGTACTCGGAGCGATGCAGGTGTCGGCGAGCGGCGACCTCTCCAACTGGATGATCCCCGGCAAGATGGTTAAGGGCATGGGCGGCGCGATGGATCTGGTGTCGGGCGCCCGACGGGTGATCGTGATGATGGAGCACGTCGCCCGCGACGGATCGCTCAAGATCGTCCATGAGTGCACGCTTCCGTACACGGGGCGCGGGGTGGTCGATCGGATCATCACCGACCTGGCCGTCATCGACGTCGACCGCGGCGGCCTCGTCCTTCGCGAAGTCGCATCCGGAGTCACCGTCGACACCGTCATCTCGGCCACCGGCGCGGGCCTGCGCATCGCGCTGACGGACGGGGGCGGATCCTGATGAGGCCGCTGACCATCCGCGACCGGAACCCGCGCAACGCGCGAGTGATAGAGCAGTTCTTCGCGAACAACGGCGTGGTGCCGAGCCAGGTCGCGCCCGGGGCGCCGCTGCTGCTGCTGCATACGGTCGGCGCCCGCTCCGGACAGCACCGCGTGACCCCCTTGCGCTACGAACGGGTCAACGCCGAGGTCTACGCCGTCTTCGGTTCCAACGGTGGCCGTCGCCGCCACCCCGACTGGTACTTCAACCTGCTGGCCGACCCGGACGTCAGTATCGACGTCGGTACCGCTAACGGGATCGAGAAGTTCGAGGTCTACGCACGCATCCTCGACGGCGCTGCGCTCGAACAGGCTTGGGAGCACGAGAAGTCGCTCTGGGAGTCACGGCGATCGTTCGACATCCAGTCGGGCGACCGCCTGATCCCGGTCATCCACCTCGAACGCCGTCTCTAGTTGGACTCACCATCGCAATCCATCGTTGACACCTTTCGGCCGACCGCTTTAGCATACGTCACGTATGCAATCGCCGACTGTCGGCATCGCTTCCGCGCAGCCTGACCGCCGCTCTGGCGCGTGCGCACCCCGGCGGTGCTGATTAAGGAGGCAACACGTGAACGATGTGGTCAGAGGTTCGTCGGCCACCGGGCGCCAGGCCCACCGTCACGGGCGAGGCGACGCGCCAGCCAACTCCGAGATCGAGCTTCGCGACCTGAGCTTCGGCTATCGCACCGGCGCACCAATCCTCGAGCACATCGACCTCACGATCAACGCCGGCGAGATCCTCGTCCTCATCGGGCCCTCGGGCTGTGGCAAGTCGACCGTGCTCAACCTGATCGCCGGCATGATCAAGTCCACCGGGGGTGAGTTGCTGTTCGACGGCGCACCGGTCAAGGGCCTGAACACCGCGGTGAGTTACATGACGCAGAAGGACACGCTGCTGCCGTGGCGCACCGCCATCGACAACACGGCGATGCCGCTCGAGATCCGCGGGGTCGGGCGCCGCGAGCGGCGCGAGCGCGCCCAGGCCGAGCTGGACCGCGTCGGCGTCGGCGGCTTCGAGTCGCACCGCCCGCACGAGCTGTCCGGTGGCATGCGAAGCCGCACCGCGATGGCCCGGGCGATGCTGAGCGACGCGCCCACGCTGCTCATGGACGAACCGTTCGCCGCGATCGACGCGCTGATCCGGGTCAAGCTGCAGGAACTGCTGCTGGACGTCTGGCAGAAGACGCAGAAGACGATCGTCTACGTCACGCATGATCTGAACGAGGCGATCACCCTTGGGCATCGGGTGGTTGTGATGGGCGCCCGCCCCGGACGGGTGCATCTCATCCGCGAGATCGACGCGCCGCACCCTCGCGATGTCGGCCGGTTCCGCACGTCGGCCGAGGCCCAGCAGGCCTACATAGAACTGTGGGATGCGCTTGAGAGCCAGGTGCCGGCGTGAGCCTCGAGACACTGACGCCTCGAGACGCACTGGCCCCGGCTGGTCCGTCACTCGGACGCCGCCGTGGGCTCGCCGACCGGTTACGCCACTTCGACGTCGTGACCCTCGTCGTTCGCCTCGCCGTTCTCGCGCTGGTGCTCATCGCCTGGCAGCTGAGTGCCGGTGGACCGAAGAGCTTCCTACCCGAGATAGTGATCAGCAAGCCGACCAAAGTCTGGTCGAAGTTCTGGCACCTCATCTTCGACGGCGAGATGTTCACGGCGCTGGGATCGACCGGTCTCTCGGTGATCTACGCGATCGTGATCGGCGCCGCGATCGGGATCGTGCTGGCCGCGCTCACGTCGGTTCCTGTCGGCCGCTGGCTGTTCGAGCCGCTTGTCACCGTGACGTATGCGATTCCGAAGGTCGGGCTGATCCCGCTGTACATCATCCTGCTCGGCCTCAACGCTCGCGACCACGTCGCCCTCGTCACGAGTGCGACGATGTTCGTCTACTACTACTCGGTGCGCCAGGCCCTGGACGAGGTCGATCGTGATCAACTCGTCGCGTTGCGGTTGATGGGCGCCGGCTTCTTCAAGGTCTCGACCGCGCTCTACCTGCGCTCGGCCGTCCCGCAGCTGCTGACGGCGACACGCGTCGCGTTGCCACTGGCGTTCGCGACTGAGATCTTCGCCGAGCTGCAGGTTCCGACGGCGTCGGGTCTCGGCGTCCTCATGGACAACTTCTCGCAATCGGGCATCCAGACGCTCGACCCGTCCGGCGTCGTCGCCGTCATCGTGTTCATCGTGTTGGTCGCGTACTTGCTCGACGTCGTCCTGGGTGGCTGGCTGCGCAACTACACGCTGCGCATCGGCGTCCTGCGGGAGGGCTGACGATCATGAGCGATCTCTTGGCCAATCAGGCCGTACGCCGCATCGGACGCTTCGGCGCCAGCATCGTGCAGTGGGCGTTCTCGTTCTTCGTCGGCTGGCTCATCTGGCGCTTCCTCATCTCGCCGCACCTGTCCGAGGTCGTCGTGACGAGCTTCCAGCGTATCGGCGACGCGCTGAAGACGACCGCCAAGAACGGATCGCTCTGGAAGACGGTGAAGACGACGCTGGGCGAGGCCCTCGCGGGCTTCGCCGCCGGCACCGCGATCGGCCTGCTCCTGGCGCTGGTCATCGCGCTGACCCCGCGCCTGATCGGCAAGGTCCTCGAGCCGATCATCGTGGTGCTCTACGCGGCCCCGAAGTACGTCCTCGTGCCGCTGCTGTTCATCCGCTTCGGCTCGGGCTTCGAACCGCGCTTCTATCTGGTCACCCTCGCGGTGTTCCCGGTCGTCTCGATGTACGTCCTGACCGGGCTGCGGACGGTCGATCCGGACACGGTCGCGGTGATGCGCCTGTTCGGTATGGGCCGGCGGCAGATCGCCCAGAAGGTGATGGTGCCGCACGCGGGTAGTTATCTGGTCACGGCGGTCGTCTACGTGATCCCGCACGCGCTGTCGATGGCGATCGGCGCGGAGATCCTGTTCGGTACTACGCAGGGCCTGGGCGGTCAGATGTTCGCCGACTCGCAACAGTTCAACTCCGCGGGCATCTACTCGACTCTGGCCGTTGCGACCGCGCTCGCCGTCCTGCTCGTCGGGCTGACGCGCGTCTTCGAGCGCCGGTACTCCCCGATGGCTCGCTCCGGGCGCGCCCGACCGTAGGCTCTGGCTAGTCGTAAGACGGTCGAGCGCAGGCGCGACGACGAGCGAGAGGCCATCATCCATGCCGTCCGTTTCCTCGCCTGACGGCGTGGCCACCACGCCGTCGCGGCCGGTGCTGGCACCGAGTCCTCCCAAACGGCGCGGCGGCCTGCCCGACACCGTGGCCGACTGGTTGCGCGCGCGGATCGTGTCGGGCGAACTCGCGCCCGGTACCCGCCTACGCGAGGCCGAGATCGGCGACGCGCTCGGTGTGAGCCGCACCCCGGTACGGGATGCCCTTCGGATCCTCACCGCTCAAGGATTGGTCGAGATCACCTCGCACTACGGGGCCCGCGTATCGGTGATGACCACCGACGACATCCTCGAGATCTACGCCATGCGTCAGGCCCTCGAGTCCCTCGTGGCGCGCCTGTGCGCTCAGCACGCCGCTCACGAATGCGGGCAGCAGCTCTCGGCGCTGCTGCCCCAGATGGCGGCCGCCGCCGAGGCCGGCGACAGTGCCGGTCTCAATCAGCTGAACTTCGCCTTCCACGACGTGCTGCGCCGCAGCGCCAACAACCGCTACCTCACCACCGCCCTGACCCAGCTCGAACAGTCAGGTCGTCGCATCCCCGGCGCCGAGCAGCGACTGTCGCGCCGACTCCAGGAGTCGGTTCGCGAACATCGCGAGATCACGGCGGCGATCCTGGCCGGTGACGTCGACGCGGCGGCGCTCCTGGCCCGCCAGCATGTCGCCGAGGCGGCCGCCCGGCAGATCGCGAGCTTGATCGCCGACTGACCGGATCGGCGATCGATCAGTTGCGGCGCAACCCGTTCGCGGTCCACGTGAGTTGACGGCTGGCGAACAGCCAGGCGTCGCCATGCTTGACCAGCACATCGTGATAGACGCCGAAGCGCAGCTGCCAGGGCTCGTCGCCCACCCGCTCGAACATCACGAGGTCGCTCGTCGCTTCGGCGCGCTCGTCCTGGACGTCGACCACCACGTTGCCCGTGAGATGTTTGCGGAAGAGTTCCGGATTCCGGGCCAGGCCGCCGCCCGCCGTCAGCTCGTGGATCGCCTCCCGACCGCTGGCCCGGCCGAACACCGCGTCGGGCATGAACAGCCCGCTGAACTCGGCGAAGCGCCGGTCATCGAGGTACTGGCAGAACCGGGCCAACGTCCGCCGCACTCCCTCTTCGTCGGTCATGTCCACACTCCTTCGCCCCGCAGCAACGTGAACAGTTCGCCCACCGGCGCCGCCGGGTCGCCGCCGACCAGTGAGACCAGTCTCGCCGCCGACGCCGGCAGGAAACCGGCCAGCTTCTCGGCCATACCGGCCACGCTGGGTGTGCGGAGGTCAGCCGCGGGCGGCGCCTCGACGTGCTCGGTCCGGCCATCGGTCAACTCGATCCACAGGTCGGTCCGGCCCGTGGTCGATGCGATCAACTCGATCTTGGGGATCAGGTTGGTGATCAAGTCGTCGGACGCGGAGAAGGTGGCCAGCGACGTCAGCGAGCGGCCGGCGAGCGCGGCGGCGACGCAGAACTGGAAGCTGTTCTGAGCCTGAGCGGCGCGCTCGAACGGACCTGAGTTGTCCGATCCCGGATAGGCCAGGCTCGTCGTCGGCGCCTGGACGACGACGTTCACGATGGCGCCGGGGTCGATGCCCCGCGACCGGGCGGCCAGCGCGGCGGCCGTAGCCCCGATCTTGGCGCCGCTGATCGGGAACGGCTTGCTCGCGATCTGCAGGATCGCCCATGTCGCGCCGATTTCGAGCGGGGCGACTGTGGGCGCCGCGAGCGCATTCAGATAACCGGTCGGACCTTCGAACGTGTACCGGGACGTCACCGCCCCCGCCTGGCCAAGCCGAGCGGCGTGGATTCCCGAGCGCGCCGCCAGCCCGGCGTGCAGGAACGGTTCCATCGTCGTCTCGTCGAAGCCTTGCAGCAGCCCGCCCGCGAGGTTCGCGGCCACGTCGAGCGCGGCCCGGGTCGATTCGGTGTCGAGGGCGAGCAGGCGGGCGACCGCCGCCGCGGCGCCGACCACGCCCAGCGCCGAGGTGGTGCGCAGACCTCGCCCGATCATGGGACGGGCCGACAGTCGCCCGAGGGCGAACTGGGTCTCGTAGCCGCACACCACCGCTGTGAGCAGCTCGCTCATCGTGACGTCGCGGTGCTCGGCGACGGCGAGCACCGCGGGCACGATCACCACCCCTGGATGATCGGCCAGAGCCGGGTTGGAGTCGTCCCAGAGCAAGGCATGCGCCGCCACCGCCTGGACGAACGCGCGGTCGGCCGCCGACAACGGCTGGTCGACCGAGTCGAGGGCCACCTGCGTCACCGGTTGGGACCGTCCGGCCGCCGCCGTACTGAGTACGTCCAGCAGCCGGTCGCGCGACCGGTCTCGAACCGCGGTCGGCAGCCGATCCCAGCTCAGTTGCGCGCCGTATTCGGCGAGCTGTTGCCCGACGGTCGTCAGTGCGAGCACCTCCCCCAGAATTCACTCTTGTCTACTGCATACGTCGCGCATACTATTACGCCACACCTCGCCGCGGAAGCCTCTGCCTACGTCCGCGATGACTCGGGGATGTCCGCTATTAGAAGTAGCTGGCGCTCTATCACGGACGCCATCCATTGCATGCAGTGGACCGCTACCTGGCCTAAGGAGTCGTCGTTGACTCAGCTCCGTCGCAACCGATTTGCCGTCGCCACCGCCGTGGCCGCGGTCGTGATCTCGCTGGTCTCGGCCTGCAGCAGCGGCTCCAGCTCCAAGTCGAGTTCGTCGTCGGCCTCGGCGGGCGGTGCCCCCAAGCTCAGCGACAGCAGCATCTCGATCGGCGGCTCGACCGCCGGTGACTTCGGCCTGACGTGGATCGCCGACAAGGGTGGCTTCTTCGCCCAGCAGGGGCTGACGGTCAAGTTCGTCAACTTCTCGGCGGGAACCGGATCGACGTCCGGCATCACGTCAGCGTTCCTCGGCCACTCCTTCGACTTCCTGAACAATCCGGCGACCGCGACGCTGTTCGCCAAGCAGTCCGGAGCGCCGATCCACGCGGTCGTCGCCGCGGACGAGGGCTCGCAGAACCAGATCATGATCTCGAACGCCGCGGCGGCGAAGTACCACATCCCGGCCGCCACCGGGACGGCCGCCAACGCCCAGGCCCAGCTCGCGGCGCTGAAGGGTTCGCACATCACGATCGGCGTGACGGGTGCCAGCTCGACGTCGTACACGACCATCGTCGCGCTGCTCAAACTCAACAACATGACCTACGGCATCGACTCGGCGTCCTCGGACGTCGACTTCGTCACGACCGGCACCGCCACCGCCCAGGTGTCGGGATTCGCCGCGGGCAAGTTCGACGCGCTCGCCAGCACTCCGCCGCAGACCACCAAGCCGAACACCACGACGATCAGCCTTGGCCTGATCTCGCCCGTCGCGCAGTCGGCCGGCCTCTATCTCGCCACTCTCGACTCCTTTGCCAAGGCTCATCCCGACACCGTGCAGGCCGTCGTCAACGCCGAGGTGCAGGCCTGGGCGTACGCCAAGACGAACCCGGCCGGGGCCGAGAAGCTGATCGTGTCGATGCAGGCCGAGAACCAGGTGACCGATCCGACGACCGTCCAGCAGCTGTTCGACTCCCAGTCCAAGTACTGGGTTACCCCGGTCATGACCAAGGACGCCTACGACAGTGCGGTCAAGGTGATCAACCTGGGCCAGTCCATGCCGGTCACCTTGAGCTACACCGACTGGGTCGACCCGACCTTCGTGGACAAGGCCGCCAAGGACACCAAGCTGACGATGGGCCAGAAAGTCCCGGGTCTCTGAGAACAGAGGAAACGCACCATGGACGGCATCACCCGTCAGCTCGTCGAGTACACGCAGGACTTCCGGATCGCCGACGTTCCCGACGAGGCCAAGGAAGCGGCGCTCCGGCACCTCGTCGACGCGATCGCGGTGTCGATCGCCGGCTTCGACACCGAGTCGGCCCAGATCGCGGTGCGGGTGGCCCGCTCCATGTCCGGCGCCCGCAACACGGTGATCCTGGGGGCGGGCGCCAGCGCCGCCCCGGCGTACGCGGCGATGGCCAACGCGGTGATGATCCGCTCGCTCGATTGGAACGACGGGATGTTGGCCAAGGGCGGCGGCCACCCGAGCGACATGATCCCCGGCGTCCTGGCCGCGGCGGAGATCACCGGGGCGTCCGGGGCCCGGGCGCTCGAAGCGATCCTGTTGGCCTATGAGTTGCTCGGAGGCATCGGCAACGTCGCGCCGACGAACCGGCGCGGGTGGGACCAGGGCACCTTCATGGGCATCGCCACCGCCCTCGCCGTTGGCAAGCTGCGCGGGCTGACCTCCGAACAGCTCGCGAACGCGGCATCGATCGCCATCGTTCCGGCCGCTCCGATGCTGGTCACCCGGCGCGGCGCACTGTCGATGTGGAAGGGCGCGGCGACCAGCATCGCGATCCGGCACGCGATGGACGCCGTCGATCTTGCCGCCGAGGGGATGACGGGACCGGCCGAGCCGTTCGAGGGCACGATGGGGGTGTTCGATCAGCTCAGCGGCCCGTTCGAGCTGGTGCTGCCGGCGAACCCCGGCGGCAAGTACGTCGCCGAGATCTCGCACATGAAGCAGTTCCCGGCCGAGACCCATTCGCAGTCGCTCATCGCCTTGGCGGTCGAATTGCGGGCCGGTCATGACGTCGCCGAGATCGCATCGATCGACGTCGAGTGCTACTGGGAGATGTTCAACGCCATCGGCTCGCACGATTCGATCTACGACCCGCAGAACCGGGAGACCGCCGATCACAGCCTGCCCTACCTGATGGCGGTCGCACTGGTCGACGGGACGGTGAGCATCTCCTCGTTCCGCCCCGAGCGGGTCGCCGACGCCAGCCTGCGACCGGTGATGCGAAAGATCATCGTGCGCGAGAATCCCGAGTTCACCGCCCAATACCGCGGTCCGGGAGCCGGCCTGGCGGCGTCGCCCAAGGTGCACGTGACGACGACGTTCACCGACGGCACGACGCGCGTCGACGAGCTCACCTACGCCAAGGGTCACTCGCGCAACCCGATGACCCGCGGCGACATCGACGCCAAGCTGGCCCGCATCGCTGCCGGTGTTCTCAAGGACGAGCAGCGCGATCGCGTCGGCTCGACGTGGTGGCGATTCGAGGAGCTGCCGCACGTCGATCAGGCCCTCGAGACGGTGGCGCGCTACTCGTGACGAGCGGCGAAACTCGCGCCGAGGCGATCCAGCGCGAGATCGACACCAAGGGTTCGGTGAACGAGTCGTTCGCCTTCTGGCAGGAGTTCCGGCCCGAGGTCGAGCGGTTGCACCGCGCACGGACGCCGCTGTACTACCAGGGCCGCCGGAGCGCGGTACCGGCGCTGGCCAACCTGCACATGTACGTGATCAAGGCGTTCGCCGCCGGCGTCGAGTACGAGACCCGTCTCGCCCGCTCGCGCGGGGCCAGTCGCGGCGACATCCTGGACGTGCTGTCGTTGGCGTTCGTCCACGCCGGCCACGTCGGCATGTATCCGGCCACCTCGATCGCCGACTACCTTCGTACCTGGCCGGACGACGCCACCGATGATCGAGCCTTTCCCGAGAACTGGCAGTTCGACCCGGACGCGGTCGCCAGCGGCATCGACTTCTCCTCGCCCGAACTGAGCGCGACCGATCTCGCCGCGCTCGAGGGCTGGTATCTGCGCACGATCGGCGAGGTTCCGCAGCATGTTCGCTTCTTGGCCCGACGCCGACCGGCTTTGCTGAAGGCGCACCGGCATCGGTACGAGCGAGCGATCAGTGCCTCGCTGCCCAAGCAGCTGCTTCCGTACCTGATGCTGCACTTTGACCTCTACCGAGGGTTTGCTTCGGGCGTGCGCGAGAACATCTTGTTGGCCAAGGCATTCGGCCTCACGAGGGCGCAGGTGCTGGACGCCATCTGCTCGTCGGTGCTGCACGCGGGCTCGGGTGGACTCGATCTGGTGCCCGACGAGCTCCTGGACGACTTTCCGGACTGAGCGGCCGATCGCGCCGGCCGGCCGTCGCTACGGGGCAGCCCAGTCCGCGACGACGCGCCGCCAGCCGCCGTCGGCGAACCGGTAGACGAGCGGCCGCGCCACCTCGACCTCGAGTCGGCTGACGTCCTCGTCCGAGACCCCCTCGATTTCCTTGACCAGGGCCCGCAGCGAGTTCCCGTGGGCCACCACGAGCACGGTTGCGTTCCCCTCCAGGTCGGGCAGCACGCGGCGCCGCCAGTACTCCACCACTCGAAGGGACACCTCACACAGCGTTTCGCCGTTCGGCAACCGCGGGGCGCCCGCGATCACTGGGAAGCCGCCCCGGGGCGCCAGCCGATTGCCGACCGCCCCGGGCGGACGTCCTGTCCACGACCGGCGGATCGCTCGGAACGCGTCGTCGCCCAACTCGGCCCGGACGTCCTGGCGCCGCCGACCCTGCAGCGCTCCGTAGTCGCGTTCGTCGAGTTCCCAGGCCACGTGCACCGGGACGACCGCGTCGGCGAAGCCGACCAGCAGCCAGTCGACGGTCTCGGTGGCCCGACTCAGCTCGGAGGTGTGGATGGCGCTGGGCTCGAGCCAGGCCGCGTGCATCCGGCGACCGATCTCGAGGGCCTGGCGGCGTCCGCGATCCGAGAGCGGAACGTCGACGGTGCCGGCGAAGCGGTCCTCGGCGTTCCAGACGCTCTCACCGTGCCGCAGCAGGATCAGCGTCGCCTCGTCCACCCGTGGATCGTATGTGATCCGTATGCAACCAGTCAGGAGGTGGCGACAACCGCGGTGCCCGCGAACCCCTCGTAGAGGACGGCGATGCTGGGGGCGTTGCGGTAGGCCGGACTCGGGCCGCTGGCGAAGCCCATGACGACCTGGTTGCCGGCCCCGAAGTCGTGCAGCACCGACGCGCGGTGACCCCAGCAGCCGTGACCCTCCTGGCAGTCGAGGTTGGACGAACCCGGGCCGTCGTCGTACATCATCTCGAAGTACAGGTACGGGATGTCGGCCGAGCCGGCCGCCCAGTTCGACGTCCACGCGGTCGCCGGCCGGCCCGGCAGGTCGATCCCGTACGCGTCGTTGGAGCGCGTCACCCCCTTCATCGCGGCGGCCGAGATGTCGGCGTTCAGTCCCCGGATCGGCGGCAGCCCGTAGATCTCCCGGTCGTCGTTGGACAGGATCAACAGTTGCTGGGCGGCGCCCAACGAGGCGAAGTCGGCCGGCAGCACGTAGGCCGGCAAGCCCATCACCGCACGCGCGTGGTCGAGGTCGGCCACTCCGTCGGCCAGGCAGGCCGCACCGGCCGAGTTCGCGAGACAGACGCTCGGGTAGCCATGCTGCATCGTGATGTTGGTCGCCGGTGTCCGGCGCGCGCCGGGGACGGCCTGCACCAGGGGGGCCTCGGCGGTGGTCAGCGCGCTGACGGCGACGGGCGGTGCCGGCACCCAGTGCGGATGTTCCGACGGCGCGGCTCGCTCAAGGGTGACCGTGGCGGGAAGAGCGACCCGCTCGGGCGCAACGGCCGCGGCCCGCTGAGCGTGCGAGGCGCTCGCGACCGTGCTGCCGGCGACGATCAGCAGCAGCGGGATCGAGATCGACAGCAGTCGAGCGCGACGCGATGTCGACGTGCGAGTCGACGCAGAAGTCACCGGGAACCTTTCGATCGGCCCCCGTGACCAGTCCATGAAAGGCTAAACAGGTTCCACACGCCGCGTCAATTCGGCGTAACAGAGGCAGCAAGACGGACTGATGCCAAGTGCGCCGTTTTGTCAGGAGGAGGAGTGATGTTCGCGCTGATCGTGCGCTTCGAGTTATTGCCCGAGCACGCTGAGCAATTCGACGAATTGGTCGAGTCGACGCTCGAGGGCATCGCCGACGAGCCGGGGACGCTCGTCTACCTGACCCACGAACGCACCGGCCGTCCCCACGAACGGGTCTTCTACGAGGCCTACGCGGACCTCGCGGCGTTCGAGGCCCACGAGGCCCAGCCGCACACCCGTCGATTCCTGGCCGAACGCCGCGCGTACCTGACCGGCGAGCCCGAGGTGTGGTGGCTCACCGGCCTCGACGGCGCGATCCGCACGGCCGACTGAACTTCTCCGGGACTCGCGCGACACGATCGGGCCCCTCGTCCGTCTCATGAGGCGTAGGGGCCGTCCGCGCTCATCCCCGTGACCGGTCGCCTCTACGACACGCGCGTCGCATGGTTTCGCCTCTTGGGGCGGCGAGCAATCGGCGCTTCGGGTGGGGTCGGCCTCTCGGTGTTCCCCGACAGCGAGAGGCCGGTCACCGGCTCTGATTGACTGACGACGGTGCTCACCGACGCAGCGCCCGATGATCCACAGGAGACAGTCATGCCCCACCTTCGCGAGTTTCCCGTCCGCACCCTGCAGGGCGAGTCGACGACGTTCGGCGAGTTCGCCGGCGACCGGGTCACCCTGGTGGTGAACGTCGCCAGCAAATGCGGGCTGACTCCGCAGTACGCCAAGCTCGAGGCTTTGCAGGAAGAACTCGGCGGCGACACGTTCACCGTGCTCGGCTTCCCGTGCAACCAGTTCGGCGGCCAGGAGCCGGGAACGGCCGACGAGATCGCCGAGTTCTGTTCGGCGACCTACGGCGTCACGTTCCCGATGTCGGACAAGGTCGAGGTCAACGGCGACGCTCGCGACCCCATCTACACCGAACTCGAGGCAACGCCCGATGCCGAGGGCACGGCCGGCGACGTGCAGTGGAACTTCGAGAAGTTCTTGGTCGGCGCCGACGGTTCGGTGCTGGCCCGCTTCCGCCCGCGCACCGAGCCGGACGACCCGCAGGTGCGGGCCGCGATCGACGCCGCGCTGAAGGCCTAGCTCGATCGTGCTGGATCGTGCTGGATGCGCGGTCAGTGGTAGTTGTAGAAGCCGCGGCCGCTCTTCTTGCCGAGCAGACCCGGCGTCGACCATGCGCAGCAGGAACGGCGCCGGCGAGTACAGCGGCTCCTTGAACTCCTCGTACATCGCCTCGGCGATCGCCTTGATGGTGTCGAGGCCGATCAGGTCGGCCAGCGCCAGCGGTCCCATCGGGTGGGCACAGCCGAGCACCATGCCGCTGTCGATGTCCTCGGCCGAGGCGAAGCCGGAGTCGAGCATGCGGATCGCGGCCAGGATGTAGGGCACGAGCAGCGAGTTGACGACGAAGCCCGCCCGGTCCTGCGAGCGGATGACGCTCTTGCCCAGCGTGTCGGTGGCGAAGTCCCGCGCCCGCGTCTCGACCTCGTCGCTGGTGAGCAGCGACGGGACGAGTTCGACCAGCTTCAGCACCGGCACCGGGTTGAAGAAGTGGACGCCCAGGACGTTCTCGGGCCGCCGCGTGGCCATCGCGATCTTCATGATCGGGATCGAAGAGGTGTTGCTGGCCAGGATCGCGTCCGGGCTCTCGACGATCTTGTCGAGCCGGCCGAACACGTCGACCTTGTCGGCCTCGCGCTCGATGATCGCCTCGATCGTCAGGTCGCGATCGGCGAAGGAGTCCAGATCGGTGGTGAACGTCATCCGGCCGAGGACCGCCTCGTGCTCGTCCGCGTCGAGCTTGCCGCGGTCGGCCGCGCGCTGCAGCGACGCCTCGACGCGCTGTCGCCCGCGCTCGGCGGCGGCGTCGTCGATCTCGTAGGCGATGACGTCGAGCCCCGAGCGGGCGCAGACCTCGACGATGCCGGAGCCCATCAGACCGATGCCGACCACGCCGACACGCTGGATCTCTGTCATGCGCGACTCCCTTAGACGTTGCGCCGGTACTGGCCGCCGACGTCGAAGAAGGTGTCGGTGATCTGGCCGAGCGAGCACACCCGCGCCGCGTCCATCAGCGCAGCGAAGACGTTGTCGCCCGTTGATCGCGGCTTCGCGCAGCGCGGCGAGCGCCTGCTCGGCGTCGTCGCGGTGGCGCCGGTGGAAGTCGGCCAGCCGGGCCAGCTGCGACTGCTTCTCCTCCTCGGTGCCGCGGGCCAGTTCGAGCTCGACCGGGGCGGCGTCGGAGTGCGGTGCCCGGAAGGTGTTGACGCCGATGATCGGCAGGAGCCGTCGTGCTTGCGCTGCTCGTAGAGCATCGACTCGTCCTGGATCTTGCCGCGCTGGTAGCCGGTCTCCATCGCGCCGAGCACGCCGCCGCGCTCGGTGATGCGGTCGAACTCGGCCAGCACCGCCTCCTCGACCAGGTCGGTGAGCTCGTCGACGATGAACGAACCCTGCAGCGGGTTCTCGTTGGCCGACAGGCCCCACTCGCGGTTGATGATCAGCTGGATCGCCAGCGCGCGGCGCACCGACTCGGCCGACGGCGTGGTGACGGCCTCGTCGTAGGCGTTGGTGTGCAGGCTGTTGCAGTTGTCGTACAGCGCGTTGAGCGCCTGCAGGGTCGTGCGGATGTCGTTGAACGCCATCTCCTGCGCGTGCAGCGACCGCCCGGACGTCTGGACGTGGTACTTCAGCTTCTGCGACCGCTCGTTCGCGCCGTACTTGTCGCGCATCGCGACGGCCCAGATGCGGCGCGCGACCCGTCCGAGCACGGTGTACTCGGCGTCCATGCCGTTGGAGAAGAAGAACGACAGGTTGGGCGCGAAGTCGTCGATGTTCATGCCGCGGGCGAGGTAGGACTCGACGTAGGTGAAGCCGTTGGCCAGCGTGAACGCCAGCTGGCTGATGGGGTTCGCCCCGGCTTCGGCGATGTGATAGCCCGAGATCGACACCGAGTAGAAGTTCCGCACGTTGTGCTGGATGAACCACTCGGCGATGTCGGCCATCATCCGCAGGCTGAACTCGGTCGAGAAGATGCAGGTGTTCTGGCCCTGGTCCTCCTTGAGGATGTCGGCCTGCACCGTGCCGCGCACCGTGCTGCAGCACGACCGCCGCGGATGTCGGCGGCCTCGTCGGCCGACGGGTCGCGGCCCTCGCGCTCGCGGAAGGCGTCGAGCTGCTGGTCGATCGCGGTGTTGAGGAAGAACGCCAGCATGGTCGGCGCCGGTCCGTTGATCGTCATCGACACCGACGTCGTCGGCGCGAACAGGTCGAAGCCGTCGTAGAGCACCTTCATGTCCTCGATCGTGGCGATCGAGACCCCGGACGTGCCGACCTTGCCGTAGATGTCGGGACGCTCGCCCGGGTCGCGGCCGTAGAGCGTCACCGAGTCGAACGCGGTCGACAGCCGCGTCGCCGGCTGCCCCTCGGACAGCAGGTGGAAGCGCCGGTTGGTGCGGAACGCGTCGCCCTCGCCGGCGAACATGCGGGCCGGGTCCTCGCCGTCGCGCTTGAACGGGAACACCCCGGCGGTGTAGGGGAATCGTCCGGGCAGGTTCTCGCGGCGCAGGAAGCGGACCAGCTCGCCGTCGTCGGTGTAGCGCGGCAGCGCGACGCGCGGGATCGTGTTGCCCGACAGCGTGCCCTTGCGCAGCGTCGTGCGCAGTTCCTTGCCGCGGACGACCACCACCTGCTCGTCGCCGGAGTACGCCTCGACCGTGGCCGGCCACGACTCGAGCAGCTCCACGCTCGTCGGATCCATCGCCTTCTCGGCCTCGGCGGCCACCGACTCGATCGTCTGGAGCGTCGTCGTGACGTCCTGGTCGGTCCGGCCCTCGAGCGCCTTGACGACGGTCGCCGGGAGCTGACGCTGACGGGCCAGCTCGGCGTCGCGCTCGGTCGTGCGGTGATAGGCACGAATCGCCTCGGTGATCTCGGACAGGTAGCGCACACGCGGGGCCGGCACCGGCGCCCACAGCGCGGTCGACACCTTCGTGTGAACCTCGGGCGAGCACACCGGGCTCGATGCGCAGGCCCTTGTCGGCCAGCTGCGAGCGCATGTACTGGTACAGCGCGGTCACGCCGTCGTCGTTGAAGCTGGCGGCGCTCGTGCCGAAGACCGGCATGTCCTCCCACGTGACGCCGAACGCCTCGCGGTTGCGGACGAGCTGGCGGGCGACATCGCGGCGGGCGTCGTCGGAGCCGCGGCGCTCGAACTTGTTGATCGCGACCATGTCGGCGTAGTCGAGCATCGCGATCTTCTCCAGCTGCGACGCGGCGCCGAACTCGGCGGTCATCACGTACAGCGAGAGGTCGACGAGGTCGATCACGGCCGAATCGCCCTGCCCGATGCCCGGCGTCTCGACGATCACCAGATCGAACTCGGCCGCCTTGCACGCCGCGACGATGTCGGCGAGCGCGGTCGGGATCTCGGCTCCGCTCGTGCGGGTGGCGAGCGAGCGGAAGTAGACGCGGTCGTCACCCAGGCAGTTCATCCGGATGCGGTCGCCGAGCAGCGCGCCGCCGCCCTTGCGCCGCGTCGGGTCGATGGCCAGCACTGCGGTGCGCAGCTTGTCCTGCTGATCGATGCGGAGCCGCCGGATCAGCTCGTCCTCGAGCGACGACTTGCCCGAGCCGCCGGTGCCGGTGATGCCGAGCACCACATGACCGGCACCGTTGCCAGCCTTGGCCCGAACTCGTTCGAGGTCGGCCTCGGGTACCGACTCGGTCTCGATCAGCGAGATGGCCTGAGCCAGCGCGGCGGTGTCGCCGGCGAACAGCCCGTCGAAGTCGATCTTCGACTCGTCCGGTTCGCGATCGCTCTCGGCGAGGATGGTGTTGACCATGCGGGCCAGGCCCAGCTCTTGGCCGTCCTCAGGGGAGAAGATGCGGGCCACGCCCACGCTGTGCAGGTACTCGATCTCGGCCGGGACGATGGTGCCGCCACCACCGCCGTAGACGCGGATGTGCCCGGCCCCGCGCTCGTTGAGCAGCGTGATCAGGTACTCGAAGAACTCGACGTGACCGCCCTGATAGGAGCTGATCGCGATCGCGTGCACGTCCTCCTGGATGGCGGCGGTGGCCACCTCGTCGACCGAGCGGTTGTGCCCGAGGTGGATCACCTCGGCGCCCTGGGCCTGCAGGATGCGGCGCATGATGTTGATGGCCGCGTCGTGGCCGTCGAACAGGGCCGCCGCGGTGAGCACGCGTACCGGGTGGGTGGGGACGTACAAGCTTTCGTCAGCCATGTGCTGCCTCGCTCGTCAGGTGACCTGCTGGGGACTCAGAGAAACTAGTAGGACGTCCTAGTATCTCTCCTGAACCGATATTAAGCCATCCCGCCGAAGGAGCCCACCATCACCGCCAGCGTCGACGACCTCGGGACGCCGGTCGCGATCGGCCGGCCGGCCGCGCGGGTCGTGTCGCTCGTCCCGTCGCTCACCGAGTCGCTCGCGTCGGTCGACCCGGACGCCGTCGTCGGCGCCACCGACTGGTGCACGCACCCGGCCGGCCTGGTCACGACCCGCGTCCGGGGCACCAAGAACCCCGACCTGGCCACGATCATCGAACTGCGGCCCGACGTCGTCATCGCCAACAAGGAGGAGAACCGGCGCACCGACGTCGACCGGCTGCGCGCCGCCGGCGTGGCCGTCTGGGTCACCGACATCAACACGGTCGACCAGGCGCTCACCTCGCTGCAGCGGATGTTCGCCGAGGCCCTCGGCTGGCCCGAGCCACGCTGGCTGGAAGCCGCCCGGACGAGTTGGGGGGCGCCCACACCGCCGACGGCGACCGACGTGGCGATCCCGATCTGGCGCGACCCGTGGATGGTCGTGGGCGGCGACACGTTCACGAGCGACCTCGCGGCCCGGCTCGGCTGGCGCAACGTGTTCGGCGACCAGCGCCGGTATCCGCACACGGATGTCGAGGCGATCCGCGAGCGGGCGCCGCGGTTGATCGTGCTGCCCGACGAGCCCTACGAGTTCACGGCCGCCGACGGGCCCGAGGCCTTTGCCGGCATCGCGACGACGCTCGTCAGCGGGCGGCTGCTGACCTGGTACGGACCGTCGCTGGCGGACGCGCGCGATCAGCTGGCGAGGGCGGCGTCGAGCGAGTCGTAGATCCGGAACACGTCGACCAGGCGGGTGATCCGGAAGACCTTCAGGATCATCACCCGGTCGCAGACGATCTTGAGGGATCCGCCCGAGGCCAGCACCCGCTTGTTGGCGGCGATCAGCACGCCGAGGCCGGACGAGTCGAGGAAGGTCACCGCATTCAGTTCGATGACGAGGTCGGTTGCGCCGGCGTCGAGCGCCGCGCCGACCGCGGCATCGAGATCGGGCGCGGTCTGGATGTCGACCTCGCCGCCCACCACGAGGACGGCCGGCGCGCCGGGCTCACGATCGAGCGTTCGAACGTCCACCGACCCTGACCACCTTTCCCGCGTCGGCGGAAGTGTAGCGGTCGTCAAGGCGTCGGCCAGACCCTCATCGGGCCGCTGGACCGGGCCGGCGCCACCACTCTGTCTATGCTGCGCTCACGGGTTCGCACCGTGTTCGAAAGGACTGAGGATGGATCGCGCACACGGTGACGAGCGCCCCCTCGCCCGAAGCCCTGCGCCGCGGCGGACCGGTGGGCCGCGACCTGGCCGAGGTGGACTGGGACGCGACGGCACTGGGCGATCCCTCGGGCTGGTCGCGAGCCCTCACCACCACGGTGGCGATGCTGCTGAGCTCGCGGTTCTCGATGTGGATCGCATGGGGTCCCGAGCTCACCTTCTTCTGCAACGACACCTACCGGCGCGACACGCTGGGCGCGAAGTATCCGTGGGCGCTCGGTCGTCCGGCCGCGCGAGGTCTGGTCCGAGATCTGGTCCGACATCGGGCCGATGATCGAGGGCGTGATGCGTACGGGTGAGGCGACCTGGCACGAGTCGCTGCTGCTGTTCCTCGAACGCAACGGCTACCCCGAGGAGACCTACCACACCTTCTCCTACAGCCCGCTCGTCGACGACGACGCCACGGTCGCCGGGATGCTGTGCGTGGTCACCGAGGACACCGATCGGGTGATCGGCGCACGGCGCCTGGGCACCTTGCGCGACCTCAGTTCGGACATGGCGCGGGCGACGACCGAGGCCGAGATGTTCGCCCAGGCCCGGGCCCCGTTGCAGGCCAACGCCCACAGCCTGCCCTTCACCCTCACCTATCTGTTCGACGCCGACCGGACCGCCCGGCTGGCGCTGTCGACGGGCATCGCCAACGGACACCCGGCCGCGCCGTCGGTGATCGGCGTTCACGGCCGAGGCCCCGTGGCCGGTCCAGCGTCTCGCCGAGAACGAGACGGTGCTGATCGAGGACCTGGGCGACCGGTTCGCCGATCTGCCCACCGGCGCCTGGGACGTGCCGCCGGTGCAGGCCGTGGCGGTGCCCCTCGAACACCCCGGCGAGGCGCTGCCCTACGGCTTCTTCGTGACCGGCCTCAACCGGTTCCGCCCCTTCGACGTGACCTATCGCGGCTACGTCGACCTGATCGTCCGGCAGCTGGCCGGTGGCATCACCCGGGCCCGCGCGTTCGAGTCCGAGCGTCAGCAGCGTGAGGAGCTGGCCGAACTCGACCGGGTCAAGACGGCCTTCTTCACCAACGTCAGCCACGAGCTGCGAACCCCGTTGACGTTGCTGCTCGGGCCGGCCGAGGACGCGCTGAACGACACCGCGATGCCGCTCCCCCCGGCGCAGCGATCGCGCGTCGAGGTGATCGAGCGCAATGCGCAGCGCCTGCTCAAGCAGGTCAACACGTTGCTCGACTTCTCTCGTCTGGAGTCGGGGCGCACCAGCGCCAGTTTCGAGCCGCTGGATCTGGGTGCTTACACCCGCGAGCTGGCCGAGATGTTCGTGCCGACGTTCGAGCGCGCGAAGCTGAGCTTCGAACTCGACTGCGCCGACCTGCCCCAACCCGTCTACGTCGACCGCGACATGTGGGCCAAGATCGTGCTCAACCTGGTGTCGAACGCGTTCAAGGCGACGTTCGCCGGTGGTGTCCGCGTGCGGCTGACCACCGGCGGTGACGCGGGCGACCTCGGGGCGGAGCTGCAGGTGACCGACACCGGCGTCGGCATCGAGGCCGCGGAGCAAGGGCGGTTGTTCGAGCGGTTCCACCGGGTCGCCGGCGCCGCCTCCCGCAGCCACGAGGGCTCGGGCATCGGGCTCGCGCTGGTCGCCGAGTTCACCGAGCTGCACGGCGGACGCGTCTCGGTCGACAGCGCGCCCGGCCGGGGCAGCACGTTCACCGTCCACCTGCCGTTCGGTCGCGCACACCTGCCCGCCGATCAGGTGAGCAACGAGCCCCGCGCCGATGCCCCGAAGCCCGCCCAGTACAGCGCCGGGTATCTCGCCGAGGCGGTCAGATGGCTCGACGCCGACGCCGATCCGCCGGCGGCGCCGATAGCCGGGCGACCGGGACGCCATCGGGTGCTGGTCGTGGACGACAACGCCGACATGCGCGAGTACATCGCCGGCCTGCTCGACGCGTCCTACGACGTGGAGACCGCGCCGAACGGCGCACTCGGCCTGCAGCAGGCGCGGGCCGAGCCGCCCGACCTCGTGCTGACCGACGTCATGATGCCGGAACTGGACGGTTACGGGCTGCTGACCGCGTTGCGCAGCGACCCGACGACCATGCACGTCCCGGTGGTCATGCTCTCGGCCCGCGCCGGCGACGACGCGACCGCCGAGGGACTGGAAGCCGGCGCCGACGACTACCTCGTCAAGCCGTTCGCGGCAAGGGAACTGCTGGCCCGGGTGCGCAGCAACCTCGAACTCGACCGCGTCCGCCGAGTCGCCGACGAGCTGGAGAAATCACGCGAGCTGCTCGACAACGCCGAGCGGCTCGCCTCGGTCGGCAGCTGGGAGCTCGACCTCACTACCGGCAACGTCACCGGCTCGGCCGAGTTCTCGCGGATCATCGGTATCGAGCCCGAACTGCTGCGCGGCGACGGGCTGGCCCGGTCGCTCAGCCAGGTGCATCCCGACGACGTCGCGCGGTTGCGGGACGCGCTGCGGTCGGCCCGTGCGGGTGGCCCGCTCGACATCGAGGTGCGGGTGCGGCCCGTGGCCGGCGAGCAACCGCGGCTGATCCGGGTGCACGGCGTGCGCCAGCTCGACTCGGCCGGCCGGCCCGAACGGCTGCGGGGCAGCGCGCAGGACATCACCGACCAGCGGCAGGCCGAGCGCGAAGTGCTCGAGGCCGCCGCCGCCCGCGAAGCGGCCGCGCGCGAGCACCACATCGCCGAGCAGTTGCAGCGCAGTCTGCTGCCCGACCGCGACTTCGACGCCGCCAGCCTCGACATCGCCGCCTACTACCGCGCCGGCGTCGAAGGCACCCAGGTCGGCGGGGACTGGTACGACGTGATCGAGCTGGCCGCCGGTCGTACGGCGCTCGTCCTCGGCGACGTCATGGGCCGCGGCGTGCGGGCAGCGGCCGTCATGGGCCAGTTGCGGGCGACCGTGCGGGCCTACGCCCGCCTCGACCTGCCGCCCGACGAGCTGCTGCACCTGCTCGACGCGGCCGTCCAGGACATCAGCGAGGACATGATCGTCACCTGCATCTACGCGATCTACGACCCGGCCGACCGCCGTCTCGAGTACGCCAACGCCGGGCACCTGCCGCCACTGCTCGCGGCGCCGGGCACCGCCACCCGCCGCTTGGACGCCGGCGGGCCGCCGCTGGGCACCGGGCTCAATCAGGTCGGCGGCGAGACCGTCGAGCTGCCGGTCGGCTCGACGCTCATGCTCTACACCGACGGGCTGGTCGAACACCGCGGCAGCGACATCGACGACGGCATCGACCGGCTCGCCGCGCTGCTCACCGACACCGACGCCCCCATCGACGATCTGGCCGGCCTGCTCGTCCAGCGGATGCTGCCCGACGGCCCGGACGACGACGTCGCCGCGCTGGTGGTGCGCCCCACGATCGAGTCGCCCACTTCGGCATCGGCGGCCCAGTTGATCCCGATGGCCGACGACGCCGTGCGCCAGGCCCGCGATTTCGCGACGCCGCACGCTCGCCGAGTGGGCCATCGACGACGCCGTCGCCGAGGATGCCGTCCTGCTGGTCAGCGAGCTGGTGACCAACGCCCTCGCGCACGGACAGCCGCCGGTCGAACTCCACCTGTCGCGCCAGGCCGAGCGGCTGATGCTCGACGTCTCCGATGCCGACCGCAGCTCGCCCCGCAAGCACCGGGCCGCACCCGACGAGGATCACGGGCGCGGTCTCGAGATCGTGGCCGCGCTGGCCGACGAGTGGGGCACCCGGCTCACGCCCAACGGCAAGTCCGTGTGGTGCACGCTCGCGCTCGGCGAGCAGAGCGACTAGACCGGCTGGACGCGTCAGGCCAGAACGCGCCGGCGGCCGATCCGCACCGGCACCGCCTCGCCGCGGGCCATGGTGGCCAGGACGTTCGCCCGCAGGCGCCACCGCCACTTGAGCACCTGCAGCAGACCGAACGCCTGGACGCCGGCGATGACGATCACCGCCCAGCGGAAGCTGTGCACGTCACTGGCGCCGATCACGTCCAGCGCCCAGCCGACGCCGAGGCAGGCGAGCACGGTCGCGCTGAACCCGCCGACGTTGACGACGCCCGAGGACGTCCCGAGGTTCGCGGCGGAGTTGTAGTCACGCGCCAGGCCGAAACCGACCATCGACGTCGGGGAGCCGATCGACATGAACGCGAACTCCGCGATGACAGCCGCGTGCGGCGGGGTCTGGTGATACGCGGTCAGGATGAAGATCCAGCCCGCGATGGTGACTGTGCACACGACGATCGCCAGCGTGACCCGGTGGGCGGGATGGCGGCCGACGAAGACCCCGACGAGCGGACTCGCGATCGCCGCGACCAAGACGCTGACGAGCAGCACCGTGCTGGCCGCCGAGGTGCTGAACCCGGCGCCCTTCACGAGGTACTGCTGGCCCCACAGCACCGCGAACGCCGTCGGTGCCGACATGCAGGCGAAGTGGACCCAGAATCCGAGGCGCGTGCCGGGCAACTCCAGCGTCGCGCGCACGCGGTGCTGCACGCTGGCCAGGCCGTGGCGTAGCTGCGCAGTCGTTCGGACCCGTGCCGGCGTGGGCGTCGAGTCGGGCAGCATCGTCCAGACCGCGACGGCGGCCACCAGCGAGAGCCCGCCGGCGACGGCGAACGTCGGCGTCCACCCCGCGTGGCGCAGGAGCAACGTCAGCGGAAGCGTCGCGAGCAGGTTGCCGACCATGCCGGCGAACGCCGTCAGCGCGACCAGCAGCGGATAGCGACGCGGTGAGAAGTACACCGCGATGAAACGCAGGATCGCGACGAAGGTCAGGGCGTCGCCCAGGCCCAGCAGCGCCCGGGCCAGCAGCGCGACCGGGTACGACCCGACCTCGGCGAAGGCCAGCTGGGCGAGGCCCATCAGCGCGGCGGCCGTGAACAACAGACGGCGGGGTCCGTACCGGTCGACCAGCACCCCCGCCGGCACCTGCATGGCCGCGTAGACACCGAGCTGGAGCAGGACGAAGACGCTCAACTGGGCCGGAGTGATGTGGAAACGGTGTTCGGCCGCACCCGCCGCCACGCCCAGCGACGTCCGGTGCAGGAAGGCCAGGAAATAGACGCTGACCGCGAACGCCCAACCCCGCCAGGCTCGGCGCCCGGCCCGAGGATCGGCGATCGCTTCGCTGCTCACTGAACGATCTTAGCCGCGCTCCGGCGCCGGTTCAGGCGCGAAGATCGGTGGCCTCGGCCAGCAACTCGACCGACCGCAGCCGCTCGGCCGAGGTCGGCGACTGGTGGGCGACGATCAGTTCGTCGGCGTCGGAGTGCTTGGCGAAGGCCTCGACGTACTCCTTGACCTCGTCGGGGGTGCCGACCGCGGAGTACACCACCATCTGCTCGATCGAACGGCCCGCGTCGGATTCGAGAACTGCGTCGGCTTCGGCGTCGCTGAACTTGCGGCCCCGGCCGAACAGCGCACTGACCCGCGCCCGCTTCGCCTCGTGCAGCTGGCGCTGGGCGTCGGACGCATCGTCGGCGGCGATGACGTTCAGCCCGGCGATCGCGTAGGGCTCGCTGAGCTGGTCGGACGGCTTGAACTCGCTGCGGTAGGTCGCGATCGCGTCCTGGAGCGCGGCGGGCGCGAAGTGCGAGGCGAATGCGTAGGGCAGGCCGAGCGCGGCGGCGAGAGTGGCGCCGAACAACGACGAGCCGAGGATGTACAGCGGCACGCCGGTGCCGCGCCCGGGCGTCGCGTGCACGTTCGCGACACGGGTCTCGTCATTCAGGAAGCCCTGCAATTCGAGGACGTCCTGCGGAAAACGATCCGAGCTGCGGGCATCGCGACGCAGCGCGAACATCGTGTTCTGGTCCGAACCCGGCGCCCGTCCGAGGCCGAGGTCGATCCGGCCCGGGTGCAGGCTGGCGAGCGTCCCGAACTGCTCGGCGATCGTCAGCGGCGCGTGGTTGGGCAGCATGATGCCGCCGGCGCCGAGCCGGATCGACGTCGTGTGGGCGGCGACATGGGCGATCAGGACGGCCGGTGCGGACGAGGCGATGCTGGGCATGTTGTGGTGCTCGGCGTACCAGACCCGGCGGTAGCCGGACGCTTCGGCGGCCTGCGCCAGGGCGACGCTGGCCGCGAAGCTCTCGCCGACCGACTCGCCCGGGCGGATCGGCGCAAGATCGAGGATGGACAGTGGGATGGGCACGACTTCGAGCCTAGGCCGAGTCGGCGAACAGGCGGCGGGCGCTCAGTCGAAGCGGGCCGGACGCCGTTCGGTGAACGAGGCGATGCCTTCCTGGCCGTCGGGCGAGGCCGCGGCGGCCGCGATGCTGGCCGCCTCGCGTTCGAGCTGATCGGCGAACGGGCGCTGGGCGGCGCCGTCGACGAGTTGCTTGAGCCGGGCGAAGGCACCGCTCGGGCCGACGCGGAGGATGTCGATCACCCGCACGACCTCGGCGTCCAGGTCGTCGGTGACGCGGCTGAGGATGCCGGCCGCCTTCGCCTCCGGCGCGTCCAGCTCGCCGTCGGTCATGAGCAGGTCGAGCGTCCTCGTGCGTCCGAGCTGAGTGACCAGCCGCCAGCTCAGGCCGGCGTCCGGCGTCAGCCCGAGGGCGATGTAGGCCGGTCGGAACCGGGCCGAGGCGACGGCGATCGCGATGTCGCAGGCGGCGATCAGTCCGAGGCCGGCCCCCCCGGCGTTACCGTGCACGGCGGCCACCACCGGCACCGGGCAGGACTGCATGGCCAGCATCGCGCGGTGCAACTCGCCGGCCAAGGCGCTGATGAACGCGGGCGCGTCGTCGGCGCGGGCGAACTCGCCGACGTCGCCTCCGGCACAGAACACCTTGCCCGTCGAGCGCAGCACGATCGCGGCCAGCGTGGCGTCCGCGCCGCTGAACACCTCGAGCAGCCCGCTCGCCATGGCCATGTCAATGGAGTTGCCGACGCGGGGCCGGTTCAGCGTCACGGTCAGGACGCGGCCGGTCCGCTCGATCAGCAGGGGCGCCGTGGTCGGGTCGTCGGTCACGCCGCCGATCATGACACGGCGCGCCGGAATCGATTGCCGCCGCCTGAAGCCGTCCGATACGCACGGATATGTGCCGGCGGTGGACGGGTAAACCAACGTCATGTGGATCACCGCGAACGGTGCGCCCGATCTTGGAGGAACAAGATGATCATTGTTGGCTTCGTACTCATGGCCCTGGCGGTGGCCGCGGCCATCGTGCTCATCGCGCAGAACCCGGACGCGATGATGACCTTCCACGCGCTGGGAAACACGTACACGACACACGCCTACTGGGTGTTCGTCGGCGGCATGGTGGTACTGGCCGTGTTCGCGGTCGGCGTCTCGATGATGCGCTCCGGGGCCGCCCACGGCGCCCGCGTCCGTCGCGAGCGCCGCGACCTCGCGGCCGAGAACGCCCGGCTCAACGAGCGCGTCGCCGCCACTCCGGCCGTGACCGAGCCGGTAGCGGCCGACGGCGAGCCGATGGCCGACCGCGCCTACACCGACCAGCCCGTGCAGTCCCGCCACATGTGGAGCCGGCGCACGACGCACGGCACGGTCTGATCGAGACGGCTTCAGCGCCGGTGACTGACTCAGTCGCCGGCGCTGAATGCTGTCGCGAGAGCAAGATCGAGATCGGCTGCGCTCGGGACGCCCTCGGGGTCGAGCAGGTACTGCATGGCCAGCCCGTCGCAGACCGCGATCACGAAGCTGGCCATCGCCTGGCAGCGCGGATCGGCAGCATCGATCGGTCCCGCCGACGACCCGGCGAACGACTCCGACACGAGAACGGCGACCCGCTCGCGCGTGCGGCGGTAGTTGCGGACGAACTTCTCGCGCAGCTCGGGCGTTCGTTCAGCCTGCGCGAGCGCTTCGACGTAGCTCAGCAGCAGCGCGCGCTTGTCGGGCAGCTCGCCCAGCAACGACGACCAGGCAAGGCGCCCGCGAGCCAGCGGCGGCAGCCCGGGCGCGGCCATGGCGGTCTCGGCGAGCTGCTCGGTCCAGTCCTGCAGGACGACCGCGATCGCCTCGCTGAGCAGTCCCTGCTTCGACCCGAAGTGATAGCCGATCGAGGCCAGGTTCGTCCCGGACTCGGCCACGAGGTCGCGCGTGGTGATATGGGCATAGCCCTTGGTCTCGAGCAGCCGACGGGCCGCGGCGAGAAGTTGCTCGCGGTGTCCCACTCGTCGACCTTACGTTCCTACGACTCGCGCTTGTGTTCCTAGGCTCCAGCTTGCGGTCTTAAGGCTCCAGCGCGAGCCGGAGGCCGAAGCCGATCAGGACGACCCCGGTGCCACGGTCCATCCGTCGCCGGATGCGTGCGGTCGTCATCCACCGGGTCACCGGCCCCGACACGGCGAGCAGCACGGCGAAGTAGGCGGCGGTGAGCACGACGAAGATGCCACCGAGGACGAGCGACATCCAGCCGACCGAGACGCCGTGGGGCACGAAACCGGGCAGGAAGGTCACGAAGAAGACGCCGACCTTGGGGTTGAGCAAGTCGGTGAGCAGACCGGCGCCATAGCCCTGCCCGACGATCGCGCGCCGCTCACCGGAGCTCTCGGCGACCTGGCCGCGCGAGCGCAGTGACTGCACGCCGATCCACACCAGATAGGCGGCGCCGACGATGCGCAGCGCCAGGTAGCCGTCATGACTCGCGCGCAGGACCGCGGACAGGCCCAGCGCGGCGGTGACGACCCAGACGGCCAGGCCCGACAGCACGCCGAGGACGGTCTTGGCGGCGACGACCCGACCGCCCCGCACGAGGTTGCGCACCACGACGAGCGTGTCCGGGCCCGGTAGCAGCACGATGAGCGTCGCCGCCAGCGTGAACGTGGCGATCGCGAGCAGCATGACGAGATCCTAAGGCTGCGCCCGGATGGACGGCGCATATATACGGGCGTATAAATCGGGGGACGAGGAAGGGAGCAACCCGTGAGCACCCTGACCGACGGGCCGCACACCGCCGCGGGGCCGGCCGACAGCGCCCCGCCCGCCGAACCACCGGGGCCGCGGCTGCCCGTCTGGCTCCAGGCCGTCCTGTTCGGCAAGCACCGCGCGCGCTGGGTTCCGGTGCTGCGCCGCCGCTACGGTGACGTCTTCCTGATCCGGATGCCTCCGCACCGCCGACGCCTCGTGATGATCGCCCGTCCGGACCTGATCAAGCAGGTGTTCGCCGCTTCGTCCGATCGCCTGCACGCCGGCGAGGGCAACGCGATCCTCGCCCCGATGATGGGCCTGCACTCCGTGCTGTTGCTCGACGAAGGCGACCACCAGCGGGTACGCCGACAGTTGATGCCCGCCTTCCACGGCGCACCGCTACGGGGGTACCGCCAGATGATCGAGAAGCTGAGCCGGGCCGAGGTGGACGACTGGCCCACCGGCCGGCCGTTCCGCACGCACAGCCGCACGACCGCCTTGACCCTCGACATCATCTTGCAGGTCGTCTTCGGGGTCACCGACGAGCAGCGCCTGGCCGAGCTGCGCCCGGTGGTCGAACAGGTCGTCGACGCGAACGTTCTGGTCATGATCGGCTACTCCTACCGACACCTGCAGAAGGTGCCGCCGTGGCGGCAGTACCGGCACTTGCAGCAGGAGTTCGACCGGGTGCTGTACGCCGAGATCGCCGACCGGCGGCGGGTGCCCGACCTGACCACGCGCACCGACGTCTTGTCGCGACTGCTGAGCGTTCCGGGCGACGCGGGGCTGACCGACGCCGAGTTGCGTGACAACCTGGTGACCCTGCTGCTCGCCGGCCACGAGACGACCGCCACCGCGCTCGCCTGGACGTTCGCCGAGCTGGCCCAGCACCCCGACGTCATGACCCGGGCTCAGCAGGCCGCGGACCAGCACGACGACGAGTACCTCGAAGCGGTCGTCAAGGAGGCGATGCGCCTGCACCCGGTGATCTCCGAGGTCGCTCGTACGGTGAAGAAAGAGCCCTATGAAATAGGTGGATTCTCCGTCCCCGTCGGTGCGGTCATCATGCCGGGAATTCAACTCGTCCAGGAGGACGCGAACAACTTCGACGCCCCCGAGCGCTTCGACCCTCGTCGTTTCGTCGACGGTCAGCCGGCGGCCAACACCTGGCTGCCCTTCGGGGGCGGGGTGCGGCGCTGCCTCGGTGCTGCGTTCTCGCTGATGGAGGCGACCGTGGTCGTCGGTGACGTCCTGCGCCGTTTCGATGTCGCCGCGGCCGGCACGCCTGAGCAGCCCAAGGCCCGCAACATCACCCTGACGCCCGAACGGGGAGGCACGGTTCGGCTGGCCCGGCGATCATGACGGCTCCTCCGGGATCGCGACTCCCCTACCCCGTGCAGACCCTGCTCTTCGCCCGTTGGGGATCCCGCTGGCTGCCCGCCCTTCGCCGGCAACACGGCGATGTCTTTATGATCAAGATAGCTCCGAAGGGCCGCCAGCTGGTGATCGTGGCTCGCCCCGATCTGATCAAAGAGATCTTCGGCGGATCGGCGTCCGTGTTCCATGCCGGTAAGGGCAACGAGATCCTGCGTCCCGTCATGGGCGATCACTCGGTGCTGCTGCTCGACGGCGAGGACCACCTTCGAATACGCCAGCTGCTGATGCCGGCCTTCAACGGCGCGGCGCTACGCGGTTACGGCGAGCTGATCGCGAAGCTGGCGGCCGACGAGGTCGAGACCTGGCCCACCGGCGTCGCCTTCCGTACGCACGACCGGACGACGAAGCTGACGCTCGAGATCATCCTGCAGGTCGTCTTCGGCGTGACCGACGAGCGGCGGCTGGCCCGGCTGCGGCCGCTCGTCGAGCGAGTGGTCGGCGGCAACTTCGTGATCATGCTCGGCTCGCTGTACCCGCGGCTGCGGTCCCTGCCGCCCTGGCGCGGATTTCTCCAGAACCAGGCCGACCTCGACCGCCTGCTGTACGAAGAGATCGCCGATCGTCGCCGGCAGACCGATCTGGAGCAGCGCTCGGACGTCCTCAGCCGGCTGCTGAGCGTCGACGCCGACCGCTCGCTCACCGACGCCGAACTTCGCGACAACCTCGTCACGCTGCTGCTCGCCGGGCACGAGACGACCGCGACGGCGCTGTCGTGGGCCTTCCACGAGCTCGGTCGCAATCGGGTCCAGCTCGACGCCGCCCAGCAGGCCGCCGATGCCGCCGACCTCGACTACCTCGAGGCGGTCACCAAAGAGACGCTCCGACGGCGGCCGGTGATCGCGGCGGTCGCTCGCCAATTGCAGGCGCCGGTGGAGATCGGCGGCTTCACCATCGACGCCGGGACCAACGTCAATCCCGGTATCGCGCTCGTCCAGGCCGACGCCAACGTGTGGGACGCCCCTGAGCAGTTCGACGCGGCGCGCTTCCTCGGCACTCCCCTGCTGCCCAACACCTGGATCCCGTTCGGCGGTGGCGCTCGGCGCTGCCTCGGGGCGTCGTTCGCGCAACTCGAGGCCAGCACGATCCTGCGCGAGGCGCTGAGCCGCTTCGACCTGGTCGCCGATCGTCCGGCGCCCGAGCCACCCGCCCGGCGCAACGTGACGCTGACTCCGGGCCGCGGCGGCACGGTCGTCCTGACCCGCCGATAGGTCATCATCTACGAGTGGATCTCAACGCCGACCTGGGTGAGGGCTTCGGTGTCTGGCGGCTCGGTGACGACGACGCGCTGCTCGACATCGTCACGAGCGCCAACGTCGCCTGCGGCTTCCACGCCGGCGACCCGGTCACCATGCGGCGCGTCTGTGCCCGGGCGGCCGCGAAGGGCGTGGCGATCGGCGCGCAAGTCGGCTATCGCGACCTGGCTGGTTTCGGTCGCCGTCGCATCGACGTCGCCGCCGGGCGAGCTGAGCGCCGATGTGCTGTATCAACTCGGCGCGCTCGACGCGTTCGCCCGGGCGGCCGGAACGCGGGTGCGCTACGTCAAGCCGCACGGCGCGCTCTACAACACCGCAATGGACGACGATGGCCAGGCTCGGGCCGTCGTCGATGCGGTTGTCGCCTACGACCCGGCCCTGCCGTTGCTCGGCCTGCCGTCGTCCCGACTGGAACGAGTAGCCCTCGACGCCGGAATCCCCTATTTTCACGAGGCATTCGCCGATCGCCGCTACACACCGAGCGGACGGCTCGTCGATCGATCGCAGCCCGGCGCGGTGCTGACCGACCCCGACGAGGTGGTCGCGCAGGCGGTGTCGATCGTGCGCGACGGACGCGTCCTGACCGCAGACGGGCCGATCGAGGTGGACGCCCAGTCGCTGTGCCTGCACGGCGACACCCCGGGCGCCGTGGCCATGGCGGCGGCAGTCCGGGCCGCGCTCGGCGATGGGCCGTTGCGGCCGTTCGTCGAATGATCATCCGTCCGTACGGCGACCGCGCGGTGCTGATCGAGACCGACGACGTGCTCGGACTGGCTGCCGCGGCCGAGCGCCTGGACGGCGTCGACGAGATCGTCCCCGCGGCCGAGACGCTGTTGATCCGCTTCGACGCCGCCCGCTTCGATCTTGATCGGCTGAGGGCGCTGACCCCTGTGCACGCAGCCGAGGCCGCCGGCGAGATCGTCGAGCTGCCCGTCGTCTACGACGGCGCGGATCTGGGCCTGGTCGCGACAACGGCCGGGCTGCCGGTTCCCGCGGTGATCGAGCGGCACTGCGCGGTGGTCTACACGGTGGCCTTCTGCGGCTTCGCTCCCGGCTTCGCCTACCTGCGCGGGCTCGATGCCGTACTGCGCCAGCCGCGTCTGGACTCGCCCCGCACGTCGGTGCCGGCCGGGGCGGTGGGCGTGGCGGGTGAGTTCACGGGCGTCTACCCGCGATCCTCGCCCGGTGGCTGGCGGCTGCTCGGCCACACCGACGCCGAGCTCTGGAATCTCGACCGCGACCCGCCCGCGCTACTCGTGCCCGGCGCGCGGGTCAGGTTCGTGCCGTCATGATCGAGATCGTCGCGACCGGCCCGCTGGCCACCGTGCAGGATCTCGGGCGGCCCGGCTACGCGCACCTCGGCGTCGGCCGAAGCGGCGCGTTCGACCGCGCCGCCCTGCGATTGGCCAACCGGCTGGTGGGCAACTCCGATGCCGACGCCGGTCTGGAGCTGCTCGGCGGCGGGTTGACCTTCCGGCTGCTCGCCGCGGCCACCGTCGCCCTGACGGGAGCCCTGTGCGCCGGTGATCTCGACTGGGGACGCGCGCGGTCGTTGCCGGCCGGTGTGACGATCTCGGTCGGTCCGGCGATCGACGGCGTACGGGCGTATCTGGCGATCCGCGGCGGCCTCGCCGGGCCGCTCGCACTGGGCTCGCGCAGCACGGATTCGCTCAGCGGTATCGGTCCGGCGCGGCTCACCGCGGGCGACCGGCTGACGATCGGCCCGCTGCCGGTCACCGACGTCGACGGGGCGAGCGCCGTCCGTCCGGAACCGGGCTCGCCGCTGCGGGTAGTCCCCGGACCGCGCGAGGACTGGTTCGCACCCGCCGCCATCGATCGGCTGCGCTCGACCGAGTGGACGGTGCGCCCCGACTCCGACCGGGTCGGCGTGCGGCTCGACGGGCCGCCGCTGCCCCGGCTGCGGACAGGAGAACTCCCCAGCGAACCGACGCTGCCCGGTGCGCTGCAGGTGCCTCCAGATGGCCGGCCGATCCTGCTCGGTCCCGACGCCCCGGTGACCGGCGGCTACCCGGTGATCGCGGTGGTTCGCGAGGCCGACCTCGACCGGGCGGGGCAACTGCGCCCCGGCGACTCGGTGCGGTTCGGCTAGTCCTTGTCCTTCTTCTTGCCGCGGATCCCGCGAACGACCACAAGGACGAACAGCACGCCGACGCCGGCGATCACCGCCTTGCCTGCGGGTGACTGGGCCTTGGCGATCAGCGTCTGCTTGGTCTCGTCGGCGAGACGCTTGGGGTTGGTGCGGTACGTCAGCTGATCGACCGCCTCGGCCAGCGCGTCGCGCGCCTGCTCGATCTCGCGCTGGACCTCTTCCGGTGACCGCTCGGGCACGCCCGCTCCCTTCCCTGCTGTTGCCAGCCACCTTAGCCGGGTGGCCGCGTCGGTACGCTCGCTGGCATGACCCGACTGACCGTGGGCGACACCGCTCCTGAGTTCACCCTGCCCGACGCCGATGGCAAGGACGTCTCGCTGTCGGACTACCGCGGACGCAAGGTCGTCGTGTACTTCTATCCGGCCGCGTCCACTCCGGGCTGCACCAAAGAGGCCTGCGATTTCCGCGACAACCTTGCCTCGCTGAACGACGCCGGTTTCGACGTCATCGGCATCTCGCCCGACAAGCAGGCCAAGCTGGCGGCGTTTCGGGACGCGCAGGGGTTGACCTTCCCGCTGCTCGGCGACCCGTCGCGCTCGGTGCTCGAGGCGTGGGGCGCGTACGGCGAGAAGATGATGTACGGCAAGAAGGTGCAGGGCGTGATCCGCTCGACGTTCGTCGTCGACGAGGCCGGCAAGATCGCCGAGGCGCAGTACAACGTCCGCGCCACCGGCCACGTGGCCAAGCTGCGCCGCGACCTCTCCGTCTAGCGTCGCTGGGTCGCCGGCTGACCGCATCGATAGGCTTGCCCGCGCGGGGCCGTAGCCCAACGGCAGAGGCAACGGCTTTAGGTGCCGTCCAGTGAGGGTTCGAATCCCTCCGGCCCCACGTGGGGAGAATCCGCCGGGGCTGGCGCCGAGCGTTGTGCCGGATCGGGTTGCACAACTTCGTCGACTTCCCCGACCCGAACCCGGAATCGGGTTGGCTCGAACGTCGCGGGTACCGCGCCTGTACCAGATGTTCGAAGGAACGCGATCAACCCGAGACTCGCCCGCTACGCCGCCGGGGCCGCGACGAGTTCTAGCGCGAGACGTCCGGTCGTTCGCCACCGCCCCGTCCACGGTCCGGCCGAGACGACTCAGCTGCTCTTGGTCGGCGCCTTCCGTGGCCGCGGGGGCATCCGCGGCGCGGCACCGGTCTTGGCGAGAGCCGCCTGGGCATCGTCATACGCGTCGACGACGGCCTCCCGGATGCGCCGGCGCTCGGCCGCGGCCTTACTCGGGGTACCGCTCTTCTTCGTCGGCGGCTTCTTCGTGCTGGGAGGCATCCGCGGTGCCGCACCGGTCATGGCGAGAGCCGCCTGGGCATCGTCATAGGCCGCAATGATGGACGCCCGAATGCGACCGCGATCGGCGACGGACAGCCCGGCTGACTTGGCCCAGGCGCGTATCGCGTCGAGGCGGCGCCTGTCGGTCGAGGACGCCCGCGAGCCGCGACCGCGCTCCGGCGTCGCCACTGTGCGTGCGGCCGCGACATAGGGACCGATCGCGACACTGAAGTTCTGGAAGTTGTCGTCGTTCAGATCGATCTCGTACGCCGTTCCGTCCCACGCGAACGCGACCGTCCTGGTAGCCGGTGAGCCGTCCAGGTCGTCGAGGAGCCGGGTGATGATTTCCTTCGCCATCAGGATGAACATCCTTCCTTAGTTATTGGTCGATGACCGCCGGCCGACCGACAAACGATACGGCTCAGATGCCCTGGATGGCGGCAAATCACGAATTCGGCTCGGAATTCGCGGACGACCCCAGGCCCGCTCAGTCGAGGATCGACTCGGAATCGTGCTGGCCGTGGTGGTCGTGGTGCTCCACCGGTGGGATCGGCTCACCGGGTACGGGCAGGCCCGCCGGCGCGGAACGGATGTCGTGCCCGACGCTGGTCAGGCACTTGCCGTCGGTGAGCCGCCACTTCCAGCCGTGCATCTGACAGGTGAGGACGTCGTCCTCGATAGCCCCGAACCTCGACAGATCAGCTTTCAGGTGCGGGCACCGACGCTGGACGTCCCAGCCGTCGAGGGTGATCGTCTCGGCTGCCTCGACCTCGTTCTGCTCGGCGAACCAGCCCTCGGCGTACTGCAACCGCTCTTCGGACAGGCACTTGAAGAAGACGTAGACGAACTCGTTGTACGGACCGATCCGCTGGGCGGAGAAGCGGCACGACAGGAACAGCGAGTTGACCCAGTCGATCTCGTGCTCGAACACCAGCTGTTCGAGATAGGCGCGTCGGGTCCGGAACCGGTAGCGCACCTTCTCATCGACGTAGGGCCGCACCTCGCGAGCCACGAAGTCGACGATGAAGTCCACGTCACCCCGCTCGGCGTCCTCGGCGGTGAACCGCACGCCGCCACCGATCCCCGCGGCCAGGTGGGTGGACTCCTGCAGCAGCGGAGTGAACCAGCGCTGGAGCTCACCGAGCACGTCGATCTCGGGATGAGCCCAGGTCGCCTTCAAAGCCTGCACCTCAGGCATCCGGCGCGCCTGGAGCTCGCGAAGGTACTCCTCCTTGCGGGTGAAGATCCGCTCGATCTCGTCCTCGGGCAGCGGATGGATCACCGGGCAGTCCGCGCGCCCGAGATCGGCCAGCGACCCCGGCAGCAGCAACCGTCCCTCGTCATGACCCTTGGTGCGCAACCAGTCCAGGTACACCTGCTGGTCGGGGAAGATGTTCGACTCGTCGCCGTAGATGTCGTTGAAGCCCCACAGCTCGTCGTCGAGGAAGCACGGCGGGCCGGCGGTGGGGAAGACGAACTTCGCGTCGAGCTCCTCGATGTAGCGCAGCGTCCGGTCGAACTGCCGCTCGCGCTTGGTCAGGCCCAGCGCCTGCTTGGCGCGCTTGGGCAGCTCGTAGACCATCGGGAACCAGATCGCGCCCGAGAACTGGATGAGATAGGCGTCGACCGGGCCGAGCTCGCGAAACGCGGACAGCTCGGACGGACGGGCGTCGTTCTGGTTGAGCAGCGTTGCCGTCGCGTCGCGCACCCACAGCGACGAGTCGCCGATCGGACCGTCCGTGGGCGACGTCAGCGACTGGATCATGATCTCGAGGCCGTCGAGCTGCGTCACCTCCCCCGATTCCGGCTTCACGAACGAGGTGAAGCCGATCTCGCGCAGGGCGTCCTCGAGCTCGGACGTCGGGAAGTCCGGCAGCAGCACGGTCGTCTTCTTGCTGATGTGCTTGCGCAGGTTCTCCGGGTCGAAGTGGTCGTGGTGCAGATGGCTGACGAACAGGTAGTCGGCCTGGCCGATCGCGTCCCAGTCGAGCTGCGAGTTGTCGGGGAACGGGAACCACGAGCCGAAGTACGCCGGGTTGACCCAGGGGTCGGTCAGGATCGTTCCGCCCGTCGTCTCGATCAGCGCGCTTGCATGTCCCAGACCGGTAATTCGCACCCGGCAAGCCTAGGTGGTCGGATCGGAGCGGGTGGCGGCCGCCGCGCGCCGGACGATCAGCAGTGTCCACAGGGCGAGCAGCGACGCCCCGAAGCCGGCCAGCCCCGACCACTGCTCGCGGTTGAACACGACGACCTGGGTCAGCAGCAGCTGCACGGCGATCGCCCACTCGAGGACGTTCATGCCCTTCTGCAGGTGACCGCGCAGCAGGTAGCACGACGGCGAACACGATCAAGACCGCGCTCACCACGCCCGGCAGTCCCGTGTCGAGCAGGGTTTCGCGCGTGCTCGCCTTGCCCGGCCGTTCGATCGCGATGATCGCGCTCAGCACGACGTCGGCCGCCATGATCGCGCACGCGACCAGCAACAAGCGCTTGGACACCGACTTGGTCAGCCGCTTCTGCAGGCTGAGTTCGAGCCGGTCGAGGTGGGCGGTGATCCAGGCGTCGGCCGAGCGGTTCTTGGGCAGCTCGGCGTTCAGGGCCTGCCGCAGCGGGTCGGCCAGCGCCTGGTCGTCGACGCCGTCCAGCAGTCGCAACGACACGATCGCGATCGACCCGGCTGAGCTGCCCGAGCGCGAGATCGGCGACCGCGCCGGCCACCAGCGCCACCCGGCGCCGGTCGGTCAGCTGGCGGCGGGCCACGAACTCGCGCACCACGATGTAGAACGCGATGAACACCGAGTAGATGATCGCGATCGCCGGCTTGAAGAAGTAGTTGACGTCCTTGGTGACGAACTTGCCGACCTCGTCGATGAACAGGCCGAAGCCGATGCCGCCGATGAACGCCGCCCGCGCGCGGACCTTCGAACCGGGCAGGATCTCGACCAGCACGATCGCGATCGCCATGAGCAGACCGCCCCACAGCACGTGCGCGATGTGCAGCCCGCCGCTGCCGACCTGCGGGTAGCCGGTGACCGCCAGCGCGCTGCGGATGACCAGGACGGTCGCGACGGCGGTGAACAGGAACAAGTCGAAGCGGACCAAGGCGCGAACATCGCGCGGTGCGCTGTCTGAGTCGTCAGCTTCGGTCATGTTTCGCAGCCTAGATGCGTCACGCCGAGATCCCGCTTGAGCGCCATCCGCGGGCTCTTGCAACGGACCAATAAAGACGCGCGCTCCCCGCGGCATTTCCGGATGTGACTCAGGTGTCTTAGGCCTATTCGGAGCGAGCGATCGTCATCGTGGGCGGTGAGTTTTGACGGTCGTAATAGACGGTCATCGCAATGTCGTTCTCATCAACGGTCGCGATCGAGGTGAAAGTGATGTCGTACACCTCGACCTCGCCCAGCGCCTCGACCATGTCAGCGACCCGACGTAATAGCGCGGGCACATCACCCTGGCCTGGTCCTTTCGGATTGCGTTGCGAGGCGTGGTACATCGAATGCGGGTCACGAGCGTCTGTCATCGCTACAGGGTGCCAAAGCACGTCGGATCATAGAGACCAACAATCCGATCAACCGCGCCATCGTGAAGGCGCTGCTGGCACTGTGGCGTGGCGTGGCGTGGCGTGGCGTCGGCGTGGCGTGGCGTCGACATGATCGTCTGCGACTTTCGGCCCCCAGAGGGGCCATAACCGGCAGTTGATCATGCAGGACGCGCGGCCGCGGCGAAGCACCCGGAACTCGACGGATCCGGTTGACTTTGGTGTCGCCCTCGCAGCTGAGGATCGTCAGATGTGGGCGGTGTTGCGTCGGGGACTTGGTTGGGGTCGATCCAGGGTGGTGGTGTCCAGTGGGGGAAGCCTTTGATCATGTCGCAGGTCCAGCCGAGTTTCTCGAAGATGCGGTGGTGATAGCCGCACAACAACGCGAGATCGTCGACGCCGGTTCGTCGAGTGAAGCGGAACTCGTTCACGTGGTGGGTCTGACACCAGGCGGGCGGGATGGTGCAGCCGGGGAACGAGCAGCCCTTGTCCCTGGCAATGAGGGCGAGTCGCTGGTTCTGGCTGGCGATGCGGTGGGTGTGGCCGTAGGCGGCGATTTCTTGGGCGCCTGTGAAGATGATCGGGATGACGTTGGCGTCGGTGGCGATCTTGAGCGCCATCGCGAGGCTGATCAGCGCGCCGTGCCCGGTGCGGACCAGCCGCGCGTCCGGGCGGTGGGCCTCGTGATCGTGATCGCCGTCCGCGTCCGCGTCGGCCTCGGCCTCGGCGGCGCGCTCGCGTAGTTGTTCTTCGGTCACCGTCAGCAAGATCGTGGCCGACACGCCGTTGGTGCTCGGCAGCCCGCCGTCGACCAGAAGCCGGTTGAGGCCGTCGAGTAGCGCGTCGTGGTTGCGCTGGCCGGTGGAGCGGGCGTCCTTGACGCCGTCGGTCTCTGGGCGCGGTGCGGCCAGGGAGTCGAGCATCGTGAGCAGAGCTTCGGCGCACGGGGCGGTGAGGTCGAAGTCGCCGAACGCGGATCCGTCAGGACGCTGGGCCACAGTGAGCTGACGAGTGCGTTCGCGGTAGGCCTCATCGGCCAGGACACCGTCCTGGTCGAAGGTGAACAGCGAGCCGGCGCGCGTAGCGAGCAAGCTGATGCGGGTCGAACTTGGGTGCCTGCTCGACCAGCACCGCCTCGATCGCGCGGTCGTACTCGGCCGCGACGGCAGGGGGCAGTCGGTCGATCGTGGAGGTGATCACCCGGACGTGCGCTCGCGACAGCAGACCGTCGGCCTCGGCCTGAGCGATCGCGGGGAAGATCGCCGGCACGCTCTCGCCGGTCAACGTCCGTCCGGGGACGAGGTTCTGCGCGCATTCCACGCGCTGCTTCGCATCGGCCGCAGCGATGTTCGACAACGCCTGCAGATAGGCCTGGGTCGAGCGGCAGCCGGCCTCGGTCGGGATCGCGCGGTTGTCGATCTCGGCCACCAGCGCGTGCTCGAAGGAGTCACGGCGGCGCGAGTGCGTCTCCAGCCGCTGGAACGCCAACGAGAGCACGGAGGGGTCGAGGACGCTGAGTTCGTGCGTCCTCAGTTCGTCGAGCACGGCGTCGAGCCGGTCGAGACAGGCCAGGAACGATTCGTCGAACACGTGTTCGATTCTAGGCGAACTGGACAAGTGGTGTCAAGCGAATTGCCATATATAACACGGAATTCTCTTGATCTTGAGCAAAGCGCGACAAGCGAGCCGCAGCCCGGGGGCGGCAACCAAACCGCGAGCAGATGACCTCGTCGGTGCCGCTCGTGAACTCAGAGAACGCGCCAGCCTCAACCGAGGACGGCGGCGATCCGCGGAGCCAGCGCGCGCATCGCCTTGCCCCGGTGACTGATCGCGTCCTTCTCCTCGGGAGTCAGCTCCGCCGACGTCCGCGTGTCTCCGGACGCGACGAAGATCGGGTCGTAGCCGAAGCCGCCATCCCCCCGCGGCGTGCGGATCAGGTGCCCGGTCATCTCGCCGTCGACCACCAGCTCGCCGCCGTCCCAGACCAGCGCCGCCGAGCAGACGAACGCCGCACCGAGCCGCGAGTCGGGGACGTCGGCCAGCTGGGCGAGCACCAGTTCCAGGTTGGCCCGGTCGTCGCCGTGTCGGCCCGACCAGCGCGCCGACAGCACCCCCGGCATGCCGTTGAGCGCGTCGACCGTCAGCCCGGAGTCGTCGGCCACGGTCGGCAGCCCGGTGTGGGCAAAGCCCTCGCGGGCCTTGATCAGGGCGTTGTCGGCGAAGGTCGCACCGGACTCGGGCACCTCGTCATAGGGCGGAACGTCGTCCAGCCCGACGACCGTGACATCGACCAGCGGCGACAGAATCCGCCGCAGTTCCGCGAGTTTCTTGGCGTTACGCGACGCGAGGAGCAGTTTCATGAAGCGAGCGCGGCGGCCTGGATCTCGGCCAGCGAAGCGCAGCCACCAACGGCCAGGTCGAGCAGCGCGTCGAGTTCGTCGCGACGGAACGGCACACCCTCGGCCGTTCCCTGCACCTCGACGAACTCGCCCGCGCCGGTGACGACGACGTTCATGTCGGTCTCGGCGCTGACGTCCTCGAGGTACATCAGGTCCAGGCGTGGCTCGCCGTCGATGACGCCGACCGACACCGCCGAGATCGAGTTGATCAGCGGGTTCTTCTTGGCCAGCGCCCCCTTGCCATCGAGCCACGCGATGGCGTCGACGAGGGCCACGTAGGCCCCGGTGATGGCCGCCGTGCGGGTGCCACCGTCGGCCTGCAACACGTCACAGTCGATCGAGATCGAGTTCTCGCCGAGGGCGGCCAGATCGATCGCCGCGCGCAGCGAGCGGCCGATCAGCCGCGAGATCTCGTGCGTACGACCGCCGATCTTGCCCTTGACCGACTCCCGGTCGTTGCGGGTGAGAGTGGCCCGCGGGAGCATCGAGTACTCGGCCGTCACCCAGCCCAGGCCGCTGCCCTTGCGCCAGCGCGGGACGCCGGTCTGGACCGACGCCGCGCAGAGCACCTTCGTCTCGCCGAACTGGACGAGCGCGGAGCCCTCGGCATACTTCTGCCAGTCGCGGGTGATCGTGATGGGGCGGAGTTGGTCGGCGGCGCGACCGTCAGGACGAGACATGCCCCGAGCCTATGGCAGCCGCCTGACAGGGGATGCCAGCGGCATGTGCGCGCCGTGTCAGCGGCACCGGTCACTGTGTGACCATGACGAACGCAATCGAGGCTGAAGGCCTCACCAAACGCTTCGGATCCACTCTCGCGCTGGACGGCATCGACCTGACCGTCCCCGAGGGCACCGTGCTGGGGGTCCTCGGTCCCAACGGCGCCGGCAAGACCACCGCGGTCCGCATCCTCGCCACCCTGCTCAAGGCCGACTCCGGCACAGCGCGGGTGGGCGGCTTCGACGTCGCCCGCGACGCCCACAAGGTGCGCCAGACGATCGGCCTCACCGGGCAGTACGCCTCGGTCGACGAAGACCTGACCGGCACCCAGAACCTCGTCCTGATCGGCCAGCTGCTCGACCTGACGACTCGCGGCGCCCGCGCCCGGGCCAAGGAGCTGCTGACCTGGTTCGACCTCGACGATGCCGCCGACCGCCCGGCCAAGACCTACTCCGGCGGTATGCGACGGCGACTCGACCTCGCCGCGTCGCTGGTCGGTCGGCCGTCGGTGATCTTCCTCGACGAGCCCACCACCGGACTCGACCCGGCCAAGCGCGAGGACATGTGGGACGTCGTCCGCAACCTCGTCACCGACGGATCGACGGTACTGCTCACCACCCAGTACCTGGACGAGGCCGACGCCCTGGCCGACGAGATCACCGTGATCGACCACGGCCGGGTCATCGCGCACGACACCCCCGACGGCCTCAAGCGCGTCGTCGGCGGGCAGACCCTGACCGTCCGCCCGAGCGACGCCGCGCGGGTCGGCGAGGCCGCGTTGATCCTGGGGCGCATCGCCGGGTCGGCGCCCGAGCACCTGGCCCGCGGGGTCATCAGCGCCCCCGTCAGCGGCGACCAGGCGATGACCGACGCCGTCCGCGAGTTCGCGTGGGCCGGCATCGGCATCACCGAGCTGTCGCTGCACCTGCCCAGCCTGGACGAGGTGTTCTTCACCCTGACCGGCACCCGAGACCGTAACGAGGAGTCAGCCGCATGACCACCGCCCTCGAGCGTCCGGCCGACGATCGAGCCCGACGACACCCACCGCATCCCCAACCGCAACCTGCGCCACGTCCTCGCGCTGGCCAAGCGGAACTTGATCAAGACGACGCGCACGCCGGAGCAGTTGATCGACGTCACCGTCCAGCCGATCATCTTCCTGCTGCTGTTCACCTACGTGTTCGGCGGCGCCATCGCCGGCGGCTCGCAGCACCACTACCTGCAGTTCCTGCTGCCCGGCCTGCTCGGACAGACGATCGCGATGGGCAGCGTGGCGCTCGGCCAGAACCTCAACGCCGACATCGAGAAGGGCGTCTTCGACCGGTTCCGCTCACTGCCGATCGCCCGGTCGGCGCCACTGGTCGGCGCCGTGCTGGCCGACTTCGCCCGCTACCTGATCCTGTGCGTCGTCATGCTCGGCTTCGGCTACGTCCTGGGCTTCCGCGATCGAGACCGACCCGGTGCGCACGGTCGCCGCCCTCGCTCTCGCGATCGGCTTCGCGCTGTGCTTCTGCTGGATCTCGGTCTGGGTCGGCATGATCGCCCGGACGTCCGGGTCGGTGCAGGGCATCATGTTCCTGTTGATCTTGCCGCTCTCGTTCGGCAGCAGCACGTTCGCGCCGACCAACACGATGCCGGGCTGGTTGCAGGCGTTCGTGAAGGTCAATCCGATCTCGCACCTCGCCGGCGCCGTGCGCGGGTTGATGCTCGGCACGCCCCTGCAGTCCGACCTGCTCTGGACGCTGGGCTGGATGGCCGGCCTGCTGATCGTCTTCGTCCCGCTGGCGCTGCGCGGCTACAACAAGCGAGCCTGAGCCCGTCGACGCTCATGTCAGTGCGTCGTCATGACGACGCCTCGACATGAGCGTCAGTCGAGTAGGGCCGGGTCCAGCCGCGCGATCGCCTCGATCGCGCGCAGGGCCCGGCCCGTCGCGTACGTCGGCTGACGAAGTCCGGCCCCTCAGCCTGCAGCCGTTCGACGAGCGGCGCGATGTTGGGGTTGGTGGCATCGTCCGAGCCGCGCAGCTGGGCCGACGCGCCCAGGATCTCGGCCGCGTCTGCGGCCCGCCCGACCTCGGCCGCCAGGCGGGCGACGCAGGCGCCGACGGTCGCCAGGATCGGCATGTCCTGCGTCCCGACCCCGTGCGCGGTAGGCATCGCGCAGGTGGTCACGCGCGTCGTCCACCTTGCCCAGCGCCAAGTCGATCTTGCCCGCGACGGCCAGCGAGATCGCCACGCCGTGGCCTCGACGGGGCGCGACATCGGGCATGTGCTCGATGCGGTCGAGGCACTCGCGCTGCAGCCGGCGAGCCTCGTCGAGCCGGCCGTCGGTCAGGGCGATGTCGGCCTGCAGGATGCCGATGAACATCGACTCGAACGACGCGGCCGGACGCTCCTGGACCTCGCTCGTCGATCAACCGCATCTGGGCGCGGGCCTCGCCCTCGCGCCCCTGGCGCATGTAGGACGTCGACCAGCCGGATCCGCAGGAACACCTGGTCCTCGGTCGAACCGAGCTCGGTCGTGAGTCGCAGCGCCTCGCCGAACGCGGCCTCGGCCTCGGCCAGCTGGCCCGTCCATCAGGTCGACCTGAGCCAGCACCTGCAACGTGTTCGCCTGCCCCCACCGCTCCCCCAGCCGGCGGAACTCGGCCAGCGCGATCGTCGCGTCCTCGCGCATGCCCTCGACGTCGCCCTCGTTCTCGGCGAACGCGGCCCGGAAGCTGCGGATCGGCGGCGGCGACCCACGGATCGGGCGAGGCAATGGCTTCGTCGAAGCCGCTCTTGTCGATGCTGCTCGTCGGAGGTGAAGCTGACGAACATGGCCAGGATCGGTCGCAGCATCACCAGCATCGGATGCCGACCGGGACCGACCGCGGCCAGCCGATCGCGCAGCGACTCGAGCCCGTGTCGCGGCGTCCGCGTCCGAGAACGTCTGCGGCTCCTGCTCGGACTCCCAGGCGGCCGCGTTGATCGCGTTGAAGGCCTCGGCCAGCAGGCTGATGTCCTCGGTCCGCTCGCCCGCGCGTCGAGGGCGAGCTTGGTCCAGGTCGCGACCTCGTTGTGCCGGCCGAGGATCATCCAGTACCAGGCCAGGCCGACGACGATCTCGAGCGCGGCCTGGGCCTCGCCGCTGTCGGCGAGGAACTTGACCGCGCCGAGGATGTCGGGCTGCTCGATCTCGAGCCGGGCCATCCACGGCAGCTGATCACCGCGTGCGGATCAGCGGCTCGGCGGTGGCGACGAGGTCGCGCGAAGTAGGCGGCGTGGGCCGTCCGAACCTCGGCGACCTCGCCCCGCGCAGCCAGCTGATCGAGGCCGTACTCGCGGATCGTCTCGAGCATCCGGTAGCGCGGCTCGCCGCGCGCGGCCGAGCAGCTGCAGCAAGGACTTCTCGACCAGGGACGTCAGCCGGCCTTCGACGTCGTCGCCGCCGTACACGGCCGCCGCCGCGTCGACGGAGATGCCGCCGCTGAAGACCGCCAGCCGCTCGACCAGCGTCGCGCTCCGCGGGCTCGAGCAGCTCCCAGCTCCACTCGACGACCGCCCGCAGCGTGCGGTGCCGGGCGACGGCCGCGCGGTTGCCGCCGGCCAGCAGCCGGAACCGGTCCGAGAGCCGGGCCGCGATCTGCTCCACCGGCATCGACCGCATCCGGGCCGCGGCCAGCTCGATCGCCAGCGGCAGCCCGTCCAGCCGGCGGACGATCTCGGCCACCGGAGCCAGCGACGTCCGGCGTCAGCGCGAAGTCCGGCGCCACCGCCGCCGCGCGGTCGGCGAACAGCCGCATGGCCGGGTAGTCGGCCGGGTCGAGCGAGTCCTCGGCGGGCTGCTCCAGCGGCGGCACCGGCACCAACGTCTCGCCGACGACGCCCAGCGGCTCGCGGCTGGTGGTGATCACCCGCAGCCGTGGGCAGCGGGCCAGCAGGGTCGTGGTGACCTGGGCGGCCGCCTCGAGGACGTGCTCGCAGTTGTCGACGATCAGGACGGCCGACCGGTCGCTGAGCACCTCGACGAGGCGGTCGATCACGTCCCGGGCGCTCTGGCCGGCCCGTTCGAGCAGCGCGGCCTCGCGCACGCCGATGCCGTCGTAGATCGCCTGGGCGACGTCGTCGGGGTTGACCACCGGTGCCAGCTCGGCCAGCCAGATGCCGTCGCGGGCCGGGCCGGTCTCGCGCAGGGTGCGGCCGGACTCGATCGCCAGCCGGGTCTTGCCGGCCCCGCCCGGACCGACCAGCGTGATCAACCGCGAGGACGTCAGCAGCTCGGCGATGCGCTTCTGCTGGTCCTCGCGGCCGACGAAGCTGGTCAACGCCGCCGGCAGCGTGTCGCGGCCGACCGGCGCCGGCTTGGCGGGCGCGACCTCACCGCGCAGCACGGCCAGATGCAGCTCCTGCAGGGCCGCCGACGGGTCGGTGCCGAGCTCGTCGGCCAGCGTCTGGCGCAGTCGCTCGAAGGCGGCCAGCGCCTCGGCCGGGCGGCCGTCCGCGACCAGCGCGCGCATCAGCAGCTCGACGTAGCCGCTCGCGCAGCGGGTACTCGGCGACCAGCTCGTCGAGTTCGGCGCACCACGCCCGGCGCCTCGCCCAGCCGCAGCCGCGCCTCGAGCAGATCGCCGCGCACCTGCAGGCACAGCTCGCCCAGCTGCGCCGCCAGCTCGTCGGGCGGATCGCCCCGCCAGAGGGCCAGCGCCGCCTGCGGCCGCGGCACGCGCCGCGATCCGGACGGTCGGCGGCCAGGTCGGCGTGGGCCGAACGGGCCAGCCGGGTGAACTCGTGGACGTCGACGTCGTCGCGGTCGACCGCCAGCGCGTAGCCCGGCCGGCGACTGGCTGATCGACGCCGGGTCGCCGAGCGCCCGCCGCAGGCGCGACACCAGCGACTGCAGCGCGTTGGCGACGTCGGCGGGCGGATCGTCGGGCCACAGGCGCTCGGCCAGGGCGCGTCGGGCTGACGGCGTGCGGGGCGGCCAGGGCCAGCTGGGTCAGCAGCGCGCGCAGCCGTCCGCCGGTGATCGGGACGTCGCGGCCGTCCACGACGACCGCAAGCGGGCCGAGCACTGCGATGCGCACCTGGCCATCCTCCCAGCGGTTGGCAGGATGGATTCATGCAGACGACCACATTCACCGTCCGGACCGGGTCGCCAGGCGCGGGTGGTCGACCTGACCCGCGAGTGCGAGGACTTCGTGTCCGGCGACGGCCTGCTCAACGTCTTCGTCCCGCACGCCACCGCCGGGCTGGCGATCATCGAGACCGGCGCCGGCTGCGACGACGACCTGCTCACCGCGATCGACTCGCTGCTGCCGCGCGACGGCCGCTGGGAGCACCGGCACGGCTCCTCCGGGCCACGGCCGTGATCACGTGCTGCCGGCTTCATCGCGCCGTCGATCACCGTGCCGGTCGTCGGCCGGACGGCTGACGCTGGGCACCTGGCAGTCGATCTGCCTGGTCGACACCAACATCGACAACGCCGAGCGGACGGTGCGGCTCAGCTACCTGACGTGATCAACTGCGAGTTCCGGCCCGCCCAGGGGCCACCAGACGCAGTTGATCAACAGCTGCCGAGCGTTATCCACAATCTAGGGCGAGGACCTTTCGGGGCGGATCCGGAGGCGGCAGGGTCGCAAGAGTGCACGCGGACCGCGTAGATCTCCCCCGAGTCCTTACGACGATCATGATGGCGAGGCTGCGTTATCACGCGTCCTCGGCATCATGATCGCTACGCGCGTCCTCGCGCCCCAGGATCGGCGTCTGCTCGAACAGGTAGTACGCCGTGATCAACGCGTAGAGCACGAGCATGATCTGCGGCGACCACAGTCCGACCGCGGTGATCACCGGGTAGACGAACAGGCCGAGCCCGAAGCGCTGCACCGCCCGCCGTCCCGGCTCGCGGCTCGACCGGCACGATCAGCAGTCCGCCGTCGACCATGCGGTGCAGCATCAGCGCGAACCCGATCGACATCAGCTCGTTGACCGCGCCGTAGATGATCACGGCCAGCCGGGCGTCCGCTCCGCCCACGCGCAGATAGTCGGCCAGCACCGAGGTCGCGAACGGCATGCGACGAGACGGCCAGCAGCAGCACGAGGTTGTAGAACAGCAGCAGCCGGTCGGTCTTGTCGACCAGGCTGAACAGCGCGTGGTGGTTGACCCAGATGACGCCGATGACGAAGAACGTCACGACGTAGGCGGCGTAGGTCGGCCACGTTCGAGCCGATCTGGTGGGCCAGGCTGCCCTTGCCCTCGGACGTCGACGTGCAGGTCGAGCACGAGCAGCGTGATGGCGACGGCGATCACGCCGTCGCTGAACGCCTCGACGCGGCCCTTGCCGCTCATCGTGCGCACGCGTCAGACCTCGAAGACGGCGTCCGGTGTCGGCGGCGACGACCTCGCCGTCGAACGACGGCCGACGCCTCGGCCACCGCCTCCTCCCGCGAGTTCCACGGCTGGACGTGCGTGATGATCAACGTGCCCGACGCCGGCCCGCGCGGCGTGCTCGCCGGCCTGCCGTCCGGTCAGGTGCAGGTCGGGGACGTACTCGTCGGTGGCGCTGAAGGACGCCTCGCACAGCAGCACGTCGGCGCCCGTCGCCAGCTCGACCAGCGCGTCGCTCTCGCCGGTGTCGCCGGAGTAGACGAGCCGATGACCGTCGTCGACCAGGACCGCGATAGGTCGGGACGGGGTGGTTCACCAGGCGCGAAGGACACCTGGAACGGCCCGAGCTCGACCGGGTCGCCGGGCAGCGGCGTCGTGAAGTCGAACAACTCGTGCAGGCCGAGCTTGCGGGCCAGCGGGTCGTACGCCGCCTCGATGCGGTCCTTGGTGCCCGACGGACCGTAGACCGGGATCCGCCGGATCGGCCGCACCGGTCCGTAGCGCAGGGCCACGATGTAGGACGTCATGTCGATGCAGTGGTCGGCGTGCAGGTGCGACAGCACGATCGCGTCGACCTCGTGCGGAGCGACGTGTCGCTGCAGCGCGCCGAACGCCCCGTTGCCCAGGTCGAGCAGCAGCCGGTAGCCCTCGGCACTCGACCAGATAGCCCGACGCGGGCGAATCGGGGCCGGCCATGCTGCCCGAGCAACCGAGGACGGTGAGCTTCACGAGCGGCCGTCAATGCCGACATCGGCCATCCTCGCACTTCGTCCGGCGAGCGTCCGCTCAGGCGGGCTTCGCGCGCCGGGCCCGGCGCGGGTGCAGCACCCAGCCGGCCAGGACGCCGGCGAGCGAACCCGAACAGGTGCTCCTGCCAGGCCGACGGCGCCGTCGAGCGAGGGCAGCAAGCGCGCCGAACAGGCCACCGAAGAAGAAGAAGACCAGGACGGCGACCGCGATCCACAGGATGCGGCGGGAGAAGACCGCCCGGGCGACCAGGTAGCCCACCCAGCCCAGCACCAGGCCGCTCGCGCCGGCGATCAGGCGTCGACGGCGCGATCAGCCAGGTGGCCAGCCCGCCGACGACGATCACGATCACGCTGACGATCACGAACGGCCGCCAGCCCGAGAGCAGGATCGCCCAGCCGATGCAGGACGAACGGGCCGGTGATGGCGAGCAGTTGCCCGTAGCTCGGAGTACAGGAACGGCGAGATGACGACGCCCACCAGCCCGTCGATCGTGCGCGGGCGCAGCGCGAAGCGGTTCAGGCCGTAGTTCGCACCGGCGTTGACGATCTGGACGATCCACACCGCGGCGCCGATCACCAGCATGACCTGCAGCGCGCCGCCCCAGCTGGTCGGCGGTGAACGGCGGCTCGGTGTCGGTGCCCCGCAGCGGCCGGGCCCGGCGGCGTTCCGGCTCGGGAGCGGATCCGCGGGCAGGCTCACGCGTCAAAGAGTAGAGGCCGGTCCCGGTGAACCCGACGGGATTCACTGGACCGGCCTCACACTCACGCCCGCCACAGGCGCGAACGGACAGGCTCAGTGCTTGAACGCGTCCTTGACCTTTTCGCCGGCGTTCTTGAGGTCGGCCTTGCTCTGGTCGGTCTTGCCCTCGGCCTCGGTGCTGTGATCGCCCGTGACCTTGCCGAGCGCCTCCTTGGCCTTGCCTTCGGCGTCCTCGACGGCGTTCTTGGCCTTGTCCAAAGCGCTCATGATCGATTCCTTCCTCAGTTGCCGTTCGCGTATTGCGTGCGACAAAGAGGGGAGTACCCACCCGGGCGGATTTCATGCGACCGCGCCTCAGCCCAGTCGCGTGACCTCGACCGCAACGCTGAGCCGCGAGGCGGCCGAGGGCCCGGCGACGATGCCCTTGATCGGGGGTACGTCGCTGTAGTCGCGGCCGCGTCCGACCAGGACGTGCCGCTCGCCGGCGTGAGTGTTGTTGGTCGGGTCGTGGCCGTTCCAGTCGCCCAGCCACCATTCGACCCAGGCGTGGCTCTCGCCGACGGCCGCGACGCCGATCTGCGGGTCACGTTCGGGATGCAGATAGCCCGAGACGTAGCGCGCCGGCAGACCGACGTGACGCAGCGCGCCGATCACCACGTGCGCGTAGTCCTGGCAGACCCCGGCCCGCGCCGTCCACGCCTCGGATCCGACGGTCGTCACGCCGGTCGACCCGGGCTCGTAGGTCATCTGCTCGTTGATCATCGTGCAGATGCCCAGGGCGGTGTCGTTGGGCGAGTTCTGCGCCGCCAGACCCGCGGCCAGCTCGGCCAGCTCGGCGACGGGCTGGGTCGCCGACGTCTGGACGAGGTACTCGGCGTACTCGCTGCGCAGTTCGTCGTCACGCAGGTCGTCCCAGCCGATGTCGAGATCGGCGGTGGGGATCAGGTCGGCGTTGGACTCGACGGTGCTCGTCGCCTCGACGACCAGCTCGCGGTGCTGGTGCTGGGCCTCGAACACGTGCACGCGCGTTCCCCAGTAGTCGGTGTAGCGGTGCTGCCAGGTCGCCGGCTCGATCCGGACCACGGACTCGAGCGGGTGCTGGAACGACGTCGCCAGCGGGGCCAGGCGCGCCTCGTTGAACGAGATGGCGACGGGGTGCTCATAGGTGTAGCGCGAGACGTGGTGAACCTGCAGGCGCATCACGAGACCATCCAGTTCGTGACCGCTTCGCGCGGGAAGTAGCGCCGGGTGACGGCGTCACTGGTGACCGAACAGGCGATCTGCACGCGCTCCATCACCTCGTAGACGTCGGTGAACAGCTCGCTGGTCGGCGCGAACTCGAGTTCGGACCGGATCATCCCGAGCACCCGGCTCGCCTCGCCGGCGCGGCCGTGCCGAGCGCCGTTCTGACCCGACCGGTCGAGTTCGTCCAGGCAGTGCTCGGCGGTGATCAACGCGCTGATCAACGACCGCGGGAACAGCGGGTCGAGCAACAGGAACTCCACTCGCGCGAGCGTCCTCGACCGCGCCGCGCGCGCTGCGCAGGAAGGCCTGGTAGGCGCCGCAACTCTGCAGCAACGTCACCCAGGACGGCCCGGCGCTGCCGGCGAGGGCACGGGCGGCGACGAGGCGCGCCGTCATGTCGGCCCGTTCGATGCTGCGGCCGAGGACGAGGAACTGCCAGGCGTCGTCGCGGGAGATCGTGGCGTCGGCCGCGCCGTTGAAGGCCGCGGCGCGTTCGCGCACCCAGGTGAAGAACGAGTGCGGACGGGTCCGTCGCACCACCCGGGTGGCGTCGTGCCAGGTGACGTTGATGCTCTCCCACAGCTCGGTCGAGATCACCTCGCGCGAGCGCCGGGCGTTCTCGCGCGCGGCTCCGAGCGAACCGACGACCGAGGCGGTGTCGTCCCGATTCCAGGCCAGCAGGTCGAGCACGTCCTGCGAACCGACATTGCCCTCGGGCTCGCGGCCCATCGCCGACAGCAACGAGGCGCAGACGACGTTCTCGGGCGCCCACGGGTCTTCGAGCAGCAGCGTCAGGTGGACGTCGAGGATGCGGCTGGTGTCCTCGGCCCGCTCGACGTGCCGTCCGATCCAGTACAGCGACTCGGCCAGCCGGCTCAGCATGTCGTCCGTCCCTGTTGTTGCTGCTGCTGTTGCTGGTGCATTTCCTCGCCGAGGCTCTGGTCGGGCGCGGCGAACGGGCGCTTCTCGGCCTTCGGCTCAGGGGCGGGCGGCGGGGCCGGAGCCTCGGTCTGGGACTGGAACTGTGACTGGCGGCGCTCGCCGGCCAGCACCCAGGTGTCCTTCGAGCCGCCGCCCTGGCTGGAGTTCACGACGAGCGAGCCGGCCGGCAGCGCAACGCGGGTCAGGCCACCCGGCAGCACCCAGACGTCGTTGCCGTCGTTCACCGCGAAGGGCCGAAGGTCGACGTGACGGGGTTCGAGCGCATCGCCGATCAAGCGTCGGCACGGTCGAGAGCTGAACGACCGGCTGCGCGATCCATCCGCGCGGGTCGGCGAGCAGGCGCGTGCGCAGCTTGTCGAGCTCCTTCTTCGACGCCGCCGGGCCGATCACCAGCCCCTTGCCGCCCGGCGCCGTCGACCGGCTTGACGACGAGTTCGGACAACCGGTCGAGCACCTCTTCCAGGGCATCGGGCTCCTCCAAGCGCCACGTGTCGACGTTGGGCAGCACGGCGTCCTCGGACAGGTAGTACCGGATGAGGTCGGGCAAGTAGGTGTAGATCAACTTGTCGTCGGCGACCCCGTTGCCGACGGCATTGGCGATCGTGACGTTGCCGGCGCGGGCCGCCGTCAGCAGCCCGGGGCAGCCCAGCATCGAGTCGGGCTTGAACTGCACCGGGTCGAGGTACTCGTCGTCGACGCGGCGATAGATGACGTCCACGCGCCGCTCGCCGGAGGTGTCGCGCATGCGCACGGTGCCGCCGGAGCAGACGAGGTCGCGGCCCTCGACCAGCTCGACGCCCATGGCCCGGGCCAGCCAGGCGTGCTCGAAGTAGGCGCTGTTGTAGACGCCGGGCGTGAGCACGACGACGCGCGGGTTCGACGCGCCCTGCGGCGCGGCTCGGCGCAACGCGGCCAGCAGCCGCTGCGGGTACTGCGACACCGGCCGCAGCCGCATCGCGTGCAGGGTGTCGGCCCACGGCTGGCGCATCGCGTTGCGGTTGGCCAGCACGTAGCTGACACCCGAGGGCACCCGGACGTTGTCCTCGAGCACGCGGAACGTGCCCTGCTCGTCGCGGATCAGGTCGATGCCGGCGACGTGCACGCGCACGCCGTTGGGCGGCTCGATGCCGAACGCTTGCCGGTGGAAGTTCTTCGACGTGGTGATCACGCTGCGCGGAACGACGCCGTCGGCGACGCAGCGGGCCGGGCCGTACACGTCGGCCAGGAACGCCTCGAGCGCCTTGACCCGCTGCTTGACGCCGCGCTCGATCGTCTGCCAGGCGATGTCGTCGATGATCCGCGGGACGATGTCGAGCGGGAACGGCCGCTCCTCGCCGCCGACGTCGAACGTCACGCCCTGATCGAGGTAGCCGCGGGCCAGCGAGTCGACGCTGGCCTTCAGTTCGTTGACGCCGTAGGTGCGCATCGACTCGGCGAGCGGACGGTACTGCGGTCGGATCGATCCGGTGGCATCCACCATCTCGTCCCACGCCTTGGCGCCGGTCCCGTAGTCGTCGAACAAGTCGGACACCCTCGCGATCGTATGGCGGAAATGTGTCGGCCGCATTGCCGGTCTCGCGGGCGCCCCGGCGCTGTGGTCGTCGTTGCTGCTCCTACGTCCGCAACCCTATTCGGTCGGCCGCCAGTTCGATGCGGTCGTCGGGCTGCACGGCGGCGACGCGGAAGAAGCGGTCGGACTCGGAACCGTAGAAATCGCCCGGAGACACCACGATTCCCGCCCGTTCGGCCAGATCGGCGGCGGCCGCCCAGGCGTCCGCGGCCGGCACCCAGAGGTAGAACGCGCCCGCCGGGCAGCTCGCAGTCGTAGCCCGCCGTCGGCCAGGATCTCGCGCAGCCGCACCAGCCGGCGGTGGTAGCGATCGCGCTGCGCCTCGACGTGCTCGTCGTCGTCCAGCGCGATCGACCGCCGCCGCCTGCACCGGCCCGGGCGGCATCAGCCCGGCGTGCTTGCGCACCTCTTCGAGGTAGTGCACGACGTCGGCGTCGCCGGAGTAGAAACCGATGCGCGCGCCGGCGAAGTTGTCGCGCTTGGACAGCGAGTGGACGGCCAGCACGCCCTGCGTCCCCGACGTCAGGATCGTCGTCGGCGGCTGGCTCCAGGTGAACTCGGCGTAGCACTCGTCGCTGAGCACGAGCACGCCGCGCTCGCGGCCCCACCGCGCGGCCGCGTCGAGGTCGTGCAGCTCGCCGGTCGGGTTGCCCGGCGAGTTGACCCAGACGGCCAGCGCCCGCTCGGCGTCGGCCGGCGGAGATGTCGTCGAGCTTGGTGTAGCTGACCGCGCGCAGCGCCGGCCAGCGTCGCGCCCATCGCGTAGGTCGGGTAGCTGATCGCCGGGTACAGGATCGTGTCGCGGGACGGGTCGCGCAGCTTGAGGTACTGCGGGGTCGACGCGACGAACTCCTTGGTGCCGACGCAGGCGGCCAGCTCGGTCGCGGGATCGACGCTCGCGCCCAGGCGGCGCTCGATCCAGCGGGCGGCGGTCTCGCGCAAGCAGCTTGGTGCCGATCGACGGCGGGTAGCCCATGGCGGCCGTGGTGTCGGCGAGGGCGGCGATGACGTCGGCCGGGGCGGGGTCGCACGGCGTGCCGATCGAGAGGTCGACCGCGCCGCCGGCGTGCCGGTCGGCGATCGCGACGATGGCGTCGAGACGGTCGTACGGGTAGGGCGGCGGTACGAACGCCGGTCACGTGTCCCTCCTCGGTCGCAGTCAGGCTACTCGGATCCGGCCCGGCGCATCGGGGTGGGCAGCGCGCCGGCCAGCAGCTGGGCCAGGTGGACGCCGCGCCGGTCGGCCAGCTGGTCGAGCTGGGTGCGGCAGGAGAACCCGTCGGCCAGCACGACCGCGTCCTCGCCCGCGGCCCGGACGGCCGGCAGCAGCGCGTTCTCGGCGACGGCGACCGACACGTCGTAGTGGCCGCGCTCGACGCCGAAGTTGCCGGCCAGTCCGCAGCAACCACCGACCGCGTCGACGCTGGCGCCCGGCCGTCGGTCGAGCAGCGCGGCGTCGGGCTGCCAGCCCATGACGGCGTGCTGATGGCAGTGCGGCTGGGCGACCGCCTCGACCCCGTCCAGGCGCGGTGGCGTCCAGCCCTCGGTCGACTGCAGCACCTCGGCCAGCGTCCTGGTCGCCGCCTTGACCCGCTCGGCGCGCGGGTCGTCGGGCAGCAGCTCGACGAGATCGCTGCGCAGCACGGCCGTGCACGACGGCTCGAGACCCGACGACGGGAAGTCCCTTCTGCGACAAAGGGATCCAGCGCGTCGAGCGAGGCCCGCAGCTGCTTCTTGGCGCCGTCGAGCTGGCCGGTCGAGATCCACGTCAGCCCGCAGCAGACCGGCTTCTCGGTGATCCGGACGTCGTAGCCGGCGCTCTCGAGCACCATCACCGCGGCCCGGCCGACCTCGGGCGAGAAGTGGTCGGTGAACGTGTCGACCCACAGCGCGATCGGGGTTCGCGGCGACGGCTCGGACGCGAGGTCCGGACGGCCGCGAACCACTCGCGGAACGTCGTGGTCGCGAACGAGGGCAGCGGGCGCCGCTCGTCGATGCCGCCCAGCCGCTTGGCGATCGCGGGCGAGCGGCCGATTGGCCAGCGATGCGGTTGATCAGCTTGGGCGATCGGCTGGCCAGCCTGGCCCACCGCGGCAGCCAGCCCAGCGCGTAGTGCGCGGGTGGACGCAGCTTGCGGCGGTAGCGGCGGTGCAGCGCCTCGGCCTTGTACGTCGCCATGTCGACGCCGGCCGGGCAGTCGCTGGAGCAGCCCTTGCACGACAGGCAGAGATCGAGCGACTCGGCCAGCGCGTCCGACGCGAAGCCCTGGACGAGCGAGCCGTTCGCGACCTCCTGAAGCACCCGAGCGCGGGCCCGGGTCGAGTCCTTCTCGTCGCGAGTGGCCAGGAAGGACGGGCACATGACTCCGCCGCTCGCCGTGTTGTCGGCCCGGCACTTGCCGACGCCAACGCACCGGTGGACGGCCGTCGAGAGGTCACCCGCGTCGTGCGGGAACGCAAAGCCCAGGCCGTTGATCTTCTTAGCCAGCGGCACGCGCAGGTCGGCGTCGACGGCGGCGGGCGCCACGATCACCCCGGGATTCAGCACGTCGGCCGGGTCGAAGATCCGCTTCACCTGGGCGAAGGTGTCGATCGCCTCGGGCGAGTACATGTAGGGCAGCAGCTCGCCGCGGGCGCGGCCGTCGCCGTGCTCGCCCGACATCGATCCACCGTGCCGCGCGACGAGCTGCGCCGCGTCGACGAGGAAGCGCCGGAACTCGCCGGGGTCCCGCGCGAACGGGAAGTCGATACGTGCGTGCACGCACCCGTCGCCGAAGTGACCGTAGACGAGCGAGTCGAGGTGGTGCTCGCGCATGAGGGCGCCGAACTCGCGCAGGTAGTCGCCGAGCTGGTCGGGCGGAACCGCCGCGTCCTCCCAGCCGGGCCACGCCGGGTCGTTGCCGGGAGTCCGTCCACCCAGCCCGGCCCCGTCCTCGCGGATACGCCACAGCGCGCGGGCGGCGGGCCCGGTGACGATCATCGAGTCGAGCGCACCCGCGTCGGTCACCAGCTTCTCGGCGGCCGCGATCGCCTCGGCCTCGCTGGCGCCCGACGTCTCGACGAACAGCCAGCCGTCGCCTCGAGGCAAGGCCGGGACGGTCAGCGAACTGCGCCGCCGCACGACGTCGACCAGCCGGGCGTCCATACCCTCGATGGCCACCGGCCGGTGCGGCAACAGGGCCGGCACGGCATCGGCGGCCGACGGCATGTCCGGGTAGCCGAGGACGGTCAGGGCCACTGCGGGCGGCGAAGCGACCAGCCGGACCGTCGCGCCGAGCATCACGCCGAGCGTGCCTTCGGTGCCGACCAGGAAGCGGGCCAGGTTGCCACCGTTCTCGGGCAGCAGCTGCTCGAGCGAATAGCCCGACACCTGACGCCCGAAGCGGCCGAACTCGGTGCGGATCATCGCCAGCCGCTGGCGGACGAGAGAGTCGAGCTCACCGAGCACCGCCGGCCCGCCCGCGTCGAGGGTGCTCGCGGTGAACCGGGTGCCGCCCCCGGTGACCAGGTCGATGGAGTGCACGTTGTCGGAACTGCGGCCGTAGGCCATCGCTCGCGATCCGCAGGCGTTGTTGCCCAGCGCACCCCCGACGGTGGCCCGCGAGTGGGTCGAGGGATCGGGGCCGAACCGCAGTCCGTGTTTCGAGGCGGCCGCGGTGATCGAATCGAGGATGGCGCCCGGCTCGACGACGGCCGTCCGGGCATCGGCGTCGATGCCGACGACCCGGTTCAGGTGGCGGCTGAAGTCGAGCACCACGCCCGCACCGACCGCGTTGCCGGCGATCGAGGTCCCGGCCCCGCGCGGCGTCAGCGGCACCCCCAGCGTCCGGCACACATCGAGCGCCGCGATCACCTCGTCGACGTGCCGCGGGAACACCACGACCTCGGGCACGACGCGGTAGTTGGAGGCGTCCGAGCTGTACTCGGCGCGGCGGCGGGTGCCGTCGTCGACCTCGCCGACGCCGGCCTCGGTGAGCGCGGCGACGAGCTCGCGCGAATCGGTCACCCGGCCATTCTCCTGCACCCCCGCACCCCACTTCCCGCGAGTGGCCGATATCCGCGCGAGTGGTCGCGTATCGGCGACCACTCGGACCGAAATCGGCCACTCACGACGCGAAGCACCCCCGGGGCGGTGCGCCGTCGAGGGCGAGGGTCACGGCGGCCCGGGCAGCGACCGGACCGACCAGATTGCCGGTGCCGCAGTAACCGCCGCAGGCGATCACGCCGTCATCGACCGGCGTCACCAGGGCCCGCCCGTCCGGGGTGTAGCCGACCGACGCGGCCCACCGGTGGGTCACCTCGACCGGGCCGCCGGCCATCCGCCGGGCCACCGTCTCGACGTAGGCCTGGACGCCCGCGGTGGGCGTCGAGTCGTGCGTCCACTCGTGATCGATGAAATGGTCGCGACCACCGCCCACGAACAGCCGCCCGGACGCGTCCTGCTGGGCGTAGTCGTAGCCCCAGCGGGCGTACACGGGGCAGTTCAGGCGTGGCGGCCGGGCAGCCGTCGCGAGCATCTGCAGCCGGGCGGTACGGACGCGCCCCGCCAGCGCGGGCAGCAGTCGATCCAGTCCGCCGTCGACGGCGACGATGATCACCGGGGCCGACACCGACCCGGATGCGGTGACCACCCGCCCCGCCTCGATCGCGAGCACCGGCGAGTTCTCGTACAGCCCACTCATCGGCCCGGCGATCCCGAGGGCTCGACGCGCCGGGTTCATGGCGGCGTCGTCGGGCAGGAAGAGCCCGCGTCCGAGCTCGCCCTCGTACGCCTCGACGGCGACGCCCAGACGGGCCAGGGCGTCGGCCTGCACGCGGCAGTCGGCCAGTTCCTCGTCGTCGGGATCGCCCGGTCGGCCGGCCAGCCGGATCGATCCGACGCGCCGCACGACCTCGGGTCCGAGCCGCTCGGCCAGCCGGTCGAGCTCAGCCAGCGTCTCGCGATACAGCCAGGCCGCGTCGTCCTCGCCGAACTGGTCGATGGCGAGATGCAGCGCCACGGCGGCTCCGCCGAGCAGGAATCCCCCGTTGCGCCCGGCCGCGGCACCGGCGACGCGGCCGGCGTCCACGCCCACCACCGACAAGCCACGCTCGCGCAACGCCTCGACGGCGGCCAACCCGCTCGCGCCGAGGCCGACCACGCAGGCGTCGGCCGTGACGTCGGCGGCAAGCGCGGCGAAACCGGGCCAGGCCGCGACGACCGGATCGAGATCCCAGCCGACGCTCACGGAATCGCGAGCTGACCCTTGCCCAGCACGACGATGCCGCTGTCAGACACGTGGTAGCGCTGCCGGTCGGTGTCGAGGTCGACGCCGATCAACGCCCCGTCGGGCACCACGACGCCCTTGTCGAGGATCGCGCGGCGCACCACCGCCCCGCGGCCGATCTGGACGCCGTCCATCGCGACCGTGCCCTCGACGTACGCGCCCGCGTGCAGGCGGCAGTTGGGAGCGATCACGCTGTGCCGCACGGTCGCGCCCGAGATGATCGCGCCGGCGCCGACGACCGACTCCTGGGCCAGGCCGCCCTCGACGAACTTGGCCGGTGGCATCTGCGGCTGGTTCGTGTAGATCGGCCACTGCTGGTTGTACATGTTGAAGATCGGATGGACGGCCACCAGATCCATGTGCGCGTCGTAGTAGGCGTCGATCGTCCCGACGTCGCGCCAGTAGCCGCGATCACGGTCCTCGGCGCCGGGCACGTCGTTCTCGGCGAAGTCGTACACCCAGGCGGCGTCCTGCTCGACCATCATCGGCATGATCGAGCCGCCCATGTCGTGCACCGATCCCTCGTCGAGCGAGTCCCGTTTGAGGACGTCGACCAGTGCCTCGGTCGTAAAGACATAATTGCCCATCGACGCGAACGTCTCGTCGGGGTTGTCGGGCAGACCGGGCGGCTTCGCGGGTTTTTCCAGGAAACCGAGCACCTTGCCGTCGGCGTCGGCGTCGATCACGCCGAACTGGTCGGCCTCGGAGCGGGGCACGCGGATTCCGGCCACCGTGACTCCCGCGCCGGTCTGGATGTGTTTGGCCACCATCTGCGACGGGTCCATGCGATAGACGTGATCGGCGCCGAACACGACGATGTAGTCGGGACGATCGTCGTAGATCAAGTTGAACGACTGCAGGATGGCGTCGGCGCTGCCGGTGTACCACCGCGGACCGAGGCGCTGCTGCGCCGGCACCGGCGTGATGTAGTTGCCGATCACCGTCGACATCCGCCACGTCTGGGTGATGTGCCGGTCGAGCGAGTGCGACTTGTACTGCGTCAGGACGCAGATCCGCAGGTAGCCCGCGTTCACCAGATTCGACAGCACGAAGTCGATGAGCCGGTAGTTGCCCCCGAACGGCACGGCCGGTTTGGCGCGGTCGGCCGTGAGCGGCCACAGCCGCTTGCCTTCACCGCCGGCCAGGACGATCCCCAACACGCGCGGTTCCCTAGCCATGCTCCTCACCCTATAGATCAGGTGGATTGGTAGATAGGGGAGCTTGCGACCCGCCTGTGTCTTAGGGTCGCTTCATGCGCGTAGCGGTGATCAGCAAGGAATACCCGCCCGAGGTCTACGGCGGCGCGGGAGTTCACGTCGAGTTCCTCGTCCGCGAGTTGCGCAAGCTGATCGAGGTCGACGTTCACTGCTTCGGGCAACCCCGTGACGAGCCGTCGGTGTCGGCGTACACGACGCCGACCGAGCTGGCCGGAGCCAACGCCGCGGTGCAGACCCTCGGTGTCGATCTGGAGATCGCGTCGGCCGTCGGCGGCGTCGATCTGCTGCACTCGCACACCTGGTACGCGAACCTGGCCGGGGTGCTGGGCGGCCAGTTGCACGGCGTGCCGCACGTGGTGAGCGCCCACTCACTCGAACCGGCGCGGCCGTGGAAGGCCGAGCAACTCGGCGGCGGCTACGTCATCTCGTCCTGGGCCGAGCGGCAGGCGTACGAGACCGCGGCGGCGATCATCGCGGTCAGCAACGGCATGCGCGACGAGATCCTGAGCGCCTATCCCTTCGTCGAACCCGAGCGCGTCCACGTGATCCACAACGGCATCGACACGTCCCTGTACGCGCCGGTCGAGTCGACCGGGATCGCCGAACGCTTCGGGATCGACCCGACCCGGCCGTCGGTGATCTTCGTCGGACGGATAACCCGGCAGAAGGGGCTGGCCCACCTGCTCGCGGCCGCGGCCCACTTCGACCCCTCGGTGCAGTTGATCCTGTGCGCCGGCGCGCCCGACACCCCCGAGATCGCGGCCGAGATCGCCACCGCCGTCGAGCGGCTGGCCGAGTCCCGCACCGGGGTGATCTGGATCCGCGAGATGCTGCCGCGTCCGCGAGGTCGTCGAACTGCTCGGCGCCGCGACCGTCTTCGTCTGCCCCTCGATCTACGAGCCGCTCGGAATCGTGAACCTCGAGGCGATGGCCTGCGAGACGGCGGTCGTGGCCAGTGCGGTGGGCGGCATTCCGGAGGTCGTCGATCATGGCGTCACCGGGTTGCTCGTGCCGTACTCGCCGCATGCGGTCGACGCGTTCGAGAACGGGCTGGCGATGGCCGTGAACGACCTCTGCCGCGATCCGGCCCGGGCCGCCGCGATGGGCCGGGCCGGCCGCGAGCGCGCGGTGGGCGAGTTCGGCTGGGACGCCATCGCCCGCCGCACCGTCGACCTCTACGAGTCGGTCGTGGCCGCGTCCTAGAGAGCGGCAGCGGGCGGTCAGCCATTCGGCGAGCAGGCGCGCACCGAAGCCGGTCGCGCCCCGGCTGATGACCCCGTCGTCCTCGGCGGCCCGAGCCGGGCCGGCGATGTCCAGATGCGCCCACGGGACGGCCCCGGCGAACGGGCGCAGGAACAGGGCCGCGGTCGTCGCACCGGGATTGCCGGCCGCGTTGTTGCCGTCGGCGACGTCGGAGTTGATCAACGGCGCGTACTCCTCGAGCAGGGGCAGGCGCCAGAGCGGCTCGTCCGCGGCCGCCCCCGCGGCGATCAGCTGGGTCGCGAGCGGGTCGTCGGCGGTGAACAGCCCGCCCGTGCGCAGGCCGAGCGCGACCTTGGCGGCGCCGGTCAGGGTCGCGATGTCGATCAGCGCGTCCGGGCGCAGGCGGGCCACGGCGTAGGCCAGCGCGTCCGCGAGCACCAGGCGGCCCTCGGCGTCGGTGTTGAGCACTTCGGACGTCCGGCCACCGAAGTGGCGGATCACGTCGCTGGGGCGCATCGCCGAACCCGAGACCGAGTTCTGGGCCGACGGGACGAGCGCGGTGATCTTGATCGGCAGTCCCGCCTCGGCGGCGACCCGGACGGCCGCCAGGACCGCTGCCCCGCCGGCCATGTCGGTGTGCATCAGCCGCATACCCGAGCCCGGCTTGATGTTGAGTCCACCGGTGTCGAACGTGATGCCCTTGCCGACCAGGACGACGTGCTGCCGGGCGCCCCGCGGCCGCCATGACGCCTCGATCAGTCGCGGCGGGGCCTCCGAGCCACCGCCGACCGCGAGCACGCCGCCGAAACCCTGTTCGCTCAGCCAGACCTCGTCGTGAACCGTGACCTGCACGCCGAGCGGCACCAGTGTCGACTCGGCCTGGGCGCCGAGCCAGGCCGGGGTCTTGACCATGGCTGGCGTGTTGGTGAGATCGCGGGCCCAGCAGGCGGCGGCCGCGGACGCCCGCCCCCGCGCGAGGTCGGCCTCGCTCAGACCGAGGAACGCCGCCCGTCGCAGTCGGGTGGACGGGACCGACTTGCGTTCGAATCGGTACGCCCCCAGCGCAACGCCCTCGACGAGCGCCGACGACGCCGGCAGCGCAATGGTCACCGATTCGCCCGTGGCCGCGCGGGCGACGGCCGCCCCGGCGACGCGCAGGTCGGCCGCACTGCCCTCGCCGAGGCCGGCCACGATGACCCGGGCCGGGACCAGCCCGGGCAGCGGCAGCACCTCGACTTGTCCCGGCCCCGGGTCGGGGGTCCCAGGCGGCCAGCGCTTCGCGGGCGGCCAGCGGCAGGACCTGGGTCGCGATGGCGTCGAACTGCGCCTCATCGGCGAACCCGATGGCCAGCTGGTCGGCCGACGCGGCCGGATCGGCGGCTGCGATCTCGATCATCGAGGGATCCGTCACCGGATGATCATCCCGCGTCCCCCGAACGCAGTTCAGCCCCGGTACCCGAGAGCGGGCCGGGGCTGAACGGTGCGAGTGGGTCGGCTTCAGCCGATCGCCTTGAGCGCGTCACCCAGCGCGGATGCCTCGTCGGGCGTCAACTCGACGACCAGGCGTCCACCGCCTTCCAGCGGGACGCGCATCACGATGCTGCGCCCTTCCTTGGTGACCTCGAGCGGGCCGTCGCCCGTCCGCGGCTTCATGGCCGCCATTGGTGCCTCCTGTCAGTACGCGCATCGCGCCTAGATCGGCCCGGCCGGGGTGTCCCGGCGCGGTGCTGGCGTCCATTGTTCCAGTACGAGCCGAAACCGCCCAACCCAACCCGGCCCGATCACCGCGGCCGCCTGCCCCAGAGGTAGCGTCCGACGCATGAGCGACGATTTGCTGGTCGAGCGGGCCGACGGCGTCACCACCCTGACGCTCAACCGGCCCGAGTCCATGAACTCGCTGTCCGTCGGGCTCAAGGTGGCCCTCCGGGACGCGATCACCGAGGTGGCCGCCGACGACACCGTCCGCGCGGTCGTCCTCACCGGCAGTGGCCGTGGCTTCTGCGTCGGCCAAGATCTGCGCGAGCACGTCGCCCTGCTCGAATCGGGCGATCCGTCCCCGCTGTCGACGGTCACCGACCACTACAACCCGATCGCGCTCGGACTGGCCCAGATGCCCAAGCCGGTCATCGCGGCGGTCAACGGGATGGCCGCGGGAGCAGGTGCCGGCTTCGCGTTCGCGTGCGACTTCCGCATCGCCTCGAGCTCGGCGGCCTTCCTGCTCGCCTTCGCCAACGTCGGGCTGACGCTCGACAGCGGCGTCTCATGGACCCTCCCCCGGCTGATCGGGTCGGCGCGGGCAACCGCGCTGGCCCTGCTGGCCGAACCGGTCACCGCCGAGGCCGCCCTCGAGATGGGCATGGTGAACGCGGTCGTCGCACCCGATCACGTCCTTCCGGCCGCGCACGAACTGGCCGCGCGACTCGCGGCCGGCCCGACCAGTGCCTACGGCGCGATCAAGGCCTCGATCGCGTACGCGGCGACCTCCACGCTGGCCGAGTCACTGGCGCGAGAAGCCGAACTGCAGGCGGCCATGGGCGCGACCGCCGATCACCGGACGGCATCGGTGGCGTTCCTGGCCAAGCAGAAGCCGACGTTCACGGGCCACTGACGCCGGAGCTGAGAGGGCTCCGCTCAGAGGGCAAGGAAGCAGGGCCGGACGTGGTCGTTCACCATGCCGGTGGCCTGCATCAGGGCGTAGGCCGTCGTCGGGCCGACGAACTTGAAGCCGCGCTTCTTCACGTCCTTGGCCATCGCCTTGGACTCGTCGCTGACGCTGCGCACCTCGGTGGGCGCCTTCTTCTGCCTGGGCGGCGCGTACGACCAGAGCAGCGCGTCGAGCCCGTCCGGGAGGTCCAGGGCGTGGCGCGCATTGTTGATCGTCGCCTCGATCTTCGAGCGGTTGCGGACGATGCCCGCGTCCCCGAGCAGCCGCTCGACATCGCGCTCGTCGAACTGCGCGACCAGCGCCGGGTCGAAGTCGGCGAACGCGGCCCGAAAGGCCGGGCGCTTGCGCAGGATGATCAACCACGACAGGCCCGACTGGAACGCCTCGAGCGACATCCGCTCGAACAGCTCGCGGTCGCCGTGCAGCGGCCGGCCCCACTCGTCGTCGTGATAGGCGACGTATTCGGGCGCCGAGTTGGCCCAGCTGCAGCGTTGCCTACTGCTCACGTACGGCCGTCGGGTCGTAGTTCGGCTCGTACACGGGCGGCGGCTGGTAGGCGGGCGGCTGGTACGCCGGCGCTTCATGGACGGGGGCGGGCTGCTCGTCGCCTCGCAGACGGGCGATCTCCTCGTCGCGCAGCCGCAGCTCCTCACTGAGCCGGTCGAGCAACGCGTCGGTCTCGGCGAACCGGTAGCCGCGCAGCGCAACCGGGAGCTTCACCTCGCTGACATCCTCGGCGTTCAGGGCGGTGTCGGCCAGGACCCACCGCTTGACGTCCGGGGCCGGCGGGGCGATCTGCTCACCCGGCGGCAACAGCCAGACGGCCAGCCCGAACAGCACGCCGACAGCCAGCAAGGCAATGAATCCGTACAGGACGAGGCTGGCCACGCCGTCGATCGTGGCATGCCACCCCCCGGGTGCGCACCCCGCCCCGCACTCGAACCCGCGTTGAATCGGCTGAGAGCCGTCTGCCACCGTGGTCGACATGACGGTGCTGCGGCTGGGCTCGCGCGCGTTCGCGCCGGGCGAGTTCGCCGTCATGGCCATCGTCAACCGCACGCCCGACTCGTTCTACGACGGCGGCACGAACCTCGAGTTGGACCGGGCGCTGGCCTCGGTCGACCAGGCCGTCGCCGACGGCGCTGACCTGGTCGACATCGGCGGCGTCCGGGCGGGCTACGGACCCGCGGTCGACGTTGCCGAGGAGACGCGACGGGTCCTGCCCCTCGTCGAGGCGGTGCGGGAACGCCACCCCGACCTGGTGATCAGCGTCGACACCTGGCGGGCCGACGTCGCCCGCGAGGTGACCGCGGCCGGGGCCGACCTGATCAACGACACGTGGGCCGGCGCCGATCCTGAGCTGGTCGCGGTCGCGGCCGCGTCCGGCGCGGGGCTGGTGTGCAGTCACACCGGCGGTCTGGGCCCGCGCACCGATCCGCATCGGGTCGCCTACGACGACGTGGTCCGCGACGTGATCGACACCGTGACGGCGTCGGCTGCGCGGGCGGTCGCCGCCGGGGTGCGTGCCGACGGCATCCTGATCGATCCCACGCACGACTTCGGCAAGAACACCTATCACTCGCTCGAGCTGACCCGGCGCCTCGACGAGTTGACCGCGACCGGCTGGCCGGTGCTCGTCGCCCTGTCCCGTAAGGACTTCATCGGCGAGACGCTCGACCTTCCGCCCGCCGATCGACTCGAAGGAACGCTGGCGGCCACGGCGATCTCGGCCTGGCACGGGGCGCGTGTGTTTCGCGCTCACGACGTGCGGGCGACCCGCCGAGTGCTCGCGACGGTGGCCTCGATCAAGGGCGATCGGCCGCCGGCGAAGGCGCGCCGCGGACTCGTCTAGATCGTGGCGGCGAGCACCTCGAAGGCGGCATCGACCGACGTCACCCGGTGCAGCTTGTCGAGGGCGACGCGGCGGACGAATCCCTTGTCGCACAGGGAATCCAGCCACGCCCACAGCGGGGCGTAGAACTCGAACGGGTCGAGCACGATCACCGGCTTGGGGTGCATGTCGAGCGAGTGCGCCGTCCAGACCTCGAACAGTTCCTCGAACGTCCCGATGCCGCCGGGCAGCGCGATGAACGCCGCGGATCGTTCGTCCATGTGCTGCTTGCGCTCGCGCATCGTGTCGACGACGACCAGCTCGTCGGCGTCGATGTCGCCGACTTCGTAGGCCATGAGGTGCTGCGGGATCACGCCGATCGTGCTCGCTCCCCCGGCCCGGGCGGCGCGCGCGACCGCGCCCATCATCGACACCCGGCCACCGCCCGAGACGAGTGAGTAGCCGGCTGCCGCCAGCCGGGTGCCGACCTCCGTGGCCAGCTCGACGAACTTCGCCTCGATGGTCTCGGACGACGAGCAGTAGACGCAGACCGCCTTACTGCGCATCGTGGGCGTCCAGACCGTAGGCGCGCTGTTCGGCCAGTGACTGGGCCGAGCGCTCCTTCTCGGAGTCGACGATCAGCGCGACGATCTCGTCCACGTCGTCGGCCAGCGTGATCAGGTCCAGATCAGCCGGATTGATCTTGCCGCCGGGCAGCACCGACGCCCGCAGCCAGTCGAGCAATCCCTGCCAGTACTGCGTTCCGTACAAGATCACCGGAAACCTGGTGACCTTGCGCGTCTGGACGAGGGTGAGCGCCTCGAACATCTCGTCGAGAGTGCCGAACCCGCCCGGCAGGATCACGAACGCCTGCGCGTACTTGACGAACATCGTCTTGCGGGCGAAGAAGTAGCGGAAGTTCACGCCGACGTCGACCCACTCGTTGAGGTGCTGTTCGAACGGCAGCTCGATGCCCAGGCCCACCGACATGCCACCGGCCTCGGACGCCCCGCGGTTGACCGCCTCCATCGCCCCCGGGCCACCACCGGTGATCACCGCGTAGCCGGCCCGCGCGAGCGCTCCGCCCAGCGCGACACCCGCCGCGTATTCGGGACTGTCCGGGTGCGTGCGGGCCGAACCGAACACCGACACCGCCGACGGGAGCTCCGCGAGCAGCCCGAAGCCCTCGACGAACTCGCTCTGGATGCGCAACACCCGCCACGGGTCGGTGTGCACCCAGTCGGAGGGGCCGCGCGAGTCGAGCAGCCGTTGGTCGGTGGTCGTCCCGTTCGAGGCCATCCGGCCGCGGCGCAGGATGATCGGCCCCCGGTGCCGGACGTGCGGGTCGGTCTCGTCGCTCATGGCCGCGACGTTAGCTCAGACCGGTTGGAGCGGACGCGGCGTCCCCGCGGGCAAGGTCAGGACGATCGGGTCGCCCGGCCGCACGAATCCGCCGGTGATCACGATGGCCATCACGCCGGCCTTGCGGATCAGGTTGCCGTCACGATCGTGATCGAGCACCGCCTTCATCAGCCCGTCCTGGAAGCGATCGAGCTGCAGGCACGGGTTTCGCAGGCCGGTCAGTTCGACCTCGGCGGCGTCTCCGAGTCGCAGGCGGGCTCCGGTCGGCAGACCGAGCAGGTCGAGGCCGCGCGTCGTCACGTTCTCGCCGATGTCGCCCGGCGTCACGGGGAAACCGCGCTCGCTCAGCTCGTCGAAAAGCTCGCCCGGCATCAGGTGAACCTGGCGCAGGTTGGGCCAGTCCGGGTGGTACCGCTTGCGCGAGAGGTGCTGAACGGTCACGCCACGGTGCGCGTCACCGACGACCCCGGTGCCCGCGTCCAGTTCGATCTCGGACGTCCGCTGCTTGCTGAACCTGTGCCGCGCACTCGACGACACGCTCTCGACGTTCATGGGCGCAGGAAGCGCACCAGAGCCTGCTCGGCCGCGATGATCAACTCGGTGTCGACGTACTCGTCGATCGTGTGGGCCACATTGGGGTCGCCCGGGCCGAAGTTCACGGCCGGGACGCCGAGCGGGCCGAACCGCGCGACGTCGGTCCAGCCGAGCTTGGCCTGCGGCTCGCCCCCCACCGCCGCGACGATCGCCCGCGCGATGGGCTGGTCGAGGCCCGGACGGGCGGCGGGGGCCGAGTCGACGATCTCGACGTCGAATCCGGCGAAGACGTCACGGACGTGGGCCGCGGCCTGGTCTTCGGAGCGATCGGGAGCGAAGCGGTGATTGACCGTGACCTCGCACAGATCGGGCAGGACGTTTCCGGCGACCCCACCGTGGATGGCGACGGCGTTCAGCCCCTCGCGATAGATCAGCCCGTCGACCTCGACCGTTCGCGCCTGATAGGCGGCGAGCGTGTCGAGGATCGGCGCGGCCGCGTGGATCGCGTTCACGCCGAGCCACGATCGGGCCGAGTGCGCGCGGATCCCGGTCGTGCGGACGACCGCTCGCAGCGTTCCCTGGCAGCCGCCCTCGATCACGCCCGACGTCCCCTCGAGCAAGATCGCGAGATCACCGCCCAGCACGTCCGGGCGCTCGCGCGCCAGCCGTCCGAGCCCGTTGCGAGCCGCTTCGACCTCTTCGCAGTCGTAGAAGATCCACGTCAGGTCGTAGGCCGGGTCGAGGGCGCCCGTCCCGACCAGGTGCGCGATCCGCAGCGCCACGGCGTCGCCCGACTTCATGTCGCTCGTGCCGCAGCCCCTCAGGAAACGGCCGTCCCGGACGGAAGGCACGTTGTTCGCGATCGGGACGGTGTCGAGATGGCCGGCCAGCACGATGCGCTGATCCCGACCGAGATCGGTCCGGGCGAGCACCACGTTCCCGTCGCGTTCGACGGCCAGGCCGAGTGGACGCAGCGCCGCCTCCACCAGGTCGGCCAGCCGCTTCTCGTCGCCTGAGACCGACTCGACGTCGACCAGCGCGGCCGTGAGTGAGACAGCGTCGGCTGAGAGATCGAGCACGCCCGGAGACGCTACTTGGTTAGGGTTGCCCGGTGACACGCACCGCTTGGGGATTCGGACTGGCCACCGCGACGATCAACGGCCGGACCCTCGACACCTGGTACCCGCAGCCGCAGCTGGGCGAGCGCGACACGACCACCCCGCCGCACGAGCTCTCGTCGCTCACCGGAGCCCAGGAGGCCAGCCGCGAGCGAGCCGTGCACCTCGACGTCGTCGTCACCGAGATCGACCTGGACGCGCCGCCGGCCAGCACCGAGGACGCCTACCTGCGCCTGCATCTGCTCTCCCACCGCCTCGTCGCGCCGCACGGCCTGAACGTCGACGGAATCTTCGGCGTCCTGCCCAACGTCGTCTGGACCTCGGCCGGGCCGTGCGCGGTCGAGGACTTCGAGGCGACGCGGCTGGCCCTGCGCCACCGCGGTCCGCTCCAGGTGAACGGCGTCGACAAGTTCCCCCGGATGACCGACTACGTGGTGCCTACCGGCGTCCGCATCGCCGATGCGTCCCGGGTGCGGCTGGGCGCCTACCTCGCCGAGGGCACGACCGTCATGCACGAGGGATTCGTCAACTACAACGCCGGGACGCTCGGGACGTCCATGGTCGAAGGGCGCATCTCGGCCGGAGTCGTGGTCGACGCCGGATCCGACGTCGGCGGCGGCGCGTCGATCATGGGCACGCTGTCGGGCGGCGGCAAGCAGGTCGTCCGCATCGGCAAGGGGTGCCTGATCGGTGCCAACGCCGGCGTGGGCATCTCACTCGGCGACAACTGCGTGGTCGAGGCCGGCTGCTACATCACGGCGGGCTCGAAGCTGATCCTGGAGAACGGCACGACGGTGAAGGCCGGGGAACTGTCCGGCCACGACAACGTGCAGTACTGGCGCAACAGCCTCAGCGGTGCTCTTGAAGCCCGGCCGCGTGCCGGCGCCCGCATCGAGCTGAACGCGGCGCTGCACGCCAACGGCTGATGTCGACCGGACGGCGGATCGCCGCCGCGGTCGTCGTGATCGCGCTCGTGGTCGTCGGCGTGGTTGTGGGGGCCCGGGCGCTGGTGCACTCCTTGTCGACGTCGACCTCCAGCAGCGAGTCGTGCACGATCGGCTCGTACGAGATCGACACTCAGCAGGCGGTCGTCGCGTCGCAGATGGTGGGTGTGGTGATCAACCGTCAACTGCCGGAGCGGGCCGCGGTCCTGACGATCGCCGCCGGTCTGCAGGAGAGCAAGCTGCGCAACCTCGCCTCGGGCGACGGCGACCGTGACTCGGTCGGCGTGCTGCAGCAGCGACCGTCGCAGGGCTGGGGTTCGATCGAGGAGCTGTCCGACGTCCACTTCGCGACGGGCGCCTTCCTCACCGCGTTGGTGAAGCTGACCGGCTGGCAGACCATGCCGCTCGCCGACGCGATCCAGGCCGTCCAGATCTCGGCCGACGGCAGCGCCTACGCCAAGCACGAGCCGGAGGCCCAGGCGCTGGCCGACGCGTTCATGGGCACGACACCGGCCTCGATCACGTGCACGTTCCCCAAGCCCACCACCGTCGCCACGCCGGCCCAGGTGTCGGCGTCGCTGATCACGGACCTGCCGGTGAACCCGCCGACGACGACCGCGGACGCGATCGCGGTTCCGGGGGCCGGCTGGGCGACCGCGTCGTGGTTCGTCGCCAACGCCGACCGCCTGGGCATCCAGTCGGTCGACTACGCAAACCGGACCTGGACGCGCGGCAAGGACTGGAAATCGTCGTCAGCCCCGACCACCGCGGTCAGCGCAACCTTGTACCGGTAGCTGACGCCCACTCCGAGGCGCGTTGCCCACGCAGCGACCACTTCCGCGCCCCGAATCAGGTCACCCCACGGGCAAGGCTGTGGCAAACGCGACCCGCTAGCGCGTTCCTAGTGCTCTTCGTGCTCGACCGGGGGCAACGCCTTGACGAAGGCGGGGTCGTTGTCGGTCTTGCCGACCTTCGAGGCGCCGCCCGGCGAGCCGAGCTCGTCGAAGAAGTCGACATTGGCCTGCGTGTAGTCGCGCCACTTCTCGGGAAGGTCGTCCTCGTAGAAGATCGCCTCGACCGGGCAGACCGGCTCACAGGCGCCGCAGTCGACACACTCATCGGGGTGGATGTAGAGCATCCGGCCACCCTCGTAGATGCAGTCGACCGGGCATTCCTCGATGCAGGCCTTGTCGAGCAGGTCGACACACGGCTCGGCAATCACGTACGTCACGGTTGTCCTCCGTCTGGGATCCGACGCTCAGTCGGTGCTTAGTATGCCGTTCGTGCTACGACAACAGTGGGTGGGGCGGCGAGTCAGTATTCGGCGCGCCGTCGATCGGGACGCTACCGGGCGCATCCGCTTCGGTGACGTGGTTGGTGATCTTCTCCACCTCGACAGCGAGACTGCGCGGGTCGAGACCCGCACCGGGACGGTCGAGGTGCCCCTCACGCACGTCGCCCTGGCCCGCGAGGCGCCACCGTCCACCGCCGAGATCCTGGCCCTGGAGGCCATCTGCGCCCGCGGCTGGCGCGCGGCGGATACCGAGGAGGTCGGCGGCTGGCTGTTGCGAGCCGATCGCGGTTTCACCGGCCGGGCCAACTCGGCTCTACCGTTGGGGCGCCCGGAGTCCCTCGACGACACCCTGGCCCGGGCCACCGCCTGGTACGCCGCGCGCGGCCTGCCGTTGATGATCCAGTCGCCGCTGCCGGCCCGCCGGATCCTCGACAACGACCTGAGCGAGCGGGGTTTCGGCGGCGACGAGGACGTCCACGTCCTCGCCGCCCGGGTCGACGCCCTCGACCTGACGAGCGCCGTCGAGTACGAGATCGCCGACCGTCCCGACGACCAGTGGCTCGCCGCCTATCACTATCGCGGGCGCGACGCACTGCCCGCGGGAGCGGTCGAGCTGATCACCCGTCACGACCAGGCGCTCTTCCTGTCGGTCCGCCAGGACGGGCGGACGGTCGCGATCGGCCGGGGGGCCACCGACAGCGGCTGGGTCGGCGTCACCGCCGTCGAGGTCGACCCCGATCATCGGCGGCGCGGGCTCGGCCGGGCGGTGCTGGCCGGGCTGGTCGCCCGGGCGCGCGATCGATTCGACGCGAAACGCGTCTATCTGCAGGTGGTGGCGACCAACCAACCGGCGCTGTCGCTGTACCTGAACGCCGGGTTCTGGCATCACCACGACTATCGCTACCGCACAGCTCCAGTGACTAGTCTTAGCCCATGACCCACCCAGACAACAGCAAGCTTCTCGTCATCTCGGTCGACGACCCGATCAAGGCGCAGGAACTGCTGCTGACGATCGTCCGCTTGCAGAAGGACGGTCACATCAAGATGAGCGACGCCGTCATCGTGCGCCGTGACGCCGACGGAAGCGCGCATGTCACCGAGACCACTGACGTCACCCCGGGGCGGGGCGCGGTCAACGCGGGTATCTGGGGACTGCTGCTCGGCACGCTGTTCGGTGGTCCACTCGGGGGCTTGATCGTCGGCGCCGCGACGGCCGGCGGCGGCGCACTCGCGGCCAAGTTGATCGACACCGGCATCAAGGACTCGACGGTCGAGGAGTTGCGCGCGGCCGTCCCGCCCGGGCGTACCGCGCTCGCCCTGCTCGTCAGTCACGTCTCGATCGCTGACCTGCAGCTCGAACTGGCCCGATTCCCCGGTGCCCAGCTCGTCGAGTCCGACCTGCCGCCGGCTGCGCTCAACGCCGTCCAGGAGGCGCTGAACGAGGCCAACCGGGCCAAGTTCACCGACTCGTAGTCGACCATTCGCGCGGCTTGGCGTCGACGAAGATCGCCATCACCCCGGCGACGATGCCGACGAGCGGCAGCGCCGAGCGAGACGTACTGGCCCTGGCCGTAGCCGGGCAGGAACACGTCGCCCTTCGAGTCGGCGAAGAACCCCATGACGAGCACGACCAGCACCCAGGCGAGCAGCGGCAGCGCGGCCAGACCCATCGAGCCGACCAGGGAACGCAGGCCGCGGGCGAGGAACACGTTGCCGGCGATGGCCAGCACCAGCGTGATCGGGAAGATCACCCCGCCGACGTAGAACGGCACGAGCAGGATCTCGAGGACGGCCGACATCGCCCCGAGCAGCGTGAACAGCACCACGCGCGCCCAGCCGCCCGCCTCCGTTCATCGCCGCCACCCCGGCGAAGAGGTCGGTCTCGCGACCGTGCTCGTCGAGGATCGCCCGCCGGCGCCCCCTTCACGAGCCGGAAGTATTCGGTGCCGAGCACCGGCTGTCCGATCAGGTTCGACAACGCGAAGAACGGTCCCGTCGACGATGATCTGCGTCGCGTGCGCCCGCATCGCGTCCTGCTTGGCCTCGATCCACTGCTGCGCCGTCGACGGCCGTTGTCACCTCGTCGTCCGGATTGCCGAAGGGCAGGTCGTCCGGCGTGGCTCGACGCCGGCGCAACGTCGAGTCGGCGTCGGCCGCCAAGCGCGTCGATCCCGCGCTGGATCTCGGACGTGGGCAGCGCCGTCCAGTAGATCTTCTCGATCGGCCACGGGTCGGCCCCGACCGCCGAGTGCGGCCGCCCGGTGGGCCGCGGCCATGGCGACCCGGTGGGCCATGATGTGGTCGGGGTGGCCGTAGCCGCCGTTGCGGTCGTAGGTGATCATGCACCTGCGGTCGCGTCTCGCGGATCACCGCGACCGCCTGGTCGACGGCCGTCGACGAACGCCGAGCCGTCGCCGGCGCACCGCCAGAAGGCGCGCGGATCGTCGTTGCCCGCCGTGCCCATCATGCCGCTGTCGCGCCAGCGCCCGGCCCCGCCGAGGAAGCGATGATCGGTGACGCCGAGGGCCCGCATCGCCGCGCGCAGCTCGCCGATGCGGTAGCCGCCGAGCTGGTCGGCGCGCTCGGCCGCCAGGCCGGCCAGCTCGGGGACCAGCACCTCACCGAGCTCGCCCAGCGTGCAGGTCACGCAGCGTGACGGCGGCGCCCTCGGCGGCGTAGCGCGCCATCGTCGCGCCGGTGCCGATCGTCTCGTCGTCCGGGTGCGCGTGGACGAGCAGCAGCCGGCGCGAGGTCACGCGCACGACCCTAACCGCTCCTAGCAGGACCGGTCTGGACCTCGGCGTAGTGGCAGGCCGTCGGGTGGCCGATGTCGCGCACCTCGGCCAGCGGCTCCTCGTTCATGCACTTGGCCTTCTGGTCCTCGCTGAGCGCGGTGAACTTGAAGCAGCGGGTGCGGAAGCGGCAGCCCGACGGCGGGTTGGCCGGGCTGGGCAGGTCGCCTTCGAGCAGGATCCGCTTGCGCTGCGCGCTCGCGCCGCGGATCGGGCAGCGGGATCGCCGACAGCAGCGCCTGGGTGTACGGGTGGGCCGGTCGCTTGAACAGCTCGAGCGTCGGCGGCGATCTCGACGATCTTGCCGAGGTACATGACCGCGACCCGGTCGGAGATGTGCCGGACCACCGACAGGTCGTGCGCGATGAACAGGTAGCTCAGCCCGAGCTGCGCGCGCAGGTCGTCGAGCAGGTTGATCACGCCGGCCTGGATCGAGACGTCCAGGGCCGACACCGGCTCGTCCAGGATCAGCATCCGCGGGTCGAGCGCCAGCGAGCGGGCGATGCCGATGCGCTGGCGCTGGCCGCCGGAGAACTCGTGCGGGTACCGCGAGGCGTGCTCCGGGTTCAGCCCGACCAGCGCCATCAGCTCGCGCACCCGGCGGCGCAGCGCGTTGCCCGGACGCGCACCTTGTGGATCACCAGCGGCTCGGCGATGATCCGCTCGACCTGCATGCGCGGATCGAGCGACGCGTACGGGTCCTGGAAGACGAGCTGGATGTTGCGCCGGATCGGGCGCATCTGTCGCCCGCGACAGCCCGGTCAGCTCGCGCCCCTCGAAGACCACGCTGCCGCTCGTCGCCGGCTGCAGGTTCAGGATCGCGCGGCCGGTGGTCGACTTGCCGCAGCCGGACTCGCCGACCAGGCCGAGCGTCTCGCCCGCGTAGACCTCGAACGAGACGCCGTCGACGGCCTTGACGTTGCCGACGGTCGCGCTTGAGGATCCGGCTGCGGATCGGGAAGTACTTGCGCAGGTCGGTGACCTTGAGCACCGGCTGCCCCGCGGCGCGGCGTCGGCTGCGGCCGGCTCTGGTCGACCGTCGCGGCGCTCACTGCGGGCCTTCCTGTCCGGTTGCCGGCGCGTCGGCTCGATCGGGCGCAGATCGTCCGGCGATCGACGGTCGGCGGCTCGAGCGCTGATCGTCCGCGGCCAGCTCGGCCTGGCGCCTGACTCGGCAGCAGGTCGAGTCGACCGGCGTCTCCTCGAACACCTGCCCGGCCTCGTAGCGGTCCTGCCCGACCAGCTCGCCCGAGCGGATGCAGGCCGCCCAGTGCGGGTCGTGCCCGTCGACCGGGACGAGCGTCGGGCTCGGCGACGTCGCACTGGCGCGATGCGCATCGGGCAGCGCGGCGCGAACGGGCAGCCCGGCGGCGGGTTCAGCAGCGACGGCGGGGTGCCGATGATCGGGGTCAGCCGCTCGCGGCCTTCGACGTCCAGCCGCGGCAGCGAGTTCAGCAAGCCCGACCGTGTAAGGCATCCGCGGCCGGTAGAAGACGTCGTCGACCGAGCCGATCTCGACCGCGCGACCGGCGTACATGACCAGCACGCGGTCGGCCAGGCCGGCGATGACGCCGAGGTCGTGGGTGATCGAGCACGAGCGCGGCGCCGGTCTCGGCCTGCGCCGCCTTGATCGCTTCGAGCACGGTGGCCTGCACGGTCACGTCGAGCGCCGTCGTCGGCTCGTCGGCGATGATCACGTCGGGGTTGTTGGCCATCGCGATCGCGATGACGACGCGCTGGCGCATGCCGCCGGAGAACTCGTGCGGGTAGTTGTCGACCCGCACGTCGGCGTTCGGGATGCCGACGATCTTGAGCAGCTCGACCGCGCGGGCCTTGGCCGCCTTCTTCGACAGGTCCTTGTCGTGCACGCGCAGCGTCTCCATGATCTGCTGCGCCGACCTTGTAGACCGGGTCGAGCGACGTCATCGGGTCCTGGAAGATCATCGCGATCTTCTTGCCGCGGACGGCCGACATCGCCTTGTCCTTGGTGCCGAGCAGCTCGGTGCCGCGGAACCGCACCGAGCCGGTCGTGCGGGCGTTCTTGGCCAGCAGGCCCATGACCGCCAGCGACGTCACCGACTTGCCCGAGCCCGGACTCGCCGACGATGCCGAGCGTCTCGCCGCGACGGACCTCGTAGCTGACGCCGCGCACGGCCTGCACCCGGCCGTCGCCGGTGCCGAACGAGACGTCGAGGTTGTCGACGGTGAGCAGGACGTCCTCGGTGCCGCTCGTCCGGCCCGGCGCGAGACTCGACCTCGGTCGCGCGTCATCAGTCACGCACCCGGTTGTGGCGCGGGTCGAAGGCGTTGCGGATGCCCTCGCCGATCAGGTTGACCGCCAGCACGATGATCAGGATGAGGATGCCCGGGTAGTAGAACAGCCACGGCCGGGTGTCGGCCGCGTCGACGCCGTGGAGACCAGCAGGCCCAGCGACGTGTCCGGCGGCTGCACGCCGTAACCCGAGGTAGGTCAGCGACGTCTCGGCCACGATCGACGTGGCCGCGAACAGGGTGCCGAACACCAGGATCGTGCCGAGCGTGTTCGGGATCAGGTGCCGGAAGATGATGCGGAAGTTGCTCGCGCCCATGGCGTGCGCCGCCTCGACGAACTCCCGCTCGCGCAGCGACAGGAACTGGGCCCGGACCAGGCGGCTCAGGCCCATCCAGCCGAACAGGCCCAGAAGATCACGCCGAGCCCGCGCGCGCCGTTGCGCGAAGCTGAACTCGGTCGCAGGCGATGATCAGGATGACCAGCGACGGGACGGTGAGCATGACGTCGACGAAGCGCATCAGCAGGTTGTCGGCGAACGCGCCGAAGTAGCCGGCGACCGCGCCCGACGACGATGCCGAGCACGAGCGTGATCGCGGTCGAGCACGACGATGATGATGAAGTCGCGCTGGGTTCCGCGCATCAGTCGGGCCAGCAGGTCGAAGCCGGTCTCGTCGGTGCCGAGGATGTGGCCGCCGCGTGGCCGGGGTGCGCCGACAGCGCGATCGGACGTCAGATCGGCAGTCGTGTACTTCCACCTGTAGAAGTGCGGGCGCGATGTAGGACGCGGCGACGATGAACACGAAGACAGCACCAGCGCGATGACCGCCGATCGGGCTGTGGAAGTACCGCGCGCAGCGCCTGACGCCCTTGCGAGCGTGACGGAACGCCGAACTCGTCGTCGATCCTCCGGCGTACGGCCCGGTCGGGACGACGAGCTTTCATCTTCGGACGGCTGAATCGTCATGAGCCGCTCTCCTTGCCCGTCGCGACGTCGGTGTCGCTGCGCCTGATGGATTCGAGTCGAGTCGATCATGCCAGCCGGATCCGCGGATCGAGGACCGCGTACAGCAGGTCGGCGAAGAAGTTGAACATCGACGACGAAGATCGCCGACACCATGACCCAGCCGACGACCGAGTTGGTGTCCTCGGCGTGCAGGGCGGTGTTCAGGAAGTCCCCCATGCCGTGCCAGACGTAGACCCGCTCGGTGATGATCGCGCCGCCGAACAGGGCCCCGACGTCGATCGCGACGATGGTGACCAGCGGGATCAGCGCGTTGCGCAGGCCGTGGCGGCGAATCACCGTCGGGCCAGCGCACGCCCTTGGCCCGGGCCAGGCGCATGTAGTCGGCCTCGAGGACGTCGATCGTCGACGCCCGCTGGTAGCGGATCCAGCCGACGAGGTCGTCAGCAGGGCCAGCGAGATCATCGGGCAGGATCAGGTGCACGAGCTCGTCGTTGCAGGATCTCCCCTGCGACGTCCGTAGGTCTGGATGCCCGGTGTCGATGTCACCGATTGTGGAGAAACTGCGTGCCCGGCGTGCTGGTTGAGCTGGATCGCGGCCTCCTTGATCACGGCGGCGAACCAGAACGTCGGCAGTGCCAGCAGCATGAAGGTCAGGATCGTGACGCCGATGTCGATGGGCTTGTCGCGCCGGACGCCCGAGATGACGCCGGCGATGACGGCGATCACGACGGCCAGGATCGCCGCGCCGATGATCATGCCGCAGCGGTGATCTCGAGGCGCTGGGCGAGCTGGGACGAGATGGGCGCGCCGTTCACGTCGTTGCCGAAGTTGAACCGGATGAACATCCAGCTGTTCCAGTCGAAGTCGATCAGGTGGCTCAGCCAGTTCCAGTACCGCAGACCAGATGTTCTTGTCGAGGCGGTACTGGTGTCGCTTCTGCGGCGAAGAACGCCGGCGGCGGCAACGGGTTGCGAGCCCGGTACGGCTTGCAGCGGGTCGTATTGACTCGCGCGCAGAACATGAACACGATGAACGACGATGCGAGCAGCACCAGGACGCTGCCGATGAGCCGCCGGATGGTGAAGATCAGCATGGGAGACCCTCGTCCATCCTCGGCGCCGCACCTATCGGGGATGCGCACGATGCGGTCCGTTCGCGTGGATGAGCGGTGCGGGATCTACCGATCGCTGAACATCAGCGCGCGAACGTGCCGGTGCCGAGACTCGCCGTGGACGAGTCCCGGCACCATGCTACGCGAGTCGAGCCGTGTTACTTGACGCAGAAGGTGTCGTTGTTCCACAACGGACCGGCCTGCGTGGCGTTGTCGGCGATCCCCTGTGTAGTTCGAGTTGTACGCGAGCAGCGTCGGCTTCTGGTAGAGCGGCAGGGTGAACATGTCGCGTCCACAGCTGCTTGTCGGCCGCGTTGGCCAGCGCTAGATCTCGGCCTGGGTGTCGGCGGCGGTCGCCAGCTGCTGTCAGCGTCGGTGTCGACCACGGGGTCGGCGCCGTGGCTGTAGTTCTGACCCTGGGCGCCGCCCTGCGCAGCCGGCGACTGGTAGATCGACGGTTGTTCGACGAGAGGGACGGCCGGCCACCCAGGCGAAGAGCGCGATCTGGAAGCCGCTCGGCCGTCGAGCGAGTCCGGGTTGTCTTGTCCGGCGAAGATGTCGGCGTCGGCGTTCTCGGTGATGCCGATGCCGACGGCCTTGCACCTGCTGCTCGATCAGCTGGATGGTCGTGTCACGCAGCGGGTTGTTCTGCGTGGTGATGATCGTGAAGTGCAAGCTTCCTTGCCGCCGAGCGAGTAGATGCCGTCCGAACCCTTCGTCGCGCCGAGGCCCTCGAGCAGCGACTTGGCCTTGGCGATGTCCTGCGTGTCGTAGTCGCCGCCGTTGTTCGACGTAACCGTTCTGGTTGGTCACCAGCAGGCGGTTGCCGAGCACGCGACGCCTTGTCGCTGAACTGGCCGACGGTGGCCGCCACGAGCGCCTTGCGGTCGATCGCGTAGGCGATGGCCTCGCGAACCTCCTTGTGCGACAGCAGCGGGTCGCTGCGTGTTGAAGTCGAGGTGCTCGAAGTCGACGCCGAAGTTGATCGTCGTGGTGACGTTGCTCAGCTTCTTCAGGTTCGCCACGAGGTCGAGCTGCGGCTGCGGGTAGATCATGTTGACTTCGTTGTTCTGCAGCGCCTTGACGTTCGTGTCCGAGTCCGACCCGATGTTGGTCGTAGACGATGCGGGCCAGCTTGGGCTGCGCGCCCCAGTACTTCGGGTTCGGGACGAGCGTGACGGTCTTGTCCTTGCGACGTCGACGTCCGGGCGTTCAGCAGCCACGGGCCGTTCTGGGCACCGAGCGGGATGCCGCCGGCGATCGGCCAGCCGGCCGTGATCTAGGCGCAGTTGGCGGTCGGGCTGCCCTTGTCGAAGACGTGCTTGGACAGCAGCAATGATGCCGCTGGGGCCGGAGAAGAGGCCCTGCCAGTCCGCGTACGGCTGGTCCTTGATGAAGGTGAACTTCACTTCCTTGTCACTGACCGCGGTCGCCGGACTCGATCTGGTCGAAGCCGATCGTGCTCAGCAGCGCGGCGCAGCCGCCCTGGGCCGGGTCGGCGACTTCTGCGTCCTGCCAGGTGAAGATGTAGTCGTCGGCGGTGATCGGCTGACCGTCGGCCCAGACGGCCTTCGGGTTGATCTTGATGTCGACGACCTGCTGGCCGTCCACCATGCGTGGAGGTGGCGCGGTGACCTGGTCGGGGTCCAGCTGGTAGGAGATCGTGCGGCGCGATCCGGAACGCACCGTCGAGGACGCGCCCTTCGATGTTCGCCGACCGAGGTCACGTTGCCGGCCGAGATCAGCGGCAGAAGTTCTCGGGGAAGTCGGTAGCCTTCGCCGAAGATCATCGTTCCGGTCGGCTTCGAGCTGCTTCCGGAGCTACCGCCGCTGCCGCTCGACTTACTGCTCGAACACGCTGCGAGACCGAGCGCGAGCACCGTCGCCCCCACGATCATCGCCGTGCCTTTGTGGACTCTCACTGGTAAGTGACCTCCTGATCATTGGCCTGCGGACGATCTGCCCGGACCACAGAAACAGTCAAGACGCGCCAATCGATCGATTGGCAAGCTGACGTCCGGATCGTGACCAAGTGTTAATTCTGTCGAAATCAATAGTGGCCGCCTATTGACGGGCCGGAAATGACTCAACTCGTTGAGTGATCAACTGTCCGGACTTGCCACATCTGTCCGCGGTCGGCCAAGAAGCGGGAACTCCGCGCGCTGAGCACGTACCGTAGCCGGATCCACCTCGGCCACCAGCACCGCCTCGGCCCCAGTCGCCTCCGCGAGCGTCCGGCCGGCCGGGTCGAGGATTGCGCTGTCGCCGACGTGGTGGAGCCGGCCGGCCAGGCCGACGCGGTTGACGCCGAGCACGTAGGCCTGGTTCTCGATCGCCCGCGCGCGCAATAAAGTGCGCCAGTGATCACGCCGCGTCTGCCGGCCAGTTCGCGACGACGACGAACAGATCGGTGCGCTCCCCGCACCGCCCAGAAGCAGTCCGCGAAGCGCAGGTCGTAACAAACCAGCGGCGTCACGGCCAGCCCGTCGAGTCTACGCGTGATCAACTCGGAGCCGGCGTCGTACTTCTCGTCCTCGCCGGCGTAGCTGAACGGATGGATCTTCGCGTAGCGGTGCAACTCGCCGTCGGGTCCGGCGATCACGGCGACGTTGCGCGGGCGACCCTCGGCTCGGGTCTGGGCGATGGAGGCGACCAGCCAGGCGCGGTTGGCCGCCGCCTGCTCGCGCAGGAACTGCTCGTTCGGGCCGCCCTCCGGTTCGGCCACTCGCGCGGGGTCCATCGAGAAGCCCGTCGCGTACATCTCGGTCAGTGCGATGAGTTGCGCCCCGCCGTCGGCCGCCGTCTTGATCATCGGCAGGAGCCGGGCTCGAGTTGCCGGCCCGTCCTCCCAGACGATGTCGTGCTGGATCGCCGCGACCCTCATCGCCAATCTCCGTCAACGCTTCGTCGATGACTTCGGGACGTTTGCAGAACGCGAACCGGACCAGGTGGTCCCCGGCGTCGCGAGTCGTAGAAGACGCTGCTCGGGATCGCCACCACCCGATGCGTTCGCGGAAGATCTCGGCAGAACTCGATCGCGTCGCCATCGACCCGGACGGTGGCGAAGTAGGTCGCCCGCGGAACGATCACGTCGAAGCCCAGCGCGGCCAAGCCGTCGCACAGCTGATCCCGCTGCTTCTCCAACGTCGCCGTCGCCTGCCGGTAGTAGGCGTCCGGCCAGGCGAGGGCCTGCGCCACCGCCGGCTGGAACGGGGCCCCGCTGACGTAGGTGAGGAACTGCTTGACCGTCCGGGCCGCGCTCGACCAGTTCGGCCGGACCGCTCGCCCAGCCGATCTTCCAGCCCGTCACGCTGAACGTCTTGCCGGCGCTGCCGATGGTCAACGTCCGCTCGGCCATCCCCGGCAGCGTCGAGATGGGGACGTGTTCACCGTCGAAGACCAGGTGCTCGTACACCTCGTCGGTGATGACGAGCAGGTCGTGGTCGATCGCGACCGACGGCGATCTCGGCGAGCTCCGTCGCGCGAGAAGACCTTGCCGGTCGGGTTGTGCGGCGTGTTCAGCAAGATCACCTTGGTGCGAGGCGTCACCGCGGCGCGCAGCTCGGCCGGGTCGAACGTCCAGCCCGGATCGCGCAGGGTGATCGTCCGCCGCCTGCCGCCGGCCAGGGCGACGCCCGCCGCGTACGAGTCGTAGTAGGGCTCGAACATGATCACTTCGTCGCCGGCATCGACGAGCGCGAGCAGCGCCGACGCGATCGCCTCGGTCGCGCCCGCGGTGATCAGCACTTCGGAGGCGGGGTCGAGCTCGATGCCGTAGAACCGCTTCTGGTGCTGCGGCGACGGCCTGCCGCAGCTCGGGGATGCCGGGACCGGGTGGGTACTGGTTCTGCCCGTTCGCGATCGCGGCGCGCGCCGCTTCGAGCAGTTCGGCCGGCCCGTCCGAGTCCGGAAACCCCTGGCCCAGGTTGATGCTGTCGGTCTCGAGCGCCAACGCCGACATCTCGGCGAAGATCGTCGGGCCGAACTCCTGCATGCGCGCAACGAGCGGGCTTCTCACGCAGGCGACGTTACCGCCGCGAACGTGGCGGGTATCTCGTCGGTATGCCACAACAAGCGTGGAGCGCCAAGCGAGAGCGCCAGTACGAGCACATCAAGCAAGGCCTCGAGGATCACGGCCGCAGCGAGGGCCTGGCCGAAGAGATCGCGGCCCGGACGGTGAACAAGGAGCGGGCCCGGTCGGGCGAGGCCGCCACGGCGAGCAGGACCTCGACCGAGGACATCTCCTCCTCGCGTCGCGGCGGCCTGCGGTCGCACCGCGGGGCGGCCGGTCGTACGCGCGACCAGCTCTACGAGGAGGCCAAGCGCAAACACATCGAGGGCCGCTCCAAGATGACCAAGGCGCAGCTGGAGAAGGCCGTAGACCACTGACGATCGGTCGGGTCTGACCTTGATTTGCCCGGACGTCCACTGCTTTGTGCCCCAAATGTGGGCAGCGCGAGACGTTTCAGGTCCCCGGGCCCACATTCTGGGCACAGACCGCAGGGTGTGGAAAACGGTCGGCGCCAGTTCGGCGGATCCGACACGCTTGTCGGATGATGCGCCAGCTCTTCGCACCCGCCTCCGTCATCACGCGCCAACAAGCCCGGCGGGGCGGGTGGAGCGACGCCGCGATCCGCCACGCCGTACTGACCGGTCGATGGGAGCGGATCCGAGCGGGTTGCTATCTACGTCGGACCCGACTCGGGCGATGCCCGCTCGGGCCCGGAGCTCCGCCGGCAGACACTCATCGTCCAGGCCCGCGCAGCCCAGTTGGACTGTGGGCGCAGCGTCGTCAGCCATGGGGCCGCGCTGGCGCTGCACGGCCTGCCGTTGTACCGGATCGGACCGCGACCGTGCGTGACCGTGCCGCGCGGAACCTCGGCGACAACGGTGAAGGGAACCCATCTCCATCGGGCAACGCTGCCTCCCGAGGACGTGATCCGAGTCGCGAACGTCCCGGTGACGACCGTGGCGAGATCGATCGTGGACGTTGCCCGAGAGCGCGGCCACGACGTGGCGCTGGTGGCCGCCGATGCCGCGGTCCGCACCGAACTCGTCACTGCCCGCGAGTTGGACGATGCCTTCAGCCGCCAGCGGGGCTGGCCCGGCCGGTCGGCGGCCGCTCAGGCTCTGGCGCTGGTTGACCCCGACGCCGAGTCTCCACTCGAGACGCTCAGCCGCCTGCGAATGGGGGAATGTGCGCTGCCCAAGCCGACCCTCCAACAGGAGATCGGCGACGAGTACGGCTCACCGCTAGGTCGCGTCGACTTCTACTGGGACGAGTTCGGCGTGGTCGGCGAAGCCGACGGCGAGATGAAGTACGACAGTCTCGCGGCGGTCACCGCTGAGAAGCGCAGGCAGAGTCGGCTGCTCGAAACCGGCCTGATCGTGGTGCGGTGGCAATGGCAGGACCTTCGCCATTTCGACGCCGTGGGCCAGCGCCTGCGCTCAGCGTTCCGCCGGGGCCGTCGACGCGGCGACGGGCGGGCGTGGAGCTTGCTCGAGCCCCGCAGCTCTGTGCCTGAAATGTGGGCAATCTGAGCCACCTGTCGGCTCGTTAGGCCACATCGCAGGCACAAAGCGCGGGAGGAGCCGGGACCGCGGGCCGGCCCGGGAGGAGCCGGGAGGAGCCGGGACGGGGTCAGGCCTGGGGGCGGTTGCGCGATCCGCGAGCGCGCGCACGTTCCTGGCCCGACAGCAGCACCTTGCGGATGCGGACGAAGGTCGGCGTCACCTCGACGCACTCGTCGTCGCGGCAGAACTCGAGCGCCTGCTCGAGCGACAGCACGCGGTGCGGGATCAACGGCACGAGGACGTCGCCGGAGGACTGACGCATGTTGGTCAGCTTCTTCTCCTTGGTCGGGTTGACGTCCATGTCGTCCTGACGGGAGTTCTCGCCCACGATCATGCCCTCGTAGACGTCGGTGCCGGGGCCGACGAACATCACGCCACGTTCCTGCAGGTTGGCCAGCGCGAAGCCGGTGGTGGCCCCGGTGCGGTCAGCGACCAGCGAGCCGGTCGGACGGGTACGGATCTCGCCCGCCCAGGGCTCGTAACCCTCGTGGATGTGGTGCAGCAAGCCGGTGCCGCGCGTCTCGGTGAGGAACTCGGTACGGAACCCGATGAGCCCGCGAGCGGGAACGAGGTACTCCATCCGGATCCAGCCCGTGCCGTGGTCGACCATCTGGTCGAGACGGCCCTTGCGCAGGGCGAGCAACTGGATCACGACGCCCTGGTACTCGGACGGGATGTCGATGGTCAGGTGCTCCATCGGCTCGTGCAGCTTGCCGTCGACCAGACGGGTCACGACCTGCGGCTTGCCGACGGTGATCTCGAAGCCCTCGCGGCGCATGATCTCGACGAGGATCGCCAGCTGGAGCTCACCTCGGCCCTGCACCTCCCAGGTGTCGGGTCGCTCGGTCGGCAGGACACGGATCGAGACGTTGCCGACCAGTTCCTGGTCGAGGCGGTTGATCACCTGGCGGGCGGTGAGCTTCTTGCCCGACTTGCCGGCCAGCGGCGACGTGTTGATGCCGATGGTCATCGAGATGGACGGCTCGTCGATGGTGATGACCGGCAGCGGGCGCGGGTCGTCCGGGTCGGCCAGGGTCTCGCCGATGGTGATCTCGGGGATGCCGGCGATGGCGATGATGTCACCGGGGCCGGCGGACTCGGCCGGGAACCGCTCGAGCGCGCGCGTGATCAACAGTTCGGTGATCTTGACGCGCTCGGTCGTGCCGTCGGCCTTGCACCAGACGGCCTGCTGACCCTTGCGGATCGTCCCGTTGTGCACGCGGCACAGGGCGAGCCGGCCGAGGTAGGGCGACGCGTCGAGGTTGGTGACGTGCGCCTGCAGCGGCGCGCCCTCTTCGTAGGACGGGGCCGGGATCGACTCCATGATCGTCCGGAACAGCGGCTGCAGGTCGTCCGAGTCCGGCATCTCGCCGTTGGACGGACGGTTCAGTGACGCGCGACCGGCCTTGCCCGACGCGTACACGATGGGGAACTCGATCTGGTGCTCGTCGGCGTCGAGATCGAGGAACAGCTCGTACGTCTCGTCGACGACCTCGGCGATGCGCGCGTCCGGACGGTCGACCTTGTTGATCACCAGGACGACCGGCATCTTGGCCTCGAGCGCCTTGCGCAGCACGAACCGCGTCTGCGGCAACGGACCCTCGGACGCATCGACCAGCAGCACGACACCGTCGACCATCGACAGTCCGCGCTCGACCTCGCCGCCGAAGTCGGCGTGACCGGGCGTGTCGATGATGTTGATGATCACGCGCTCGCCGTCGGGCGACTTGTAGTCGACCGCGGTGTTCTTCGCGAGGATCGTGATGCCCTTCTCGCGCTCGAGATCGTTCGAGTCCATGACGCGCTCATTGACGTCACCCGTGTCGGCCTGGTGCGCGGTGAACGCTCCCGACTGCCACAACATGGCGTCGACGAGGGTCGTCTTGCCGTGGTCGACGTGCGCCACGATCGCGACGTTGCGCAGGTCATTGCGCTGTGCCATAACCAGAACTCTCCTAGATCAACGGGACGTGCGACGACGACGTTCGCCGGACGGACGGCGGGCCCGACCCGACGGGCCGACCTTCACCGCGGTCTGCGGCTTGGACGGGGCGTGCGCCGCGAGCGGAACACCGGACGGGCGGCGAGCGCCGGTCAACGTGGCGATGGTGGCGTCTCCGGTGACGGCATCGCGCTGTTCGGGACGCACCCCGGCCTGGGTCAGCATGGTGCGCACATCGCGCTCCTCGGCCGGCGTGGCCAGCACGACGACGATGCCGCTCTCACCGGCGCGAGCCGTACGGCCCGAGCGGTGCAGGTAGTCCTTGGAGTCGGCCGGCGGGTCGACGTGCAGCACGAGCGACACGTCGTCGACGTGGATGCCACGGGCGGCGACGTCGGTGGCGACGAGCACCGGCACCGAGCCGTCCTTGAACGAATCGAGCGCGCGGTTGCGCTGCGCCTGCGTACGGCCGCCGTGCAGGGCATCGGCGGCGATGCCGACTCCGCGCAACTGCTTGGCCAGCCGCTCGGCACCGTGCTTGGTGCGGACGAACAGGATCGAGCGACCCGGACGTGACGCGATCTCGGACGACGACGCCGAACTTGGCCTCGTGCGGCAGCCGGAACAGGTGGTGCGTCATGGTGTCGACGGACGCCTCGGCCGTGCTCAGCGCGTGCACCGAGGGATCGGTCAGGTAGTTCTCGACGAGGGTCGCGACGTCGCCGTCGAGGGTGGCCGAGAAGAGCAGGCGCTGACCGTCGGTCGGCGTCATGTCGAGCAGCCGGCGCACGACGGGCAGGAAGCCCAGGTCGGCCATGTGGTCGGCCTCGTCCAGGACGGTGACCTCGACCTCGGCCAGCGAGCACGAACGGCGCTCGATCAGGTCGACCAGCCGGCCTGGCGTGGCGACGAGGATGTCGACGCCGCGCTCGAGGGAGTTGATCTGCTTGTTGATCGGCAGACCGCCGGCGACCAGACGCACGGACAGGTTGCGCGAGGACGCGAGTGGCGTCAGCGCGTCGGTGACCTGCATCGCGAGCTCGCGCGTCGGGACGAGGATCAGGCCACGCGGACGGCGCGGCGTGCTGACCCGACCGTCGAGCCGGGCGATCAGCGGCAGGCCGAAGGCCAGCGTCTTGCCCGAGCCGGTGGCGGCGCGACCGAGGACGTCGCGGCCGGCGACGATGTCAGGAATGACGGCCGCCTGGATCGGGAACGGCGACGGGATGCCGGCGCGACCCAGTGCGGTCACCAGCGAGTTCGGCAGGCCGAGAGCGGCGAAACCGGGCAGGTTCTCGGTGGGCACGACCTGCACGGGCAGGTCATCCCAGATGGAACGAGCGCGAACGGCCGGCCGGCGCACCGGGGCCGGGCGCCGCGGCGCGGACGGGCGCCGAGCGGAGTTGGTGGAGCCGCGCGAGGCCGGATTCGCACTGGTGGCGTGGTTGGCGCGGTTGGACTGGCGACCGCGCGCAGGCGCGGACGTGGTGGAACGAGTCAAGACTTTCCTTCGGGAACTAGTCGGCAAGTGGCGCGTCCCGGTGAACCGCGCTGATGAGGCGGCTGGTGAAACGTGCCCGACACAGAGAAGAACCTGCGTCGCTGGAGCTGATCGCGCACGACGAGCGGCGCGAAGTGCAAGCAATGGTGCCTGCCAGCTAGGTAACAGCCTACCGGGCGGGCGGCATTCCCGGTGCCGCCTGGCCGGCGGACTCACAGGCGCCTACGCGCGGGCGGGTGACCTGCGTCGCATCGATGCGTACAGGCATCCGCCCCACAGGGCGAGAAAGCCGAGCGCGCCGGCCATTCCGACGACCGTCGACGTCGCGTCCCAATGCCCCGGGAGCGGGATGACATCGCCGGTGGAGGTGTCGTAGACAGCCCGGTGACGCTGCCCGGTCTGCCAGCTCCAGAGCCCCTGAAGGTTGTGCTGGGTGTAGCGCCCGTCCGAGCTGACGAACGTTCCCCCGGCGATGCAGGCGTCGCGGCAGGTGTGGAAGGTGACGGTCATGACGCCCGGAATCCCGGCCGGCGCACTGTTGATGTGACGCACCAGCTTGTCGGTGCCCGCGCCCAGGACGAGCAGCGCGAGGACGGGGATCACGATCCAGAAGGCCAGCGCGATGGCGTGCCGGCGCAGCACGGGCAGCCGTGACTCGGTGAACGGGCCGACCCGGGTGCGCAGGCTGGCGGCGAGAGTCACGCCGCAATAGTCCCAGGCGGGGCTGAAATCTTGCCAATCGCGGCCGAGGGACCCGCGGAAAACGCCGTCTATTGACGGCTTGCCAATAGATTTCGAGTCGATCTAGGGTGAACGCACCATGACGACGTCCGCGCTGACGACCACGACGGGGTCGGTCAAGTCCGAGTCCGGCGGCAAGCGGCGCCGCCTCGAGCCAGACGCCCGGCGGCGCGAGATCCTGACCCACGCCCACCGCCTGTTCGCGCGAGCGGCCCTACGCCGAGGTCTCGACCACCGAGATCGCCGAGGCGTCGGGAGCGGCCCGCGGCTTGATCAACCACTACTTCGGCACCAAGCGTGACCTCTATCTCGAAGTCGTCCGCGAAGTGCTGACCGTGCCCGAGACGGCTCTGCGCCACGTCCCCGACGGGCCGCTCGAAGCCCGGGTCGACGCGGCGGTCAACTGGTTCCTCGACACGCTCAGCCGGTACGGCTCCACCTGGCTGGTCGCCACCGGCATCGAGGGCATGGCGCGTGATCCCGAGATGGCGCGCATCATCCGCCAGGCCGACGACGAATCGGCCGACCGGGTGCTCGAGATGGTCGGCCTCGCAGGTCCCCGACGTTGACCGCGAGGAGTTCCGCGCGATGACGCGGGCGTACGCCGGAATGGTTCGGACGGGTGGCCGTGAGTGGCTCGAGAACCGGTCATTACGCCGCGACCAGCTACACATCCTGCTGGCCGAGACGCTGCTGACCTTGATCGTCAAGGTATTTCCGGCCGCGCGCGGCTGACCACATTTCGCGCCGCTCAGCGAGTCGCGCTGTGATAGACGAACAAGGTGCGTGATCAGACGCTGGCCCGACGAGGGCGCCTTCGAGGTGTCACCGGGCGTCTTCCGGATTCCCCTGCCACTGCCGATGGACGCGCTGCGGCGGTCAACGTCTACGCGATCGTCGACGGCGACGGTCTGGTGCTCGTCGACGGCGGCTGGGCGCTCCAGGAGAGTCAAGATCAGCTCGCCCGGTCGCTGGGCAAGATCGGATTCGGGCTACCCGACATCCGCGAGTTCCTCGTCACCCACATCCATCGCGACCACTACACGCAGGCGGTGGCGATCCGCCGGCTGCACGGCAGCCGGGTGTCGCTGGGCGAGGGCGAGCGTCCGAACCTCGAAGAGATCATCGCCGTCGCAGCGTCGCGGTCACTGGAACTACACCGCGTTCGACCGGCTGTCGCGGGCCGGCGCGCTGCGACGTCGCGGCCGTCATGCGCGCGGCCGTCGAAGAAGAGGAGGTCGACCCGAACAACGAGCTGCCCGACACCTGGCTGCAGGGCGACACCGTCGTCGAACTCGAGTCGCGCAGCCTGCTGGTGGTCGAGACGCCCGGGTCACACGGCCGGGCACGTCGTGTTCTTCGACGACGGCGGCCAAGACCCTGTTCGCGGGCGATCACGTCCTGCCGCACATCACGCCCGTCGATCGGCCTCGAATCGGTGCCGACGCGGCATGCCGCTGGCCGACTACCTGAGTTCGCTGGCGCTGGTGCGGGAGCATGCCCGACGCCAGGCTGTTCCCGGCGCACGGGCCCGGTGACCGACAGCGTTCACGCCCGGGTCGACGAGCTGCTCGCGCCACCACGAGGAGCGGCTCGCCGCCACGGCGGCCGCGGTGGGCCAGGGCGCGACGACCGCGCTTCGAGGTGGCCCAGATCCTGCGCTGGACGCGGCACGAACGGCATCTCGACGAGCTCGACCTGATGAACACGGCGATGGCCGTGGCCGAGACGCTCGCCCACCTCGACGTCCTTGTGGCCCGGGGCGACCTCGCCGTCGCCGAGGGCGCCGACGGCATCGACCACTTCAGCGACTAGCGCGCCGCCCCGCGAGCACTCCGCGCAGCGCCTCGGCCAGGCCGTCGAGTTCGGTGATCGGCTCGGCGAACACCAGACGTGAGCAACTCGCGCCCGCGCGATCGACCGCCCAGAGATCGACGCCCTGCGCGTCGAGCCCACTCGATTGCGCCGCGACCAAGGCCTGCGGGTCGACGCCCATGGCCTGCGCGGCAGCCAGCCGGAGGGCCGAACCGTGCGCGTGGTTGAGGTGCTCGAGCACGCGGCGACCGTGGGCGATGATCACGTCGGGCTCGGCCTCGGCGTAGTCGTGCAAGCCGACGCGATGGCGCGGGCTCGACCCGTCGGCGCGACCGAGGCAGACCCCGTCGACGACCAGCCGGGCCAGGATCGAACCGTCGCGCAGATAGGCCTCGAGGATGCGCGTCGTCCAGCGGCCGGCGCCGTCCACCTCGCGGCGGGCGTCGGCGATGGTCAACCGGCCGGTCAGCGTGGCGTGCACGTTGTCGACCGGCGCCAGCTCGAGCCGGGCCAGCCGCCCGCAGCGCGCCGCGTGATCAGCGAGACCGTCGGCCCGGATCGCGAGCAGGGGTTCACCATCGTGATCGATCACGCCGCAGGCCACGCGCTGAGCAGCCGCGCCGAGCGCCGCCGTGACGATCAGCTCGCCGGCTCCGGCGCCCGACACGACCGTCCGGGCCAGCCGGGCCATGGCTCGCTGGCCGTTCACGCGGGCCCGGCCGGTGATCGGCCGGCGAATCCGCCACCTGCGACGTCGGCAGTCATCTGAACCTCCGTGAGTTAGGTAAGGCATACCTAACCACATCGTGGACGACCGGAACAGATGAATCCGATCAGCCGCGGGCGGCTCTCAGCCGGGGGGCGGACGAGACACCATTGGCTCGCAGCTCGTCGGCCAGCCGGGCGGCCAGCCGGAACTTCTGGATCTTCGTGCCCGACATCGGCCACTCGGTCACGATGCGGACGTAACGCGGCACCTTGAAGGTCGCTATCTGGCCGAGGCAGTAGTCGATCAACTCCTGCTCGGTGAGCTCGGCGCCGGCGACCAGCTCGACGAACGCGGCCGGCACCTCGTCGTAGTAGGCGTCGGGGGCGCCGACGACGGCGGCGATGTTGACCGCCGGATGGGTGAGCAGGTACTCCTCGACCTCGCTCGCCGAGACGTTCTCCCCGCCGACCTTGAGCATGTCCTTCAGACGGCCGAGGAACGTGACCCGGCCATCGGCGTCCATCCGCCCGCGATCGCCGGAGTGGTACCAGCCTTCGGCGTCGATGGCGGCCTCGGTCGCGGCCTCGTCCAGGTAGTAGCCGGCGAAGCGCGACGGACCGCGAAAGCAGATCTCGCCGACCTGCTCCGCGCCCAGGTCGGCCTGGGTCTCGGGATCGATGATCCTGACCTGCATCCCGGGCAACGGGTGCCCGCCGGTGTTCAGCCGGACCTCGAGCGGGTCGTCGATCAGCGTGATCGACAGGTGTCCGGTCGCCTCGGTCGAGCCGTAGTTCGCGACCTGGACGACATCGGGTGTGCGGGCCTGGAGTTGGCGCAAGCGCTCGGTCGTACCCGCGTTGAGGACGACGCGCAGCGCACTGAGGTCCATCGACGAGAACTCGGGATGATCGAGAATGCGCAGCCAGATCGTCTCGAACGCGGGGATCGCGTGCGTGCACCGGTTCTCGGCCAGCATGTGCAGCGCGCGCGTCGGCTCGAACGCGCCGGTGTGGACGTAGGTCGCCCCGGAGGCCAGGCAGGCCGACAGGGTGGCCAATCCCCCGTTGTGGAACAGGGGCAGCGGACACCAGAACGCGTCGTCGGCGCCGAGCAGGTAACGCGTCGCGGGCCAGTGACTCGGCCTGGACGAGCACGGCCTCGTGGCTGATCATGCAGCCCTTGGGCGAGGCCGACGTCCCCGACGTGTACATCAGGTAGGCGAGGTCATCGAGGCCGACGGCCCGCTCGAGGCGCTCGATCTCGTCGGCGCAAGATCGCCGGCGTCGTCGATGATCTCGACCGGAGCGTCGACGCCGCCACCGGGCCAGGCCAGGACGTGCCGGAGCCGCGGCGCATCGTCGATGGCGATCGCGCCGCGCCGCTGGTCGGCCAACTGCGGCAGGGCGCTCAGAATGTCGGCGACGAAGTCGTGCCAGTCGCCGCCGGCCGTCGTGACCAGGGCGGCGACCTCGGCGTGGCGGATGATGTAGCGCAGTTCGGACGCGCGGAACCGGTCACTGATCGGAACGACGCAGCACCCCAGCCGCTGCGCTCCGTAGAGCGAGACCAGGAAGTTCGACCGAGGGGTTGAGGAAGAGGCCGACCTTGTCGCCCTTGCGCAGCCCGCGGGCGTAGCAGCAGTGCCGCGAACTCGGTCAGCCCGTGCGTGCAGCTCGGCGATAGGTGACCCGCTCGTCCGGGAAAATGATCTTGCCGTCGGCCGGCCGCGGCGCGGCGCAGAAGTTGACCTTGCGAAGTCGGCGCCGCGCGCTCGCGCAGTCGGTCACCGCGCCTCCTGGGCGACCCGCTGGCTGTAGAGCTTCGGCGCCTCGGTGATGCCGGCGTCGGCTTCAGCTGCTCGGTGATCTGCTCGCGCAGCTTGAACTTCTGGATCTTGGTGCCTGACATCGGCCACTCGGTCACGAACACGACGTAGCGCGGCACCTTGTAGGTGGCGATGCGCCCGAGGCAGAAGTCGATCAGTTCGCGCCTCGGTGACCGTGCTGCCCCGGGCACCAGCTCGACGAACGCCGCGCACACCTCGGCGTAGCGGGCGTCGGGCGCGCCGACCACCTGCACCATGTGCACGGCCGGATGCGTCGCCAGGTAGTTCTCGACGTCGGCCGGAGCCACGTTCTCACCGCCGACCTTGAGCATGTCGCCGAGGCGTCCGATGAACCGGAAGCGGCCGGCCTCGTCCTGGACGAGTTGATCACCCGTCGAGTACCAGCCGTCGGCGTCGATGCGCGCAGCCGTCAGCGCCGGGTCGCGGTAGTAGTACGACGACGCGCGAGACGCCACGGAACTGCATCTCGCCCGGTGTGTTGCGCGGCAGCTCCTGAGCCGCGTCTCCGGATCGATGATGCGACCCTCCATGCCGGCCACCGTCATGCCGGCCCAGGCCGCGCGCTCCTCAGGCGTGTCGTCGATCTCGCCGACGCAGCAGAACCCGGCCGACTCGGTGCTGCCCGTGCACGAGATCTGGACGGCCTGCGGCACCCGCGGCCTCCATCAGCCGCATGCGCTCGGGCGTGCCGACGTTGATCACCAGGCGCAGCGCGGGCACGTCGTCCTTCGAGAACTCGGGGTGGTCCAGGATCGGCAGCCAGATCGTCTCGAACGCCGGGAAGGCGACGGTCACCTGCTCGTCTCGCAGTTGGCCGACCGCCTTGCCCGGCTCGAAGGTCCCGACGTGCACCATCGGGCACTCGGCCGCCATCGACGACAAGCAGCACGTCGAAACCGCCGACGTGGAAGAACGGCAACGGTGTCCAGAACGTGTCGGCCGAGGTCAGTCGCAGACCGGGTGCCGAGCGCGACTCCCTGGAAGACGAAGCTCCTGTGAGTGTGGACGCAGCCGCGCGGGCGCGACGTCGTGCCCGACGTGTAGAGGATCACGAACGGGTCGTCCGGCTCGATCTCAGCCGTCGCGGCGTCGATCTCCGCGTCCGCGACGGCGGCTCGCCGGCGGCCAGCGCGGCGGCCCAGGCCGTCGTGCCCGGCGCGGGCCTGCCCGTCCGAGGACGACCACGTTGCGCAGCATCGGCGCCTCGCGCAGGTGCAGGCGCCCCGGCGCGGGCCGCGGCGAGCGAGGGCAGGGCGTCGTCGAGCAGGTCGGCGAACTCGTCGGCGACGAGCAGGACCCGCATGTCGGAGTCCGACGCGACGAAGCCGAGCTCGAAGGACTTGAATCGGTCGTTGATCGGGACGGCCACGGCCCCGACCCGGGCGACGGCCAAGATGAACAGCACCATCTGCGCGCCGCCCCGCATCAGGATGCCGACGTGATCGCCAGGACCGACGCCCAACGCCAGCAGCCCCTTGGCCAGCCGGATCGACTCGGCGCGCACCTGCCGGCGGGTGAGCCGGGCGTCGGAGAACACCAGGCCTCGTAGTCGGGCGCGTCACCGGCGTCGATCAGGCCCGAGATGGTCAGGCCTTCCGGAGAGATCATCGTCAGCCTCCTCGATGCGGTCGCTGTCGCCGATATTCCTACCAGTCGTTTGGTAGGAATATCTAGAGCGAAAGCCTGGTACTGGGCTAGGTCCTGATGGGCAGAGTGTCGGCGTGCGCTCGATGAACCAAGGACTGATCCCGGCCAAGTGGGCGGCGCTGACCCCGCGCGGGCAGGCGATCTACGACGTACCCAACGACCGACGGATGAGCTGGGCCACCCTCGACGAGCGGGTCCGGCGGCTGGCCAACGGCCTGCGGGCGCTCGGCCTGCAGACCGGCGACCGGATGGCGGTGCTGAGCAAGAACAGCATCGAGTACCAGGAGCTGTTCTACGCGGCCGGCCGGGCCGGTCTGGTCCTGCAGCCGCTCAACTGGCGACTGGCCGTGCCCGAGCTGGCCCGCCTGCTCGAGGACGCCGCGCCCGCAGGCGATCGTCGTCGCCCCCGAGTTCCGCGACGTGGCGGCCGAGCTGCAGCGCCTGGTCGACATCCCGCACTGGCTGCAGACCGGCGAGGGCGACGGAACGTACGAGGAGCTGGTGGCGGCGGCCACGGGCGACGAGCCGGCCTGGTCGAGCAAGATCGGTGGCGACGATCCGTTCTTCATCCTCTACACCGGCGGCACGACGGGCGAGTCGAAGGGCGCGCTGCACTCGCACTACAGCGCGTCGATGGGCATGCTCAACCAGACCGTCGCCGAGCGCATCGTCCCCAGCGACGTCTACATGCTGACCGGCCAGATGTTCCACATCCCGGTCGTCCTCTCGATGAACTACATGAAGCACGGCTGCCCGCTCGTGCTGGTCAACTTCGAGGCCAAGCAGGCGCTGCGAGATCATCGAGGCCGAGCGCGTATCGGCGTTCCTCGGCATCACCACGATGCTCAACTGGATGATGTCGGTGCCGGACTTCGGCGGCTACGACCTGTCGAGCCTGCGCAACATCCAGTACGGCGGCGGCCCGATGCCCTCGCGCATCGTGCGGGCCGCGCTCGACTCGTTCCCGTGCACGTCTGATCCACGCCTACGGGCAGACCGAGGGCACCACCATGTGCGTGCTCTCGCAAGAGGATCATGCCGATGCGGTAAGGGGAATCAACGCACAGCGGCTGCGCTCGTGCGGCCGAGAGGTGTTCGTCAGCCGGGTGCGGATCGTCGATCCGGACGGCCGCGAGGTGCCCAGGGACGGGCGGACGACGGGCGAGATCGTGGTGCAGTCCGACGCCAACATGCTCGGCTACTACAACCGTCCGGACCTGAATGCGCCAGACGCTGCGCGACGGCTGGATGTGGACGGGCGACCTGGCGGCCTGGGACGAGGACAGCTACATCTTCATCGTCGACCGGGCCAAGGACATGATCATTTCGGGCGGCGAGAACATCTACAGCGCGCAGGTCGAAGAGGCCATCGCCCAGCACCCGGCCGTCCTGGAGTGCGCGGTGATCGGTATCCCGGACGACGAGTGGGGCGAGGCGGTCAAGGCGGTCGTCGTGCTCAAGCCGGGGACGACCGCCACCGAGGCCGAGATCATCGCGACGGCGCGCGAGCACCTGGCCTCCTACCAGAAGCCCCGCTCGGTCGACTTCGTGGCGCGCTTCCCAAGGCGCCCACCGGCAAGATCCTGAAGCGCGAGCTGAGGGCGCCCTACTGGGCCGACCGCGACGTCCAGGTCTGACACTCGAAGGAGATCATCGATGAGTGCCGGACCGTTCGAGCAGCTGATGCTGTGCACGATGACCTCGCCCGACGCCGAGTTTCGAGGACCGGGTGGTGGCCGCGGCCGCCGCCGGCTACGGCGGGATCGGCCTGCGTCCGCGGCACCGCAACCAGGCGCTCGAGCAGGGTCTGACCGACGCCGACCTGACCAAGATCCTGGCCGACAACGGCATCCACGCTCAGCGAGCTCGAAGTGCTTTCGGGATGGGGTTCGGACGACGCGACGATCGCCAAGTCCCGTCAGCACGAGACCGAGATCTACGAGCTGGCCGATGCACTGGGCGGGCGGCACCTGACGGTTACCGGCGCTGGGCTGCTGGGGCCGCTGGACCGCTCGGCCGAGTTGTTCGCCGGGCGTGTGCGACCGGGCCGCCGAACACGGTCTGCGAATCGCGCTGGAGTTCCTGCCCTGGACCGAGGTGCCCGACGCCGACCATGCGCGCGAGATCGTGCAGCGGGCGGGCCGTCCGAACGGCGGCGTCCAGGTCGACAGCTGGCACCACTTCCGGGGCGCGGCGTCCGACGATCAACTCCGGGCCCTGCCGCCCGAACTGGTCGTGTCGCTGCAGTTCGACGATGGCCTGCTCAGCGGCGAGGGAACGCTCTACGAACAGACCTTCGAGCGGCTGGTGCCGGGCGAGGGCGAGTTCCAGCTGGTGCACTTCCTGCAGGTGCTCGCCGAGAACGGCGTCACCGCTCCGCTCGGGGTAGAGGTGATCTCGACCCGGATGGCCCAGTTGCCGGTGACCGAGGCGGCGCGCATCACCGCCGACGCCACGAACGCGATCTTGCGCGAGGCATTCCCCGGCGCCTGAGGCAGGCATGTGATTACCTAGCTCCATGAGTGAGCAGGGCCTGCGCGCGGCGCGCGAGAAGATGGCCGACGCCGATGTCGACGCGGCCGCGATCGAGTCGTTCACCCGCTTCTACCGCCAACTCGAGGACAACGAGTCGGGCCTGATCGCCGAGTCCGACATCGATCCGCTGGGCGATCTCGATCAGCTGGCGGACGTCGTCGTATCGCCCCAGGCACTGGCCGACGCGAGCGCCGGCAGCGTGATCATCAAGCTCAACGGCGGGCTGGGCACGTCGATGGGTATCGAGCAGGCCAAGTCGCTGTTGCCCGTCAAGGACGGCCTGACGTTCTTCGACATCATGGTCCGGCAAGTGCTGCATCGTCGCCGTCACGACGACGCCCGCCTGCCGATGATCTTCATGAACAGCTTCCGGACGCACGACGACTTCGTGGCGGCCGTCGCCGCCTATCCCGATCTGGCGGTCGAGGACCTGCCGCTCGACTTCCTGCAGAACCGGGTGCCGAAGCTGATCGAGGAGTCCCTCGAGCCGGCGCAGTGGCCGGCCGATCCTGAGCTCGAATGGTGCCCACCCGGTCACGGCGATCTCTACGCGGCGCTATCCGGCGGCGGCCTGCTCGACCGCCTGCTGGCCGGGGGCTACCGATTCGCGTTCTGCTCGAACTCCGACAACCTCGGGGCGACGTTCGACCCGCGGATCCCGGCCTGGATGGCCGCCGGCGGCGTCCCCTTCGTCATCGAGTCGTGCCGGCGGACCGCGTCCGACCGCAAGGGCGGCCACCTCGCGCGGCGCAAGAGCGACGGCCGGTTGATCCTGCGCGAGACGGCGCAGACCGCGCCGGCCGACCTGGACGCGCTCGGCGATCTCGACCGCTACCGCTACATGAACACGAACAACATCTGGATCGACCTCGACCGGCTGCGCGAACAGCTCGACGCGTCGGGCGGAGTGCTCGACCTGCCGATGATCAAGAACCGCAAGACCCTCGATCCGCGTGACTCGAGCTCACCGGCGGTGATCCAGGTCGAGTCGGCGATGGGTGCGGCGATCCAGTGCTTCGACGGCGCCCGATCGATCGTCGTCGACCGCTCACGCTTCGTCCCGGTCAAAACGACCAACGACCTCCTGGTCATCCGCTCGGACGCCTATCGGCTGGCCGACGACTTCACCGTCGGCGTCGCCCCGGGTCGCGAGGTCGGCCAGGACCCGATCGTCGATCTCGATCCACGCTTTTACCGGTTGATCGACGACTTCGACGCCCGCTTCCCCGACGGCCCGGTGTCGCTGGTGGATTGCCACCGCCTCACGGTCGAGGGGGACGTGACGTTCGCCGGTGCGGTGGCGATGTCGGGCGACGTGGTCATCCGCGCCAGTTGAGGAAGCCGGCGATCATCGCCTGGGCCCGGCGATCGCGCATGACGGTGACATGGCCGCGATCGGCGAACACGTGGAGCTGGCTTCCGGCGATCAACGCCGCGGTCTCGGCGAACAGCTCCGGGCTGTAGAAACGGTCGCGACCCCCTCCGATGATCAAGGTCGGCGCCGTCACCGGCGCGCACGTCGCCAGATCGAATGCGTCCTCGGCGTCGAGCGTGGCCAGGAGATCGGCGGCGGCGCGTTCGGACGGGATGGCCCGACGGGCGGCCACCCAGCCGACTCCGCGCCCGATCGAGCGCAATCCGCGGGGCGCGATGGCGCCGGCCCCGATGCCGACGGCCCGGCGCAGGTGCCGCTCGCGCAACTCGGCCGCAACCTCGGCCTGTAGTCGCCGGCCGAGTGGTCCCAGCCGGCAGGCCGAACTCAGCACGACGAGGCGCCGGACGGCGTCGGGATGATCAGCGGCGACCTGCTGGGCGATGCTGCCTCCCGTCGACACGCCGATGACGTCCATCGGTGCCCCCAGCTGACGGATTGCGTCGGCCTGCTCCACCGCGAGGTCGCGCATCGTCAGGTCGGCCGGTAGGTCCGGGCGACGGTTGAAGACGATCAGCCGGCGATCCTTCACCGCGCCGAGCGGCCCCAGCACGGCCCGCACGAATCCGTCCCCCGCGACTCCGGTCGTCGGCGAACCGCCGGCGAGGAACGCGACCGGGCGGCCGGCGCCCACGGCGGCGTAGGGCAGCCGGCCCGCGATTCCCCGCTCGATCGACACGCTGCCAGCCTGGCAGATCCGTCGGTGATGGCCGAGGACGTCGACGAGGGCGCGAGTCTCACCATCACCCTCGAACTGGTCACGACCTGAACAGCGCGCTGTAGGCGTTGATCGCCGGCTGTCCGCCGAGGTGCGCGTAGAGGACGTTCGAGTCGGGGCCGATCTCACCGGACGTCACCAGGTCGATCAACGCGGCCATCGACTTGCCCTCGTACACCGGGTCGATGATCACGCCTTCGAGACTGCCGGTCAGGCGGATCGCGTCCAACGTCGACTGCACGGGAATGCCGTAGTAGTTCCCGGCCCAGCCGTCGAGCACGGTGATCTCGTCATCGCGCAGCTCGCGGCCCAATCCGATGAGCGCGGCGGTGTTGCGCGCGATCTTCTCGACCTGCGCGCGGGTCTCGTCGATCTTCGCCGATGCATCGATGCCCAGCACGCGCCGGGCTCGCGGCTGACCGGCGAAGCCGGCGATCATGCCGGCATGGGTGGATCCGGTGACGCTGCAGACGATGATCGTGTCGAAGAAGACGCCGAGTTCCTCTTCTTGTCGGGCGACCTCGTCGGCCCAGTTCGCAAAACCGAGCCCACCCAGCCGATGGTCGGACGCGCCGGCCGGAATCGCGTACGGAACACCGCCTCCGCGGCGAATCTCGTCGAGGGCGTTCGCCCAGCTCTCCTTGAAGCCGATGCCGAACCCGGCCTCGACGAGTTCGACGTGAGCGCCCATGATCCTCGAAAGCAAGATGTTGCCGACCCGGTCGTTGACCGCGTCCGGCCAGTCGACCCAGCTCTCCTGGACCAGGCGGGCTTTGAGCCCGAGCTTGGCCGCGACCGCTGCCACCTGTCGCGTGTGATTCGACTGCACGCCGCCGATCGACACGAGATGCGTTGCACCCTGGGCAAGCGCGTCGGGAACGAGGTACTCCAGCTTGCGCGTCTTGTTGCCACCGAAGGCCAACCCCGAGTTGCAGTCCTCGCGCTTGGCCCAGATCGTCGCGCCGCCGAGGTGGGCGGTCAACCGATCCAGCGGGTGGATCGGACTCGGGCCGAACAGCAGTGAATAGCGGGGGAAATCGCTCAACGCCACGGCGGACTCCTGGCTGGTCGGCAGGTCACCAGCGTACGAATGTGCGCAACCATGGAACCGAACGGGTGACGTGATGCCTCTTTAGTTGTGTCCGAACGAGAATCGTGTCGACGGCGAGTGGGGAGCGTCCATGGCGGAGCGGTCGCTCAGGACGTTCGACGAGTTCGCCACCGTCCGCTACGCGACCTTGGTCCGATCGGCATCGCTCCTCCTCGGCGATCATGGGCGCGCCGAGGACCTCGTCCAGTCGGCCCTCTACCGGACGTTCCTGGCCTGGGATCGCCTGCGGGCCCTCGAGGCGGCTGAGGCGTACACCCGCAAGACGATGATCCGCCTGGCCGGGCGGTGGTCGCGTCGCCGGTGGCGCGGTGAGACGCCGGACGAGTTGGTCGAACTCCGCGAGTTCAGCGCCGACGCGTCGGCGGCGGTGGACGAGGCCATCGACACGCGGGTCGCGCTGTCGCAGCTGCCGTACGCGCAGCGCGCGGTGCTGGTCCTCAGGTTCTACGACGACCTGTCCGAAGCCGAGACCGCGTCGGTGCTCGGCTGTTCCGTAGGCACCGTGAAGAGCCGTACCAGTCGTGGGCTAAGTGCGTTGCGAGCAACCGGACTTCTCTCCGACTCAACTCAGGAAGAGGCTCACGATGGATGAGGGCCAGCTCGTCACGCGACTGCTCACTCGGGCCGCCGATCTTGTCGAACCGACGTTCGCACCCCCGGATTCGGGTCGCTTCGCGGCCCGTCGGCAACGCCGGCGCCGGGCCTACGCCGGTGCGTCGAGCGCAGCGGCCGGCGTGTTGACCATCGCCTTGGTCGTGGCCCTCGTCAGCAACGGCACTCGGCATCGAGATTCGGCGGCCACACCGACGGTCACCGGGTCGGCAACACCATCGGCCACTATGGCGGCGACAGCCCACTCCCTCGCCCAAGCCCGCTGGAGCACTCTTCCGGTCGCACCGATCCAGGGCCGCGTCGAAGCTGTCAGCGCCTGGACGGGATCCCAACTGCTGATCTGGGGTGGCGACAGTGGCACTGACCAAAACGCCAGCTACAACGACGGCGCGGCCTACGATCCGCAGACTCGGACGTGGTCGATGCTGCCGGCGTCGCCGCTGTCGCCGCGATCGAATCCGATCTCGGTCTGGACCGGCAGTTCTTTGTTCATCTGGGGCGGCTACTCGAACAGCACGAATGCCGAGGTCGACGACGGCGCGCTCTACACCCCAGCCTCGCATTCGTGGCGTTCGTTGCCGAAGCCGCCGATCACGGCGTACCACCAGGCCCAGGCTGCCGTTGTCGGCGACGCCGTCATTCTGCTGAGCGCGGCCGATGACAGTGCGGTCGTCAACGCCCAGTCCTACGACCTGGACACCGGCAGGTGGACCCGGCTGCCTGATCTCACCCTCCCGGCCGGACAGGGCGCGGAGGCGATCTCGGCCATCTCGACGGGGACCACCGTCTATCTGTGGGCGTCCTGGGCCCACACGACGGTGGTCACGGCCAACGAGTCCACCACTACCTTCGGCATCGAGGGATTCACCTACCAGATCACCGCCCGACGCTGGGTCGCGAACCATCTCGCCCCGAAGGAACTCAGGGCGGCCGACGCGCCGCTCTGGACCGGCGGCGAGGTGCTCTTCCCGGCGGCTCAGCCCTTCTGCGGCGGGTGCGCCGGACCGATGGTCACGAACCGAACCGGCCTCAGAGTGAACCCGGCGACCGGAGCCGCGGCGGTCATCGCGCACGGACCGGTCGACGACACGAGTCCTACCTATCTGTGGACCGGTGCCGCCATGCTGGCGCTGAACAGCACGGGCATCACCGGCACCCAGGTCAACGGCCAGTCAGCCGTCTGGGATCCGGCCACGAACATCTGGACCAGGCTCGCCGAGAGCCCCAGCGGGGCTGGGCAGGCGCCCGTCATGGTCTGGACCGGAAAGGTCCTGCTCGAGTGGGGCCAGTTCGCGCACTACTCCGGGACCGGGTCGACGCCGACGGCGACGGCCCACTGGGTCTCCAACTCGGCTGAGACCGCCAACGGCCGGGTGGATCATGGTGATCATGAAGTTGTTGCAGGTCAGCGACGGCCGACATCGACGATCTTCATCGCCGGTTGCGCGCGACCCGGTGGCCCGCGCGGTGGCCCGTCGAACCGTGGGCAGCGGGAACCGATCCCGATGAGCTCGGACGGCTGCTGACCTACTGGGTCGACGGCTACGACTGGCGGCGCTGGGAAGCCACGATCAACGAGCTTCCCTCGCATTTCGCCGACATCGATGGTCATCGGCTCCACTATCTGAAGTTCGACGGCGAATCCCCGTCAGCCACTCCGATCGTGCTCACCAACGGCTGGCCGAGCACGTTCTTCGAAATGGTGGAACTCGCGCAACGCCTCGCCACCCCCAGCCGGTTCGGGCCCGCCGACGAGCTCAGCTTCACGGTCATCGTGGCATCGCTTCCGGGATTCACCTTCTCCAGCCAACGCCCCACGCTTCCGGCCGACGTGCCGACGCATGAGATCTGGCACCGATTGATGAGCGACGAGCTCGGCTTCGGCCGCTACGTGGCGCACGGTGGCGACCTCGGCGCCGGGCTGACGTCACGACTGGCAGCCGCTCACCCCGAGGCGCTACTGGGCATCCACCTCATGGCCGTCGGCGCCCCACCCGACGTCGACGAGATCGATCTCAGCATCGAGGAGCGGGAGTACCTCGCCCGGCTCGCCGCCTGGAACCGCGACGAGGGCGGGTACATGCACCAGCAGTCCACGCGACCCCTCACGCTGGCCTACGGACTCTCGGACTCCCCGGCCGGGTTGCTCGCCTGGATCCTCGACAAGTACAAGGCATGGAGCGACAACCACGGAGTTCTCGCCAACAGCTTCACCGACGACTTCCTGCTGACGCAGGCGTCGCTGTACTGGTTCACCAACACCATCGGCACGTCGTTTCGGCCCTACTACGAATACGGACGCGGATCAGAGTCGCGCCCTCTCACCCGTCACCGTGCCGACCGCGGTCTCGCTGTTTCCGGCCGACATCTCCCAACCTCCCCGGTCCTGGGCCGAGCGAACGCACAACGTCGTGCACTACGTCCGGGCCCCGCGCGGCGGGCACTTCGCACCCGTCGAAGTGCCTGACCTGCTGGCCGACGACATCCGCACCTTCGTCCGTTCCCTCACGTGACCTCGGCCGAAGACGGGCCGGCGATCTCGTGCGTGCGCTCTTCGCGCAGAGCCCGCAGAAGGACGCTGGCCCAGGTTCGGAACGGACGCCAGGCCGTCGCGACCTCGTCGGGGCTGCGGTCGGCACCGTAGCGCTCTACGATCTCGGCTTCGAGCCGGCGCTCGTGGTGGGGCAGGGCGTCCGGCGGGTTCGCGCCGCGAATCACGATCAGCTCGGCCGCGAACGGACCGATGCCCTTGATCGACTGCAGGTCACGGACGGCCTGCTCGGGATCGGCCGCCCGCAACGCGGCTCCGTCGAGCCGACCGTCCAGCGCGGCGGCCGCGACGGCCTGCAGGTATTCGGCCTTGCGGCCGGGAAGGTCGAGATCGAGTCGTCGCAACCGATCCGGGGCGGGAAACGCGCCGTCGTCGCCGTGGTCGGTGATGAGCCGCTCGCGCAGGTTCGCGGCCTGGACGATCCGCACTCGCTGCGAGAGCACGGCCCAGACCGCTGCCTCGTACGGCGAATGAAACCCGCACGGCCGTAGCCCCGGGAGCGCGTTCTGCGCGTCGGCGATCACCTGGTCGCGATCACCGACCCTGGGCCAGTCGCTCGCGTCGACGTCGAGGGCCAGGAAGCGGCCGACCTGGGTGGCCGCGGCATCGAGGTCGCCGTCGCCCGCGACGATCACCGTCGCGGTCTGGCCCTGCTGGGTCACCTGAGCCGTCGCGGCGGACCAGTCGGCGTCGACGCGAAAGACGGTGCGCAACGCGGCGTCGTCCTGGCCGGCGTCCGGTCGCAGGGCAGCGGGCGCGAATCCCTCCCAGAATCGACGGCTGGTCTCGAGCGACCACGGTCCGCGGACGGCGATCTTGGCGGTGTGACGGGTCATCGGCCCTCCCCCAGTGCTGACACGAACCGAGACTAGTGACCGGGGACGGCCTCGGATTCAGCCGGCCAGCAGACCGATAGCCCGCTTCGCTCGGGCCAGGGTCGGCGCGGCCAGCTCGCGGGCGACGGCGGCACCGTCGACGAGGGTCTTGGACAACGTCACGCGGTCCTCGACGACCTCGGCATAGGCCTGCTGCAACGGCCCGAGCACGGCCAGGACCGCTTCGACGCATGCCTCTTTCAGCTCGCCGTACGAGTCGATCGACGCGGCGACCTCGTCCGGATTGCGTCCCGTGCACGCCGCCGTGATCGTGAGCAGATTGGCCACGCCGGGGCGGCCCTCCGGGTCGTAGACGACATCGTTCCCGCCGTCGGTGCGGGCACGGGAGATCTTGCGGCGCACAACCTCGGGACGGTCGAGCAGTCGCAGGACGCCGGCCGACCCGAGCGGTGCGGACTTGCTCATCTTGAGCGCCGGGTCCTGCAGGTCCATGATCCGAGCCCCGACCGCCGGCAGCAGGGCCTGCGGCACGGTGAACGTGTAGCCGTAGGCGGCGTTGAAGCGCAGGGCCAGCGTCCGAGCAAGTTCCAGGTGCTGACGTTGGTCCTCACCCACCGGAACCGCCGCCACGTCGTAGAGCAGGATGTCGGCCGCCATCAGCACGGGATAGGCCAGCAACGCCGATCGCACGGACTCGCGCTTGGCCGCCTTCTCCTTGAATTGGATCATCCGGCGCAGTTCACCGTCGTGGGCGGTCGCCTCGAGCAACCAGTGCAGCTCCGCGTGCGCCGGCACGTGGCTCTGCACGAACACAGTGCTGCGCGCGGGATCCAAGCCGGCCGCGATGAGCAGCGCAACCTGTTCGAGCGTGCCGGCGCGGACACCGGCCGGATCGTGTTCTGTCGTCAGGGCGTGCAGATCCGCCACGCCGTAGAGCGTCTCTGCCCCGCGCTGATCATCGACCCAGCGGCCGATGGCCCCGAGCAGATTGCCAAGGGTCAGGTGGCCGCTCGGGACAGCGAGCGAGAGCGTGCGGGTCATGAGCCGAATTCCTCTCGGGAACGGGCACCCGCCGAGGAACGAGAAAGCCGCCTCTACGGGCGGCCAGGTAAGTACGCGAGCGGGCCGCCGATCAGGCGGTCCACCACTGCCGGGACGACGGCGTCATGCGCATGGGCGCGACGATATCGACCAGCCGCGCGAGCGGGCAATCGAAATACTCGTCGTGCTCATGTCGAGAATCGGCTGCAGCAGCTTCGACCTTGGGGTGAAGTGCGGCCACCAGGGCCCGCCGACGAGAGGATCGACGCCATGCGATACATGCTCCTGCAGGCCTACGGAGGCGTCGAGCTCGAGGACTGCGCGCCGATGACCGAGTGGGCCCCCGAGGACGTCCGGGCCCACATCGACTTCCAGCACGCGCTCAACGCCGAGCTGCTCGACAGCGGCGAGTTGGTCGACGCGCAGGGCCTGGCCGGCCCGGACGTCGCGAAGTTCGTCGTCTCGGACGGGGTCAACCCGCCGAAGATCATCGACGGCCCCTACCCGGAGTCGAAGGAACTGCTGGCCGGCTACCGGCTGGTCGACGTGGACAACCTCGAGCGGGCGCTGGAGATCGCGGCCCGCTCGTCGGCCGCGCCCGGCCCGGGCGGGGTGCCGATCCAGCAGGCCGATCGAGGTGCGTCAGGTGCTGGGCGCCCCCGACCCCGAGGTGTGAGCCGATGACCGACGTCGAGGGCCTGCTGCGCGAACTCGCGCCGCAGGCCCTCGGCGCGGTCGCGCGCCGGTACGGCGACTTCGCCGACGCCGAGGACGCCGTGCAGGAGGCCTGCTCGCCGCCGCCGCGACGAGTGGCCGCTCGATCTGCCGGACCAGCCCGCTGTCCTGGCTGATCACGGTGGCCTCGCGCCGGCTGGTCGACGACGTACCGGCGAAACGATGCCCGGCGGCGGCGCGAAGAGCTGGCGGCGGCCCTGTCGATCCACCGCGAGCCGACGGTGCCGGCCGGCGGACGACTCGCTCGTGCTGCTGTTCCTGTGCTGCGACGAGTCGCTGTCGCCGACCCTGTCGATCCCGCTGACGTTGCGGGCGGTCGCCGGTCTGACCACCCGCGAGATCGCCGCCGCCTACCTGGTGCCCGAGGCGACGATGGCGCAGCGGATCAGCCGGGCCAAGGCCAAGCTGCGAGGACGCCGCTTCGAGCTGCCGGCCAATCCGTCCCTGCGCCTTCGGTCGGTCTGCGAGGTGCTGTACCTGCTGTTCAACGAGGGCTACACCTCCTCGAGCGGACCCGACCTGGCTCGCGTCGACCTGTCGAGCGAGGCGATCCGGCTGGCCCGCCTGCTGCACGCCCAGGCATCGGATGAACCCGAGGTGGCCGGCCTGCTGGCGCTGATGCTGCTGACCGATGCCCGACGCGCCGGCCCGGACAGCCGAGGACGGCGCGCTGGTGCCGCTCGCCGAGCAGGATCGCTCGCGGTGGGATCGCGCGCTGATCGACGAGGGCCTGCCGCTGCTCAACGCCACGCTGGCCACGGGCCGCATCGGCGAGTACCAGTTGCTGGCCGCCATCGCCGCCCTGCACGACGAGGCCCCGTCGTACGCCACGACCCGCTGGCCGGAGATTGCGGCCGCCTACGCGAAGTTGGAGGCGCTGACCGGCAACCCGATGGTGCGGCTCAACCGGGCCGTCGCGGTCTCGATGGTCGAGGGACCCGAGGCGGGACTCGCGCTGCTGGACGGTCTTGACCTGCACGATTCACACCGGCTGCACGCCGTTCGCGCCCATCTGTACGAGGCGATGGGCGACCTCGGCCGAGGCCGCGCGGTGTTACGCCGCGGCGGCCGCGCGCACGGCCAACGCTCGCGAGCGCGACTATCTCGTCGAGCAGGCCGCGCGCGTGGCCGCGCCGAGCTAGCTGGTGCGCCAGGCGTTCAGATCGACTGCGGCCGTCGTGAGCTTGTTCGTGACCAGGAACGAGTTGAGCGCGGTCAGCTTGGCCAAGCCGTCACTGGTGAACGGGTCACTCGAGTAGTCGCCGAGTGGAGTCGCCTGCTGGACGACGGCCGCGGTGGTCCCGGACGCCTTGGCGGCGAACGCGTAATAGGCCGAGGCATTCTTGTTCGCGTCGGCGATGGCGGCCGCCCTCGCGGTGTTCCAGGCGGCAGGCAGGCCCGGGTGCTTCGACAAGGTCGACGACGCGATCACCGTCAGCGAGGTGCCCAGCAGATCCCGGTGATCGTCCGAGGCCTTGTCGAGGATCGGATAGCCCGCCGCCTGCAGCGCGGCGGTGAGCTGGCCCGCGGGGGCGGCGTAGGCGGCGATGCCCCCACTCTTCAAGGCGGCGACGGCGTCGGTCGTGTAGATGTGCGTGACCTTGACCTTGCCGGTCAGGCCCTCCTCGTCGAGCAGGGCCAGCAGATAGCGGTACATGTAGCTGCCGACCTGGGTCGCGACCGTCTTGCCGGCGAGATCGGCCAGGCTGGTCGGACCGCCCTTGGCCGCGAACAGCCACGTGTCCGAGCCGACCGACTCCTGGTTGACCAGCCGCGTCGACACACCGGTCGCCTCGGCCGTCACCGCCGGGGTGTCACCCAGGATGCCGAGATCGAGCGAACCGCCCTTGAGCGCGGCGGTCAGATCCGGGCCGTTCTTGAAGGGCAGCCACGACACCTTCGTGACGCCGGACTTCTTCAGCGAGGCGAGCAGCGTGCCGTCCTGGTCGGCGTAGCCCTCGGGCGAGGCCGGGGTCGGGGTGTTGGAGATGAAGCCGATCTTGACCGAGTACGACGCGGAACTGCCGGACGTGGTGGCCGCGTCACTGGACGAGCAGGCGGCGAGGGCGAGCGCCGTGAGGGCAGCGAGCCCGATGGAGAGGGCCGTTCTGCGGGCAAGGGGAAGCGCGATGTTCATGATGGGTCTCCAGAGGGTTATTCGATCGAGGTGACCGCGCTGTAGCGCGCGGCGAGTTCGGGTAGTTCGGGATTGCGGTCGAGCAGGCTGCCGGGTCGGCGACCATGACCCCAGCCGATCCAACGGCGGTACTCGCCGAACCGGCCCTGCTCGGTCATCGCCTGTTCGTCGCGGTAGGGCGAGCCGTCCGGCGCCGGGCCGGCGAGCGGCGAGACGAACAACGCATCGACCGGACAGTTCGCCTCACACAAGAAGCAGGTCTGACAGTCGCTCTGCCGGGCGATCACCGGATGGCCGCCCGGCACCGCATCGAACACGTTGGTCGGGCAGACCGCGACGCACTTGTCGCAGTCGATGCACCGTTCGGCGCTGATGATCTCGATCATGACGCCAGCTCGAGGCGATCGTTCTCGGACGCCGTCCAGACGTGATCCAGTCCGCCGGTGAGCAGGCGGTACTGCTGCCCCGGGTCGGTGTCGGGTCGGTCGTCGCGGCGATGCATGCCACGCGATTCGGTGCGGGCCAGCGCACTCGTGAACATCCACCGTCCGTGGGCGATCATCGCCGCCAGCTCCCGCGGGCGGTGACCGTACTCGCGCGCGTTGCCCAGCGCCGGAACCTGTCCGGTCCACAGATCGTCCAGCACATCCAGCGCCGAGCGCAGACCGGCTTCGGTACGGAACAAGTTCACCTCGAGTGGAGTCACCTGCTGCTGCACCGTCCGCACCAGCTCAGCGTGATCGACGGCCGAGCTCGACTGGGCGTGCAGTCCGCTGCGGCCGTGGGCAATCAGCCGGTCGAGGCCTCGGCGGGTGCGCGCGAAGCGCGCTGCCGCGACCCCCGACCACGTGCCGGACGAGATCGCCCAGGCGCCGTTGTGGCTGCCGCCCCCGCTGCGTCCACCCGTGATCAACTCGCGGGTGGCAGCATCGCCCGCGGCGTACAGGCCGGGCACGGTCGTCGCGCAGCCGTCGTCCACCAGCCGCAGGCCGCCCGTCCCGCGGACGGTGCCCTCCATGATCATCCGCACGGGGAAGATGTCGCGGAACGGGTCGATGCCGGCCTTGTCGTAGGGCAGGAAGAAGTTCGGCTGCGCCCAGCGCAGCGCGTCGTGCAACTCGGGCGGTGCGTTGTCCAGGCGGGCGTGGACGGTCTCGGTGATCATCGCTCGCGTCGTCGCCGCCCGGCCCGCGAAGCCCGGCGGAAGCTGCATCGGAGTGCCGTCCGCGTGGTAGTAGCTCGCGAACTGGTACATCCGGCCCTTGGTCTGCGCACCGAAGCCGGGCGCCATGCCGTACGCGCACGAGAACTCCATGCCCGAGAGCTGCGCGCCGAGCTCAGCCGCCATCAGGTGGCCGTCGCCGGTGTCGGGGTTGCAGCCCAGCGCGCCGCTCAGGAAGGCGCAGCCGCCGGTGGCCAGCACGACCGCCCCGGCCTTAATCGTCCAGGAATAATTGCCGTCCTGGCGGCGGATTCCTGCCGCCCCCGACACCACGCCATCCTCGTCGGTGAGTAGCTCGGAGGCCGGATGGTGGTCGAGGATCGCCACACCCGCCCGCTTGGCTCGCCGGCGCATCAGCCGCATGTATTCAGGTCCCTGCAGCGAGCTGCGGCGCACGTGGCCGTGGGCGTCGGTCGGAAACGGATAGCCCCAGTCGGCCAGCCGTCCGACGCCCGTCCAGGTCGTCTCGAGCGTGCGGAACATCCAGTCCCGCTCGGTGATCAGACCGCCCTCGACCTCACGCTTGCGCACCGATTCCTCGCGTTCGGCCGGCGGGACGTACCAGAGGTTGTTGCCGCCGGCCGCCGCCGCTCCGCTCGTGCCGCAGTAGCCCTTGTCAGCCAGGACGACCGTCGCGCCGGACTCGGCCGCGGCGATCGCCGACCACGCCCCCGCGGGACCGCCGCCGAGGACGAGCACGTCGGCGATCACTGCACACCGAGCCGGGCGAGCAGCTCTCGTCGCCGCGCGACGAACCACGCATCACCTGAGTCACGCGGTCGCTCGTGGTCGATCGCGATGTCGTCGGCGATCACGCCGTCAGACAGCACCAGAACCCGGTCGGCCAGCAGCAGCGCCTCGTCGACATCGTGCGTCACGAGCACGACGGCGGGCGCGTGCCGCCGCCAGAGGTCGGCCACCAGGTGCTGGGCCTTGATGCGGGTCAACGCGTCGAGAGCGGCGAACGGCTCGTCGAGCAACAGCAGATCGGGGTCGCGGATCAAGGCCCGGGCCAGGGCGACCCGCTGGGCCTCGCCGCCGGACAAGGTGGCCGGCCACGCATCGGCCCGCGCCGTCAGGCCGACCTCGTCGAGGGCAGCGAGCGCCTGCGGACCGCCCGGCGCCGGCGACCCCGAGGGTGACGTTGCGCCAGACGTGCTTCCACGGCAGCAACCGGGGGGACTGGAAAACGACGGCCCGGCGGCGGGCGATCGACACCTCACCCCGAGATCGACGTGTCGAGGCCGGCGAGAACGCGCAGCAGCGTGCTCTTGCCCGATCCGCTTGACCCGAGCAGGGCGACGAACTGACCGGCCGGGACGACGAGATCCAGCCCGTCGAGCACGGCCCGGTCGCCGAAGCGGCGGGTCAGCGACCGTACGTCGACCGCCGTCGTCGAGATCGCGGTCACCGGCCGGACCCGGTCAGGAAGCGAGGTTGCCAGCGAAGCAGGACACGCTCGAGCGAGCGGACGGTGAGGTCGGCCAGCAGGCCCAGCACCGCGTAGGTGGCCAGGCACACGACGATGGTGTCGGACTGCAAGAGCTCCTGGGCGGTCGACATCAGGTACCCGAGCCCACTGGTCGCACTGATCTGCTCGGCGAAGACGAGCGCGAGCCACGAGGTCCCGAGGGCAATACGAACTCCCACCAGCGCGTTGGGCAGCGCGCTCGGCAACACCACATGGACCACCAGCCCGAGCCGCGACAGGCCAAGCGTGCGGCCGGCTTCGAGCAGGGCCGGGTCGGTGGACCGCACCCCGGCCAGCACGTTGATGTAGAGCGGGAAGCAGACACCCAATGAGATCAGCGCGATCTTGGGCGTCTCGCCGACCCCGAGCCACACGATGAGTAACGGAATGATGCCGGCGAACGGCACTGTGCGCAGCATCTGGACGGGGGCGTCGACCACGTCCTCGCCGACTCGGCTCAGCCCGGTGACCAGCGCGAGGACGGTGCCGACGACCCCGCCGAGCAGCAAGCCCCAGGCGACGCGCTGCAACGACGCGCCGACGGCATCGCCCAACTCGCCGTTGGCGATCAGGTGGCCGGCATCGCGGGCCACGGTCCAGGGCGAGCCGAGGACATCGGGTGTGATCACGCGGGTGGACGACAGCAACTGCCACAACGCCACGGCCAGCACGACGCCGGTGAGGCGCGTCAACGGCCGAGGCAGGCGGCGGCGGCCCAGCGACGGCCGCAGCGTCTCGAGTTCGGGCGCGGCCGACGCCGGCCGGGGCGGGCTGACGGCGCGCGCGACAGCAGGCAGGGTGGTGGACATGGTGGTGCTCCTCGATGGCAGCCAGATGCGGCCGCGGGTGACGCGGCGCGAGGGATCAGAGCCGTCAGGCGGACGGCAGGGAGTTGGCGGTGCTCAGGGTCAACAGGCGGCCGACGTGACGCGGAGCAGATCCACGTACGTACGGGCGACGAGAGGCACAACCACGAGCACAACCTAGCATGTCTATCGACCCGATAGACATAGAAGACGAGAGTTAGCTGCAGCACACGACGAACCGGTCGCTGGCATCATCAGCGCTCGTGGGCTCACGAATGGACTCGGTACGGGCCGTGCTGCGCGGCGAGATCGCGATCGATGGTCTGCCCGGGATCGCCGGCGCGTCCCGCTGGCTGATCATGGCGGCGATCGTGGTGGCCAACGTCGTCGGCGCCGGCGTGGTCGTCGTTCTGCTGGGCGTCGTCCTGCCGCTGCCGGACGAGGCCCGCGCCGGCCGCGGCCTGGCCGCCGTCGCGTCGTCCGGTGCTGCCGCGGCCGCGGTGTACGTCGCCGTCGCCGTGGTCGTCGGCGTCGTGATCGGCTTCCGGCTGGCCGCGCCGGTACGCGCCTTCTACGCCGCCGGTGGCGACCCGACCGAACGCGATCGCCGAGCCGTCCTGCGACTGCCGTCGCTGCTCCTGCGCGTGCAGGCCGTTCTGTGGACGCTGGCCGTGATCGTCTTCGGCTCGATCGGCTTCACGACCGGCACGCTCTACGCCTTCGAGGTCGCGATCACCGTCGCGCTGGGTGGCATCCCCACGGCGTTCGTGGCCTACCTGCTGACCCAGCGCCTGTTGCGTCCAGGTGCCTCCGCCGTCCTGGCCGACGCACCGCCTCGACGGGGCGAGGTGCCCGGTGTCCTCCCCCGCGCCCTCGTGGCGTGGGGACTGGGCGTCGTCCCGATCGGCGGTGCGATCGTCGTCGCCGCGTTCGCCCCCTTCACCGACAGCTCGTTGGACGCGCTCGCCCGGGCGGTCGTGGTGTTGGGGGGCGTCGCCGTTGCCGTCGGCGCCCTGGCGACCACGTTGTCGGCGCGGTCGGTCGCCGAGCCGCTGCAGCGGTTGCGCGACGCGTTCGCGCAGGTCGAGCGGGGCGACCTGGACGCCCGCGTGCCGGTGTTCGACGCCACCGAGGTCGGCTACGCGGGTGCGGGCTTCAACCGGATGGCGGCCGGCCTGCGCGAGCGCGAACGGCTGCGCGATCTGTTCGGGCGCCAGGTCGGCGCCGACGTCGCCCATCGAGCACTCGAGCAGGGAGTGGCGCTCGGCGGCGAGGAGCGTCAGGTCGCCGCCGTGTTCATCGATGTCATCGGTTCGACCGGCTACGCCGCCGACCGCCCGCCGGTCGAGGTCGTCCAGGCGCTGAACGAGTTCTTCGCCGAGGTCGTCGGCGCGACGCAGGATCATGGCGGCCTCGTCAACAAGTTCCTGGGTGACGCGGCCCTGTGCGTGTTCGGAGCGCCGTTGGCGCAGGACGACGCCGCGGGCGCCGCGCTCGCCGCCGCCCGCGACATGGCCCGGCGCATCGAGGGTCGCGCGCTGCAGGCCGGGATCGGCGTCGCCTTCGGCACCGTGGTTGCCGGCAACATCGGCACCGCGGAGCGCTACGAGTACACAGTGATCGGTGACCCGGTCAACGAGGCGGCCCGGCTGACCGAACTGGCGAAGGAACGACCGGTCCGCATCCTGGCCTCGTGGGATGCCGTCGCGCACGCGAATCCGGACGAGGCCGCCCACTGGCAGGCCGGCGATCAACTCACGCTGCGGGGACGCAACCGCGCCACCCGACTGGCCGCCCCGGCGGGGAACTGACGGCCGTGCTTTGATGGGCTGAGCGGGCGAGGAGGCGCAGATGGGAATCGGGGACAAGGTCCTGGGCTGGCCCGTCCTGCGTCAGCTGGCAGGCACCGACCGCCTGGGTCGCGGCACCGCCGCCGTCGGCTCACACGACTGGACGGCGCGCACCAGCACAGCTGACCGCGTCGTGCCGAGCATCTGCCCCTACTGCGCCGTCGGGTGCGGGCAACGCGTCTTCGTGAAGGACGAGAAGGTCGTCCAGATCGAGGGCGACCCCGACTCGCCGATCAGCCGCGGCCGGCTCTGCCCGAAGGGGTCGGCCAGCGAGCAACTGGTCAACTCGCCCGGTCGGCAGACGGCGATGCTCTATCGCCGGCCCTACTCGACGGAGTGGGAGCCGCTCGACCTCGAGCAGGCCACCGACATGATCGTCGACCGCGTGCTCGAGTCGCGGGCCAAGCACTGGCAGGACGCCGACGACAAGGGCCGCGTGCTGCACCGCACGATGGGCATTGCCTCCTTGGGCGGCGCGACGCTCGACAACGAAGAGAACTACCTGATCAAGAAGCTGTTCACGGCGATGGGCGCGATCCAGATCGAGAACCAGGCCCGTATTTGACACTCCGCCACCGTCCCCAGTTTGGGGACCTCCTTCGGCCGCGGCGGCGCCACCAACTTCACGCAGGATCTTCAACACTCCGACTGCATCGTGATCCAGGGCTCGAACATGGCCGAATGCCACCCGGTCGGGTTCCAGTGGGTGATGGAGGCCAAGGCCCGCGGCGCGAAGGTGATCCACATCGATCCGCGGTTCACCCGGACGTCGGCGGTCGCCGACATGCACGTCCCGCTGCGCGCGGGCAGTGACATCGCGCTGCTCGGCGGCATCGTCAACTACATCCTGACGACCGAGAAGTATTTCCACGACTACGTCGTCTCGTACACGAACGCGTCGGTGATCTTGCGCGAGGACTTCCGCGACGTCGACGACCTCGACGGAGTCTTCTCCGGCTACGACCCCGAAGACCGGGACGTACGACCCCGAGTCCTGGGCCTACGAGGGTGTCGAGGGCCTGGCCGCGCCGGGCAGCCGCACGCCGCCGCACAGGCGAGGGAGTCGGACACGGCGCCCCCTTGGAGCACGGCGAGGCCACAGCACGACCTGACCCTGCAGGATCCGCGCTGCGTGTTCCAGGTGCTCAAGCGGCACTACGCCCGCTACACCCCGGAGATGGTTTCGAGACCTGCGGTGTCTCGGTCGAGCAGTTCCTGCAGGTGTGCGAGGACGTCACCGCCAACAGCGGCCGCGACCGCACCACGGCCTGGGTCTACTCGGTCGGCTGGACGCACCACTCGGTGGGCGTGCAGTACATCCGCGGCGCGGCGATCATCCAGCTGCTGCTGGGCAACATGGGCCGTCCGGGCGGGGGCATCCTGGCCCTGCGCGGGCACGCCTCGATCCAGGGCTCGACCGACATCCCGACGCTGTTCAACCTGCTGCCGGGCTACCTGCCGATGCCCAAGGCCGGCGAGCACGACACCCTCGACGCCTATCTCGAGACGGTCGCCAGCCGAAGACCAGAAGGGCTTCTGGGCCAACGCCCGCGACTACATGGTCAGCCTGCTCAAGGCGTACTGGGGCGATGCGGCGACCCCCGAGAACGACTTCGCGTTCGACTACCTGCCGCGGCTGACCGGTGATCACGGCACGTACCAGTCCGTCATGGACATGATCGACGACAAGCTCGACGGCTACTTCCTGCTCGGGCAGAACCCCGCGGTCGGCTCGGCCCACGGCAAGCTGCAGCGGATGGGCATGTCGCATCTGAAGTGGCTGGTCGTCCGCGACCTGAACATGATCGAGTCGGCGACCTTCTGGAAGGACTCCCCCGAGATCGAGACCGGCGAGCTGCGCACCGAGGACATCGCCACCGAGGTGTTCTTCTTCCCGGCCGCCTCGCACGTCGAGAAGGACGGCACGTTCACCCAGACCCAGCGCATGCTGCAGTGGCACCACAAGGCGATCGAGCCGCCCGGGCGACTGCCGCAGCGACCTGCACTTCTTCTATCCACCTCGGGCGCAAGCTCAAGCAGCGGCTGGCCGGCTCGACCGATCCGCGCGACCGGCCGCTGCTCGATCTGACCTGGGACTACTCGGTCGACGAGCACGGCGACCCGTCGGCCGAGGACGTGCTGCGCGAGATCAACGGCTTCCACCTCACCGGCGACGAAGGCCGGCCAGCCGCTGTCGTCCTACACCGAGATGAAGCCCGACGGGTCGACGTCCGGCGGCTGCTGGATCTACACCGGCGTCTTCGCCGACGGCGTCAACCAGTCGGCCCGGCGCAAGCCGGGACGGGAGCAGTCCTGGGTCGCACCCGAGTGGGGCTGGGCCTGGCCGGCCAACCGGCGCACGCTCTACAACCGCGCGTCGGCCGATCCGGACGGCAAGCCGTGGAGCGAGCGGAAGGCCTTCATCTGGTGGGACGAGGACGCGGGCAAGTGGACCGGCCACGACGTGCCGGACTTCCCGGCCGACAAGGCGCCCACCTACCGCCCCGAGCCGGGCACAGGTGGCGCGGCCGGTCTGGCCGGCGACGACGCGTTCATCATGCAGGCCGACGGCAAGGCGTGGCTGTTCGCGCCGGCCGGACTGCTCGACGGACCGCTGCCCGCGCACTACGAGCCGCAGGAGTCGCCGGTCAGCAATCCGCTCTATCGGCAGCAGGCCAACCCGACCCGGCAGGTGTTCAAGCGCGACCGACAACCTGCAGAATCCCTCGGGCAATGCGGATGGTTCATCGGTCTTCCCGTACGTGTTCACGACCTACCGGCTGACCGAGCACCACACCGCCGGCGGCATGAGTCGGTGGCTGCCCTACCTGGCCGAACTGCAGCCGGAGATGTTCTGCGAGGTTTCGCCCGAGCTGGCCCGCGAGCGCGGCCTCGAGACACCTCGGCTGGGCGACGATCGTCACGGCGCGGACGGCGATCGAGGCGCGAGTGCTCGTCACCGACCGGGTCGTGCCCCTGCACGTCGGCGGCCGGACGACGCACCAGATCGGACTTCCGTATCACTGGGGCGTCGGCAGTTCGGCCATCGTCTCGGGTGATTCGGCCAACGACCTCTTCGGCGTGACGCTCGACCCGAACGTCCACATCCAGGAGTCGAAGGTGGGCTCGTGCGACATCCAGCCGGGGCGGCGGCCGACCGGGCCGGCCCTGCTCGACTACGTCAAGGCCTATCAGCAGCGGGCCGGGATCACGATCGAGACCGGCAACCAGTTGCGGACGCCGATCACCGAGGAGGAACGCTGATGGCCAACTCGCTGTCGGGTCCGCTGCCCGACCCCGCCGCCAACGCCGGTTGGACGGATGCCCAGCCCCGCAAGGGATTCTTCACCGACACGTCGGTGTGCATCGGCTGCAAGGCGTGCGAGGTCGCCTGCAAGGAGTGGAACGCGGTGCCGGCCGACGGCGAGCCTCGATCTGCTCGGTTCGTCTTACGACAACTCCTTCGCGCTCGGCGCCTCGACGTGGCGGCACGTGAAGTTCATCGAACAGACCCGGCCGGTCGCCCTGGGGATGCCGACGATTGGTCTGCCCGGGGCCCAACCCGATCACGGTCCGGTGACCGAGTTCCGCTGGCTGATGGAATCCGACGTCTGCAAGCACTGCACGCACGCGGCCTGCCTGGACGTCTGCCCGACCGGTTCGTTGATGCGCACCGAGTTCGGCACCGTCGTGGTCCAGGAGGACATCTGCAACGGCTGCGGCTATTGCGTGCCGGCCTGCCCGTTCGGCGTGATCGACCGGCGTATCGGCGACAAGCAGACCAAGAACGTGAACATCGCGCAGAAGTGCACGCTCTGCTACGACCGGCTGCGCGACGGTCAGACTCCCGCGTGCGCGCAGGCCTGTCCGACGCAGTCGATCCAGTTCGGCGATCTTGACGAGTTGCGTTCGCGGGCGGCGGCGCGGGTCGAGACGTTGCAGGCCGCCGGGGTGACCGAGGCGCGGCTCTACGGCGAGAGCCCCGAGGACGGCGTGGGCGGCAGCGGCGCGATGTTCCTGCTGCTCGACGAGCCCGAGGTGTACGGCCTGCCGCCCGATCCGGTCGTGTCGACCCGCGACCTGCCCGACATGTGGAAGAAGGCTGGGCTGGCCGCGGCTGGTCTGCTCGCCGCGGCGGTCGCCGCGTTCGCGGGACGATCATGAGCTCGCCGCCCGCCCCTCGCGGCCACGAAGCCGTCCCCGATGCGATCGGCCGCGACTCGTCTGGCCGCGGTGGACGCCGACGTGGGCGCCGCCGAGACGAGTACCAGATGGTGCCCGACGCGACGTTCACCTCGTACTACGGCCGTCCGATCGTCAAGGCCTCGCCGTGGGAGGCCGACATCCCGGCCTACCTCTTCATGGGCGGGCTGGCGGCCGGGCTCGTCGTTGCTCGCGGCCGGGGCCGACCTGACCAACCGTCCGGTGCTGCGACGGGCCAGTCGGTTCACGGCGATGGCCGCGATCAGCGCGTCGTTCGTCGCGCTGGTGCATGATCTGGGCCGGCCGAGTCGCTTCCTCAACATGCTGCGCGTCGTCAAGGTCACCTCGCCCATGTCGGTGGGCACGTGGATCGTGTCGGCCTACTCGCCACTGGTCTACGCGGCCGCCGCGGACGAGATCCTGCCGGCTTCGCTGCCCTTGCGCGGTCTCATCCGCTGGGCGTCGCGGCCGGCCGGACTGGGCGCGGCGCTGATCGCCCCCGCCGTCGCGTCCTACACCGGCGTGCTGCTGGCCGACACCGCGACGCCGAGCTGGAACTCCGCGCGCAACGAGTTGCCGTTCCTGTTCGCCAGCTCGGCCGCGGCGGCGTCGGCGGGGATGGGGATGCTCTGCGCCCCGGTCGCCGAAGCCGGACCGGCCCGTCGGCTCGCCCTCGGGGCGGCGGTCGCGGAGCTGGCGATCGAGCGCCGGATGGAACACAGCATGGGCCTGGCCGCCGAACCCCTGCACGCCGGTCGAGCCGGCCAGCTGATGGCTGCGGCTCGCGCACTCACTGTTGTCGGTGGCCTCGGATCGCTGCTGGCTCGGCGCAGCCGGGTCGCCGCGGCGGTGTCGGGTGTCGCCCTGCTCGCCGGGTCGGCCTGCACCCGATTCGGGATCTTCGAGGCCGGCCAGGCGTCCGCGCACGATCCGAAGTACACCGTCGTGCCGCAGCGCGAACGAATGGTGGCCGAGGGCCGTCCCGGCGCCTGAGCGGTGGCAGGATGCGCTGCCAAGAATCGCGGGTCCGTCGCCTTCTCCGTGGCTCAGTGTTTGGGTTGCCCCACCGGCAACGGCCGCCTTCTGCATGATCAACTGCCGGTTCAGGCCCCTATAGGGGCCGAAAGTCGCAGACGATCATGTCGACGCCACTCAACGCACGCAACCGTCGATCGCGGATATCCGCTTCGGGGGGTCACGCTGTTGTCGTGGATGACGACTCGAAGGGCTTCTCGCCATGGCCGCCTTGGCCACGAGGATCGCCAACCCGCTCGACGCCGAGACGGACGGCGGGGAGCCCGGTCCTGACCCGGCGCCTGTGCCGGGCTGGGGAGACGATCACTAATCGGCTGCACTCACCCATCGACGTACGCGTCGTGGCATCTGGGTATCGAGGGGGTCGCCGGGAAGACCAAGGCCAGGTACGCATTCGTTGTGGGCGACTTCAGGCGAGTGCATCGCACGGCGTTGATCGCGTCCGTGTACCGGGCCTCAGGGTGGCGCCGCAACGCCGGCTTGAACCCTCGTCAGCCCCGACAGGCAGTCGCACCGGATCCCCAACAAAACACAGACGACTCAGCGGACCGTCAGGACGGCCTCGCCGGGCGCCCAGGCGAGCGTCTCCCCCACGATCGGCGCGCCCGGGATCTCGCCCACGATCAGCAACCCGCCACTGGTCTGCGCATCGGCCAGCAGCAACAGCTCGTCCTCGTCCACCGTCGCCCGCAGGTGTGGACGCACCCAGTCGAGGTTGCGTCGGGTCCCCCCACTGACGAAGCCGGCGCGCAGCGACTCGCGCGCGCCGTCGAGATAGGGCACCGCCCCCGAGTCGATCACCGCGCCGACCCCGGACGCGCGGGCCATCTTGAACAGGTGCCCGAGCAGTCCGAAGCCGGTGACGTCGGTCGCGGCCCGAACTCCGGCCGCCAGCGCCGCGATGGATGCATCGCGATTCAGCGCCACCATCGAGTCGATCGCCTGCGCGAAGACCTCGCCGGTGCTCTTGTGCCGGTTGTTCAGCACGCCGACGCCGAGTGGTTTGGTCAGGCTGATCGGCAACCCCGCCGCGGCCGCGTCGTTGCGCATCAGCCGCAACGGGTCGGCGATGCCGGTGACGGCCATGCCGTATTTCGGCTCGGGATCGTCGATGCTGTGGCCGCCACCCACGTGGCAGGCGGCGGAGCGGGCGATGTCGAGACCGCCGCGCAGCACCTCGCCTAGCAGCTCGACCGGCAAGACATCACGCGGCCAACCGACCAGGTTCACGGCGACCAGCGGCCGGCCACCCATCGCATAGATGTCCGACAGCGCGTTGGCCGCTGCGATCCGGCCGAAGTCGTAGGCGTCGTCGACGACCGGCGTGAAGAAGTCCGCCGTCGCGACGATCGCGGTTCGGGCATCGATGCGCACCACCGCGGCGTCGTCGCCGTCGTCCAGTCCGACCAGGAGATCGGGTGCGGTATCGCCCGACAGCCCGCGCACGATGTCCTCGAGCTCGCCGGGCGGGATCTTGCACGCGCAGCCGCCGCCGTGGGCGTACTGCGTCAGTCGGTACGTCTGGATCGCGCTCATGCGACTGACGTTACCGAGGTGCAGTAGCTTCGGACGCGGAGGCGTACAGGTGCCTGGTGGCCCTCCCGGTCTTCAAAACCGGTGAAGTCGAGTACCTCGGCTTGGCGGGTTCGATTCCCGTCCGTCTCCGCAGCAGGTTCACGGCGAGCGAGGAGGCTTCGTGGTCGACCAGGATCCACGACGGCGTATCCCCCGGACGGACGACGTCCTGGCCGACCCGCGACTGGTCGACGCCGGTTCGCGGCTCGCCCGCAGCGAGGTCAAGCGGGCGGTCGTCGAATCCCAGCAACGAGCGCGGGCGGGCTTGATCGACATCGACGAGATCGTCCAGGACGCGATCGACGGGCTGCCCGCGACGGCCACCACACTGCGTCCGGTGATCAACGCGACGGGAGTCGTGCTGCACACCAACCTGGGCCGCGCCCCGCTGTCGAAGGCGGCCCTCGAGGCCATCGGGCGATCGGCCGGCTACGTCGACGTCGAGTTCGATCTCGCCGACGGCCGGCGTGCCCCCCGCGGTCGAGGCACGCTGGATGCGCTGCGCCGGCGACTGCCCGACGCCGGCGACGTCATGATCGTCAACAACGGGGCGGCCGCCTTGCTGCTGGCCGTCACGGCTCTGGCGGCCGGTCGCGAGATGATCATCAGCCGCGGCGAGCTGGTCGAGATCGGCGACGGCTTCCGGCTGCCCGACCTGATCGAATCGGCCGGCGTCCGCATCCGCGAGGTCGGCACCACCAACCGGGTGACCGTCGACGACTACGCGCGGGCGGTCGGTCCCGACACGGGCGGCATCGTCAAGATCCATCCGAGCAACTTCCGGGTCGAGGGCTTCACGTCGTCGGTCGGTGTCAGCGAGCTGGCCGGCCTCGGGCCGCCAGTGGTCGCCGATGTCGGCAGCGGCCTGCTCGACGCCGACCGGCTGCTGCCCGACGAGCCGGACGTCACCTCGGCGCTGCGAGCCGGCGCCGAGCTGGTCACCTGTTCGGGCGACAAGCTGCTCGGCGGCCCGCAGGCCGGGCTCATCGCCGGGACGCTCGCCTCGGTGACGCGACTGCGACGGCATCCGATGGCCCGCGCGCTGCGCGTCGACAAGCTGACGCTCGCGGCACTGGAGGCGACGCTGACGGGTCCGCGCACCCCCACCGATTCCTACCTGCGCGCCGACCCCGCCGAGTTGCGCGCTCGCTGCCAGCACATGGCCGACCTTGTCGGCGCCGAAGTGGTGGCATCGACCGGCGCGGTCGGCGGCGGCGGCGCGCCGGGACTGGCCCTCGCCGGCTGGGCGATCTCGCTGCCGGCGGCTTTCGCGGCCGTTCTGCGCATGGGCGACCCGCCCGTGGTGGCCCGGATCGAACACGACCGGTGCCTGATCGATCTTCGCTGCGTCGACCCCGAACAGGACCCGCTGATCGTCCAGGCCGTGCGCAGCGTCCGGAGCGACTGAATGTTCGTCCTGGCCACCGCCGGCCATGTGGATCACGGCAAGTCGACGCTCGTCCGGGCCCTCACCGGAATGGAGCCCGACCGCTGGGCCGAGGAGCGCCGTCGCGGCATGACGATCGATCTCGGTTACGCCTGGACCGAACTCGGTGGTGATCAACTGGCCTTCGTCGACGTGCCGGGCCACCAGCGCTTCATCGCCAACATGCTGGCCGGTCTCGGCCCGGTGACGGCGATCTTGTTCGTCGTGGCCGCCGATGAGGGCTGGCGTCGCCAGTCGGCCGAACACCTCGCCGCGATCGACGCGCTGGGCCTGACCCACGCCGTGCTCGCCGTCACGCGAAGCGACCTCGCCGACCCCGCGCCGGCCGTGGCCGAGGCCCGCCACCAGCTGGCCGCGTCCAGTCTCGGCGCCGTCGAGGCGGTCGCTGTCTCGGGACGGACGGGAGAGGGGCTCGATGAGCTGCGCGCCGCCCTCCGGCGGCTGGTGAAAGCCCTGCCCGAACCTGACCGTGGGGGTCCCGTCCGGCTGTGGATCGACCGCAGTTTCTCGGTCGTGGGCAGCGGCACCGTCGTGACCGGCACGCTCAGCAGCGGGCACCTCGCGGTCGACGACGCGATCGAGATCAACTCGGTCGGCCATCGCATTCGGGGCTTGCATCAGACCGGCCACGCCGTCACCGATGTCGACGCGGTCGGGCGAATTGCCGTGAACATCAGGGGAATCGATGTCGACGACGTGCACCGAGGCGATGCGCTGCTGACACCGGGCGCCTGGGCGACGACGTCCACCATCGACGTCCGGCTCACTGCCGACGTCCTGGCCACGCACGCGATGCTGCACGTCGGCACCGCGGCCGTCGCCGTCCAGGTCCGGCCGTTGGACGGACGACTGGCCCGACTGCGGCTGGGACGGCCACTGCCGTTGGTCGCCGGTGATCGGGCGATCCTGCGCGATCCGGGGGCGCACCTGGTCTTGGCCGGAGTCGAGGTGCTGGACGCAGCACCGGCCGAGCTCCGCCGCCGCGGTGCGGCCAGCCGGCGCGCGGCCGAACTGCTGGCCTCGCCCGACCCGGCGGCCGGTGAGCGTCGGCGCGGCCAGCTGATCGATCAGCTGCGGGCGGCCGTGGACGACCACGCGCGCAGGAATCCGCTCGACCCCGGCCTGCCCGACGACGCCGCTCGTCGAACTCTCGGACTGACCGACCGGGCCGAACTGCGCGACCTTGTGACCGACGCGGGACTGGTCTCGTCCGGTGGGCGGATCGTGCGACCGGGCACCCGGCCGAGCCTCGGCAGCGCCGAATCGGCCCTCGCACTCGCTGGAGTCCCGGCTGGCTGCCGCACCCTTCGCCGCGCCCGAGCAGGGCGAGCTGCGTGAGCTCGGACTGGGACGTCGCGAGCTGGCCGTCGCCCGCTCACTCGGCCGGCTGATCGCGCTGCCCGGCGACATCTGGTTGCTCCCCACCGCACCGGAGCTGGCCCGGCGGGAGCTGGCCGCCCTCGACCAGCCGTTCACGACAAGCCAGGCGCGGGAGCGGCTCGACTCAACGCGGCGCGTCGTCATTCCCTCTGCTGGAACACCTGGACGCGCAGGGCTGGACCGAGCGGATCGACGCCGGGCACCGCCGCATCCGGCGCTAGCGAACGCGCAGCGCGTGCTCCCAGGCGAGAACGGCCGGGCTGGGTGGGTAGACCCACTTGGCCGTGATGCCGAGCGCGGCGACCGTGAGGATCACCGCCAAGGTGCGCCGGCTCGGGCGCGAGGGCAGCGAGACGATTCCGACGATGCCGAGGACCACGGCGATCGACAGGCCGGCAAAGACGAGCCCGATCCATTTCGCGATCACGATGCAGACCAGCGGCAGCCCGATACCGAGCGCGGGCAAGAACCGTCGGCGGGCGCTCAGCAGGATCAGGGCGAGCACGAAGATCGGCGTCAGAGCCAGTGGTTTGGCGGTCTGGGTGAGGGCGGTCGTCAGGGCAGCGACGCTGCCGCCGTTGCCCCACAAGGCGGGCGCCACCTCGCGCAGCCAACCCAGCGGGCTCGAGGTGAAGCGCCAGCAGAGGAAGATCCAGCCGGCGATCCCGGCCACCGTCGGAAACAACAACACCGCAGCGGTCGCCCGCCCGGCGTGTCGCTCGGCGCGGTAGCGGTGATGCGCGATCAACGGGGCGGCGACCGTGAAGCCGATCGCGAAGATCACCGCGGTCGGGTCGCACAGCCCGGCGACGCCGATCGCCAGCCCGGCCTGGAAACCACCGTGCGTCTGGCCGAGGAAGACGAAGCGCATGAATCCGTCGAGCGCCAGGACCAGGAACATGCAGCGCCATGAACGACGGCCAGATCGGTCGTGGCCGTCAGCGCGAACGACGGCGAGGCACCGAGCGCGGCGAGCAAGCAACACCACCGCCCACACGGGGTAGCCGCGGCGCGGCCGAGCCGATGGCCGATCGCCTCGAGCATTCCGCCGGCGGCCAACGCCCCGACGATGCCCAGCGCCATGGCGTTGGGCAGCAGCGACGCGATTGCCGTCGGCAGCGGCGGATAGACGTGACCGACGAAGGACAGATCGCTGCTGCCCCAGTGGATCAAGTCGGAGCGACGATTCAGCACGGCGTTCGCGCTGTCGTCGAAGCCGTGGCCGTAGGCGACGATCGCCAGAGCGACGTAGGGCGCCGCCAGCGCCAGCGCGATGCAGCACTCGGCGCGGCCCGCGCTCAGGCCAGGTGGAGGATCGCGCTGTGGTGCTCGGTGCGCCCGTCGGCAGTCGGGGCGCCGTCGAGATTACTGAGGCCATGGGCCGTCTTCTCCCAGTAGTGCGGACGGGTGATGAGCTGGATCAGACCCTTGTAGGCCGAGATCGAGTGCATGAGCCAATACAGCGGATTGAGCAACGCCCACAGCACCAGCCAGTATCGGCGGCGGCGAAAGGCCCCCATCATCGACACCCAGATCATCAGGCCGTTGCCCAGCAACAGGTTGAGCAGGCTGAACCAGAGCACCCAGCCCGGGAAGTAGCCGGCCATCACATCGCGGCGGGATGATCAACGACACGATGAACAGCGCGTAGAGCGGGATCACGGCGAGGAACGACACGGCCGTGCCGCCGATGAGCATCGCGAAGCCCAGCGCCTGGACGACGCCCGGCCTCGCGAGCCAGCCGCACCGGATGCCGGGTGTGGACGAGCGTGGTCTGCATGTAGCCCTTGATCCATCGCGAGCGTTGACGGATCCAGTTGCCGTACGCGCGGTTGGCCTCCTCGAACGTGGTCGAGTCGATCACGCCGACGTGCTTGCCGCGGGCGGCCACCCGGATGCCGAGGTCGGCGTCCTCGGTGACGTTGAACGGGTCCCACCCGCCCAGTTCGCGCAGGGCCTCGGTGTCGAAGTGGTTGGACGTTCCGCCGAGCGGGATCGGCATGCGCTTGCCGTCCAGGCCGGGCAGCATGTAGTCGAACCAGAACGAGTACTCGAGCGTGAACATGCGCGTCAGCAGGTTCTCTTCAGCGTTGAAGTAGTTCAGCGCGGCCTGCAGGCAGACCGTCCCCGGACGGGCCTTGCGGAACCCGACGACGGCCCGCTTGAGCTGGTCGGAGTCCGGTCGGTCCTCGGCGTCGTAGATCACCAGGTACTCGCCCTTGGCCAGCAGCAGCCCGACGTTGCACGCCTTCGGCTTCGTCTTCGGCTGGCCGTCCGGGCGTGACCACGATCGTGACCGTGCGCGGCGGATTGCTGGCCTTGGCCGCCTCCAGCGTCTCGGTGTCGTCGGCCTCGAGCAGCAGCAGGATCTCGAGCTTGTCGGGCGGGTAGTCCAGCGAGCCGAGGTTGGCGACGAGCTGGCCGACGATGCCGGCCTCCTTGTAGCAGGGCACGAGGACGGTGTAGATCGGCAGCTCGTCGTCGCGCAGCGCGGCGACCTCCTCGGGCGTCACGACCGCTTCGAACTCCTTGCGCGCACCGGTCATGCACATGACGAACTTGAACCCGATGCCGAGCAGAAAGCCGACGCTGATGATCAGCGACAACGCCGCCAGAGAGCCGCGCGGCCACAGCATCACGCACGAGATCACCGTGAGCCGCGACGATCAGGCCGACGATCTTCTGCCGGTGGTCGAGCACGGTACGAGCCGACGCCGAGGGATCGGCTCGCCACAGCGCCAGCGTCGCCCGATCGACGACGGCGTCGCGGTAGCCGAACTGGATCGCGCGCGACAACTCCCAGTCGCTGCTGACGACCAGCCGGACGACGTCGCTGCAAGGTCAGCTCGATCTCGGTCCGCAGCTCTTCGGTCGGCCGTTGCGCGGTGAGCACGATGATCGAACCGTGGGCGTCGCGCTGGATGGGGATCCACCCCTCCCGCAGCGTCTGGTCGAGGTCGACCATCGAGCAGGATGTCGGCGTCCAGATCCTCGGCATCGACCTCGGCGTAGTCGGCTCCCCATGAGGCGGCGAGCGCGACGTACACCTGGCGCGGGGTCGCGAAACCGGAGGCGATCAGCACCGAACCCAGCCGCGACCCGGTGCGCAGGCAGGTCGTCAGGGCGGAATCGCACTGCGCCGGGCGTGATGACGCCGTGCTCGATCAACACCGCACCCAGCCGTTGGTCGGCGGCCGCGAGCATGGTCGGGGCGCGGCGGGTGTCGAACACCGTCACGGGCGCATCCTCAGGGGCGAGCAGACACAGCCCCCGACTCTGACGCCCTCTTGATCGGCCGGCCGGCCGCACGTCTGAGCCGTTTCAGATAACGATTCGTCACACTTCGCTCCTGGCCGTTCGCGTCACGTGATCGCTCAGCGAGGCGCCTTCAGGCCCAGCCGGCGCTGCTCGACGATCAGGCACCGGTCCTCGACGTAGAGCAGGCCGGCGTCCTCGGCGATCTGCCGGGCCTCGGCCGAGGCGATGTGCAGCTGCAGCCACAGTGCGGTGGCGCCGGCCGCGACGGCTTGGCGGGCGATGTCCGGCGTGGCCGCCGACGGACGGAACACGTCGACCAACCCGATCGGCTCCGGCACATCGGCCAAAGTCGGGTAAACCGGCTCGCCCAAGATCAACTCGGCGGTCGGGTTGACCGGGACGATCCGCCAGCCGAAGTCCTGCATGTGGGCCGGGACGTAGTGGGCGGGCTTGTCCGGACTGTTGCTCGCGCCCACCACGGTGATGGTGTCGTAGCTGGTCAGAATGCGTTCGACGAGACGATCGGTGTCATCCACGACTCCACAGTAGGCGTGGCCGGTCAGGACGGCATGGCCACGCCGAGCTCGTCGAGCTCGGCTTCGGCCTCGTCGCGACGGGCGGGAATCAGCGCCAGGGTGCAGGCTCGTTCGTAACGCGCATAGAGGTTTTCGAACCGCACCAGCGCGGTTGCGAAGTCAGCCGGATCGCCGCTCAGCCGAGCCCGCGCCCGGGCCAGCACGGCCGCCGCCCACGCGTTTTCCCGCGCGACCGGCTCGGAGGCGACGAGGCCGGCCGGCGCGTCGCCCCGGCCGGACGCGGCGGCGAGTTCGGCGCAGGCGGCCCACGGATATGCGTCGAAGTACCAGTGCCGTACCTGCCACCAGGCGTCCGGGTCGGTCGGCGGAGCAACGCCTTCGGCTGCGCCGCGGCCGAAGTGCAGGGCCAGCCTGGCCTCGACGAAGTCGATCATTCCGCCGACCTGGAAGTGCACCTGGCGGGTCTGCTCACCGGACAGCTCGACGCCCGCGAACGCCCGCCATTCGTCGGCCAGCTGATCGTCGCCGCGCAGCGCATGACACAACACGAGCGAGTACATGATCGGCGCCAACCATCGCGCCGCCGGCCGGTCAGCGTCTTCCCACAAGTGACGCGTTCGCTCGCCCCGGGTGATGGCCTCGTCGAAGCGGCCCATCAGCACGAGCGGCACGATCTGCTTGCACTGCGCCATGATCGGCGACGCGATGACAAGTTCGTCATCGAAGCGCTGCGCGGTGTCGTAGGCGAACCCGATCTCACCGGCACTGACGGCATTCTCGACCGCCATGTGCAAGACGTCGTAGACCTCCTGGCCCGGTCGAGGTTGATGAGCCGGCATGCGCGCGAGCAGACCGAGCCGACGCGCACCCAGTTCATGTGTCTGGGTCAGATGACCGCCCATCACCTGGGCCGCGCCGAGCCCGTCAAGTGCGGCGCTCACGAGGATCGGGTCGTCGGCGCTCTCGGCGGCGGCCAGGGCGGCGGCGAACGACGACACGTCGGGGACCTCGACCCGTCGCGTCTCCGTCCAGGCTTCGGCTGCGGCCAGCTGTGCGGTCGCCGACCGATCGCCCGGCGGCGCCACTTCGCGAGCCAGGGCGAGCATCTCCTCGAGCTCGGCCAGCTCGATGTCGCGATCGAAGATCGCCGGGAATCGAGTCGCCACCGACACCGCTTCGGCCAGCACGGCCGCCTGCGTGCCGGGATCACCGGCGGCCGCTGCCCGTTCGGCCGCGGCAAGGGCGAGCTCATACCGTAGCTGCCCCCTGTTCTCGACCTGCGCCACCCAGGCGGCCGACCAGAGATCATGCGCCGCACGCGCCGAATCACCGGTGGACTCGCCCGCCCGCATGTAGTGGTCGCGGGCCTCGGCCAGGAACTGCCGAGCGAAGCTGAGGTGGCCGAGCGACCGGGCCAACTGCGCGGCGATCTCGCCCTGGGCCAAGCTCAGCGCGGCGCGAAGATCGTCAGCCACCACATCGAACTCGGGCCGCCACGACTCCCCTCGCTCGAGCCGCTGTTCGGTATCGGCGGCCACGCCGACCGCCCAGTCGACATAGCGCTCGGTCACGATCGCCAGCTCGCCGATCTCGACGAGTTTGTCGTACGCGTACGAACGGACGGTTTCGAGCAATGACCAGCGCTGCCGTCCCGGTCGGTGCACGAGCAGGCTCTTGTCGGCCAGCCGTCCGATCAGATCGGCCACCGTGGGCGGCGGCAAGCCCACCACCGCGACCGCCGCGTCGAGGTCGACGTCGCCGGCGAAGCGCCCCAGCCGCCGAAGCGCGGTGCGCTCCTCGTCGTCGAGCAGTTCGTGGCTCCAGTCCAGCATCGCCCGCAACGAGCGGTGCCGCCGGTCGCTGCTCTGGCCGCCGCTGAGCAGGCGCAGCCGATCGGCCAGCCCCGCCTGCAGCCCGGCGACGCCCAGCGTGGCGCTGCGGGCGGTGGCCAACTCGATCGCCAGGGGCATGCCGTCCAGCTGGGCGCAGAGTTCGCCCACCGCCGCCGAGTCGGCGTCGAACTGCGGGTCCACCATCCGGGCGCGGTCGAAGAACAGCGCCACGGCCTCGGAGTCGACGGCACCACCCGTCGTCGGCGCGACGAGCGAGAGCCCGAACAGCGACACGACGCGCTCGCCGGGAACGCCGATGCGGGTGCGGCTGGTCGTCAACACGGACAGGTCGTTCGCCTCGCGCAGTAGCGACGTCAGGAAGTCGGCCGTGTCGTCGACGAGGTGTTCGCAGTTGTCGAGCACGAGCAGCGAGCGCCCCGGTCGCAGCCGCGCCTCGACGGCGTCGCGCAACGTCTGCCCCGGACGTTCGGTGACCCCGAGCGCCGACGCCACCGTCTGGACGAAGAAGCCCGGACGCGTGCTGACGAGTTCGACGAACGTGGCGCCGAACGGCAACGTCGGGGCCAGGTGCCCGGTGATCTCGGCGGCCAACCGGGTCTTGCCCACGCCGCCCGGGCCGAGCAAGGTCACCAGGCGCGCGGCGCCCAGGGCCTGGATCACTTCCTGGCGTTCGCGCTGACGCCCGATGAACGGCGTCCAGCTGACCGGTACGCCCCGAGCACCGCCGTCGGCGTCCGGCGGCGCCGTCGATTCGAGGCTGGGAGCAAGGGCGGCGAGGCCCCGGCGGTCGGCGACACCCAGCTTGCGCAGCAACGACGACACGTGGGTCTCGACCGTCCGGACGGACAGGTGCAGGCGCGACGCGATCTGGGCGTTCGAGAGGTGCTCACCGACGGCGGCCAGCACTTCGGCCTCGCGCCCCGACACCCGCGCCGATCCCTGCGTCACCCGCTCATCTTGCCGCCTGTGCTGGCGGATCGAGGCCATCCCGGCAAGAAGTCCGTACTGCCGACGGGTGAAACCAGTGGTGGATCGGTGCTCGCCACGGATGGCACCGGCCCCCGCGGCGGCGAGTCTGGATTGCGAGCACACCGATCCAATCCGGTGCCAAATCCAGCGCCCCAGGAGGCAGCCATGTACCCCAGCCTGATGAACGCCGAGCGGGCCATCGCCCGTCAGCACGAGCTGATCGCGGAGGCGGCCGACCGTCGGCTCGCCCGCGAGGCCCGCCAAGCCCGTCGAGCCGAGCGCGCCGAGCGGCGCCAGGGAGCGACCCGATCCGTCCGCCGCAGCTGGCTGCGGTCGGCGACCCAACCAGCACACTCCTGAGGAGGAGCACATGAGCACCACGATCGACGACGAACTCACCGAGGCCGCACTGGGCGAGTTCATGCACCGGTTCATCACCGACCTGGCCGCGGCGCACCACGCCGTGACCGTCGTGATCGGTGACCGGCTCGGCCTGTACCGGGCACTGGCCGAAACCGGACGCGCCACCGAACGCGAGGTGGCAGCGGCCGCCGGTTGCGACGAGCGCTACACCCGCGAGTGGTTGAACGCGCAGGCCGCGTCCGGCTACTGCGAGTACGACCCGGCCACGGGTCAGTACTGGCTCACGGCCGCCCAGCGCGCCTGCCTGGCCGACGAGGAGTCACCGACCTTCCTCACCGCGGGCGTCTTCCTTGCCTCCGCGTTGTTCAAGGACGAGGAGCGGCTGGCCGAAGTCATCCGCAGCGGCGAGGGATTCGGGTGGGGCGAACACCATCACGATCTCTACTTCGGCGTCGAACGCTTCTTCCGTCCGGGCTACGCCGCCAATCTCGTGGCGAGCTGGATCCCGGCGCTCGACGGGGTGGAGGCGGCGCTCACCGACGGGGCCGACGTGGCCGACGTCGGCTGCGGTCACGGCGCCTCGACGATCTTGCTCGCCCAGGCCTATCCGAACTCGACCGTGGTCGGCTTCGATCCGCATGCGCCCTCGATCGAGGCCGCACGCGTCGCCGCCGAGAAGGCCGGCGTCGCCGACCGGGTGCGCTTCGAGGTCGCCTCGGCGCAGGACTATCCCGGCACCGGCTACGGGCTGGTCTGCATCTTCGACGCCCTGCACGACATGGGCGACCCGGTCGGCGCCGCGCGGCACATCCGGTCGACCCTGGCCGACGACGGCACGTGGCTGCTCGTCGAGCCGATGGCCGGTGAGTCGGTCGCCGACAATCTGAACCCGGTCGGTCGGCTGTTCTACTCCGCCTCGACCCTGGTCTGCACACCGTCGGCTCGATCGCAGAACGGCGGCTGGGCGCTCGGCGCTCAGGCGAGCGACGAGCAGCTGCGCAGCATCACCGAGCAGGGCGGATTCGGCCGGTTCCGCCGGGCGATCGACACGCCCGTCAACCGCATCATCGAGATCCGCCCCTGAACCACCGGCGTCGCCTCGCCGGCCATCATCACATGGCCGGCGGGGCGGTCGTCGCTCCGGCGAGACCTAGGGCTCCACCACGCTGGGGCGCCCGGCGGGGCGTTCGAGCACCGTACGGTCGGTCGGCCGGAAGCCCAGGCTGGCGTACAGGAACACGGCGTCACCGGTGTGCAGCAGCCAGCGATATTCAGCGCCGGGCCCGTCCTCGATCATGGTGCGGACGATGCGCCGGCCAAGGCCGTTGAGCCGATGTTGCTTCAGTACGAACACGTCGGCCAGGTAGGCGAACGCCACACCGTCCGACACGGCTCGGGCGAAACCGACCTGCGACCCGTCGTCGGCGTAGGCGCCCACCACCCGCCAGGCGCCGTTGACCTGCTTCTCGACGTCGGCCCGGCTGCGACCGCGCCCCCAGTACGCCTCTTTGTGAAGGTAGGTCCACACGACGTCCATGTCGATGCGTCCCGGGTCTGCGTCCACCTCGTAGTCGGCCATGACGCTCAGCGTGCCAGGTGGGTGCCCTCTTGACGACTAACACTGTTAGTCCTAGGCTGAACTAACGGTGTTAGTCTTCGATGGAAGGATCGTCATGAGCGACACGGCCAACCACTACCAGGCCCCCGGCTGGTTCACCCGCAACGTCTTCAACCGGGTGGTCGCCCGCCTCACCCGCATGGGTGTCAGCGTGCTCGGATCGCGGGTCCTCGAAACTCGAGGTCGGCAGAGCGGGCAGCCGCGGCGCACGCCCGTCAATCTGCTCACCATCGACGGCCACGAGTACCTCGTCTCTCCGCGCGGGATCGGCCACTGGGTCCGCAACGTCCGGGCCGACGGCGGCCGGCTGACGCTGATCCTCGGCCGTCACCGGCAGCCGTACCTGGCCCGTGAACTCGCCGTCGACGACCCCCGGACGACCCAGATCCTGCGGGCCTACCTCAAGCGGTGGAAGGCCGAGGTGGGCGTCTTCTTCGACGGCACCGGACCGGATTCCACCGACGCCGAACTGGCCGCCATCGCCCCCAAACACCCGATCTTCGAGCTCACCGCCGCGTGAGTCCCCGCTTCCGCCGGGCGCTCCCGCCCATCGCGCCCCGCCCCGAGCCAGGCCCGCGCACCGACCGCATCAGCCAGATCGTCGCGGCCGCGCGGGGCCTGGTCGAGGCCGAGGGGGCCGAGGCCCTCACGATGCGCCGGCTCGCTGACGAACTCGGCATCAAGGCGCCCTCGCTGTACAACCACCTGCCCGGCCGCGACGCCGTCGTCGCGCAGTTGGTGGACGAGACGCTGTTCCTGACCGGCGAGCAGATGCATGCGGCCGTCACGGCGCCCGGCCCCGGCGGTCCGGTTTCGGCCCTGCTCGTCGCCTACCGGGGCTTCGGTCGTGACCACCCCAACCTGTACCGACTCGTCACCACGGGCAACCTGCCCCGCTCCGCCCTCACTCCTGGACTCGAACAGTGGGCCGGGGAGCCGTTCTACCGAGCGACCGGGGAGCCCTATCGCGCCCAGGCCCTCTGGGCGTTCGCGCACGGCACTCTGATCCTCGAGATAGACGGCCGCTTCCCGTCCGATTCCGATCTGGACCGCACATGGCAGGCCGGTGCGTTCGCCTTCGCGCGCGGCCCGGGCACCTGACGCCCTCACCGGCCGCCGGCTCCCGCGAGCTACAGGGAGGTCGCGGCGGGGAGCGGCGAGGTGGCGGGATGGGGCGATATGACGTCACGCCGGTCGCGAGGTTGACTGCGGTAGATGGTGTCGTCTGCGTGGCGCACGATGAGGTAGGCCAGGCCGACGGCGACCATCGCGGGAGCCAGAATGCCGATAGAGCCGGTCATCTCGGCGACCATGAGCAGCATCGACAGCGGGGCACGGGCAATCGCACCGAAGCAGGCCGTCATCCCGACGGCGACGAACGCCGTGGGCGAGTGCGGTATGCCCCAGCCGAGCGGCTCGGCCAGTCGCCACACCGCAGCTCCCACGAACGCCCCGATCATCATTCCCGGTCCGAAGATGCCGCCGGAGCCGCCGGTCCCGATCGAGAGCGAAGTCGTTGCAATCTTGATCAGAGGGAGCAGCAGGACGATCCACAGCGACAGGTGCAGGAGCGAGCCGCGATCGAACGCCTGCTGAATCCAGCCGTAACCGGTTCCGATGCTCTGCGGAGCCGCGAGCCCGATGAGGCCGACGAGCAGGCCGCCGACCGCCGGCTTGATCATCCGGCTGCCCGGGAGACGCTTGGTGAGGGCGGTGACGCCGTAGAACGACCGGCTGTAGAGCAGGCCGATGCCGCCGCAGAGCACTCCGATGATCGCGAACCACACCAGTTGGGTCGGATCGCTGAACCGATAGGGACTGACGCTGAACAGCGGGTGGAATCCGTAGACGGATCCGAAGACGGTGTAGGACGTGATCGAGGCGATGAGCCCGGGAACGAGGGCGGCCGCCTCGATGTCGTCGCGGTAGACGATGTCGGCGGCCATGACGGCGCCACCGAGCGGCGCACCGAAGATCGCCCCGATGCCCGACCCGATACCGACCGACACCGCGATGCGGCCGTCGGCGTCCGACAATCGCAGCCAGCGCGCCAACAGGGATCCAAAGCCGGCCGAGATCTGGGCCGTGGGTCCTTCGCGGCCGCCGGACCCGCCGGACCCGAGCGTGATCGCCGATGCGATCAGTTTCACGACAACCGCACGCACCCGGATCGAGCGGGGGTCGCGGTGTACTGCGTCGATGGCCGCGTCGGTGCCGTGACCCTCGGCCTCCGGCGCGAATCGAAACACGAGGATCCCGGAGATCAGGCCGCCGGCCGCAACGACCAGCGGGATCGCCCACGGTCGAGAGAAATGCACTCCGTCGTGTAAACCGCCGCCTTCGCCCGCCGGGCGCGGTGGGTGGTATCCGCCCAGCGAGCCCAGAAGAAGATGGGTTGCCTCGGTCAGCGCCCAGTAGAACGTCACCGCGCCGAGTCCGGCGATCACCCCGATCGCCAAGCCCAGCCCGACCCAGCGCTGTAGGTAGCTCGTGCGCGCCACGCGGGCACCGAGAGCGCTACCGCGCCGGTCCACGGCCGAGGCGAGCGGCGAGACCAGATTCCTCACTGCTGCGCGGCTTCGATGAGAACAGTCAGCGCCCGAGTGATCTCGACCTGCCGCCGCCGCGGCACCGAGGCCAACAGTCGCTCGAACTCCGCTCGCCGGCGCACCGTACTGGCGGCCACCAGCGATCGTCCGGCGGCGGTCACCGACAAGAGCACCTGGCGCCGATCATCGGGATGCGGCTCGCGACGGATCAGCCCCTTGGCGACGAGTCGGTCACACATTCGGGTCGTGGTGGACGGTGCGCTGTCCAGCGATGTGGCCAGCTCGTGAACGGTGATGGTGCCGTATTGATCCAGCAGCACGAGCGTGCGGAACTGCGGCAATGTCACGTCAGGCGCCACGCCGGCCAGGGCGCGAGTCGCGATCGCGACGACGACGCGGCTGGCTGCCAGCACCGCCTCGATCAAGGCCGGATCCGGGCCGGCGTCGGTGGACGATGCGGACGCCACGCGGCGGGCTTGATCAACAGGCACCCAGTAACTGTACTAAGCACTAGTTGCAGAGTGCACAGATCGTGCTGGTCGTCACCCCGCGAGACGGCCATATCGCCTAAGGTCGAGCGGGGAGCCTTCGTAAATCTCACAAGGATCGCTCATGGCGGTGGACGACGAATCGAACGACGGCGCACTTGCGGGATCGTTGGTCACCGAGACGTTTTCGTACGACGGCGGACGACGAGTTACGGTGTATGTCCCGCCGACGCCGCCCGAGGCGATCGTGTTCGCCGGTGACGGTCAGCTGATCTCGCAGTGGGGCGCCGACCTCGAGGCGGCCGGCACGCGGCCCACGCTGATCGTCGGTGTGCACCGGTCGGCCGATGAGACGCTCCGACTCCATGAGTACTCGCCCGCCTTCGACCCGCGGCGGTTCGCGGCCCACGAGCGGTTCTTCGTCGAGGAGGTCGGGCCGTGGACGACGTCGCAGTTCGACGTCGCGCTTCCCACGGACCGCACTGCCGTCTGCGGTGTCTCGGCGAGCGGCGAGCTGGCCCTCGCGCTCGGGCTTCGACATCCCGACGTCTACGGTGCGATCTTCTGCACCTCGCCCGGATCGGGTTATCGGCCACCGGCCGAGATGCCGCAGCAGCCACCACGCACCTATCTGGTCGCGGGCACGCTGGAGCCGTTCTTCCTCGACAACGCCGCCCGGTGGGCGTCAGCGCTTCGCGACGCCGGCACCGACGTCGTCATGAACGAGCGGATCGGCTCGCACGGCGACCCGTTCTGGCGTGCGGAGTTTCCCCTGATGGTGGCCTGGGCCTTCGGCTGACAACTGCTCAGGCGGACGGATCGTCGGCGGCCGCGAGCTTGACCAGGATTCGGCTGAGCTGCCGGCGCTCGGAGTCACTCAGCGGGGCCAGGAATCGATCTTGGATCTCGGCGACCACCGCATCGAGGCGCAGCAGCTCCGCGCGCCCCTTGGCGGTCAACGTGATGAGGTTTCGCCGCGTGTCGCGAGGGTCACGCCGCCGGGTGACGAGTCGGCGGCCTTCGAGGTCGTTGACGGCGGCCACGACGTCAGAGGGGTCGATGCCGGTTCGTCGGCTCAACTCGGCCTGCGAGGCGACCCCGTCGTCGGCCAGCGACGCGAGCAGCCGCGACACATAGCCGGTGGAGCCGGCGGCGGCGAACGCGTCGATGCGGATCGACTGCGCCCGAGCGTTTGCCCGGGACAACAGCCAGGTCGGCGTTCGGTCGATCCGGTTTCCCGTCATGGAGAGAAGCGTAGCTCAACCGTTGGCGTAGCCAATGAAGTAGCGTATCGTTGGCAGCACCAACGATGTGGAGGACGATCATGACTGCGATCTTCGGCCCGCAGCTTCTCGGCCAGACCGAGAAGACACTGCAAGCTCTTCTGCGCGAGGCGCTGGCCGGCACCGGCCTGGACGAACGGCAATGGGTGTCGCTGCGACTGGCCGATCAGCCCGACGGGACGAGCGTGCGCGACCGAGTTGCCGATCAGGCAAAGTTCGACGACGCCGACCAACTGGTGGCGGCCTTGGAAGCACGAGAGCTCGTCGCCGGCGATGCCCCCACCGCCGACGGGCACGCGCTGCTGGAAAGAGTGCTGGCCCGATCGGCCGCGTTGTCCGGACCGATCTGGGACGACATCGACGATGCCGACGCTGCCGCCCGCGCCCTGACGGTGGTGTTGACCCGGGCCCGCGCTGCCCTCAGTGGCAGCGCCTAGGTCAGAACAGGAACGGCACGATCATCTTGGTCGACTGTTTGTACGCCGGGTAGGTGTCAGGCAGCTCCTGGGCCAGGTTTCGCTCCTCGATGACGGCGCTGTAGACGAAGTAGCCGCCGGCCAGGGCCGTCGCGATCAGCCACACCCAGCTGAGGGCGATCGCCGTGCCGACTCCGCCCAGGAGAATGCCGGTGTAGATGGGATGGCGGACCAGCCGGTAAGGGCCACTGCTCACCAACTCGCGCTCGTTCTTGCGCGACATCGGCGGCCCCCAATTGCGCCCGATGTGGACGCGAGCCCAGATGGCGAAGATCAAACCGGCCGCGAACACGACGAGCCCGATGCCGGCGCGCCACGGATCGGAGTTGGTGCCGACACCGCGGAACACTCCCACTCGGACGAGCACGATCACCAGGACGATGATGGCGCCGCGGATGCGCAGCTCGCGCGACCACGGCACGCGGCCCTTCTTCATCGAGAAGGCAGCCGCGATCCAGTAGATCCAGAACAGGGCCCAGCCAACGGCGAGGACGACCTGGACGACGCGCACGGGGCTCAGCCTTCACCGACGGTGGGTGATAGGCCATAGGAAGCAGCGATGCGTCACGTTCCCGAACGGGTTGACTCAGTGGGAAGCCTCGCCGTTCACTTGGGCATGGGCCGCGTCACGTGTCACTTGTCGATGTCACTGGACGGCTTCATCGCCGGCCCCGACCAGTCGAGGAACGACCCGGTCGGAGTCGGCGGCCGGCAGTTGCTGCAGTGGCAGGACAGCCCGCACGACGCGGACGTCGCCGCCTGCGCCGAGTTGCTGGGCCCGATGGGCGCGTTCGTCATGGGCCGGAACATGTTCGGACCGATCCGCGGCGAGTGGGGCACCACCGAGTGGAGGGGCTGGTGGGGTGACGACCCGCCGTACCACGCACCGGTCTTCGTTCTGAGCCACTACGCGCACGACCCGATCGAGATGTCGGGCGGCACCGTCTTCCACTTCGTCACCGACGGCTTCGATGCGGCGCTCGATCGCGCCCACACCGCCGCCGGCGAGGGGGACGTCCGCATCACCGGCGGGGCTTCGACCGTGCGGCAGGCCCTGGCCGCCGGCGCCATCGATGACATCTACGTCGATGTCGTACCGGTGGTGCTCAACACGGGTGAAAGCATCTACACCGACTCGCGAGCCACGTTCACCCAGTTGGAGGTGACGCACTCGAGCATCTACACGCACATTCACTATCGGATCGGCTATCAGTTGCCGCACTTGGCGTGAGCGTCCGCGAAGGGGCCGGTCTTGGCCCTGGTGTCGCCGGCTTGGATGACGCCGCCACTGATCCCCCAGAGTGTGTTCGTGTAGTACAGCGTCGAGCCGTCCACGCACCGGTCGGAGGTCGAGGTCTCGATGTCGTTGCCTTGGCCGCATCCTCCCGCGAGCCGCTCGGCGGGCTGGCCGATCAAGTTGGGACAGGTCGGGACGAGCATCGCGCTCGACACCGGAGTCGCAACCTGGGTCGGAGTTGGCGACGGTGACATCGCGGGGCTCGACACGGGCCTCGTCGATACCGGGACGGACTGATCTGGGCGCCCGGTGTGATTCGAGCACGCTGTCATGACGACCGCGAGCGCCGCGACCGCGAGAATTGCCGAGGCCTTGGGCATGATCACCTCCGCTGGCCCGAACACCAGGTTGGCACATCCCGCGGGCATCAGCGCCAGAATGCGGTGAGCTGTTCGGCCCGGTTCCGGCCCTGGTCGAAGCCGGCTCGAGCGGCAGCGGGACGCGACGACAGATCCATCATGGTGACGCCGAACGCGGCGAGCGACCTCTCGTCCGGAAGAATCATCTCGACGGTGCTGCCGAGGGCACGCAGTTCGTCGACCTGCGCGGCCAGATCCATTCGCCACTCCCGCGGATGCCGCGATCGCCCGCCGAGCGGCGACAACACCAGCACCCGTTCGAATCCCGCGGCCAGATCCGCGTTCTCATTGCGTCGGTAACCGCCGTCGATGTAGTGGTTGCCGCCGATGCCGTAGGCGAAGCCACTGCTGCAGCTGGCGGCGACCGCGTCCGCGAGGTCGACCCCGCTCGCGCGGTCGAAGACGACCGGCTCGCCGGTATGGGCATCGACCGCCGTGATGAGCATCGACCGCTGGGGCCACTGCTGACTCGGCAACCGCGCGGCAACGGTGGCGCGCCAGCGCGCCCCGCCGGAGCCGCCCGACGCCGCCGCACCCAGATCACGCGCCGCCGCCCCCATCCGGCGGCGCATGTCGGCCGCATCATCCGCGGCGGCGATGATCCGGCTCGTTCTCTGCAGATGGTCGCTCACCGTCGCACCGGCACCGCCGGACCCGACCGGTTGCGGGGGCGCAGCGGAAAGGATCGCCGCCAGAAGATCCGACGAGCTCGCGCTCGCCAGCTGAGCGGCAGCGGTCGCTCCGGCCGATGTTCCGATGATCAGATCAGCCGCGGTCACGTCCAACCCGGCCTCGAACAAACCGGCGACGACGCCGATCAGCCACGCATTGCCGGCTGAGCCGCCACCGCCGAGGACCAACGCGGAACGAGGTGTGTTCATTGGGGAGTCGCCTTCCGCGGCCACGCTAGCCCGACGCCGACGCGGCCGGCAACGGGGCGGGTCAGCGACGGGGCGGTCAGCGACGGGGCGGTCAGCGACGGGGCCCGAGGCCGGACGCTTTGGCGAACTCGATCGCGTCCTCCCGCGAAGCCACGCCGAGCTTGCCGACGAGGTCCGAGACCCGATTGCGGATCGTCTTGGGCGCCAGGAACAGTCGCGCGGCGACCTGGGACGTGGTCAGGCCCTGGGCCAGCAGTTCGAGGATCTCCAGCTCACGCGCGTCCAGGCCGGCCAGCCCGTCGGTTCGCGGCGCGATCGCTGCGGCCGCGACGACCGCCGCCGTCGTCTCCCCGGCCCAGCACCATCGTCCCGCGGGCGACGGTGTGGATCGCGGCGAGGATGTCCTCCGGATCGGCATCCTTGAGCAGGTAGCCGTCCAGTCCGGCGCCGAGGCTCCGCATGACCGCCTGGTCGTCGGCGTGCATGGTGAGCACGACCACCCGGACCGCCGGCCAACGCGCTTTCAGGCTGGCTCCGAGCGAGATCCCGTCGCCGTCGGGAAGGTCGAGGTCGACCAGCGCGACATCGGGGGGTGCCGTCACCATCGACGCCTCCGCGACCGAGCGCGCCGTCGCCAGCAGTTCCAGCCCGTCATCGGAACGCACCAGCGCGGCCAGCCCGGACAAGACGATGGGGTGATCGTCGACCAGCATGACCCCGATCATGCGGTCGCACCCGCGAGCGGCAGCTCGACATGCAGGCGGACGCCCGTCGGCTGAGCCGCCTCGACACGCAGGCGCCCGCCGAGCTGTTCGGCGCGACGCAGCAGCGAGGTGAGGCCGACGCCCGGTACGACATTGCCGCCCGTCCCGTCGTCGCACACGTCGACCTCGATCTGCCCGGCGACCCCGATCCCGACGTCGACGGTCACCCGCGACGGGTTGCCGTGCCGCACTGCGTTGGTGATGCCTTCGGCGACGCAGCGATAGACGGCGACCGTGACCTCCGGGGTCAGCGCCGTCCCGAGCCCGGTACGCAGACTCACGCTGCGGGCTTCGCTCGCGAAGCTGTCGACCAACCGGGCCAGCGCAGCGGCCAGATCGCCGTCGTGGAGGGCGGACGGCGTCAGGCCGGACACGATTCGCCGCAGGTCGCCGCGGCAGTCGGCCAGCTCCTTCGCCAGTGCCTCGAGCAGAGGCGTCGGGTCGCGGCGGAGTTCGGCCTGCACGCGCATGCTCAACCCGGCCAGGACCGGTCCGACGCCGTCGTGCAAGTCACCGAGGATCCGGGATCGTTCCAGGTCGCGTTCGCGGGCGACGTCCTGCCGGGCATGATCAGCCTCGATCGCCAGCCCGACCGCGCGGGCGACCAGCGAGACCGTCGGAAGCAACCGCGTGACCATCCGATTCTGGCGCGCCTCGGGACCTTCAGGATGGTCCAGGCCGATCGACAGCGTGCCGACGCGGTCGCCCGCGATCACGAGCGGGTGATGCAGGACGGCGCCGTCCGGGTTTTCCGGCTCGTCCGGACCGAGCACGATGCTCACCTCGCGGTGTCCGCTCGCCGCCGCCACCATGGTGGCCGCCTTCACCAGCAAGTCGCGCGGGTCGGCCTCCCGATGCAACCCGGCGGTGATCACCGCGACTTCGGCCGGCGTGAGGGTGCCGCGCCCGTACCGGTGTTCGAGATAGGTCCGCCGCAGCCAGATGCCGAACGGCCAGGACAGCGCGGCCGCCGCGACGGCGACGAAGAGCGCGGACACGTCCGGTGAGGGCAGGCCCGCCCACTGTCCCGCGACGTGGACACCCTCGCCGAGGGCGGCGCTGATCGCCGCGGCACCGACGACCAAGGCGACGTCGACCAGCGGCTCGACGATCGGTCGCAACTCACGAGTGAGCAGCACCCTGGTCGTCGCCGCCGCGAACGCCCACAGCCCGAGCATCGTCACGAGCGCGGCCCGGCCCTGGTCGCTGATCAGCCGGCTGGTGAGGACGCAACCGAACAGGATGGCGGCCCAGACGACGAGCCACACCAACCGTCGGCGAGAGATCCGGTCGCGGGCCCGATCGACGGTCCAGGCGATGACGGCCAGTGCAACGGCAACAGCGAGCCACCCGTACCGATCCCAGAGGCGCTCGAACGCGTCCCAGGCCGGCAGGCCGTGCTGGATCACCGCCACCCCGCCGACCACCGCCGGGACGACGGCGCACGCCGCGAATACCGATCCGATGCGACGAGTGTCGGATCGGTCGACCAACAGGGCCGCGGCCAGCCCGAAGGCCACCCAGCCCGCGCTCACCGTCGCCGCGGCCGGCAGCCGATTCGCGTTGATCCCGGCGAAGACCGGAATCATCCCGACTCCGGTCGCGAGCGCAGCGCCGACGACCGCGATCGGAAAACCCGGCCGTCCGGTTCCGGTGGTCGGCTGGACGCTCACGTCGTCATGATGCTGGAATTACAGGGGAAACGTAGGCTGCGGGACAAATCTTCGGGTCACGACGGGACAACGTCGGGACACGAACGGGACGTCCGGTGACACAACGGGACCGCCGGGGCATCGTCTCCGGGACGCGGTGCGGCCAATGCTGGCGACAACCCCGGAATGGCCGGGCTGAACACTCAGGAGAACGCCATGTCCCAGACCGAGCCCCGACGAAGTCCCACCGTCACCGCCACGAACACCAACCGTTCACCCTCGGCGGCTCTACTCATCGGCGCCGCCATCGCCTTGTCGGCCGGCGTCCAGTTCGCGGTGTTCGCGATCGGCATGTTCGTCGCGAGCAACCACGACATCCACCGATCGGAAGGCGTCAAGGCGAGCCTGGAGAGTTCGTCGCTCGTTGTCGCGATCTGCCTGGCGGTCGGTTTCGCGATCGCGCTCGGCACCGGCCGGTCGGCCACTCGCAGCAAGGTCGGCGCCATCGTCCTCGGCGCGTTGTCGGTGCTCTCGATCCCGTCTTCTGGGCCGCCGGCCCGGCGATCTTCGGCTCGCTCGCCGCCTGGCGCGGCGGCCTCACCAAGGACGGCCGGCCACAGACCGGAGTCGCCCGCGCCTTCGGCATCATCGGCCTGGTCGCCGCGGTGCTCAATGTGGTCGCGATCCTCGTGCTGACCCTCGGCAACCTCGCCACCAAGGGCTACAGCGCCTGATCGCGCGATCAGTTCGGGGTGTCCTCGTCGGGCTGGTCGGAGAGGTACTGCTCGAACTGGGCGCCGAGTTCGTCGGCCGTGGGCAGCCGGGCTCCATCGGTGAGCAGGCTGCCGCCTCGAGTGCTGGTGACATCGTCGTATTGCTGTTCGAGCCGGCCGACCAGAGCCGCGACATCGTCGTTGTCGGTGATTTGCTGATCCACCTGAGCGCGGACCATCTCGGCGGCGTGGGTGATGGCGTCGGTCGGCAGCGAGAGGTCAGCGGCCCGGGCCAGAGAGTTGAGCAACGTATGCGCCGCGTCGGGGTAGTCGAGATTGGCTACGTAGTAGGGAACGGCGGCCGCGAAGCCGCACGCGGGTACCCCGACCTGGCCGAGGCGGTATTCCAGCAGATTGCCCACGCTCCCTGGAACCTGGACCGTCGAGAGCCATTTGGGGTAGTCCTCGACCAGCTCCACCGGCCGCCCGTGGGCGATCGCGGTCAGCGGTCGGGTATGTGGCACGGCCATGGGAATGGCCGTCAGACCCACGACGAGGCGCACGTCGAGCTCCGCGATGAGCAGTTGGATCGCGGCAATGAATCGTTCCCATTGGACGTCCGGCTCGGGACCGACCAGTAAGAGGAACGGCACGTCGTCGAGGTCGCGGACCAGCCGTATCTCCAACTGCGGCTCGGCGTAGCCGGCCCAGTGATCGGAGGTGAACGTCATCTCCGGTCGGCGCGCCCGGTAGTCGAGCAGCTGGTCCACATCGAAGCTGACCAGCAACTCCGAATCGAGGGCGTTGAGCAAGTGCTCGCGAGCGAGTCGTCGACCGTTGCCGGCATCGACGAAGCCATCGAGCACCTCGACCAGCACCGGCCGGGCCAAGCCCAACTCGGCCACCTCGCTCGGTTGGACCCGTGTCGTGAACAGACCAGTTGGATCCTGCACCAGCGTTCCTCCACTTCAGTAGCCGTCAGTCTTCCACTTCCGACGAAGGGAACCCGTCGGAGAGGTGAGGGCTGAGCTACTCGCGGAGCACGGCAATGTCCGTCAGTTGTGAGTGGGGTCGGCTCCGGTGTGAAAGATCGGCCAGCCGATCTCGGTCTCCCACAACGCCTGGTCGGCGGTCTCGTGCGCGCCGACGACATAGAACTCCCGAACCGGGCCGTCGACGCCCAAGGCGTGTTCGGCCACGTACTTGCCCAACGCCCCGTACGAAAGATCGATGTCGCTGTGCGACCCGGCGTGAGTGATCACAGCCAGCTCGACAGCGGGGACGATGAGGGAGCTGACCCGCCCGACGGGGCGGACGGGGTCCGCGCACGACACGTAGACCGTGGCTTCGCCTCGTTCGTGGGTGAACAAGTCGCTGGCGAAGATCCCGCCCGCCGGCCCGGTCGGTGTGAGGTTCTGAGCCGCGACCACTCCATACAGCTCACCGAGTGCACCGTGGAACCACGACGCGGCGTCGTCGAGATCCAGCACGTCGCAGACCGCCACCGCAGGGGTCGCGGGAACCTGGCGGTGTCGAATCACCGCCGGCACGTCGAGAGCCGGCGGCCGCAGCAGGTCTCGAAGTGATGCGGTTGCGTCGTGCACTCGGGCCAGGTTGGCCTCGAGGCGGCTGAGGTGGCCGGAGATGAGCGCGTTGCGGGTCGCCAGATCGGGCGCCTGGATGACGGCGTGGATCTCCTCCAGTGGCATGTCGAGCGACCGGAACCGAAGGATGACCTGGGCCGTCGCAATCTGATCGGTGGTGTAGCGGCGATGACCGGTGCCGGGGTCGACCTCGGCCGGCTCGAGCAGGCCGACCCGGTGGTAGTGGCGCAGCGTCTTGACGCTCAGGTGGGTGGCTCGGGAGAAGTCCCCGATGGCGAGCGAGCTTCGCATCCTCCGATTATCGAACCTCCCCTGAGGGGAGATACAAGCGCGAACCTGGGCTTGCTCCTCCGGCCAGGGGAGGGAACAGGCTGATCCGAGCGGGTCGAACGACTCGCTCGGAGAAGGAGACAGACCATGAGCAGCACTCTTCCTGCCGTCATCGAGGAGCACATCGCCGCCGTCAACGCCGGCGACCTGGATGCGTTGACGGCGACGTTCGCCGACGACGCTCTCGTCACCGCCCAAGCCGAAGCCCGCGGTATCGACGCCGTCCGCGTCCTGCTGGCCAAAGAGTTCATCGACGACCACGTCACGCTCGAGGTCCGCGACGTCATCGACCACCACGGTGACTTCATCGTGCGGGCCCAGTACGACGGCACCTACGACAAGACGGGGCTGCCGGACCCGTTGATCATGACGAACTACTACTCGCTGCGCGCCGGCAAGATCATCACCCTCGCCGTGATCTCCACCCCGTCGGCCGGTTCCGCCGAGTCGAGGTGAGCGCCACGAACACCCGGCCGTGGACAGTTCGCTTCGGGACTGCGGCTACTCGGTGGCGAAGGTTCGGATATGAGCCAGGACGGCGTCGAGCCCGGTGCGCAGCGGGGTGGTGTTACGGCGGGTCTGAGTGAGCAGAAGTCCGCCCTGGAGCGCGGCCAGCAGCGCGAGGGCGAGGGCGTCCGTGTCGGTGTCGGGACGCAGGTCGCCTCGCTCGCGCATGCGGGCCAGGCCGGCGCGGATCGGCGCTTCCCACCGTTCGAAGCTGTCGACGAGATCGGCTCGGGCGTGCGGGTCGTTGTCGGCCAGCTCGGCCGCGATCGATCCGATCGGGCAGCCGCCCACGCAGTTGCGCTGCTCTTGCAGGTCGATGAGCAGATCACGCCAGCGCTCGAGCGCGTCGAAGCTGTCGAGTTCATCGAGGACGGGTCGCTGCGCGGCAAGGATCCCCTCGGTCTGGTGACTGATCACCGCCCGGATCAGATCGTCCTTGTCGGCGAAGTAGTGATACAGCTGCGACGCGCTGACTGCCGCGCGGCGTTGGACGTCCTCGATGCCGGTGCGCGCGACGCCGCGGGCAAAGACCAGTTCGGCGGCCGCCTCGATGATGCGCGATCGGGTGAGCGCGCCCTTGGCGGTGAACGTCCGGGTGGCCGGTGTCGCCGTCGTCGATGTGCCCATGACTCCAGTCTACCGACTTTTTGGAGTTGACACTCCATAATTCTCTCGCCATGCTTTGGAGTGTTCGCTCCACTAATCGAGAGGTTGTCATGACCACCACCCTGAGCGGGTCGACCGCTTTGATCACCGGCGCCACCAGTGGCATCGGCAAGGCCACCGCCGTCCAACTGGCTGACCTCGGCGCCCACGTCCTCGTGTCCGGCCGCGACAAGTCGCGCGGTGACGCCGTCGTCGCCGGCATCCGCGCCGCCGGCGGGACCGCCGACTTCATCGCCGCCGACCTCGACGACGAGCACAGCGTGCGCCGACTCGCCGCCCGGGCCACCGAGGTCGGGGGCGGGCACGTCGACATCCTCGTCAACAGCGGCGCGATCTTCCCCTTCGGCGCCACCGCCGACACCCCAGCCGAGCAAATCGACGAAGTGTTCGCCGTCAACGTCAAGGCGCCGTACCTGCTGGTCGCCGCGCTCGCCCCCGCAATGGCCCAGCGTGGTCACGGGGCGATCGTGAACGTGACGACGATGGTCGCGGAGTTCGGCATGAACGGAATGGGCCTCTACGGCTCCAGCAAGGCCGCCCTCGTCCTGCTGACCAAGTCGTGGGCCGCCGAGTTCGGTCCCGCCGGCGTGCGCGTCAACGCCGTGAGTCCCGGCCCCACCCGCACCGAAGGCACCGTCCCGATGGGCGAAGCGCTCGACGAGCTCGCGGCCGCCGGGCCGGCCGGCCGCCCCGGACAACCCGAGGAGATCGCCGCCGCCATCACCTTCCTGGCCACCGACCAGGCCAGCTTCATCCACGGCGCCGTACTGCCCGTCGACGGCGGACGTATCGCCGTCTGAACCGGACCGTCCGGTGTCCGGCCGGCGGGCCGGCGATGCCGAACAGGGCCAACTCGACCCACCGCTGCGATGCGGCCGGCGATTGGTCGGCGGGGCATCGGACAGGTCGTCTCTGACGGCTGCATGCGGCGCTGGCTGCCCGACCGCGCGGACGACGCATTCATCCGACGGGCCAGCGGTATCCGCTGACGCCAAGGCCGCGGGCCAAGATGGTCTTATGCCGACGAGTGAGACCCGCGCCGATGTCGTCCTGACGAATCTCGACGAGTCGCTGTTCGACGGCGCCGAGGCGACCAAGCGGGACCTCGTCGAGTACCTGGATGCGCTCCATCCACAGCTGATCGGCGCGCTCAGCGATCGGCCGTTGTCGGTGATTCGAGCGCTCCGCGGCCAGAAGCCGTTCATGCAGAAGAACGTGCCGAAGTACACGCCCGATTGGGTCGCCACCACCTCCGTCTGGTCAGCGGCATCGAAGCGGGAGATCGCGTACGCGCTCTGCAACGACCGCCGGACCTTGTTGTGGTTGGCCAATCAACGCGCCATCGAGTTCCATCCGACCCTCTATCGGATTACCGACGCCGATGCCCCGACGCATCTGGTGCTCGACCTCGACCCGCCCGACGGCAGCCACTTCCGCGCCGTCGTCGCGGCGGCCGAGCTGGTCCGCCACGCGCTCGCCGAGATCGGTTTGGCCGCGGCCGTCAAGACCAGCGGCTCGAAAGGCGTGCACATCTTCGTGCCGGTGACCGGGGCGAGCACCGAGGAGGTGGCCCTGGCCACGCGCGCCCTGGCGGTGCGGGCCGAGGCGCTGGATCCCGCCCTCGCCACCACGGCGTTCATCAAGGCTGATCGCGAGGGCAAGGTCTTTCTCGACTCGACGCGCGCCGGCGGTGGCAGCGTCGCCGCCGTCTACAGCCCACGGCTGCGGCCGGGCACGCCGGTGTCATTCCCAGTCCCGTGGTCCGATCTGGCCGACGTGACTCCGGGCGACTTCACGCTGCGCACCGCGCCGGCCCTGCTGGGTGAGACGGATCCGTGGGCGACGCTGATGCCGACTCCCCAACCCCTGCCGTCCGAGCTCGTCGAACAGGGCCGCACCATCCCGGCCGCCCGCGCCCAAGCCCTGCACGAGGAGCTGCGCCGACACCACCGCGGCGAAAAGCGCTGACTCGGTAGCGTGCGTCGCATGCGCATCACGTTCGAGAACGTCGGCATCGCCGTGCGCGATCTCGAGGCGGCCATCGCCTTCTTCACCGACCTCGGGCTCAGCGTCATGGGCCGGGACACGGTCAGTGGAGAGTGGGCCGACACCGCCGTCGGTCTCGACGGCAACCAGGCCAAGATCGCGATGCTCCAGACGACGGACGGCAACGGTCGCCTCGAACTGTTCGAGTACATCCACCCCGAGGCGATCGAGACCGCGCCCACCCGACCCAACGAGATCGGCATGCACCGCGTCGCCTTCTCGGTCGACGACATCGACGAAGCTCTCGCGATCGCCGCGAGGCACGATTGTCACCCGCTGCGCGGCGTAGCGACCTACGAGGACGTCTACAAACTCGCCTATGTTCGCGGCCCCAGCGGGATCATCGTGATGTTCGCCGAGGAACTCAAGAGGAGCTGAGGCCGGACGACGGTGGCGTGCGCGTCAATCCCATCTCACCAAGGTCGCTAACCGACTGACTCTCCTCGCGCTAGCGTGGGCGTCGTGATCACAGCCACCGCGCGCGTCACCCGCCGATGAGCCGCCTCGACGAGGTGGCCGAGCGAGACGGCTGGCGGTGCTGGCTCTGCGACCAGCCGGTCGATCCGCAAATGTCGGTGAACGATGACCGCGGACCGAGCGTCGACGGGCTGACGACCGCCAAGGCGGCCAAAGGCAAGAGTGGCGCGATCGAGCGATTGGCCCATCGCGGGTGCAATACCCGCAAGGGGGCGGTCAAGGCAGTCGTGCCGTGGCCGTCGCGGCTTTTCGTCGCCGATCCGGCTCCGCTCATCGGTGTCGTCGAGCGGTTGGGACGTAAAGGCGGCCGCGAAGTCGTGGCCCGCTGCCCGAGCCGGGCCGATGCCGACGAGACCGCCGACTGGCTGGTCGAACGGTTGAGCCGGCTGGCTCCCGAACTGGAGGTGACCACCAGCATCGAGCCGGGCGGCGGCCAGTTCATGGTCGCGCTCACCGCTGCTCGCCGCTGAGCCACGAGTGCAGGTCGTCCGTCCGCTACCTCACCCCGCAGGTGGGGTGAGGTAGCGGACGTCGCGCCGCCGACCAGCTCAGACGAGGGACGCGCACTGACCGATCGCGTGACCGGCCACCGTGTTGACCTCGCCGGGGATGAAGCCGCCGTCCGCGCGTGGCACGAGTCCGAAGCACGTGAGGTTCCCGCCGATCGTGTTCACCACGATCTCGACGGCGGGGTCCGGGTCGGTGTCGGTCTCGGTGATGCCGGCCAGCGTGACGTTGCCGCCGATGCTGTTGAAGAGCACGCCGACCCACTCAGTCGTCACCCCGATGATCGTGACGTTGCCCTTGATCGTGTCGTTCTTGACCGTCCAGGGATTCTCGCCGCCGCCACCGGCCAGCGTGACGTTCCCCTTGACCGTGATGCCATTGAGCAGAACAGTGTCGGCGCCGGCGGCGCTCACATTCCCCTTGATGGTGACGGTGGAACTGCCGTCCGGGTCGATGGTGCATGCGTGTCCCGCGTGGGCGCCGTCCGGCTGGCAACCCAGGCCGAGCAGCGAACCACTCGACGCGATGACGCTACCTCCGACGGTGATCGTCGACGGCGCGCTCTGTGCGTCGAGCACGGCATCGGGTCGGACGTAGACGTTGCCGGACACGCTGACCACCGCCCCATCCGGGACGTCGCACGGGCCCGTGACCGTGACGCTCGAGTAGCTTCCGGACGGAATGTCACCGCCGGTGCAGGTGTACGCCGCTGGCGCCGCGCTGGCCGACGACGCAGCCGCGACGCCGGACAACACGATTGCCGCGGCGCTTGCCAGCACGGCAAATGCCTTCACATCTTTGCGCATTGCTTTGTTCCTTCCCCCGAAATGAATACGCTCGCGAGGGGTCACAAAAATCCTTCATCGCAACTCCCCGAAGAAGCGATAGGCCGAACTCGCAAGGCGCGGAGTTCGGCTTCCCGCAAGATAGCGATCGACCTGTAAGACAGCTGTGAAACAGGCGGCGTGGCCCGGCGTCGGTGGCCCGAGTTGAATGGGTGGGGTGATTGATGCACGCGATTTCGTCCGGGCCGACAGCGAGCGACTGATCGAGGAGTGGGGACGGATCGCGCTGATCCCCGCGCCCGAGGGGGGTGAACGTCGACGGGCCGAGTTGATCGCGGCACTGGCCGTCGCGAGCGGCGCGCACAACGCGGATTTCGACAGCGCCGGGAATGTCGTCACGACGATCGCCGGTGACGATCCCGACGGCGAGAACCTGACGTTCCTGGCCACCATGGACGACCTCGGCACCGTCGCCGACCACCGCGCCGCCAGCACCGTGCTGTTCCGCGACGGCGACCGATTAGTCGGCCCCGCGACCGAGACGACGTCGTCGGATGCCAGTGCGCTGTCGATCCTTCGCTTCGTGCTCGCCGGGGCGCGGCCGTGGCGACAGCTGACGATCGCCTGGGTGCTCGGCGAGGAGACCGGACTGACCGGCGTGCGCACCCTCGTCGAGGAGCGCGGCCATGATCTTGGCTCGGTGATCGACCTGATGGGCGGCGTGGGGACCGTCAGTTGGAACGCCATCGGGTTCGCCGGACTGGAGATCGACTTCATCGCCGAGCCGAGGCACACGCTCTACGGCGGCATCTCCGAAGTGCCCGATGCGATAGGTCGCTTCATCACCGCGCTGGATGCCGACCCCTTCCCGCCGCACGGGCCGCCGTTCGACGCCGATCCGCTCACCGTGCGCCGCGTCAACGGCATTCACGCCGGCACCGTCTTCAATCACTCCCCCGCCGTGGGCACGGTTGGGGTGGACCTGCGCAGTACTGACGCCCTGATCCTCACTGAGGTCGAGGCCGCCACGAAGGCGGCCGCCCGGACCGCTGCCGCCCAGGCCGGTGTCGACGTGCGCTTCCGCGACGGCGAGCGGCAGCCGGCGATCACCCTCGAGGGCGGCCGCGAGCACCGCCTCGTGCGCGCGCTGGCCACCGCCATCCGTGAAGTCGGGCGGGAGCCGATCCTTCGCGCGTGGAGTTCGTCGAACGTCAACGTGGCCTACGCGGCGGGCCTGGATGGCGTGGTGCACGACGGCACGAACCGGGGCCACGGCCGAGGAACCGCGGACGAGTGGACCGACATCCCCGGAGTCCTCGATGGCGTCGCCGCCGACTGCCGCCTGCTCCAGTTGCTGGCAGGTGAGCCCGTCACCGACCAACGTCAGCCGCACAACTAGAGCGCGCCCGCCAGGCCGATCAGGGTCGCTGCCTGGCTCGCGGTGAGCCAGCCACCCGAGACGAGTGTCTGCACCGACGAGGCGTAGGCCTTGAGCAGCGCGGCCTTCGCCGCGGGCGAGACCTTCGGGGTCAGCTGCAACTCGATCGAGGTCACCGCGCTGACCAGCACGCTGACGACGAGCTTGGTCAGGACGTTCGACGACTTGTACTTCGCCGAACCCTGCACGAATTGGGTCGTCAGCGTGGACAGGTCGGCCGGGGTCACCGTCACCGTGAACGTCGTCGTCGCGGTCGTGGTGTTGCCGGCCTTGTCGGTCGCCGTGGCCGTCAGCGTGTGGCTGCCGGGGCCGAAGGAGTAGGCCGGGGCGTTCACGTTCGTCCAGACGAAGGAGGCCACGCCCGAGCCGCTGTCGGTCGCCGTCGCCGTGATCGCGACCGTGCCGAGCACCCCGTACGTCCCGGCGTTGCCGGAGAAGGTGATCGTCGGCGGCGTCAGGTCGGGCAGGTCCGGAACAACGCTCAGCCCGATGGTGCCGCTGTACAGGGCGTGTCCCCAGTCAGCCGAGGCGACGTTGCCGGTGTGGGTGGCGTTCCACGCATTGCCCTCGCCGTAGATGCCGTCATCCGACCACACGACCTCGCGCTTGCCATTGACCGCGGTCGAGGCCGGGGCGATGGCGAAGCCCTCCAGGTTGTCGTCGGGCAGCCCGGCCGGACGGTCGTAGCTCACCACGCGGACGAAGTTGCCGTGGGCGTCGATGCGCAGCAGGCTGTCGACCACGCCGCAGTCGTTGTCGCAAGTCGATCCAGATTCCCTGGTCGTCGGCGTTGAACTGCAGATCGGCGATGGCACTGGTGCCGTCGATGCCGGTGTCGATGTCGGCCACGCGCTGGAAGGTGCCGTCCGAGTTGAGCGCGTAGGCGTACACGTGACCGTTCTTCTCGAGGCCGAGGAAGTACAGCCCCGAGCCGTGCAACGGGTAGTCGGCCGGGTTGTAGGTCTTGTTCAGGTTCTGGTCGTGGAAGTTGTGCGCGGTCAGGTACGAGTCCGGCACGTAGGTCACCCCCTCGAAGCCGAGGTTGGAATCGTCACCGGTGGCCGCGATGACCGACGGCACGAACTCCGAGGTGAGATCCCACTGCTGCACCGGCGCGAGCGTGGTGCCCGAGGCGTTGGGGTCGTATTCCAGCACCTCGTCCTTGGAGACGTTGCTGTTCTGGTTGTCGCGCTCCGAGGTGACGAACAGGTCGCCGTTGCCGCCGACCGTCAGGCCCTCGTCGTCGGGCTGGCTGGCGTTGGGGTCGGTGCCGGTGAAGGTGATGCCCTTGCCGTTGCCCCAGTCGTTGTCGGTGGCCGGCAGGTACTTGCCCGTGGTCGGATCCTTGACCAGCTTCCAGACGTGGTTCTTGTTCTGCGCGCCCCACAGCACGCTGCCGTCGCTGCTGAAGACCAGCGAACTCATGTCGTTTCCGGTCGGGTCCTGGGGCGTGATGAACTCGCACTGGTTGTCGACCGTCGTCACGCCGTCGCTGGTGGGCCAGGCCACCGCGTCCGGGACGGAGATGCTGTCGCTGCCCGACGGAGCGCTGGGCGAGCACGTGCTGGGCAGGCCGGTCGGCGGCTGCTGGTTGTAGTACTGCACCGCGGCGGTGGGGTCGGTCGAGGTGTCACAGGACGAGTCGTTCGACGAGCCGAACGAGGCCACCTTGACGCTGTACCACGAGGTGGTCGGGTCGTTGGTGTTGGTGTTGACCGCGCCGGCGCCATCGGGGCAGCGGGCGATCGCGTGATAGATCTCGGTGCTGGCCTCGGGGCCGTTGCCCTCGGGGTCCACGCTCTCGTCGTAGCCGGCCTGAGCGGCGGTGAAGGTGACCGAGTCGACCAGGGTGCCGTCGGGCAGGTAGATCTTCACCGCGTCGCCGCCGCTGCCGAGCCCCTGGCCGGATTGGAAGACGCCGTACCCGTGCGCCGGGATGCTGGTGATCTTGTTGCCGTTGACGTCGAAGACCCGGCCCGAGAAGTCCGTGGCGTTGCTCGCGGCGTGGCTGTCGATCTGCTTCCAGCCGGTGATGTCGACGGCCTGGTCGCCCTTGTTGTAGAGCTCGACGAGATCGCTGGCCGAGTTGGGCGCCGTGTTGAGCGCGGCGTAGAGCGCGGGCGGCAGTTTCGAGGTGAGCTCGGGGTTGTCGTTGTTGTCGGAGGTGACCTCGTTGATCACGATGTTGGCCGAGTTCGGGTCGATGCCCGAGCCGATCGTGATGGTGAACGTGGTGCTGGCCGACGCGCTCGGCTCGCGCTGTCGGTGACGGTCGCCGTCACGTTGATGGGGCCGGCGGCGGTGGGCGTACCGGTGATGGCGCCGGTCGTCGGGTCGATGCTCAGGCCGGTGCCGCTGAGAGCCGGAGCGCTCCAGGTGTAGGGGGCCGTGCCGCCCGAGGCGCTCAGACCGGTGAACGAGAAGGCCTTGCCGACGGTGCCGTTCTGGTTGGCGCCACCGGCCACGGAGAGGGCCGAGACGCGCACGCTGCCGGGCGTGGAGGTGCCCAGGGTGGAGGCGGCCGGCGAACCGACCGACTTGGTTGAGCCGCTGGCCGAGTTCCAGGACCCTTCCGAGTCACCGACCGTGGAGATGGTCCAGCCCCGTTCGAGGTGCCGGTCGCGCGAAGCGAACGAGAACGTCGAACCGCCGGCGGTCTGCTGATCGGCCACGTTCGCCGCCGACACCCACGCCGACACACCCTTGCCCGGCAGTCAGGTCATAGGAGACCTGATCCAGCACGGCCGTGCCGTTGGAGATGTAGACGCTGCCGGACTTCTTCAAGGTGAACGAGCCGTCGTTGATGACCTTCACCGACGGCTTCAGACCCCACTCGGTGCGGAAGTCGGCCGGCGTCAGATCGGTGATGATCACCGACTCACCCGGCGCGACCGACCGTGTTCGTCCCCGAACCGTCGGCCAGCGTCGCCAACGACAGACCCGCCGTCGGCGACGGCGCGCTGATCGTGGCGCTGCTGCTCGAATCGAAGAACCAGCCACTCACGTCCTGAGCAGCACCACCGATGTTGGTCAGCTCGACGTACTCACCGTCACCGCCGTCACCGGTGTAGGCAGCATTGCCGCCATACGCAAGCTCGGTGATGACAAGATCAGCCGGAGCCAGCGGGTGGCGGCGCTGGGGACGGCGATCAACAGCCCCGCGGTCAGCGCCGCGACGGCGACCAGTGATCCGGACTTCTTGTTCACGATGTCGCGCGCGTGCTGCAGCCACGACTTCCCCTGCTGTCCTTGATCGGTTCGCCGTTCGGCGATCGAACCCAGCCGACCTTAAAGGGGAACTCATGCCGCTACGGTGACGACCGACTGACCGGTTCTCGTACTACAGGTGAACAAGACGTATCGCGATGCTCGCGACGAGATCGCGGTGCCCACGGAGCGTTCGTAGGGCCGTGTCACTCAGTTGGATCGGTAGGCACCACCATGCGAAGGCCCCACGCAGGGGATTGCGCGTTGATTTGCGCCGGCTTTACATGGATTATACTTAGCTGTGCCGATCGGACCGCCGCCAGCTCTGGCACCTGACGCTTACTCTCACGTTGCAGAGGACATGCGTCAGTACCGGGTGCGCCGCCGGCGTGATTGGCGTTGGGGCGCCGCCGCCCTGGCGAGTGGGCTGATCCTCCTCGCGGCGTTCGTGTTTCTCGCGAACTACTACTCCGATGCCAGCGACACTCTTCGCGACTCCGGCGTCCACACCACGGGCACCGTCACCAGGCTCAGCCCGGACACCGGCCGATCCTCTGGTTATGCCATGGTCAGGTATCGAGCCGGGACCCAAACCTTCGTCGAACACGTCGATCTGGGCGGCGATGTGGACAACTACCACGTCGGACAACAGGTCTCCGTCTACTACGAAGCGACCCGACCGACCCGCATGACGATTGACTCTGAGGACAACCAACCGGGTTGGACTGTCATGCCCATGATCCTCATGCTCGTGTTCGGGGCCATCGCGGTCAGCGTCGGCGGGTTCACATTGTTCGTGCGGGGCAGGATCGCATTCCTCGCCCGCAACGCCCGATGGACATCGGTCACCGGGACCTTGTGGCAGCCACTGCGCGGCCGTCAGTTGGTAGTCCTCACATCCGGCGAGCAGAATCCGACCATCTTGCGAACCGCACTCGGATCGTCCATCTCCGTGCTGGCTGGCCGGCCCGTCCTGTACGACGTCAGTCCGACACGACGCGAACGGTCGGTCCTGGTGCGTACCTCCGGCAGTCCCGTTGCTTTGATGCGGCGACCCCGTTCCCCACGGCAACGCGACCGATGGAATCGAACCTTCGGCGGAGCGCTCTCAACGAAGGTCGGCGCGCAGATGTTCACCAACGACGCCAGGACGCACTCAGCCCCAGGCTCCGGGCGTCATCAGAGCTGGACCAAATAGCGCCCACGTCCACACTTCCCATCGCGCGGCCCAGTCGACCGGACAAGTCGAATACTGATTCTGGTGTCGCGATCGGGGATCATCCAAGGGTGACAACTCATCCAGCGAACGCATGGCCCGACGAGCCGTTGCGGCCTGGAAGCGACCGCGCTCAGTTAGCTTTCCCCTCGACCTCTCCGCGCTTCGGTCATGTGCTCCTGCGGCCTTTCGAAGAGCGCGACTGCGCCATGTTGATGGACTTGGCGACTGATCCGTACGTCCCCAACATCGGGACGCTTGCCGCTCACGCCAGCCGTAGCCAGGCGATCGAGTGGATAGAGCGTCAGGCTTTTGCCCTGCGAGCCGGCACGAGCTACTCGTTTTGCGCGGCGGACTCAGCAACCGATGATGCGCTAGGGACTGCTGGTCTCAACCTGACGAACCTCGATGACGGACGGGCGAGCGCAGGCTACAGCGTGGCTCCGCGCAGCCGAGGACGTCGCGTCGCCGAACACGCGCTCATCGCCCTCACCACATTCGCGTGGTCCCTCCCCGACCTGTATCGGGTCGAGCTCTACATCGAGCCGTGGAACATCCCGTCGGTACGAACCGCTGAGCGGGCCGGATACCAACGAGAAGGACTCCTGCGAGAGTTCCAGGAGATCGCGGGGAGCCGAGTCGATTTGCTCCTCTTCTCGGTCCTTAGGTCCAGCGGCTGACCGAGTCTCCGCCATCCGGAAAAGCCGCCGTCCCCGCTCGCCTATCGTGGTTGCGAGCCGTGATGAGCGACGACCGGGCAATGGACGCGCGGATGGATTTGTCGGTCCGTGCAGAGTCGCGTTGTCGGTTCGCGCTCAGACCGACGGTTTGCGCGACGGGGATGTGCTCTCACTGATCTCGGCGAGCCGATCGAGCGTGTGTTCCATGCCGGCGCGCAGGTCGGAGCGGCGGTCCTTGAGGCCGTAGAGGGTGTCGATGATGAACCAGCCGATGATGGTCAGTTCCTTGGTCACTGCGTAGGACTCGGTTATCCGAGTGCCGGTGCCTTCTGGTTCGAAGCGGTAGCGCCACTCCACGGTCCCGGCGAATGCCTCGGTGCGCGCGAACGCGAACTCGCGACCAGGATCGGCCGTGACAACGACTGGCTTGTTGGGCCAGTTCGGACCTCGTCCGGCGTGGTTGATCGCTTTGAACCGGGCCCCGACCTCGGGTCCGGTGGCGCCTTTGATCCAGGTGCAGGAGACGATCTCGGGTGACGTCTCGGGCTGGCGAGTGACATCAGAGACGATGTCGTACAGGTCCTCGGGGGAGGCCTCGATGTGGCGGCTGACGCTGTCGGTGGTGAGTTCCTGACGCATGACGGCCTCACGCGGTCGCGTGGGTGACGACGCTGGAGAAGACATCGTGCAGCGGGGTGACGGTCATGTCCGGTTGTCCAGCCAGGCCGACCTGCGCGACCGCCGGCATGATGCGGGTCTGCACGAACGTCATGAACTGTTCCTCGGAGTCCCAGACATCGAGCATCCGCAAGCTGTCGCCCTCGAAGGACGCGACGTGGAAGGTCATTCCGGTTGGGACGTCGACGTCCCAACCGACGATTTCGCGGATCTGGTCGTACTGCGCCGGGCTCACTGCATCCCAGCGTTGCGTGATGACTGCGGACATTGTGCTGCCTCCTTGAGTGGGTGGTGCCTGTTTGTGTGGACGGTTCGGTCGAGCACAGAGCAACGAGATCAGGCGGGTGGCGTCTTCCGGCGCGTTCGCGGCCGGTCAACGGTCTTGGCCCGCCCCTGGACGTCAGCGAGGAACATCTCGACGGTCCGGTCGGCCAGACGAACCCAGCGAGTGCCACCGGGGTCGTTCGCGACCTGCTGGTGAGCCAACCCGGTGACAATCGCGGTGAACAGATCGAGGTCGGCCGAGTTCTGCACGCCGGCCTGCGCGATCAGGCCGCTGCCGAACTCGTAGAACTCAATCGCCACGGCAAACGATTCGGGTGAGGGTTCGAAGCCGGGGATCGTCCGCTGCAGCAGCAGTTGGTGTCGGACGACATCGTCGCTGGAGAACTGCACGCACTCGCCGACGAACTGCGCCAACGCCGCGCGTGGGTCGCTCGGATAGTCGTGGCGCACCCGGTCGAGGAACTGCCGCCACCCGTCGGCGAACATCGCGTCGTACAGATCGAGTTTCGAGTCGAAGTAGACGTACAACGACGGTTGCCGCAGACCGACGGCGTCGGCGAGGTCACGCAACGAGATCGCGGCAAGCCCGTCGCGGCGGGCCAGTGTCCACGCCGCATCAAGGATCACGGCCAACTTCGCCCCGCGGCGTTCTTGGCGGCGGTCAGGTGCTGGTGTTGTCACTGGACCGCCTCCTCATGATTTCCTATCACGTATAGGAGAACTATCACTGATAGGTGAGGCGGTGTCAACTACCCCGCTCGCGTTGGCCTGGGCCCTTCACCGCCGAGGGACGACCGTGAAGATCAGTTCGAGGCCGGCTCGTTGGACGCTTGCCGGTCCTGGGCCTGTGCTCGCAGCGCGGTGTTCTGGGCTTCGAGGTCGAGGACCATGGCGATGCCGGCGAGGTTGAGTCCGGCGCCGAGCAGGGTGCTGATGCGGCGGAGCCGGTCGAGGTCGTTGGCGCTGTAGCGGCGGGTGCCACCCTCGGTTCGCTTGGGCTCGAGCAGGCCGCGGGCTTCGTAGAGGCGAAGGTTTTGCACGCCGGTGCCGACGAGTTCGGCGGCGACGGAGATCCCGTAGACGCCTCGATCACTGTCCGGCCCGATCGGGGTCGACGCGCTGTCGAAAATCTCGCTTCCTTCCTCTTGACCGACCCATGGTGTCGGTGATATCAAATCTATCGCGCACACCACAGATCGTCCAGTACGAATTGTGGTCTCGAGGAAGCATCAGTCGACAGATTGGTGGAGGTGGTAACGATGCTGATGCGCACCGATCCGTTCCGCGACTTGGACCGATTCACCCAACAGGTTCTGGGCACCAACGGCACTCTGGCGAGGCCATCGGTGATGCCGATGGATGCCTGGCGCGACGGGGACACCTTCCACGTCGAGTTCGACCTACCGGGCGTGGCCCCGGACTCGATCGACCTTGATGTGGAACGCAACGTGGTCACCGTCCGGGCCGAACGGTCGCCGCGGGCCAGCGACGCCGAGCTGATCGCGGCCGAACGGCCCCGCGGCGTGTTCAGCCGCCAGTTGGTCCTCGGTGACAATCTCGACACCGAACACATCAAAGCCAGCTACGACAGCGGCGTGCTGACCTTGCAGATCCCGGTCGCGGAGAAGGCGAAGCCCCGCAAGATCTCGATCACCGACAAAGGACACGACCGGCAGGTCATCAACGCCTGAGCCCGGGGTGACAGAGATGGCAGCACTCACTCAACCTCACGCCTCGTCACCGGCCCGCGACCTGGATCAGCTGCTCGTCGACCTGATCTGTGCCGACGAGGACCTGGTGCGGGCCGAGTTCGAGGCGATCGTCGCCGCGGAATGGCCGAGCACGCCACCAACGGATCCAGCCGGCGCGGCGCCCGCGAAGCCAGGCCCGCGCAGGGATCGGCGGCGGCGTAGCCGCTCGGCAGCGGTCGTGGGGCGACCTCGTCATCCCGGGATCGGCGAGTGGGGGCGGGAACGGTCTCCCCCGCCGGAACCCAACCGGTTTGAAGACGGCAATCGAGCACGGGAAGGACGGTGATCGCCGCGCGTGACGCACTCTCATCGAGGTGACTGCTCGTCTCGCCCGCCCGTTTCACCACCGAGCACCTGACCGGTCAGGGCGGTGCTCACGCCCGCACGGCGCATCACTGTCGCGGGCCGGACGGGCAGTCTGCCTCCCCCTGGTGGGCCCGGCCGCACCGCGGCCGGGCCCACCTCTGCGATCAGCCCTTCAGGGTGACGACAGCGGTGCCGAACACGAGACTGCCGTCGGTCGGCAGAGCCAGGCCGAAGGTGGAGTTGAGGGCACCGGCGGCGGCCGGATCGAGCTTGACCGAGATCCCGGACAGGACGGTGGACCCGCCAGGGCTGGTCACCTTGAGGCCGCTGAGATCAAGATCGAGCACCGGGATCCGACCGGGCGCGAAGTTGACCTGGTCGGCGTAGATCGTGCCCGCGGCCAGATCGATGTCGAACTGGCCGATCTCGAGGTGCTTGCCACGTCCGATGAAGTCGATCCCGCCGGAGTGCAGGATGTCGCCGCTGGGTCCGGCCAAATCCGGGTTCCCGCCGGTGATCGGGAACCGGTAGGTGACGTTCAGGCCACCGCGTTCGCTGATGCCGAACCCGGTCCCCGGTGCCGGAAAGGGCAGCACTCCGCCTTTGAGTAGAGCCGTGGCGATGCCCGGGGCGGTGGTCACGGAGGTCGTACCGTGCAGCGTCGCCGTGGCGCGGGGCGCGGTCGCGGACGCGGGTCCGGCCGTGGCGAGCATCCCCACCAGGAGCAACCCGCTCAGCATGAACAGCAGTCGAGCCTTGATTGCGTGCAGCCTCATCGTCTTGTCCTATCTGTCGCCGGTCTGGCCCGTGACTCGGGTCCACGACGGGGTACGACGAGAAAGTCCGCGCTGGATGCATCCGATGCCGAGGTTCCGGTCGTACTACGAACGAGAACCCCGACAGGAGGATCGTGGACGAGCCCGACGCGGACGCCGACCTGGCGGCTGCGTTCCGCAACGGTGACGAGCAGGCCTTGCGGCGCGTCTACGACAGGTACGGAGCAATGGTCTATCGAATCGCCCTCTCGTCGTTGCCCAGTCGCGGCGACGCCGAGGAAGTCACCCAGTCGACCTTCGTGTCGGCCTGGCAAGGTCGAGCCACCTACCGGCCCGAGGCGGGTCCGTTGAGTGCGTGGTTGGTCGGGATCGTGCGGCGCCGGGCCATCGATCGCCTTCGGTCGCTGGGCCGCGAACGGCTGGCCCAGCTCGCCGCCGAGACGCGACACGAGGTCGGCGCCGTCCCCCCGGGCCAGACCACATCGTCGAGCGAATCGTGATAGCCGACGAGCTGGGCCAGCTTCCCGACGCCCAACGCCGCGTGCTCGAGTTGGCGTTCTTCGATGATCTGACCCACAGCCAGATCGCGGCGCTGACCGGTATTCCACTGGGCACCGTGAAGAGCAACCTGCGCCGGGGGCTTCTACAACTGCGGCGACGATGGGAGGTGGACGGTGTCCTCACCCCACGGTGACCACGACGACCGCAGTGACGGCAGCGGCCCGGCTGACGGGCGCGACCCGCATGATCCGCGCTTCGAGCTGGACCGGCTGGACAACCTCACCCTGCTCGCCCTCGGCGAGGTGGTCGACGCGAGTTTCGCCACCCACCAGCGCGGATGCCCGCAGTGCCAAGGCGAACTCGATGCCCTCGCCCACACCGTAGCCGTGGTGCGCGAGACCGACGAGAACAGCGACGCGCGGCCGCCGGCGTCGGTGTGGGCCGGCATCTCCAGCGAGTTGGGTCTCACCGCTCATGGACAGACCAGGCGACCCACGGCAGGTCACGTGCGGCGCTGGCGCTACGCCCTGGTCGCGATCGCCGCCGCCGTCCTGCTGGTCGTCGGCGGCGCGGGCGGATTCCTGCTGGCCCGCCACGGTGACCGCGCCACCGTGGCCGCCGCCTCCCACGCGATCCTGTCTGCTCAGGCCGGCGGTCCGAAGAACGTCACCGGTGCCGCCACCGTGCACACGACCGACCAGGGCCGCCAGCTCAGCATCACCAGCGATGGGCTGCCCCTGCGGCAGGGCTACTACGAGGTCTGGCTCTACAACCCGGCCAGCGGCGGCATGCAGCCGGTTGGCGCGCTGGGCGACAACGGCAGCGGGACGTTCACCATTGCCGGAAGCATCGACCTGCGGTCCTACGACGTCATCGACGTCTCCGCGCAGGACTACGGCGGCAGCACCGTCGTGCACCAGCAGAGCGTGCTCCAAGGACCGCTGACCCAGTAGGACGTAGCCAACCGTGGCCGTCGCCGGACGCTGAACTCGAAGTTCCCTAGCCCGTCGAACCGCCGGTGCGCGCGCCAGGTGACCGATTTTGGCGAGCCAGCCGGGTGGCTAGTCCCTCTCGCACGCGATCCCGTCTCCATCGGCGTCGTGCGATTCGTTGGCGTCGTAGAGCGCGGTGTCGACGTAGAAGTCAACGGGGCGAATCCATGTTCAGCGGAGACGACTTCATGCATTGGCTTCACGTGACTGAGCCACGCGATGAGGGACGCGAAGCACTCGTAGCGCGGTAACCAGGACGAGGCCACCGACCACGTTGCCGAGCGCCGACCAGCCCAGCGCGCTGAGCCAGTTCGCGTAGCCGAACGGAGCGCCACTGATCAACGCAGCGAACATCAGCAACGAGTCGAGCACACAGTGGAAAAGCTGGCCCGCCGAGAGGAGGGCACCGAACAGGATCGAGGGCACGAGTTGCACTCCGAGGTTGTCGGTCGAGTGCTGCATCCGCGTCATCAGGGTGATGACCGCGCCGGCGAGGACGGCGAGAGCGAAGGACCGCACAGAGATGCCGAGGTCGGCGTAGTGAGTGCCGACCTCGATGGCCGTCGGCTTGAGGTCAGGCCGGGCGGTGACGATGAGCCAGGTGATCACCCAGCCTCCGGCCAAGTTGCCGGCGAGGGTGACAAGCCACAAGCGGACCAGTGACCCCCAGCCCGACCTGCCCGCGACGAGAGTCAGGACGGGTATCAAGAAGTTCTCGGTGAACAGCTCGCTGCGGGCCAGCAACAGCGCAACGAATCCCACTGAGAACGCGACGCCGGCGAGAAGGACGTTGTGGGTCTTGGCATCGACGAGAAGGTAGGCCAAGACACCTACTCCGATGTCGATGCCGCCCAGTAGCCCGGTCGAGATCAACGCGAGCGTCGAGCGGGCAAGGCCGGACTTCCCCTTCATCGACGAGGCGGTCGAATGCTTCCTCGACCTCTGGCTCCGGGACCGACGGCTGATGCGGTGCGCTCATGAATCGGCTCCGTACCCATCGACCGGCGCAACGAACCACAACCGGGCGTCAAGCCTGGTGGAAACCCAATGGTGTACTTAACCGACAGCCAGCCCCGAATAGGGGAACCAAGGCGAGCGTGGCGGCATTCGACAGAATTTGCTGGCTGAGCCCCGTTCCGCACCATCGGCGATCAGGACGGCCGCTGTGCCGTCACATCTCGTAAGCGCACCTCACACAGATGTGAGTACCGTCAAGATACCTCCGAAGCCCAGACCCCGCCCCTGGAGTGAGAGCGGCGCGGGCATGTTGGACGTCTCCGGGCCGGGCTCGTAGGACCCCTGGCCGCGCCGGGCGGCACAGGACCGTGTCCGTCGAAGGGGCTGGTCGCCATGAGTTGCTGGGTGTCAGTGCGCGAAGGCAGGGAAAGCCGTCGCTCGGGGTCTGAGGACGAGTCCGGGTGGGGCGAGGAGCTGATGGCCTTCGACTCCGACGAGCCGGTCTCGGTCGGCGCGAAGGTCCTCCTCCCCGACGGCTGCATCGCGCCGATCGTTGGCCTCACCGAACAACAGCTCACCGATCACACCACCTACATCGCGGTCGTCGGTGACGCCCACCCGGCCCGCACATGAAGGTCGCCAGATCGCCCAGGCACCACCGATGAGGTGCACCTTCTACGTCCACGGAGATGAGCTCCAGCCGTGGGAAGAGCAGGGGCAGCCCGGACCCCCGCCAGTCGGTCGCACGCTCACTCGCTACGGCCTGCCCTGGACGGTCACCCGAGTCACCTTCACCAAATGGCCCGGCACGCCCGAGCGGGAGGCGTCGATCTGGCTCGTCCCGGCAACTGCCGGCAACCACCCGCACTCGACCGTCGAGACCGCTCCAGGCCCGGGATGACCCGCTCGCGACTCGTCGATCTGCTCGGCTGAAGACGGTCGGGCCACGTGCACAAGTGGATCGTCACGTCTCACTTCCAGCCGGGAGTACACGCCGCTTGTGTGATCCAGTCGAGCAACTGCGGCTGCGTGATGTCGGCGAGTCCCGTGACTTTGACATAGCGGGTCCGGTCGGTGCTTCCCAACTTCGGTGGCGGATCGAAATCAGCACCGCCGAAGAAGAGCACGTTCACCGACACGTCGTAGGGAGCCAGCTCGATCAGCCAGCCGAGTTCGGGTAGTCCGTAGAACGCCCGCTTGTACTTGACCGCGTAATGCAGGCAGGGCACCGCCCCCCGAATCGCCTGATCGAGCGCCTTCACGATCGGCTGAAGATGCGGCACAAGAGTCCTGACCCAGGAGTCGATGTCGGCGTGCCGGGTTGACGGCTCTGGTGGAACCCGCCCCGCATTGCCTTTGACGGTTTTCGGCACAGCGACCTCCTGGCGGCGATCGAACAGTTTGACTGCCATTCTTTCCGCATCGCCTGGCGTCCCGCAGCGCTGCCCCCTCCCCCGGTTCGGCGATGTGCCGTGTCAGTTTGAATTGACACCGGAGACAATGTCAGTTTAGACTGACAAGCATGGAGATCAGCGAGGTCAGCGGGAGTCTGTCTTCGGATGATCCGGTGGTGGGGCTTCGTGCCTCGTTGGCGCTGCGTCGCCTGGCGGAGAGGACCGAGGCGAAATACGTCGCGGCGGCCCGCGAAGAGGGCTGGTCGTGGCAGCAGATCGGAGACGCGTTGGGCGTCACCCGGCAATCCATCCACACCAAATACAACTGACTCGGAACATCATGACCACTGCCGCCGCCGCACCCGAGGTCCTCCATGCCTGGGCCATCTGCCTGCGGGCCAGCGAAGAGGCTCGCCGCCGAGGTGATCGCCGAACCGGCACCGATCACCTCTTGCTCGCCCTGCTGGAAGATCGCTCCATCGAAGTCGTCCTGGGCGTGAGCCTGCAGGACGCGCGCCGTGCGCTCGACTCACTCGATCGCGAAGCCCTCGATGCCCTGGGCCTGGACCCGAGTGCCGACGCTCCTTCACTGCCGATGCGGGCCGTGCCGAAGAAGCCGAAGATCAGAGACATCGCACAGAAGGATCGTCTCCGCATGACGCCCGCGGCCAAGAAAGTGCTCGAGGAAGCGTCAAAGCCCAACCGTCGCAAGCTCTATCTCACGGCCTCTCAGGTGCTGGCCCAGATCCTCACGCTCCAGCCACCTGACCCGGCAACCGCGCTGATGGGCACCCTCGACGTGAACACAGCAGAGGTTCGACGCCGGCTGGCTGTGGCCACGTCCGACTGCTGAGTTGATCCGAGGGTCACGGGGTGGCTGCCGTCGGCGCTACGCGGTCGACCAACTGCTTGGCTGCGTACAGTCCCGAGGCGATCAGGTCGTGTCCTTGCTGTCCGAGCACCACCCCGATCAACGGCTCGTTGCCGCCCTCGGTATGCCGCCAAGACCGGAACATGAAACAGCCGCCGGCCGCGTCGTCCGAGCCAGTCTTCAGGCCGTCGAACCCGTCCTGGCCGATCAACGAGTCGGTGTTGATCACCGTGCCCACAACGGGCAGGGAGTAGCTGCGAGCGGACGTGATCTCGGTGAGCGTCGCGTTGTCGGCGGCGACTTGGCCAAGCAGCAGTTGGTCGAGCGCGGTGGATACGGTGTGGTCGTCGTACCCGCTCGGGTCGGTGTAGGTCGTGTGGGACATTCCCAGGGCGCGAGCCGTCGTGTTCATCTCCGCGACGAACGACGCAACGCTGCCGTCGACCTCGCGCGCGACGAGCCACGCGATGTTGTTCGCGGACGGCAACATCATGGCCATGAGCGCATCCCGCTCGGTGAGTTGCTCGCCGGCGCGGACGTCGATGACTGATTGATCTTCACGACGCCGCGTCTCGGTATCAGCGACATCGCTCTGAGTCACGGTGAACAGGCGGCCAGTCGCGCCCGCGTTCAGTGGGTAGTGCTTGAGCAGGAGGTAGGCGGTCATCACCTTGGCCAGGCTCGCGATCGGCACGGGTCGCTCAGACGGGCTGACGGCGGGCTGGTCCTCGCCGAGCACGTACGCGCCCTGCCCGACTCGGGGCCACCCGTCCGTCGACAGATAGGCGCGATCCTTGTCGTCGTCGCTGCGCAGAGAGCGGACTGTGAGGCCCAAAGCGATAAGGAGCAGGACGAGCAGTGCAGTGAGCAGTGTCCGGCGACGGCGCCGGCTGGGCGGGGTCGGCATCCAATCGTCGGGGGGACGTGTGGTGATCATGCCGCCAGTCCAGGCGGCCGGCTGTTGCCAGGACGTTCATGGTTTTGAATACGTCAGCGATATGCATCCAACGGTTAGCCTCGGGGCGTGCGTGTGCTGGTCGTCGAGGATGAGCCCTACATGGCCGAAGCCATTCGTGATGGTCTACGGCTCGAGGCGATCGCCGCCGATATCGCGGGTGACGGCGACGCGGCCGCCGCGCTGCTCAGCGTCAATGCTTACGACATCGCCGTCCTCGATCGTGACCTTCCAGGCCTGTCCGGCGACGACATCGCCAGACGGATCGTCGGCTCGGGCACCGGCATGCCGATCCTCATGCTCACCGCAGCCGACCGGATTGCCGACAAGTCCTCCGGGTTCGAGCTCGGGGCAGACGATTACCTGACCAAGCCGTTCGAGTTCCGGGAACTCGTCCTGCGTCTGAGGGCACTCGATCGTCGACGCGCCCACAACCGTCCACCCGTGCGCGAGCTCGCCGGTCTGCGGCTGGACCCGTTCCGGCGCGAGGTCTACCGCAACGATCGGTTCGTCGCGCTCACCCGCAAGCAGTTCGCGGTCCTTGAAGTCCTGCTCGACGCCGAAGGGGGCGTCGTCAGCGCCGAGGCGCTCTTGGAGCGAGCCTGGGATGAGAACGCGGACCCGTTCACGAACGCCGTCCGCATCACGGTGTCGGCATTGCGCAAACGCCTGGGGCCGCCGTGGATCATCGCTACGGTCCCCGGCGTCGGCTACCGCATCGACACCGCACCCGTGACGTGATCGCCAGGAGGCTTCGATGGATAGACCGGCTGGTCTGAGTGTTCGCCTCAAACTCACTCTGAGCTACGCCGCATTCCTGATGCTTGCGGGCGCCTTGTTGCTTGCGCTCTGGCTGATCCTGGAGCGTTTCTTATCGCACGCGCCCATCGTCGAAAGGACCCGGTCCGGCATCGGCGGGGCGTTCGCCCCGGGCCGCTCGCCCGCTCAACGAACCTTCGGCGAAGTGGCCGCCATCGTCCTCGTATTCCTGCTGGTGTTCGGTCTTGTCGGGGGATGGTTTCTCGCCGGTCGCATGCTCGCGCCTCTGGACCGCATCACCCAGGCCACGCGTCTGGCGACGTCGGGTTCGCTCGCCCACCGCATCACGCTGCCGGGCCGCCGGGACGAGTTCCGCGAGCTCGCGGACAGCTTCGACGCCATGCTGGCCCGCCTCGAAGCCCACATCGCCGAACAGCGACGCTTCGCCGCCAATGCCTCCCACGAGCTGCGCACCCCACTGGCGATCACCCAGACACTTCTCGACGTCGCCCGCAACGACCCGAGCCGCGACGCCGACGAACTCAACGAACGTCTCCGCGCCGTCAACGCCCGCGCGATCAAGCTGACCGAGGCGTTGCTGCTCCTCAGCCGAGCCGACCAGCGACCCGTCATCCCAGAACGCGTTGACCTGTCACTTGTGGCCGAAGAAGCCATCGAAACCCTCATCGCGTGCGCAGAAGAACACCACGTCACCGTCCAGATCTCGGGTGGTCCGACCACCTCGATCGGCTCACCCCCATTGCTGCTGCAGATGGCGACGAACCTCGTCCACAACGCGATCGTTCACAACGTGCGCCAAGACGGCCTGGTCTGGGTATCGGTCGAAGACGGACTCAGCTACGTGATGTTCACCGTGGAGAACACCGGACACCAGCTCACGCCCCAGCTGGTCTCGACACTCGTCGAGCCCTTCCAGCGCGGCACCGAACGCACCCGCGGTGAGCACGCAGGAGTCGGCCTCGGTCTGGCGATCGTCAACACCATCGTCCAGGCCCATGGCGGCTCTCTCCACCTGTCGGCCAGGGCAGCTGGCGGCCTCCGGGTGTCGGCGCGACTCCCCGTCGCGCCGCGCTGCACTGCGTCGGAGGATCCGCCGGATCGCGGAACGACGCCGATCAACCGACACGTACAGGTGCGCTAACCGTCGACAGGCGCGCCGCGAGACTTCGGCGATAGGCGCCCAGACCGATCCTTGGGGCGTCCAAAAGTCGCCCGGACATGTCGATGTGCGCGCATCCGGGGTCGGCCTGCAATCATGACTGAGGTGACTGAAATTTCTTTGCTCGGTGTCTCGTCACGATGGGCGATTCGGCTGACGTCGAGGTATCTGTCGCAATCTGACGGGCGGACTCAACAATCTGGGGTTGAGCTGCGTCTTCATCGGTGACGTGTAGCGAGGACGCCGTGAAGGTCGATGACTGGATCCGGTCCGGTCTGCCAGCGCTGGCAGGTTTCGCCCGCGCGCTTGTCGGCGACCGCGGCGTCGCCGAGGACATCGTTCAGGATGTGTTGACCCGCCTGGTGGCCGAGCCGGAGCGCTTCGAGGACGTCGAGAACCTCGATGCGTACGTCCGACGAATGATTGTCAACGCCTACATCTCCTGGGGTCGCAAATGGTTCCGAGTTCACCCGTTCGCGCTCGTACCGCATCACCCCGGATCGCGTTCCGACCCCTTCGACACCGTCCTGGACCGTGACGTGTTACGGCTTGGATTGGCCAAGCTCCCCAGGCGGCAACGGGCAGTGGTCGTGCTTCGCTTCTACGAGGATCTATCGGATGCAGACATCGCTCAACTACTCGGTTGCAGCCTGAGCACGGTCCGCTCCCACGCGTCACGCGCTCTGCGAGCGTTGCGAATCGACATTTCAAGTACGCAAGGAGAGGCGAACCGGCTTCCATGACCAATCACATCCGAAGTGCAGCCGATCTCGTTGCCGTCTTGAAGGCCGAGGCCGACGACATCGCAAGCCCCCAGGAGCTCCTCGACCGGGCCACAGCCGCCCGCCCAGTGCCACGTGGACGGCGACGGAGGTGGCTTGCACCCGTCGGCGTCATCGCATCGATCCTGCTCGTCGCCGCAGTGGCGCTAACTGTTCGATCGGCATTTCCCCAGCATTCGCGACCAGCCACCTCACCTACGCAAGTTCCCACGGCCACCACCAAACTGGTCACGTTCCACGGTGTCCAACTGACCGTCCCGGCCGCCTGGCCAGTGATCGATGGAGCGCATGCCGCGTACACCTGTTCTTCCACGTTCCAGGGGCAATCAGATCGGGTGTTCTTTGGATCGAGCTCGATGGACGCGCCGGCCTGTCCCGCTCGGGCTCCGAACGCGACGCTGCCGGCCGCGGACGGCGTGTGGATGCAGCCGGGCGGATCGACACCGCCGGATCAAGCGTCGACCACGCTTCGCGGCGGACAACAGGTGTACCTCATGACTACCGCCAACTCGTCGCGTCAATGTCTGGTACCACGGTGTCTCGGTCCAGATCGGGATCGGCCCTGATCCCGCCCTCGAACAGGCAATCCTCGACTCCATCTCCTACAACGCGACAAGGGCCGACAGTTCAATGCTCGGGCGCTGCCCTACGCCCGGTTCCGTGCCGACCAACGGTCCCGACACCAACTCGGGCAACTACTCAGCTGGTGCTCGACGACAACAACGGGCGGCTCGATCCCGAACCGGCGACCGTTCAACCGCAGGTGAGCGCGGCCACCGTCTGGGAACAGCTTCCGCCAGGGCTTCGGTAGCAACGTCAGCGGCTCCATCACCTGGAGCGTCACCTTCGGCAGCTACTCCGCGCAGACCCCGGCCCACATCAATCCAGACAACTCGACTACCCCGTTCTATACGAACGTAGCGACTTGGCTGATTCAAGGGAGGGGCGTCGAGACCGACTACGGCCCATGCGGAATCACGATTCTCGCCCCGTACAACGCCGACACCGGAGAATCCATGGGCGTGACGACCCACGGCTGATACCGCCTGACGCTTCGCAAGCATCGTGATTCATTCGACCGGAAATGCCGCCGTCAGCGCGCGCTCGGGGCGCCCGAAACTGCCGATCTCCGGTCGTCGCAACTGGGCCGCCCCAGAATAAGACGGACTGATCTGGCTACCTCGACCTCGGTGTTGCGACAGATGACTGGGGCGCCTGCGGTTGTGTCCGCGTACGCGAGGATGGGTTCATGGAACCTGGCTTCGCTGGATCGAGCCGTGAAGAACTGGACTACTTCTTGGCAACCTTCGTCACGCCATTCCTGAAGGCGAACGGCTACCGCAAGTCCGCGCACACGTACCGCAAGGCGGCGCCGAACGGTGATCAGGTTTCGATTCAGTTCCGAGGTTGGGCTCTAGGCGAGTGGTGCACGTTCCTTCTCATTGCGTCGGCAATGAGCGAGCCGCTGTGGGACTGCCTGCACTTTGAGAGCGGCAAGACCTATCCGGCGAGAAGAGTCCTTGAGGGAGATTCAGGTGGTTATTCGTGGCGAGTCGGTGCACCCGGCAGCCGACCGACACACGCCGAACCGTGGTCTTACAGCAGCGTCGAGAAGCGACGGGGAATGGCCTCGGCGCTACGTGACGTGCTCTACGCCGATGTTCTCCCTTACCTGCATATCTGGCTCGACCGGGATGCGCTGCTAGCCCGAACCCCGCCACCAGACGCAGATTGGAGACGTCTGGACGGATTCACTGTGAACGACAAACTGCGTCTGGCCGTCCTCGCCGCGCAAGGCCCTTCAGAGGATCTCGACCAACTGATGGAGGAGATGAACTCTGTCCCTGAAAACGAACAGGCCCTTCGCTGGGCCGCCGTCCGCTCGACAGGCGGTCCGACCTGGGCGGAGGGAGCCTATTCGCCATGCCGGTAGCTATCCGGATTTCCCGCGTACAGCGCAAGCTCAGCGTCGTCGATCGTCCTGGCGAGATGTCTTGTTCTCGCGGTACAGCAACTTGCGGAACCCGAACACCACGAGGGTTACAGCGCCAGCCAGACTGACGAGAAGGCTGAGACCGGGAAGGTCAGGGTCAACCCACGCGATGCACCGGCCCCCAACCAGCAACACGAGCGCGACCGCAAGGGCTATACGTCCGCCGGCCGACTGGGCGCCTACGAACGACGACACCCCGCCGCGGGCCGATGCCTTGTCAGTATCTGACGCGGTTAGGCGAAGAGCGAGAGCCTTCGCGGCCATACCAGCGGGCGCGTCCACCACATCTATGACGATCAAGGTCGGCTCGCCTCCGCGCGGAAGGTCAACGTTCAACGTTGCCGTCCCGTTCGGGTGCGACCCGTAGTGGGCGCTAAAGGTGTGTCCGCCCGAACTGAGGGCCAAGTCGAGGCGTTGCGAACCCTGGACCGTACCCCGCTCCCGCCCATCTACCGATACATGGAAGGTGCGGGCGCGGCCAATGTGCGTCGCCGCTCGGTAGATCGTCACCATAGATTCGACCTCGTCGTCGCCGCTCATCACGACGACGACGTACCCGGCCGCTTCCTCGTCGAAACGAACGAAAATGCCGCCCTCCGCGCCCGGAACTGCCGCCGGTGGCGCGCCTCGCCGACCAGTCTCAGTCGGTCGCGTCGAGGAGCACGGGTAGCTCGCGTTTGCCAACCGCCACGAGCCACTGCGTCTGGTCCAAGGCCATCAAGTCGACCTCGTGCGCGTGGATCCATCGGAATCCGCGATCGCGAGCGAGACGCCACGTCCGACCGGGCCGAGGGCTGCAAGAACTGACTCTGAGGGTCGCCGTCTCTCCACCGACCGAGACGAAGGTCAAGTCGCCGCTGACGACGGCCGCGCGGCCCTCGACCCACTTCCCGTCCCGTTGCAAGAACGCTACGAAGTTGCCTTCGGCTAGGGCAGCCTCGCGGCTTCTCCGAGCCGCACCCGACCCCTTGTCCATGGAGTCGAGTAGGCCTCGGCCAAGTCGCCACCGTTGACCATCAGGTGCGTCGTGTTTCACGGACCCAGTATCGGAGCTTGGCAGGGTCGACCGGAATTGCCGCCGATGGAGTGCGATCGTGCTGAAGCTGCGCCGTTGACTGGTCATGACGTCGATGGCGGCCACGTCAGCAGTTCGAGGTCTGGGTGTCGCCAGAGATCAGCAATAAGCTCCGCCGAGCCGCTGACCTTCGTCGTCCATAGGTCGTAATCCGAGTAGACGAACCATGACCGGTCGATGGGCCAAATGTTCGTCGGCGTGAACTGCCTGGGCTGGTTCCCCTGCACGAAATCGGGAATCGCTCGCAACGGACCTCGAAACACTTCGGGCAACTCCCGCTTCCAGTCCGAGGACGCGCCCACGGCGTACGAGGCGATGCAGAGTGTCTCGGCACCACGCTCCGAGTGATCGGCCAACGTTGCGATCAGCCCGTCCAGAGTCTCCTCATCCAGTGATCCTTCGGGCGGCGGATCGATACTCACCGGCCAGCTGGCATGCGGAAACCAACGAAAGCAGGGAGGAACGTCCAGACCTTCACCAAGCTCGATGCCTAATCGGTGCGCGTAGTCCGACCACGGCAGACGTTGCCAGGGTGCGCCGGGACGTGCCGCGAATCCACTTGACCCACCGCTCACCGTGGTCATGTCATCCAGGTTGACACCGCCAACGACCACTGGCGGCTCGGCCCCCTGCTCGACTCGCCACCGATGACGTTCATCGTGACTGACCTCAGCGGACACATCGGGGTTCTCGTACATCGCGTGCAACAACCAGACAGCAGCGGGCCATCCCACCATGTCGTATCCGGTCCATCGTTCGATCTCCGGGCGCGTCTCATCGATCCAGCCGATCTCGTTGAGTGGATCAGCGATCGAAAGCATCGGAGGCACTCAAACATCATCCGTCATCGCCACTCGAATCATCCGCACATGCCGCGTGGTGCGCGCGGTCTTGCCGAAAGTAGTGCGTTTCAAGGCCGCCCGATAAGTTCGCAGGCGTGGCCGACGAATGGTTCAGGAGCCCGGCGTGGGGTGCCGACGATCAGGCCGACTTCGAGGCACGCCTTCGCCGAGCACGGAGAACCGGGCGGTCGCAGTACCTCCGAATCAAAGGGTTGGCCCTGAACGAGGCCGGGGAACGAGATGGCGCTCGCGCGCTCTGGCTCCGAGTGCTCGAAGATCCGGACGGTTCCCCGGTGATGCGTTGGCCGACGCTGGAACACCTGGGCGACCTCGACGCGGAATCCGATCCGGACGAGGCCGAGCGTCGCTATCGGCAACTGCTCGAAGAGGATCCGACGCTCAACGGAACGACCCAAATGGTCGAGGTCAAGTTGGCGGAACTCCTCACCCGCAGGAAGACGCCGACGGCTTTGGACGAAGCTTGGTGTTTGCTTGAAGCCTGGCGAGTAAACCGCCAATCGCCGTTCCCAGCGAACCACTTCGCTTGGGCTGTTGCGCGCGCTCGCTGGGCAGAAGCGGCAGGGCGGCCGGACGTCGTGCGCGACTCGGCCCGGCGAGCACTCGACTTCAACGAGGCGGCCGCACCGTTCGCTCGTCACCCTGGTGCGGGTGTCGTTAGGGCGGACAAGCAACTGCTCAAATGGCTGCGCTCTCGATCCTGACGCACTCATCTGCCGCAGCCCGCGCGCGCTCTTGCCGATGTGGGGAAGATCGTCCGGGCCTACGCTCAGGATCATGACGACTTGGAGCAATCTGCCGACATGGAGATAGACGCATCTCACGACATTGTCGGCCTTCGCCTGACAAGGGCTGAGGCGAGGCGGTTGGCCGTGGTCTTGCAGGAGTCCGCTACGTCTCTCTCGCAGGCTGAGTACTTCATCCGCACCGGGTTGTCGAAGGCCAACACATTGGAGGTCGTGGCCGAGTTGCTGGCGGCGGTCAGAGCTGACTCCGCTCACACCGAAGTTGAGCTCTCCGGCGGCGTCGAAGAGATCGAGAACCCCCGGCGACCTAGACCAGCCAGTTAGCGAAAGACACGCACATGCCGCCGATCGCGCGCGGCAATGCCCGCGACTTTAATGCGACAGCTCGACTCGACTCTTTCTGTTAGCTTCGCGGGCGTGACCAGCGATGACGCCCGGGCGGTCTATCGGCCCATGGACGTCCCGACGTACATCGAGCTGGTCACGGAGTACGCCGAGCGGATTGTCGCCTCGATCGATAACGCCGATCCGGTTGAGGCCGTGACCCAGGCGATCGAGCAGCTCTACAACCAGATCGGACCCAGGGACTTCCGAGACTGGCCGGAGAGCTGTGGGCATCCGGTCATGGTGTGGGGATTCCTGTCTGATGCGATTGTCGGGCCGCCGAGTTATGCGCGTGGGGTGGCTGACCCAATCGCGCTCATCCGTCGGGCCGCTGCGGAATGGCTCGCGCTAGACAAGTCACCGGACGCCATCGGCGAATACCATGATCGATGGACGACTTGGCCGGAGTCCCTCGGCGACGATGCCTGACTGTCCGCACACGCCGCGTTCAGGCGCGATCTACCCCGCGGGCGCTGTGGGGTCGTAGTCGTCCGGGACCGGGATCTTGCCGCGCCGTCGCTGGCCGTCGAGCCATCGATCGAACTCGCTGGCGTTGTCCATCGGGATCGGCACACGCCAGGTGATGCCGACATGTTGCCGGGCGAGAATCCTCACGAGCCGCCAGTCGCGAAAGGCTTGACAGCCCAACCAACAGTTGACGATCGCGAGCACTATGGCTACGACGACAATGGGCCATCTGCCGAGTCCTAGGCCAAGCACGAAGACGAAGGTCCACACCACGCCAAGGACCGTGATCTGCCAGGTCAGCCGCTTCTGCCGCAGCCAAGCACTCGCGGCGTCTGCGCCGATGCGCGGTGTCCACTCATCCAGGTACGCCGCCCGGTTCACGCGCCTCCCCCTCCTAACGAGTTCTAGGTGAACCAACGTTAGGAGGCAACGACCTATACGTCTGTCAGGCGAACGACCGACGTCCGGACATGCCGCCGTTCGTGCGCGCTCAGTTCTCTGGATCCATTTCGGCGGCGTCGATATTCGGGACCGGATTCGGACGACGCGGCTCACGAACGCCAGCACTTGGCTCATTCGGCGCAGCTGGCTCGCGCGGCCAACGTCCGTCGTCCGACCCGCCACGACGGGCCATCTCGCGCAGGAACTCGATTCGAGGTTCGTCGGCGCTCATATCAAGAAGGCTAGGCAATTGAGTCGGCAGACTCGACTCGATATGCCGCAGATCGAGCGCGCCGAGATGTGCGACGGGGCGTTCTTTCGAGCGCGGGGTCACGTTCGCTTTTGGGCTTCGGCGTCAGCGACTCGAGCGAAGCTGACGGACGCGGTGAACACCCGGTCGGGCGCGTATTGCTCCGTCGCTATGACGGTCACGGCCAAGGTCGCGAACAACATCTCTGGCCGGGTGCCGTAGGAAGCCAGCCCTTTACTAGGTGCACTTAGACGGGCCACGCTGGCGACTAGCGAGCCGGCGTTGAGGCGCCGAGACAAGAATCGCCGATCCGCTATCACGGTTTGAGTGAATCGGTGCTGTTCGTCAGCGTCGAGCAAGTGACCGACGCCGGTGGAGTTCGCGAGTATCAGCGCGGCGTACACGGCCATGTAGGCGTCGAGGTATCGGGCGAGCTCAGAGTTCGCCGGCTCAGCCATGTACACCGCCCATTCGGCGTCGAACGCTGTCTCGCTGTCGTTGCGCAGAGCCACGAGAAGCGCCTTGTGCGTCGCCTGCGCCTGCTGTCGATAGGTGCGAAAGGACTCGGGCGAGCGACGGCCGCCTTCGTAGCCGATCGAGAGGCTGACGACTCTCGCGCCCTCCTGCTGAGACGCCGGGCGACTGGAAGCCAGAGCGAGGGCGGCTTCGCTCACGCGCGACTTGCTTCGCGACCGCGCGCGCAGATCGGCCCGCCTGGCCACTTGGGCGAAGTACCGGGCGTCTTCAGCTTCCTCGGCCTCGCGCGCCGACTTCGCGAACGCGGTGGTGGCGCTCTCGACCCGGAAGAGAACGCCATAGGCGACCGCCGCGGCGGCGACGCCGACCGGCCATAGGTGAATAGTTGCCTGCACTACGCAGCAAACCCAGAACGCTGGGAACGCCAGGAGCATCAGTTGCTGAACGACGCAGGCGGCGCGGCTGCCTGCGCCGCACAGTCGCACGGCGAACAACACGCCGGGAGCGGCAATGATCACGGGGAGAAGCCCGAGCAACCCCACGACCACCCATCCCGACTGCCCGGACGAGACGATCCAACCGCCAGCACAGCGGTCGTAAACACCGTGACAAGTGACAGTCGAACCAACACCATCTAACAAGAATCTCACATCAACGTAGACGGCGGAAGACGTCAACGCGAAAGGGGACGACCGGATTTGCCGCGCTGCGGGTCGCTTACGCTCGACCGCCATTGCCGCCGTCAGCGAGTGGAACTGTCGATGAGCGAGTGGTGCGAAAGCTCGTCTGCGACGAGGGTCCAGGTCTGCTCCACAGCCCTGGACAGCCGTGCGAGCTAGCTGCGCGTTCACCACACGAACGGCACCAGTCGGGCGCGACTCGTCGCGAAGCTGCGGTAGCCGTCACCGAGTGCGGCGAGGAGAGCGCGCTCTTCGATTCGGATGCGGTACTGCAGGGCGACGACCATCAGGGTCAACGACACCAACGAACCAAGCCAGTTGCCGAGCATCAGACCGACACCGATTAACGCGAGAAGCAGCCCGGTGTAGCTCGGGTGCCGTAGTACCCGGTACGGGCCGCGGTCCACGACAGTTTGGTCAGCGCTGGTTTTCACGACCACGGTGAAATATCGGCCGAGAGTAAGAAAGGACCACCATCGAAGTAGCAGCCCTAACCACGTGATCACATTGCCTAAAACGAAAGTCACAGCTGGGCCCGCAATCTCCGCGCTCGGCGCTATCGACAGGCACAGCGGTAGGGCCAAAATCGCACCAAAGAACAGCAGCCTAAACAGCACCTCACCGAGCAGATGGAGCTGCGCGCCCCGCGACGCAGGCGCAACATCTGCGGCAACTCGCCTAGCGCGAACGCCCCCACGACGATCGAGAACGCGACGACCGCATTGTGTGACTGGTGGAGGTACCCCGTCGTCATCCCGCGAGCATGGCATGGGCGTGGAAGTGACCGCGGCGGGATTGAGGCCGCCGACGTCGGCTTCTATCGTGCCCATGTGGATTACACGACCCGGGCACTGGACGCTAAGACCTGGTCTGACTTCGCCGCCCTGGTCGAAGCACACAATGGGGTCTGGGGTGGATGTTGGTGTATGGGATTTCATCCCGAAGGAGTGAGGAAGGGCCACACGCCCGAGGGCAACCGGGCCGCCAAACGGGCGCGCACTGTCGCCGGGACGGTCCACCAGATACTCGTGTACGCGGACACTGAGTGCGTGGGGTGGTGCCAGTACGGCACGCCGGCCGAGCTACCGAATATCAACAACAAGAAGGCTTACGAGCTTGGGGTTAACGACCCTCCGACCTGGCGAATCGGGTGCATCTTCACGGCCAACAAGCAGCGAGGCAAGGGAATCGCTCGTGCTGCGGTAGCCGCGGCGCTTGAGGCGATCGGTCAAGCGGGCGGCGGGACCGTCGAGGCTTACCCGGAGCAGACTGCAGAGCGGCCCCCACAGCGGGGCGCCTACCTGCACACAGGTCCGGTGGAGCTGTTCGAGCAGTTTGGCTTCGTGCGGGACCGCAAAATCGCCAAGTGGCGATGGGTCATGCGCGCCGAGGTGCCGAACACGGCACCAGATCAGCGCAGACATTCGCACTCGCGATCGGGTTGACTGCGGCCAACCCGAGACCTTCAGCCGAATCCACTTCTCGTAGCCGGCGTCACTCGCACCAACGCCACGCCGATACATCCAGCCGGTTCGGACCGAGCTTGCGATATCTCCGACTATGTCGGCCACCGGCCAATCGTGTCATCACGCAACCCGAAGGACCACGTTATGCCGCCGTCCGCGCGCTACAGCGGGTCTGCGGTCGCCACGGCGAGTATGAACCGGCCACGCTTGCCGTAGTCGAGCAACAGGGTGCCCTCGTCCAGCCGGGTCACGGGGAACGCGTCCACAGACTCGCCGAGGTCACCCATGGCCAACGGGTCGATGATCTCCTCGATGATGGCCTGCCTGAATATCTCCATCAGAGCGAGGTTGGCGTTGTGATGTTCGACCGGCTCGATTGGCCAGGATAGCGACGACGCGTTACCTATCCGAGCTGCTGAGAACGTCCGCTCACTTCGGGGCGGCTGTCTGCTGGCTGCTCGGACTTGGCGCCCCTCGTGGTATTTGTTAGGTTCACGGTCTCATTATTGGGTTCTGGGTGTCTTGGTGGCCCGCGTTAGGAGTGATGGTGCACTTTTGGGGTCGCGCGCGGGCGGCCGCGGCGCTCCTGCTGATGACGGCCACTCTGTCGGCTGTCGTACCCGCCGCGGCGTCAAGCGTCGCGATCCCGGCTGCCCTCCCGTCTGACGCCCCACCTCCCGGTGGTGGCTACGTGCCCCTTGCGCCAGTGCGAATCGCCGACACCCGCTCAGGCGGCGGACCGACCGGGAACCTGACCGTCCCCGTCGTCGGTGTCGGCGGAGTACCCGCGACCGGCGTATCCGAGGTCGTGCTGAACGTGACCGCGATCAGCAGCGGCGCCGGCGGATGGGTGGTGGCTTATGCCAGCAGCGATCAGATGCCCAGCACATCGAACATCAACGTCCCGACGGGGTCGGTCACGCCGGTTGCGTCCATGGTCGTCGTGTCCACTGGAGCCCACGGCGCGATAACGCTGTATGCGAGTTCCGCTATGACGTTGATCGTTGATGTCATGGGCTACTTCACTACGGTCCAGACCGCCCAGACAGCGGCGACGTTCGATCCGGTCACACCGCTCCGACTGCTGGATACGCGGTCGCCCGGGCACCAGGCGGTGGGCGGAGGCACCACCATCACCGTCCCGGTTGCCGGCGTCGGCGACGTCCCGCCTACCGCGACGGCCGTGGTCCTGAATACGACCGTCACGGCCCCGGTGGCGGGCGGGTGGGTCACCGATTTCCCAGCGGGAGGGTTGACTCCCGCAACGTCGACGATCAACTTCGGGCCGGGCCAGACCGTGGCTGAACCGAGCCATCATCACCCTTGGCCCGGGCGGCGTCTCGTTCTTCGCCGCAGTGACGACGCATCTGATCGTGGACGTCACCGGGTACTTCGCGAACTCCGGCACCGGAAGCTACTTCGTGCCCGTCTCACCCCAGCGCGTTGCCGACACACGGGTCCACCCGTTTAACGGGCCCACAGGCGCCCATCAGGTGCCACCTGGCCAGGTCATGGCAATCACGGTGGCCGGGCAAGTGCCGAGTAGCGCCCAGGTCGGTTATGGCCCGACACCGCTCGTCCCTGGGCTCGACGCGCTGACGCCGGCCGTCGCCGTCTTGGGAGACCTGACCTCAGCCGAGGCATTCGGGCCAGGCTGGGTCACCATCACGCCGGCGACGGCCGATCCGTCAGCGGTCGTAGCCGGCGCGACTTCGGACGCGAACTTCATCGCCGGAAGCGCAGCATCCAACGCCACGATCGTCGCGGTCGGCAGCGGTCAGAGCGTCGATGTCGTTAACAGCGCCTACGGAAGCGACGTGATCTTCGACGTCTTCGGGTACTTCGCGAGACCTGCCGTTCAGCCAACCCCCGCCGGCGTCTACGTCTCCTACTGGCAGCCGGGGTCCAGCTTTGCCGGCGGGCACTCCGCCGGCCCACCTTGGGGGCGACGCTGGCTCCTACATCGCCTTAGCCAGCACGTCCGAGCTGCAGTTCGCCTTGGCCGCCGATGGCACTGTGCACTGGTGGGACTACCCGGTGGGGGCACCATCGTTCGACGATCAAGGGGCCTTCTTCATAACGGACGTGACCGGGCTGGCCGGCGACGGAGGGGGCGGCGCCGTCGCCTTCCTGAAATCGGATGGCACCGTCTGGTTGACCACGACGGTCGCCAGCCTCCGACCGATTCAGATCGCCGGCCTGACCGGTGTGAGCAAGATCTTCAGCGGGACGTACGCCTTCTATGCGCTGCGCGCGGACGGCTCTGTCGCCGCAGTCAGCAGCGCGGCGGTCAACGGTCCACCGACGATGACCGACGTCGTCGGTCTCAGTCACATTGAGTCGATGGCTTACCAGGGAACCAACTCCACCGGGCTCGCCGTCGATGACGCCGGAGTGGTGTGGACGTTCCGGACGGACAATGCCGTCCCACCCGTGCGCTCTACCGGGATCTGCCCGGCGGTAGCCGTCTTTTCGATATTCACCACGGCCTATGTCAGCTGCCAGGACACCAGCGTGTGGCGTCTGGACACGAGCGGGTCGGCCGTCCGGCAGTCAGGACTCTCGAACGTGACGGCGATGAGCGACGGCCTGACGCCCACCGCGCTGACATCAGCCGGTCAGCTGTACTCGCTGACCGCCGCCGACCAGTGGACGCTACGCGGCGACGTCTCGGGCGCCGTCGCCGTCAGCGGCAGCGCGCAGAGAGCCTCCACCTTCATCGCCCACGGGTGAAGCCGTACCTCTGGCAACTCGCCGGCCCTATCTTGGCGGCGACGCCGGAGTTGTAGCGCTCCGTGCGCTGGGACGACTGCTCGAGGATCTTGTGGACCTTGCTCACGCCGTGGTTCCTCTATCCCCTCGATCAGGCGTCGGACTGACCATCCGGCCCTGCCGCCGTCCGCGCGCGGATCCGTCGATGTGCGCGAGTTCTAGCTCTCCCTGGCAAACTCGTGACCGTGGCCGATGCATTGGAGATGCAGATAACTCTGGATGACGGCGAGCGACGGTTCGTCCGCGCCGCGCTGCTGGATTGGGGCGGCCCTGCCCAGGCCCACTGATGAACTAGCCATCGCGATGGGCTTCAGCAACGCCGAGAATCTGTCGCGCGAGGCGTGGGCGCTTTGGGGCCGGATCGAGGCGGGTGACGGCACTTACGGCGAAGGAATGGCAACAGGTTCTGCTCGCAGTCGAGATTGTGTTCGCCAGCGACGTCGTGGGGTCAGGCCTCGACTTCCGGATCACCTCGGGCCTACCCGATGAGGAAGCCATCAAGACTCTGCGAGGCCTGCAAAGAAGGCTGCCAAGGTGGCGGGGAAGCTTTCAGTTCTCCACCGCGAGCGGCCGCGTCGAGATTCTTGACCCTGACCGTTCCGAGAACTGAACATCCGGATTTGCCGCGTAGGTTGCGCGGAGGCCAGCAGATGGGGGCGGATCACACAAGTGCATCGCGGCGATGTACGGATGGGGCGACCCAAACTGCAGTCGACTCGATTCGGTAGGTGGATTAAGGCCGCGTGGCACTGATCCAGACGAGCTCGTCCGAGGTCTTTGTCGTGCCCTGGCACGCAATCGATCGCACGCTGGGTCGTTCAGGGAATGAAGCGGTGGATGGCTTCGTTCGCGTGGTCCTGGTAGGCGGTGTTGGCCAGATCGGGGAAGATGTCGGCTTGGTTGACCAAGGGACCCTTCAGCTTGTTGGCCGCGCTGGCGTAGAAGACGCCGCTGGACAGGGTCGGGTCGATAACACCGTCGACGAGTCGCTTCGCGCCCGCGTCAAGCTTGTGGGAGATCCCCAAAGCGGGCAGGACGTATTTGGACGCTAGACGTAGCGGGAGGGCGAGGCCGTCGGAGGCTTGAGTGCCTGTGGTGGCGCCGGGACTCACGGTGATGAAGCGGCGGTCGGGATATCGGCGGGCGAGGTAGGCCATCCACAGGGCGCCGATGTACTTCGCCTGGCCGAAGGCGAGGTTGAAGTCGGGCTTTCCAGTGGCGAAGTAGCTGCCGTTGATGACGGCGGCGAGTTCGTCGGCTGAGGTTGAGACAAAGGACGGCCGTGCCATCCGCATCTTCGGAACTCCCACCGCTGCTTCACTTCCGACGAGGACCGCGACCTCGCCGAGCCGACCCTCGGCCAGGAGTCCTTCGAGGAGAACGACGTGGCCAAGAACGTTCGTCGCGAACACGATGGTGACCCCGTCACCGGTCAAGTCCAGGGTCTGCGGCCCAATGACACCAGCATTCATCACCAACGCGTCGACGGTCCCCTCGACGGCCGCCAGGCCGGCGCGGACCGAACCCAGATCCGCGACATCCATCTCGACGATCTCGAAGACGCGCCGGCCGGTGGTGGCTTCCAAGTCGGCCTTGGCCGTGGTCGCCCGGCTTCGGTTCCGGCAGGCCAGGTAGATCCGCGCGATCTCCGGACGTGACGCCAGCTGGCGGGCCACCTCCTTGCCGATGCCGGCGTTGGCGCCCGTGATCAGCACCGTCTTTCCTGGGAGCGTGCTCATCAGGATTGCCCTCTCTCGAAAAATGGGTTGTGCGACTCACTATTACAGCGGCCGACTGGGCTGTCAAACTCAAAAGTCGCTAGCATGGACGGCATGGCCAATGACCCCGACGACCGGCCCAAGCTGACGCCCAAGGGTGAGCGCACCCGAGCACGAATCGTGGAGAAGGCCGCCGAGTTGATCCACGAACGCGGGGTCGCAGCGACCACCCTGGAAGACGTCAAGGTCGCGGCGGAAGTGAGCGGCTCACAGCTGTACCACTATTTCCCCGACAAGATCGAACTCGTGCAGGCGGTCATCGACTACCAAGCCGCGTCCATCGTCCACCGCAACCGTCACGCGTTCGAAAGCGCGAACGGCGTCGAAACCTGGCGGAACATGGTGATCGGCGCAGCGAGGCGCACCAAAGCAAAGGGGGGCTGCCAACTTGGGTCCCTCGTTGGCCAACTCGCCGAAAGTGATCCTGATGCCCGAACGCTGATCGCGGCTGGGTTCGATGAGTGGGCGGCCGCCATCAGCGATGGACTGCGATCCCTACACGCCGACGGGACGCTCCCCTCCGACATCGACCCCGACGACCTCGCCACAACTCTGCTCGCCACGCTCCAAGGAGGGCTCCTGCTCGCCCAGGCGCAGCGGAGCACCCGCCCGTTCGAAACCGCGGTCGATACTCTCCTCGCTCTCGCCATCGGCAGATAAGCAGCCGACAGAATCGCACGCGGACGAGGACCGAAGATCGGCACGGACACACCCGGACATGCAGGTCGAGGCCTGACAAGATCACGTCGCTCCGCGCGCATTCAGTCGTGTCGAGGGCGACATCAAGGGCTAGGTGATGCAGACACGTGGCGCCGCTGTCTCGCCAGTTCCGCGAGGCCGCGGGTTTTATGCCGGCTCAGACAGGGCGTCTGTCAACAACGCGACCAGCGCTTCGAGCTGCACGTCGGCCGACGACCACACCTGTTCATCGGAGCCGTCGAGTGCTCTGGCGGCGAGTCCCGCTTTGCTGTCGATCAGCTCGGCGATCCGGCTGTCGATGGTCTGCGCGGCGATGATGCGCCAGGCAGTGACGGGCTCGGTCTGACCGATGCGGTGGCTGCGATCGATGGCCTGTGTCTGTTCCGCGTCGGTCCAGGACAGCTCGGCCAGCACGATGTTGGAGGCGACCTGCAAATTAAGACCCACGCCGGCGGCCGTCAGGGAGCAGACCGCGATGACGACGTCCGGATCGTTCACGAAGGCGTCGATGTTCTTTTGCCGCGCCGTCGGCGTCTGGTCGCCCCGGATCGAGGAGAAGCGAATCCCCTGCTTGACGAAAGCCTCTTCTGCGATGTCCATGACGTCGATGTGCTTGGCAAAGAAGACAACCTTGCCCGCGCTGCGCGCGAGCTGGGCCGTGTAGTCGGCAGCGAGACCCGCCTTCGCCTGGCCGATGCGCCGCATCATGCTGAACACGTTCTCGCCGGTCTTCGTCGTGCGCGCGTCCTTCTGCTCCCACCTGGCCACCTTGCGCACGAGTTCGTGATCGATGCCCTCGACGGCACCAGACCGACGGCGCGCCAGTGCGGCCTCGTACCGCGTCACCAACCTGTGTGCGAGATCGCGCTCCGCCGCCCGGATCGAGCGTGCGACCTTCTCCTCGAGCTCGACGGGCAGATCGGCCGTGCGCCGGGCCGGAATGTCGGCAGCCACATCGACCTTGCGGCGACGAACGATGCCAAGGTCGATCACACACTTGCGAGCCGCGGCATAGAACCCCGGGTCGGCGGGGGTCAAGCCGATCTCCTCGAGGGAGTCCATGAGCTCAGTGCGCGGCTCGGTCTGGTCGATCCAGCCGAGAAACTGCCAGATGGCTCGGAAGTCGTCTATGTCGTTGATCAGCGGGGTACCGGTGAGCGCCATCAGCAGCGGACGCGGGGTGCGCGAGCGGATGCGGTCGGCGAGGTCGAGGACGTGCTGCGAGCGTTGTGAGGTCTTGTTCTTGATGAAGTGCGCCTCGTCGACGATCATGCCGCGGAACCCGAACTCGCCGAACCACCCCACGTGGCGGTCGAGCACCTCGTAGTTGACTACGACGATGTCGGCGAAGCCGTCGACCGTATCGCCATTGCCCTGGACCGCAGTGGCCGAGCGGTTCGGTGTCCACAAGCCGGTCTCACGTATCCAGTTGGTCTTCACGACGCTCGGCACGACCACCAGCAGCGGGTACGCGTTCGCCATCTCCGCGGCGAGCAACGCCTGTGCGGTCTTGCCGAGACCTGGCTCGTCGGCGAGCAAGAAGGTCCGGTGGCCGCCCGCCGCAGCGGCGACCACCTGCGCCTGGTGGGGCATCAGCTCCCGGGTGCTCGGAATGCGGACACCGACCGGTGCCGGCAGGGCCATGCACGCCGGAGCGCCACCGTCGGCACGTTCGAACGAGCTAAGCAGTGGGTTGAGCAGCTCCCAGCCGGCCAGGAGGCGCGGACCAACCCTGCGCGGCTCGGCGTTCGAGAAGACGGGGGCGAGGAACGGGTTGGCCAGCTGTCGAGAAATGACCGACCGCGGCACGACCCGGCGCTCAGTGGTTGCGGGCGCGGGCGCGACCGCCGTAGTCGCGGTCCCCTCGGCGAGAAGGGCGAGAAGCGTGGGGTCGCGGACGGCGGTCTTCGCCAGGATCGTCGCGATCCCGTCCAACCGCTTCAACTGCTCGACCCGAGTGGCCTGGCCGCGTGTCTGGCTGCCCTGTACTCGAGCGTGCTCCTCACGCACCACTTGAGCGGCCACCTGAAACTTCTTGCGCACCGCGGGTGTCACACGGCCGCTCTCGACAGCTGCCTGTACCTCACGGACGGAGCGAGCGAGCGCTGACAGGACATCCTCGTCGGCGCGGGCGCGTTGCTGCCTCGGCGAAGCGGAACGCCGTGCTCCCGTCTGACGCCGACCTGCTCGATCCACTCAGCCCTCCTCTGAACATGCCCCTGCTCGGTGGCCACCACCCAGCACACCGACCGGCGCTCGGTCGACAGACGTTCGCCTGGCGCCCGTCCGGGGCGGCCGCGACGAGACGCCTTGTGACACATCGCTGAACTCCGCGAGACCGACACCGTGGGGCGGAGCGGCCGCGCGCCGCAGGCCTCCAGCCGATCGGTGCCGACGACCCAATCGGAGTTGTCACCAACCCACATCGTCCCGGCGGGTAACCACCTGAGATCAATGCTAGCGCCGGCCAGTTCCGGCCCACTCAGGTGCCTGTTCCGCAGCCAGGTCGTACGGCTCTCCGAACCAAACGTACGCGAGCGTTGCCCAATGACACTGCTTAATCTGTGGCGCGGTCCGGCGCGGTCGAAATCTCCTCATCGGCCAGGTACTCACGCTTGCTGGAGTCCTCATCGGCTTGGTCGTCGAGGCGACGCTTGGCCCGTCCGAGCCCGGGCAACGCCCCCAATATTTCATTGAGGTCCCTGGAGGCGTCGAGTAGATCGCGCAGGTCAGGTGCCACCGTGCCCAACGTGTCAAGGACCGGCAGGATGTCGCGTTGGAGCGTGCCGACGATCTCGGGCAGGTCCTGAACGAGCTTCGCGAGCGCAGCTGCGTCGGAAGGGGTCACGCTATCGGCCACCTTCTCGACCAGCGGCATCAGCCGCTCGACCGGCTCCAGCATTGCCGTGACCCGATTCGTCAGCCCCGCAGCCGAGTCGACGACCGCAGTCGTCTGCACGACGACACGGTGAGCCTCGGCGACCACATCGTTGGCCCGCTTATCGGTCAACTCGATACGGCTGACGACGCCGTTCACCCGTTCGATGAGGAGCTCGGCGCTGTCCAGCAGGGCGATCGCGCGAGGGACGAGGCCGATGAGCTGCTCGATCTCCTCGTAGCCGTGCTCGACCAGCCCTACGACCTGGCGCGGGGTCAGGAGCTTCATCGGGTCCTCCTCAGACTGTTGCCCTGCCCTTACCCACCAGCACCGCGATGATCACGGCGGCTCTGCCGCGCTGTGGATCGCTCGGCTATCGGCCTCTTGATAGACAGGAGATGAGTGCGATGAAGACCACCTCGCCGACCGAGACGAGATGGAGGTCTGCCACTGCTTGGGCGTCCTCGGACCTGAGATCGTGGGACACCAAACTAAGGAGGACCGTCATGCCGCGACAGATCATTACGACCCCGAACGCGCCGAGCTCACCGCTTTATAGCCAGGGCGTGAAGGCCGGATCGCAGCTGTTCCTCTCAGGAACGACCGGCATCGACCCGAGCACCGGCACGCTTGCCGGAGAAACGATCCAAGACCAGACCCGGCAGGCGCTCGCCAACTGCGAAGCCGTCCTTCAGGCCGGCGGCGCAAGCCTCGACGACGTCATCGAAGTAGGCATATTGCTCACCAACCCGAGCGACTTCGGCGGCATGAACGAGGAATACGCCCGCTGGTTCCCGATCGACCCACCAACCCGCTACGCGGCCAAGCTCGGCGCCGAAATACCAGGACTGCTCGTCTCGATCCGAATGACCGCGTTCATAACCTGATCCTCAGATAGGAGTCGACGGCGTCCCTCATTCGGCAATCCGAGCGTCCTAGCCGTCGATATCGAGCACCGCGGGCCGTAGCTCAGTGGGATTGCTGGTAAGTGGTGATCGCGGCGCGAGTATCGGTGACGAGGTCGCCGAGCGCGAGGTTGATGTCGTCGTCGTGGTAGCCCCACTGGGGACCCAGCGTTTCTGAAACGACGGGTCGTCCCCCGGTCGTCTGGGTACCGATTTGCAGCCAGCTCGCCCCGTCGGCGCTGTGGCAGGCGGCGGTGTAGAGGTCGGGGTAGGTGACCCAGGCGGTCGTGATGGCCGGGGCGGGTGGGGTCGAGGTGGCGGTGAGGAAGTACGGGGCGAGGTCCGCGGTGCCGCCGCCGAGGCTGGCTGGGTTGACGCACGCGACTTGGAGACCCGCAGTGGCCCGCTGCCCGGACTGCAGGCTTACGCCCTGGCCGGGTCGTCCGAAGTCGGACCCGGGCGGAGGCTGGGTGGGGAAGCTCGAGTAAGCGATGACGCAGCCATCCTGCGCAGCGGCGGTGCATAGCGGGAGGTGCGCGAAGGTGGCGCCGACCGTCGAACCGGTCGGGACGGTGACGTTGCCGCCGGCGAGGATGGCCAGCACGGTGCGCGCCCGCAGGGCCGGCTGGGGGTCGACCTGGCTGGCGAGCAGTCGGATCAGCATGGCGGCCCCCTGCGAATGACCAATGAACACGACTGGTCGTCCGTCGTTATCGTGGGCCAGGTAATCGCTCCAGGCCGCCAGGAGGCTCTGGTAGGCCACGGTGTCAGCCGTGGGATCGTTGCCGAGTCCTTCGGCCAGCGATGCCTCGGTGCGTTGCCGGTACATCGGCGCCCAGACGCGGCACACACTGGAGAATCGGGCCGCCTGGGCGATGGCCGCGTCCCGTTCAGCTGCCTGGATCCGCAGGTCGGAGTTGTCTGACGCTTCGGTGCTCACGGTCGGATAAACGTAGAAGCAGTCGGCCGAAGGGTTCGGGTCATCGGTCGCCGTCTCGATGGTGCGCGCACCGCTGGCGGGCACCGACGTGGCCGACAGCGGGGTTGTGCATGGGTCGCTCACCTGCCCGGGGCGGCATAACCAGACCGTCGATTCCGACGGACCACCGTTGCTGGTCGTCGGGCGGGACGCGTGGCCGGAGGCACCGCAGCCGGCCACCAGCACCGCGAGGAGACCGACAAGTGCCGCCGCCAGCTGCCTTGATGTTGTGCGGTTGTGGCGAAGCAGCAATAGGCAACGTGGTTGCATAATTGGGTATGCTGGCATTGCGATGAGCGAGCCGTCAACTAAGAACTACCGCTTCGGCGATCTGCTTGCGCTCGCACGGCAAAGCTGGGTCACCCAGATGGGCTGCGAGCTCGAGCGCCGTGGTCACACCGGTTACCGGCGCAGCGATCCCGCCGCAGTGCGTCTGCTGCGACGTCAAGGACCCGTCTCGATCGGGCGGCTGGGCGACGCGCTCGGCGTGAGTCGTCAGGCCGCTCGCAAGCTGGTAACTGGATTGGAAGCGCGCGGACTCGCGCAAGCCGTGCGCGATGAAAGGGACGGCCGCCAGCTCAACGTCCAACTCACCGTCGCCGGCCGTGCCTACGCCAGCGCTCTCGTCGAGGTCATCGACCAGTTGAACCAATCCCTCGCACAGCGCGTCACACCCGATCAGCTATCCGCTGCGGACGCGGTATTGCGAGCCGCGCTCAACGACGAACACGCCCGTGCCCTCGCCGCCTACCTACCCCCACCGGCGCGCCGACCACAATCGAATCCCGACTCACCAAAGGCCACGTCGCCAAACAGCTCGACGAAACCATGACAGAAGTGAACGCCGCATCCCGGGCCGCGCCCTTGGCGCACAGATGAATCCGTAGGGGCCCATAAGTCGCCCGGATCATCGCGAGGTTTGCGGCTGCCGGCTGGGGTGTCCGCTGATTTCCCAGGTGTGGGCCGGGTTGAGAAGTTCGCGCATCGAGACGGGTGCTGCCGGTTTGCCGAGGAGATAACCCTGCGCGTGTTGGCAGCCGAGGTCGCGCAGGATGGCGAGCTGAGTCGCGTTCTCGACACCCTCGGCGGTGACTGACAGTCCGAGGGCTTCGGCCATGGCCAGAATCGCGGCGACCAGTGAGTAGTCGCGTTGATCAGTGCCGAGTCCATCGACGAATGCCCGGTCGACTTTCACGGCGTCGACGGGGTAGTTCTTGAGGTAGCTCAGTGACGAGTACCCAGTTCCGAAGTCGTCGATGGCCAATTTGACGCCAAGCGTCTTGAGAGCGACGAGGGTGCTGGTGAAGTAGTCGGCGTCCTGCATGAACGCGCTCTCGGTGAGTTCCAGGCAGAGCGTGTCCGGCCTGAGCCCGGTGGCGCTCAGGATGCTCTCGACCTGGTCAACGACTCCTGCGTCCAGCATCTGGAGTACTGAGAGGTTCACCGCGACCGTCATTTCAGGCCGTTGCCGTTGCCACTCCACAAGCTGGCGGCAGGCCTGCTCGAGCACCCAGGCGCCAATAGGCACTATGAGGCCATTTTCTTCTGCCAACGGGATGAACTCGGCCGGGTTGACCACCCCGAGATCGGGGTGATTCCAGCGCAGCAGTGCCTCGGCGCTGACGAGCGTTCCCGTGGCGAGGTCTACCACTGGTTGGTAGTGGACGACGAGTTCGTCTCGAGCCAATGCGTTGCGAAGGCTGGATGCGATAGTGAGCTTGCGTTCGGACAGGCCGCGTAGTGCGGCGTCGAATATCTCGACCCGGTCGCGGCCAAGGCCTTTGGCGCTGAACATGGCGGCGTCGGAATCCCGCAGCAGGCTTTCGGCCGTGGCCGCGCTGTCGGAAATCGCGATACCGATACTGGCGCTGACGTGAACGTCCTGGTCTCCGATGCGATAGTGCTGGCTGACGGCTTTCAACACGGCTCGAGCGACCTCGCTGGTCTCGCCGACGTCGGCTTCTTCGCACACGACGACGAACTCGTCGCCGCCAAAGCGAGCTACGGTGTCACTCTCGCGCACTGCGGCCAGGATGTGTGCGCCCGCCTGCTTGAGCAGGTCGTCACCCGCGTCGTGAGAGAGGGTGTCGTTGATTTGTTTGAAGTGGTCGAGGTCGCAGAAGATCACGCCGACCCGGGTGCCGCGGCGGCGCGTGCCGGCCAGCAGTCGCACCAGGCGATCCTTGAGCAGCGCGCGGTTGGGTAGGTCGGTCAGCGAGTCATGTAGGGCCTGATGCAGAAGGTCGGCTTCGAGCGCCTTGCGTTGACAAATGTCTTGTAGCTGCACCAAGTAGTACGCAGCTCGTCCGGCCGCGTCACGGACAAGCGTCACGTGGAGCGCGCCCCAAACAGTGTCGCCGTCCGGTCTCAAGAACCGTCGTTCAGCCGCATAGGTGTCGTGGCCGGCAGCGAATCGTCCGGCGAGAATGGCGCCTAGTGGCACCTCGTCAGAGGCGCTGAACGTCACCCAGTTTCGTCCCACCAACTGTTCCTCGGAACGGCCCAGGAGCGAGCAGGCGGCTTGATTGACGCGCCGGACGATCCCGTCCAGGTTCAGAATCGCGGTGGCGATGCCGGCTTGCTCGAATCCAATCTCGAAACGGCTCTCAGCTTCTTGCTGACCTCGGACCGACTCGACCTGCTCGGTCGTGTCCCGCAACGTCCCCGCCATGCTCAGCGCCGCGCCGCCGGGGCCGAGCTCGCAGATTGCTCGCGACTCAACCCAACGCAGCTCGCCATCGGATCGAACGATTCGATGGGTGAGCTCGGTCATTGTTCCTTGTCGCATGGACTCTGCGTGAGCGCTTTGGAACCGAGTTCGATCCTCGGGATGAACGATGGACAGGAAGAGATCGAGCGTCGGTGTCATATCTGGCTCGACACCGAGCAACCGGTACAGCTCAGCTGACCATGTCATCTCACCGCTGGTGAAGTCCTTCTCGAAGCTGCCTACGTGGGCGATCTCCTGAGCTTCGGCCATTTGACGTTGACTCGTCAGCGCGACGTTGCGGGCTCGCAGACGCTCGGTGATGTCGACGACGATCACCGACACGCCAACTACGTTCCCTGACTCGTCGGTCGCCGGAGAGGAAGTGATGAGCACGTCGATCAGGCTGCCGTCCTTGCAACGCCTGGTCGTCTCGTAGCGTTCGGCCGGTCCGCCGGCGATGATCCGGGCTCTGATACGGGCCTGTTCGTCGCGCCGGTCAGGAGGAGCCAGTACCGCGAGCGGATGGCCCACTATCTCTTGGGCTGTGTAGCCCAGGAGTTCCTCTGCTGCGTGATTCCAGCTGGTGGCGATCCCGTCCAACGTCGAACCCAGAATCGCGTCCCCGGATTGCTCGACGATGGCCGCGAGCTGACGGTTGGCTTGTTCTGCTCTTTTCCGATCAGTGATCTCGATGGCTATGATCCCGACCCCGATGACCTCATCGGCCAGGGCGACGGGGTAATAGCTGTTGAGCCAGTGCCGAGTCTGATGTGGGTCCAGTGCCGACGGACCTTCAACTTCCACGTCCAGCACTGGGTGGCCGGTTTCGAGGACTGAGCTGTAAAGGGGTTCGAGTTTTGGCCAGAACGCGGGGACAAGTTCGGAGACGAGTTCGCCGACCTGCTCAGCGACCGTCGTGTCGTTGTATTCAGCCAGCTTCTCGTTGACCAGCACTCTACGAATGTCGCGGTCGACGAAACCGAACCCGACCGGCGCGTGCGCCTGGAGCGTCACGAGGAGAGCTAGGGTCTCGGCCGACTTCCGCTCGCTGTCGCGATGGCGGGTTTCCAGTTCCTTGGCGTCGTCGATGTCGATCGCGGTACCCAGCCAGCTAACGACCAAACCCTCTGCATCATGCAAAGGCCGGGCGCGGCAAGTGTGCCAGCGGTACTTGCCGTCCGCTCGGCGGAGTCGACAGTCGAAGTCGAATGGAGTCTGCGTGCGCACGGCGTGCGCCCACTCGCGCGCCACAGCATCCGCGTCACTGCGGTGGCCGCGTCGATCGAGACCCCACTCCGCCACCGCGCCGACCGGCAATCCCGCGTAATCAGTCGCAGCACGATTCACATAAGTGATGATCCCGCTGGGAGCGGCAAGCCAAGCGCTATAAGGAATCCCATCCGCGAAGATCTGAAGGTCAAACGCGGGCGATCCCATACGTTCGTGCGCGAGGGTGAACGTCATGGGCAGGTTCGAGCGGAGGCCCAGCTGGACCCGGTAACCCCGTGGCTTGGCCGACGATCTCGTCCCGTCATATCCACGCTCTTTCCGAACCTAGCTGTAACGCAGCCACGGGGGTGGCGTACGCATTCGATTCGCGCTCGAGCGCAGTTAACTAGTTGATATTAACATAAACTTTACAGCAACGGCAATAGCCGCTTTGAATGACCTGCAGGCACAATGACGACCGCACGCGCCACGATGGTTACGCTCGAGAGCCGTCGATCTCGAGCATGCTCCGCTGCCCGGTAAGCCGAGCAGGTGGATCAATAGAGTGCGAGGGTTCAACGCCCGTAGTGGTAACGGCAGGCGGCGATGCGCACTTCGGTGTCGGTGACCTTGTAGACGAATCGGTGTTCGTCGGTGATTCGGCGGGACCAGTAACCGGCGAAGTCGTGTTTGAGGGGCTTGGCGAACCGCAGCGCCCGCGCGCCGTCGCTTCCCGGTCTAGAGGCCGGGTCGCTTCGTCGCGGGATTCTTCGGTGATTTCTGGGGTGCGTTCCAGCTGGCGAGTAGCGCGAGTGCGTCCGCGGATGGTGACCCGGGCTGGGTGCTGTAGGCCGTGAGGGTGAGTCCGGGGTCGGCGGGGAGTTCCATGGAGTCGAATGTGACGTCGATGAGTCCGACGACTGGGTGCTGGAAGTGCTTCGTCCCGTGCTGGTGCAGGGTGACGTTGTGGGAGGCCCAGCGAACGCGGAAGTCTTCGCTTCGCGTGGCGAGTTCGCCGACGAGGTCGGTGAGTTCGCGGTCGAACGGGTCGCGGCCGGCGGTGCTGCGCAGGATGGCGACGGTGCTGGTTGCGACGTCGTCCCAGTCTGGATAGAAGACTTTCGAGGCTGGGTCGAGGAAGCAGAATCGGGCCATGTTCGCCGGCCGGGCAGCGCCTTCAAAGACCGGGGCGTAGAGGGCTTCGCCGAGTGGGTTGATGGCGAGCACGTCGAGTCGACCGTTGCGGACGAAGGCCGGTGTCGTGAGCATGGACTCGAGAATCCGGATCACGCTGGCGCGCACGGCCGCCGCTGGTGCGCGTCGCCGGGCGATGCGGGTCGGTCGGGCCGCGCGGGCGAGGTTGAACAGGTGCAGCCGTTCGGCGTCATCCAGTTGGAGGGCGCGGGCGACCGCGTCCAACACGTCGTCGGAGACTCCGCTGATGTGGCCCTTCTCGAGCCGGACGTACCAGTCGGTCGAGACCCCGGCCAGGACGGCGACTTCCTCCCGGCGCAGGCCGGGGACGCGTCGGGCGCCGCCTCCGGCGGGTAGACCGACCTGCTCAGGGGTGATCTTGGCGCGCCGCGTCGTCAAGAACTCGCGGATCTCCGATCGACTGTCCACGTCGTCCACGCTACGACCAGCAGTGCCTTCGAGGGGGGTTGAGCTGGTACCCCGTTCGACTCGCCCTCCCGCGCGCACTCGTAGGCGGGTTGTATCGATGAGGAAGGACATCGGCGATCCCGGTGTCGCCGATCAGCACAGGAAGGCTTGATTGTGGAATATCGCAACCTTGGTCGCAGCGGGGCGCTGGTGTCCACGTTGGCGCTGGGCACCATGAACTACGGCACGCCCGAGACCTCGGAGGACGACGCATACGCCCAGCTCGACGCGTTCGTCGAGGCCGGCGGCAACCTGGTCGACACCGCCGACGTCTACAACGCAGGCGTCGCCGAGCAGGTCGTGGGCCGTTGGTTCGCCTCTCGGCCGGCCGACGTGACCGATCACGTCGTCATCGCAACCAAGGGCCGCACCAAAACCGGTGACGACGTCAACGAGGCGGGCACGTCACGCCGCCATTTGGATCGCGCCCTGAACACCTCGTTGAAGCGCCTAGGCGTCGAGGCGATCGATCTCTACCAGCTGCATTCTTGGGATCCGTTGACGCCGATCGAGGAGACGCTGTCGTTCCTGGACGCCGCCGTCCGCGCCGGCAAGATCCGCTACGTCGGCCTGTCCAACCACACCGGCTGGCAGCTGCAGTTGGCGGTATCAACGGCCCGCGCCCACAACTACGAGGTCCCAGTGACGTTGCAGGCGCAATACAGCCTCGCGACGCGCGAGACCGAGTACGAGATGATCCCCGCCGCGCGTCACAACGGGCTGGGCATCTTGTCGTGGTCACCGCTGGCCAGCGGCTACCTCACCGGCAAGTACCACCGCGACGACTCGCGGCCCTCCGACACCCGAGCCGGACAGGGCAGCCCGCTCTACAACCTGACCTCGGCCAACTACGAGAACGCCGACGTCACCTGGAGCGCGGTCGACGCGCTGCGCCAGGTCGCCAAGGAATCCGACGTCACACCAGGCCAGGCCGCACTGAGCTGGGTCATCGACCGGCCCGGCGTCACCTCGGCGATCGTCGGCGCTCGCACGGTGGCGCAGCTCCGGGAAAGCCTCAATGCCGCGGATCTGCACCTGGACTCGCGCGCCATCGACATCCTGGACGAGGCGAGCGCGCCGACACCGGCCCCGTATCCCTACGGTCCCTTCGGTTCCGCGCAGCGCGACCGCACGACGGACGCACCGGAAGCGCTCGGCTCTCTCATCCGAGCGCACGCCGAAGCAGGTGACCGGTCATGAACTACACCCAGCGAACCTCGCGCTCGACCGGTCGAGGACCGGCCGATTGCTTCACCGGCACGGTGGCCATCGACCCGATCCGGAACCCCGACGACCAGTCAGCGATCGGCTGCGCGCATGTCCGGTTCTTCCCCGGCGCACGCACCGCCTGGCACAGCCACCCCAAGGGCCAGACCCTGTACGTCACCGACGGCGTCGGCCTGGTCGCCTCCCGCGGCGGCGCGGTGCGCGAGATCCGACCAGGCGACGTCATCTACATCGAACCGGGCGAGCAGCACTGGCACGGAGCGACGGCGAACTGCTTCATGGCCCACGTCGCCATGCAGGAAGCCGACGGCAACGGTCAAGTCGTGACCTGGATGGATCACGTCACCGACGACGAATACGCGCAGAGCCCCGAGTAGAGGAGTTCATCAGGAAGGCGGGTCACGATCGCTGATCAGCGCGGGGGGTGAGTAACTCGGACGGCTAGAAGTGCGATGTCGTCGCGACGCGCGGCGTGATCGATCAAGGCCGCCTCGCATATCTCGTCGACTGATTGCCGGTGCGTGCCTTGGAGCCGGCCGACGAGCCGGGCCACGCCGACGTCGAGATCTTCATCCGATCGTTCCACCAGTCCGTCGGTGTACATCAGCACCGTGTCACCCGCGGCGAGAAACACTGAGTGGTCGGCGCGCCGCGTCGATGGGTCGACGCCCAGCAGCAGATTGGGCTCGGCGTCGAGAAGGCGCACGTCACCGTCGGCCCCGATCAGGACCGGCGGCGGGTGACCGGCGTTGGACCACTCGAAGCTCGCCTGGCCAGGAGTCTTCGACCAGTTCAGACGGGCGACGACAGCGGTCGCAAACGTACTCACGTCCAGGCCGCGAGCAGAGTCGTCGGCGGCCGACAGGGTCTGAGCCGGTGTCCCGCCGAGTGCGTAGGCTAGCGAGCGGATGAGGCCCCGTAACTGGCCCATCGCTGCCGCAGCTTGAATGTCGTGACCGACCACGTCGCCGATGACGAAGACCGGCGTCCGGTCGCTGAGCAGAAATGCGTCGTACCAGTCACCGCCGACCTCGGCCCCGCCGGTCGCCGGCAAATAGCGGGTCGCGATCTCCAGAGCCGGGACGTTCGGGGCTGATGTCAACAGGGCCTGTTGCAAGGCCACGGAGTTGCTGTGTTCGCGGGCGTAGCGGCGCAGGTTGTCGATCACGATGCCGGTGCGAGCGCCGAGGTCCTTCAGGTCGACGAGGTCGTCGGACATGAAGTGCGGCCGGGCCAAGCCCCGGGCCAGGATGATCGTCGCGACCCGTGAGCCGCGCGCGTGGCTCGGCACGACGAGGGCGCTCTCGAGCCCGACTACCTCGTAGAGGTCAAGCACCTCGGGGTTCTCAGTCGAGTCGTGCTTGTGTTGTTCGCTCACTTCCTCCAGTAAGACGGCGGTGCCACCGCTGAGGACGCGGCTCAACGCGGAACGACTCGATGCGTGGAACGGAAGCAGCCTGGCGAGTTGCTCGAGCGCTGCCTGGCGGTCGGGGTCGACGTGCACCCCGGCCCACTCGACGGCCTGGTCCGCGATCTTGTCGCTGCTTGCATAGATCAGGCACCAGTCACCGAGGTGCGCGACCAGGACGGCGGCCAGTCGCCGCAATGCGACGTCGACATCGTCGCTACTCGCCAGCGCGGCATTCGCCTGGGCCAGGACCTCCAGCCGTCGGCGGGCCGAACCGCTTGCGGCGGTGGCCGCTTCGGCCTCGCGCCGGGCGACCCGAAGATCCTCTTCGTATTTTCGTCGATCCGGAACCGTCAACACCGCGACTCGGGTGCCGACCGACCGTCCCGAGTCGTCGCGAACGATCGTCGCGCTGAGCAGGGCGGGCAGGCGCTGGCCGTCGGCGCCACGCAAATCAACCATGACCTCTTCGAGCGCGCCGTCGAGTTCGAGTACCGGCCCGAGCTGGGTCTCGTAGAACAGGCGGCTGCCTGCCGTCATCAGCTGCGTCCAGGGCCGGCCTGCGACCATGTCGTTACTCGCGTACCCGGTGCGATTCAAGAATCGTTGGTTAACGCGCCGCACTATGCCGCGGGCGTCGACGAGTAGCAGCCCGCACGGCGCGTCGTCCCACTCGTCGACGGCCGGGACGGCGAGACCATCAGCCATCGGCGGCGGCAGGCAAATACCGGCGAATAGCCTCGGTCGTCTCAGCCGGCGCACTCAAGTTGGGACAATGACCCGTAGCGGCCAGCGTCACGAGCTCCGCGTCCCGGACGTGATCGACGATGTATTGAGCCACTCCGTCGGGCGCGATGGAATCCTGACTGCACTGCAGCACCAACGCCGGAACCGTCAGGCTGGCCAGATCAGCGCGGTTGTCACTGAGGAACGTCGCTCGCGCAAAAACCGATGCCACCCGAGGATCAGTTCGGCAGAAACTGGCAGTCAACTCCGCGCCTAGCTCAGGGCGGTCGGGGTTGCCCATGATCACCGGAGCCATGCCGGCCGACCACCCGAGATGGTTGCCGTCCAGGGTGTCGAGAAGTTCATCGATGTCCTCGCGGCTGAATCCGCCTACGTAACCGGCGTCGGGATCGTCGATGTAACGAGCCGACGGTGTCACCAGCACGAGCCGGTCGAAGCGCTCCGGTTGTTGGATCGCCGCGAGCACCCCGATCATGGCGGCGACCGAATGCCCTACGTAGATCACGTCGTGCAGGTCTAGTTCGCGGATGATGTCCAGGACGTCAGATGCGTAAGCGTGCAAAGTCGCATAACGCTCGGGATCCCACGCCGACAGATCCGATCCGCCGAACCCGACGTGGTCGAACAGGATCACGCGATGGTCATCGGCGAACGACGGTGCGACGAGGCGCCACATCGCGAGGTCGCAGCCGTAGCCATGAGCGAACAGCATCGGCTGACCACCCCGCCGCCCGGACTGCTCAACGTTGTTGCGCGCGATGACCCCATCCACACGCGGACCCTAACCGACGACAGCGATCATCCGTGCGAACGGTCCGTCTGTGCGCTCCCAGCTCGGCAAGCTCGTTCGATCCTTTGCGGCCGCCCCGTTGCCAGCTGATTGAGCTAGTCCCAACCACGCCGAGTCAGGCTTGCAGGTGGGTGGCGACGCAGCTCGAAGTCGAGCGTGAAAGCGTGACAGGCCGAGTTGTTGGTGGTGATACCGGGAAGCCTACGACGCTCCACGTCGTGCGTGCCGTGAACATATGCGTGTCAGCCGGTTAGTCGGGCCTCCACGGTCCAGCCGCCACCGACGACTGCCGGTCCGGCTCGGAAGGTTCCGCCCAGCTCCAGCACCCTCTCCCGAAGTCCGATGAGGCCCCGCCCGGTGCCTCTCAGCGCGGGTCGAGCAGGTGCGGGGGCGGCGTCGTTCTCGACTCGCACCGTGACGCCGCGCCCCTTGTCGTCGGCGCTGATTGTCACTCGCACTTCAGCTCCCGGCGCGTGACGCAGGGCGTTGGTGAGACTCTCCTGCAAGACGCGGAAGGCGACGTGGGCTGCCTCGGCACGCAGTCCGTCTCGCGAACCTTCGACCCGGCAGGTCACCCGAAGCCCGCTGCGTGCGGCCTGCGAGATCAACTCGTCGACCAGCGCCAGATCGGGGCTGACGACGTCGGTTCCGGCAAGCAGGTCGATCAGCCTTTGCAGGTCGGCGCGACCCTGACGCGCCGAGTCGAGGATCGCATCGAGCGACTCGGCGACCGCCTCCGGCGAATGGGCAGCCAGTCTTTGGGCCGCTGCCGCTTGCACGACCATGACACTGAGGGCGTGCCCGACGATGTCGTGTAGTTCGCTGGCGATGCGGGCCCGCTCGTTGCGCACCGAGACCTCGGCGAACAGTTCGCGTTCGCTCTCGAGCTCTCGTCCTCGTGCGGTCAGCGCCTCGGCGGTCTCACGTCGGAGCCGCAACACGGTGCCGGCGAGGAAGCCGGGGGCAACGAGAATCAGCAGACCGGGGTCGCTCTCGCGGGTGACGCCGTAGATCAGCCCGAGGTAGGCGGCGCACACGAAGCCGGCGGCCCAGGCGCGCCATCCGCTGAAGTGCTCAGCCGCGAGAGCGGCGTAGGCCAGCAAGATCAACAGCACGAAGTCGGACGGGTCGGGGCCGGTGAACAAGCTCACCAAGATCAACGCCGGGCCGAAGGTCAACACGACGACGGGCAGCCGCCGCCAGAGCACAAGCACCAGCGCTCCGGCCACCGTGCAACCCGCGCCGGTCCATTGCGCCGCGCCGTGCACGCCCGTGACGGCGATCGGGACGACGGTCAGCACGAGCGCTGCGGTCGCGATCAGCAGCTGCTCGGCGAGGCCGCGCCGAATCGACATGGCTCAGGCCTGGCGCAGCACGGGCAGCCGGGCCAGCACGCGGGCCCGTCCCCGCGACACCTTCATCTCGATCGAGCCGGCGTGCAGCACCGTGCGCTCCCTGGCCCGAGCCACCGCGTCGCGCAGGTTGGATCCCTTCGACACCGACCCCGCAACCACGATCTCGAGCGCGTCATCGGTGAACGTCATGGTCACGCCCACCGGTGCCGCCCGGTCGGTCGTCCAGCGCGGTGATCAAGTGCTCGACGATTCGGTAGGCCGACAGCTCGACGCTAGCCGGCAGCACCCGTGGATCTCCGCTGACCACGAGTCGCGAACCGCCGACTGACGTGCCGGGCAAGCAGAGCATCGAGATGCGCGACAGACGGCGCCGGCGCCAACGCCACCTCGCCGCCGCGCAGTTGCCCGACGATCTCGCGCATCTGCCCGAGGGTCTGCCGACTGCCCTCCTCAATGCTGACCAGCAAGGCCGGCACGTCGGTCGGATCGGCTGATCGTCCTCGGTCGGCCGTCGCCGCCAGCTGATCGAGCCGTTCGTCCAACAGTTCTTCCAGACGGGCCGACAGCTGAGCTCGGTCGTTGCTCACTTCGAGGGCCGCCCGATCGTCACGCAGCGTCTGTAGTTCCTCGTTGCGCCGACGGAGCTCGCCGGCCATCGACATCCGTTGGGCGACGAGCTCGCCCGATGCCGTAGAGGCCCGCTTGGATCAGCACGACCACCGGCAAGATCGCCGGCCCGGCCGCGGTGTCCCACATCAGCACAAGGACGCCGAGCACGACGGTGAGACCGAGCGCGATCAACCGCCGGCGCCGGTCGGGATAGGCGAAACCGCACAAGAAGGAGAGGACGAAGGCCAACGGCAGCCCGGCCCCGCAGCGGATCAGGTGATCGAATGCCAGGTTGTGGACCAGCATCAGCCCGCTGGCGATCGACACCGCCCAGATCAGGCTGCGCCGCCACCACAGCACGCGTCAGCGCGGCCGCGACGAACACCGGCAGCTGCCACCACGAGTGCGAGTCGATGCGCGTGTCGGCGTGCGGGCCAGCGTCGATGTTCAGTACCGACAGCCAGGTGGCGAGAGCACCGAGCAGGACGGCCAGTCACCGCATCGACGGGTCGGACTCCGCGGAAAACGTTCGACGACATGGGCGCTCCTCAGCTGCTGGGGCTCATCCTGCGGCCGATCGCGGGTCTGGCACAAGATCGGTTGCGCCACCGCGATCTGGCCAAACTAGGACTCACGACCCGTACTGCGCGTCCGCGTCAAGGACGATTTCGCGCCAGGATCCGTCATCCTCAGGGATGACAGGACAGAATGAGTACGTGCCCGAGCCGATCCGAGTGCTCATCGCCGACGACCAGCGACTGCTGCGCGCCGGTTTTCGCGTGATCCTCGAATCCGAGTCCGGCATCGAGGTGGTCGGCGAGGCCGAGGACGGTGTCGAAGCAGTGTCGTTGGCCCGCGAGCTGCGTCCGGACGTCATCCTCATGGACATCCGCATGCCACGCCTGGACGGACTGGCCGCCACCGAACACCTCATGACGCTGGACGACCCGCCGCATGTCGTCGTGCTCACGACGTTCGACCAGAACGAATACGTGGTGCGCGCGCTGCGGTCGGGCGCGTACGGATTCCTGCTCAAGGACGCGCCCGCCGCTCGACTCGTCTCAGCGGTGCGCGCCGCGGCGAACGGCGATGCGTTGATCGAGCCTTCGATCACCCGCCGCCTCGTCGAGCAGTTCGCCGCCATCACCGTTCCCGCCGCACCGGCCGGTACTCCGCCCGCGCTCTCAGCCTGACCGATGCGCGAGCTCGAGGTGCTGCGGTTGATCGCCCGTGGTCTGTCCAACGCCGAGATCGCCGGCGAGCTCGTCGTCGCCGAGACCACCGTCAAGACGCATGTGGCTCGCATCCTGGCCAAGCTCGGACTGCGCGATCGCGTCCAGGCCGTCGTGGTGGCCTACGAAACCGGCTTCGTCACCCGCTCGCCATCCTGACTGCCGCGTCCTCCGCGAGGACGACGCGTGAGCATCAAGATCGTCCTCAGGCCGGACGCTCTAACCAGTCCGGCGCCCCTAGCTTTCAGTCCGATCCCACTCGAACTGGAAGGACCACATCATGAGCGACTACACCCTCTCGATGCCGCGGAGCGCGAACCGCCCGATGCTGCTTCGGCGTCCCGCGCCGGACGTTGGCTGGGCGGCCTCGGCATCGTCCTCGACGATTTTCTTCGCCCTCGGCTTCATCGTCTTCGGCGGCAAGGACTTCGACGTCAACGCCAACCCCGCCAAGATCGTCGACTACTACCACGCGCACTACAACCAGGGCTTGATGGGTGCGTTCGCCGTCGCGCTCGGGGCCATCGGATTCGCCTTCTTCGCCGGTGTCTTGCGCAACGCGCTGACGTCGGCCGAAGCGCGTGGGCGCAACCTGTGCTCGGTCGCGGGCATCGGCACCGCGATCTATCTCGGCGGTCTGCTGCTACAGGTCGTCGTCCAGTTCGGCTTGGTCGACGCCGCGCATCACCGGCAGGCCGACGTCGCGCAGACCCTCAACTACCTCGACCAGGACGACTTCTTCCCGACCATTGCCGGACTGGCGATCTTCCTGCTCGCCACCGCGGCGGCGATCTTGCGGACTCGCGCCCTCCCCGTCTGGCTCGGCTGGTCTGCACTGGTGCTCGGCGTGCTGGCGCTGGCCGGTCCGCTGGGCGCGATCGCGTTCCTCATCGCCCCGCTGTGGACGCTCGTGACGAGCATCGTCCTGCTGCGCCGCGGCACACCAATCTCGGAATCATCCATCGATGCTCCACTCGCTACCGTCGCGCTTTGACAAATAGTCGACCGCTGATCGAGATGTCCTGTCGCCCGCTAGGTCGGCAGGACATCTCGGCGTGTGCAGGGCGTACTAACCGTCGCTAGGCACGCCGCGAGCGCCGGCGATGGGCGCCCAGACTGATCGTTAGGGCGTCCAAAAGTCGCCCGGACATGCCGAGTTGCGGATCTTGAGTCTTGGAAATCACGCCCGCCTCACGTAAAGTCCGCGTGTGATCCTGGATCTCGCCCTCAGGCTTCGACGAGTCGTCAGCTGCGTTGCCCTGGCGGTTTTAGGAGGTCTATCGGTAGCAGGATGCGCCTCGGCGAGTGACTCCGGAAACGGCGCATCACCCGACCACGCCCTTGTGATCGGGTCGCCTCACTCGGTCTACAACACGACGGTTCTGCTGCCGCCTAAGACCGCATCCTCGACTGCAACGCCGACCCAGATTGATACCTCGATCGCGCCAGGAGCCGGACCATCGATCGCCGCCCTCGAAGCAAAGTTGAACTGCGTCAGTGTCGCCACGGGAGAGAACGACAGTATTGCGCGGCAGGACTACTGCAACCGCGCCAACGCGGACGTGATCGTCATTGAGACCTTCCCCAACAACGGCGTGCGCGACAAGGTGGCGACCAACAACGCGTCCCTGTGGCGCAGCGTGGTCATAGGCGACCGCTGGGACGCGCTGTGTGCGTGTCCACCATCCGATCTGGTTCCTTTAGGCGGCACGGTCGTCGCGAAGCTTCACTGACTAAGCCGCTCACCATGGTCTGCAAGCGCCGGTGACGAAGGGCAGTGCGTGTCCGCTCATGCCGCTGGCCGCGCGCTGAACCGGGGATTTGCTCGTGCCCGACGGAGGTTTCGGTCAGGGAGAAACACTCGGATCGCCGCGTGAACGACTCGGCGGTTCCGATCCAGGCTCCAGAGCTGCACCGGACTGGGTGGAAATCAGTACTCCCAGAGTCCGGTCCGATCCCTGCGGCAGCATCCGTGGACACGAGAAGCAAGCGGCACGGAGTTTCCATCGCGGCGGTCAGTTCACCTTCGTCAGTGGACAGCAGATACAAATCAGCTCTCGCGGCGATCACCCGATGAGTCTCCAGCAACGCATTGCGGCACGTGCGGATCGGCCCAGCGTGCCCGTACGCCGCTTCGCCCCTGGTAGAGCTCTCGGCAGCGGCCGCAGAACCGAACCGAACTCCCATGCGAGCGGCTGGAACATAGTGGTTCCAGCCGCTCGACCCTGAGTGTCAGGGGTGCGGGTGTCAGGTCGATTGGTAGTCGACGCGACTCGTGGGTTCGGCCCAGGGCGACACTCCCCAAGGCGAGTAGTAGGTCTTGTTGGTCGTCGTGAACCACTCCGTCTGCTTGTCCGGGTACCACTTCGCGTTGAGCACGCCGCGAGCCTCAGTATTGGCGGGGATGACGCTGCACGATGCGGCTACCCGGTACTCGAAGGTCGACCCGATCCATTGCTCCTCGACGCGGGAGTGGCAGATCGGATCCACGTGACGGTGGGCGTCGGGGGTAGCCGCGTTGGCACTAGCCATACCCGGTATGACAGCGAGAGCGGCGAAGCTGGCTGTTGCCCCGGCAACTGTGAGGGCGCGTTTCCAGCGTCGGTCCATGTTGGTGTTCCAATCTCTGAGGTCGGGTCCCGCCGTTCGGGCCCTGCGGGATCAATAGTTCGGGCTCGAGGGGCTACGCGGACCCCGCCGATTGGCGGACGTGGTGGCTGATCTTCTGTCGACCGGTCGGCGGACAGCTGACAGCTGGCAGCGAGATCACCGCGCCGCACACATCCAACGCCGCGCACGCAAGGAAATGCCGCGATGGTTGCGCCCAGAGCCGTCGTTCTGGGCGCGCGAACTTCGGCCGGCACCCGAACAGATGAATCAGTAGGCATCACGGGCCGGGCCGGAAGTCGGCGTCTTAAACAGGCGGACGTCACTGCGGACTCGAGTCTTCCGCCGCATCGCGGGGCGTGCGGCGCACTGCGGCCAGCGAGATCCCCATCGTGCTGTACAGCACCGTCCAGACCGGGCCGAACAGCCATCCGGGCGGCTGTCAGCGAGGGGTGTCCAAACATCGGCAGCCAGGTCGCGCACCGACCGCACGCTGGACACAGCACCCAGTGCCCCGACCGCGTTACAGGCCACTATCGACCTCAACATCTCGTCAAGCTCGGACCTGTTACGCAGTAGCAGCGACGGCAGTTCGGGCGCGGGAGTCACCTTGTCATTGTGGGACAAAGCTGGACCACCACCCATGCTCGCCGCCTGGCAAGAATGACTGGCCGACGCGGTCAACTGCTGGCGCGCGATGGCCCACGGCACTAGCAAGCGGCGGATGGCCGATCTGCTGCGCCTGCCATCCGTCTTCTGAAGGTCAGACGATCAACACGTCCACTCCGCGCTGACGAACGCGCCCCACCACGTCGCTCGCCGCGTCGGTGTCTGTGACCAGCACGTCCACTCGTTCGATTGGGGCGAAGACGGTGGTGCCCCGGCGGCCCAGTTTGCTGGCGTCGGCAACGACGATCAGCCGGTCAGCGTGATTGAGCATGGCGTGGTGCGGGCCGGCCTGGACGATCTTGTTGCCGGTGACGCCGGGTTCGACGTCGACGCCCCACGCCCCGGCGATAATCGCGTCGACGTGCAGATCACCCATCGCCGCATCCGTCATTGGTCCGAGCAGCGTCATCTGATCGCGGTGCAGGTAGCCCCCTAGTACGACCAGCGTGATGTCGGGGGCGTCCCGGAGGTGCAGCGCCACGTCCAGGCCGTTGGTGACAACAGTCAAACTCCGATCGCGGATGATGGGCAGCACTGCGGCGGTGGTGCTACCGCCGAGCAGCAGGATGGTGCTGCCGTCGTCAATCAGTCCGGCCGCGGTCCGCCCGATGCGTGACTTGGCGTCGGTCGGTGGTGCTGCGACCGGTGTCGGCGCCGAGGTGGCCGTGGCCAGCGCGCCGCCTCGGGTGCGGACCAGCGACCCCTCACCCTCGAGAAAAGCAAGATCACGACGAACGGTCCAGGCACTCACGCCGAGCGAGGCCACCAAGCTGCTCGATCGAGGCACTGCCGGTACGGCGAACCTGCGCCAACAGCGCGCGGCGACGATCGGGGATCAACATCGCGCGCCAGCCTGCCGGATCGGTCCAATCGCTGTCATGACGACACCCCACCCGCTCGGCTTATTGCAGCATAATGCTCGACGATGCCCGGTCGTGCACGTATATGCTTCTCATTGCTCAAGCGGTGATCACCCGCCCGAGCGCGGGGTCAACCGCGAACCCTCACCTGTCGACTCACCTCTTGGGGACAACCATGGCCGTCTCACGCCGCCACTTTCTGACCGTCGCCGGCGCGGCGACGCTGGTGCCGTTCGCCGCCGCGTGCGGCTTCGGCGGAGCCAGCAAGGGTTCGTCGGCTTCCAGCGAAGGCATTACTTTCACCACGTGGGGCACCGACGCCGAGCTGGCCGGATTCCGATCGGTGATCGCCAACTTCAAGAAGACGAAGGGCGGCTTCCCCGTAACCCTGAACGCGGTTCCCTACGCCCAGATGTTTTCCGACCTGGACGCGCAGATCCAGGCCAAGAATGCGCCCGACATTTTCCGCGTGCCTTACTACACGCTGGGCTCCTACGCCGGCAGCGGCCAACTGCTCAACCTCACGCCGCACCTGCCCTCGGGCTTTGCCAGCCGGTTCACGCCGACCGCATGGGCAGCCGTGCAGAGCAAGGGCGCGCCGGTCGGCGTCCCGCACCACACCGACACCTCGGTGATCCTCTACAACAAGGACCTGCTCGACTCAGCCGGCATCACCAACGTCCCGACGACGCTGGACACGGCCTGGACCTGGGAGGAGTTGACCCAGGTCGCCACCACGCTGCGGGCCAAGCTGCCCGACACCAAGTACCCGATGGTCGTGAACTGGCAGGGCAACGGAGTCACTCGCTGGCTGTCCTGGCTGTTTGAATCCAACGGCCGATTCCTCGACGAGGCGCTCACCGCGCCGGCCATCGACTCCGACGCGGCCCGGGCGGCGATCGACTACACCAAAGACATGTTCGCCCAGAAGTTCGTCCCGCCGAACAGCTCGGTGAAGTCGACCTCGCTGGCCCAGGACATCTGGTTCGGGCAGACCGCTGCGATGGCGTTCGAGGGCGGCTTTCTCCTGCCCGACGCCAAGACCACCGCCACGTTCAACTGGGGGGCGACCTTCGCCCCGCGCAACGATCGCGCGGCCAGCGACTTCGGCGGCAACGCCGTGGTGGCCACCGTCGGCACCAAGCAACCGGCCAAGGTCGCGGCGTTCCTCGACTACCTGACGCAGCAACAGCCGATGCACGACTTCTGTGTCGGCGCATCGTTGCTGCCTACCCGCACCGACCTCGTCAGCGGCGGACTGAAATACGCCGTGCGCCCCGAGCTGACGCCCTTCTTCACCGGCCAGGCCAGCACGGTGCAGCCGCAGGATGCGGCTCAGGTCGCCTCGCCGTCGATGCTCAAGATCATCACCGTGCTGAAGAACGAACTCGAGCAGGCCTTCGTCGGCGGCCAGAGCACAGCGGCCACGATCGCCAACCTCAACAGCGGCATCGCGACAGCCCTCAAGCAGTGACATCCGTCCGACGCACCGGACGTCGGCGCGAAGCCGCGGCGGGCTACCTGTTCGCGTTGCCGAACCTGGCCCTGCTCGGCCTGTTCGTCATCTACCCGCTGGTGAGCGCCGCGATCATCAGCTTTCAACACACCAACGGCTTCGGGGCCGGTCACTTCACCGGCACAGCCAACTACCGCCGCCTGTTCACCGATCACACCTTCTGGCGGGCCACCGGCAACACACTGCTGTTCACCGCCCTGGTCACCCCCGCTTCGATGTCACTGGGGCTGGGTGCGGCGCAGCTGGTGAACCGGTCGCTGCCGGCTCGTGGCCTCTTCCGGTCCATCCTGATCCTGCCGATGGCGGTGTCCGGCGTGGCGACCGCCGCGCTCGGTTCGCTGGTGTTCAACCAGAACACCGGCCTGCTCAACGAGCTGCTGACCTCGGTGCATCTGCCGCGGGCCGACTGGCAGTCGGGGTCTGTTCCCGCGTTCGCGTCGGTGGTGATCACCACGCTCTGGTGGCGGTTCGGGTTCAACATGCTGGTGTATCTGGCCGGCTTGCAGGGCCTCGACCTCGCGTTGCACGACGCCGCGCAACTGGACGGCGCCAACGCTTGGCAGCGCTTTCGCTACGTCACGGTGCCGCTGCTGCGGCCCACCTCGCTGTTCCTCGTCATCTTGAACGTCGTCTATTCGTTCCAGGCCTTCGACATCATTTTCGTGCTGACCGGAGGCGGCCCGCGCGACTCGACGTCGTTACTCGTCACCTACGCCTACGACACCGGTTTCGTCACCCAGGATCAGGGTTACGCGGCGGCGATCGGCATGGTGCTGCTCGTCTTCACCGCCCTGTTCACGACGCTGCGCTGGCAGCTGGGCCGCAACCGCGACAGCGTCGCATGAGCGCTACCGTTCGTCGCATCCTGCGGCTGGTCGTGGTTGTGATCATCTGCCTGATCACCCTGCTGCCGTTGTACTGGATGGTCGTCGTCGCGCTCTCCTCACGCCAGCAGCTGTTCAGCGGCGCCTTCCGCCTCTGGCCGCGAGGCGTCACGTCGGCCAACTTCCGGCGCGTCTTCGACGGCTATCCGGTGGGTCAGTGGTTCGTCAACAGCGTGGCCATCTCGCTGGTTACGGCCCTGCTGACGGTGACCCTCAACGTGTGCGCCGGCTACGCGTTCGCCGTGCTGCGCTTTCGCGGCCGACAGGTGCTGTTCGGCGTAGCCCTGGCCACGCTGATGCTGCCCGTCCAGGTCATCATGGTCGCTTTGTTCAAGCTCGTGACGACCCTGAATCTCTACGGCACGTATTGGGCGGTCATTCTGCCCACCTCCGCGTCGGCGTTCGGGCTGTTCCTGGCCCGCCAGTTTATGCAGGCAATCCCCATCGAGCTCATCGAGGCGGCCCGTATCGACGGCGCCGGGCATCTGCGCGTATTCACCCGCATCGTCCTGCCCATGTCCAAACCGTTGCTAGCCGTACTGTTCTTCTTGTCGTTGCTTCAGTCGTGGAACGACTTCGCCTGGCCGCTCATCGCGCTCAAACAGAATCAACTGTTCACCCTTCCCATCGGGCTGCTCTACCTACAGGGTCAGTTCGGCTCGGATTACGGAGCGATCATGGCCTTCGCCCTGATTGACGTCGTCCCGATCGTCGTTGTGTTTTTGGCGTTCCAGCGCTTCTTCGTCCAAGGATTCGCACGGGCCGGACTGCGGTAGTCGACGCCGAGCCAGCGCAGCGCAGGACGTCACCCCGTCACACTCAACGGCGACTTGCCGCAACGAAATAGCGCGGAAGGCGATGTCACCGACGCTCGGCGATCGCCGACCGCTGTGATGACGGCCTTGCCGACCGCAATGAGTCCCAAGCGGTTGCCCCGCACACCAACGAAGACGTCGCACCCCAAACCGTCGATAGGCGCGCGGGCTGCTGTCAGCGTTCGCTGCGCAGATGGACCTGATAGGTGCGTCACTGAGGGCCAATTGTTGTTGCTTATTTCACCGGGGAGCGAGCTGGCCTTGCGGCGGCGAGGAACGCATCGGTGGCTTGATCGACTAGTCGTACCCAGCGTTGCCCGCCGGGCTCGTTGCTCACCTGTTGTGTCGCGAGGCCGGTGAGGGTCGCGGTCCAGAGATCGACGGTCGCGCTGTCAGTGATGCCCAGCTGGCGGAGGTTCTCGGCAAGCAGGTCGGTGATCTGAATCGCTAGGGCATAGGAATCTGCGGACGGGACGAAGGTCGGTATTACTCGCAGGAACAGCAGCTGTAAGCGGGCTGGGTCGGCGACGGCGAACTCGACGAACGCCCGGGACCCCGCCCGAAACCGTGCGGGTGCCGGCGCGCCCTGTTCGATCACCCGCTCAAGGATGTCCAGCAGCTCTCGACACCCTTGGGCGAAGAGCTCGTCGTAAATGGCGTCCTTGCCGCTGAAGTAGACGTAAAGCGACGGCGCTCGCATGCCCACAGCGGCACCGAGTTCGCTCATCGACCAGCCGGTCAAACCGCGCTCGGCGGCGAGCTGCCGGGCCGCATCGAGAATCCGGGCCCGGGCGATGTGATGACGCTCGTCGCGACGCGCGATCGGACGCGGTTCTCGATGCTGCGGTGACACGGTCCTCCACTCGCTGCTTGACAACGGCTTGGTCACGCGCGACTCTACCTAACGGCGTTAGGAGAATAGGGGAGGCAGTCCGTTGACCGCGATCGATCCAGCCACGGCCATCGAACCGATCACTCGACGTACTGACGCCCGGCAGGTGGCCCTGGCCGCCTATCAACAACTGTTCGACCTGCTCGCAGCTCTCTCCGCCGCTGACTGGGCAGCGCCGACTTGCTGCGGCGAATGGACCGTGCGCGATATGACCGGCCACCTGCTCGGTGCCGCCCGAGCCAACGCCTCGCTGCGCGAGAACCTGCGTCAGCAGATCTGGGGACTCCGCCACCGCCGGCGCTACGGCAACAATCCCCTCGACGCCACCAATGCGCGTCAGATCGCCGACCACGCCCCGCTGGACTCGAACCACCTTCTCAACGCGCTGCGCGACGTTGCACCCAAGGCCGTACAGGCACGGATGCGGATGCCAGCGCTGATGCGAGCCGTCACGGTGCCGCTGTCGACGAGCGGATCGAGCGCGAGCGGCATGCCTCGCAGTGTGAACGTCGGCCACCTGGTCGACATCGTCTACACCCGCGACGTGTGGATGCACACCATCGACATCGCCCGCGCGACCGAACGACCACTGGACGCGACCGCCCCCATCAACCGCCGCATCATCGCCGACGTGATGGCCGAATGGACACACCGCCACCGCCAGCCATTCGACATCCTTCTTACCGGGCCAGCCGGTGCGCACTACCGCACAGCGAACTCCACCGATCACACACCCGTCGAGCACGACGCCATCGAGTTCTGCCGCATCCTGTCCGGGCGCGCACCCGGACAAGGACTCACTGCCACGCGAGTCCTGTTCTAGCCCGCCAGCAATTATCCGTCGCTATGCGCGCATGACCCGAGGTAGCTGAACCCGCAGATGAATCAGTAGGAAGTGGGTAGGCGCTGCGGCCTCCGTCGATGTTCGGCGTCGCCGCCTCGTGGAGTACGTCCTACTCGCCCTTGATGAACTCAAGAAGGTCGGCGTTGATCTTGGCAGGATCGACGATCGCGATGCCGTGAGACCCGCCGGGGTACACCTTCAAGATTGCGCCAGGAACGATCTTTGGTACAGCCTTTCCGGTCGGTTCGATGGGCACGATCTGGTCGTCTTCGCAATGGATGACGAGCAACGGGATGTCGCATTTGGCTATGTCGTCGGTGTAGTCGATTTGCCAGCTGTACGTCGTGTCGTACTGAGCCCGGGCGCCTCCCAGCATGCCTTGGAACCAGAACAGGTCACGCATTCCCTGGGTGGCCGTCGAGCCCGGCCGATTGGCGCCGAAGAAGGGCTCGGACAGTCCCTGGTAGAACGACGAGCGATCGGTTGCCACGCCGGCGCGGATGCTGTCGATCACCGCGACAGGCGCGCCGTTGGGGTTGGTATCGCTCTGCGTCATGTTGGGGACAATCGAGTCCTGAAGGACCATTTTGGCGAGCCGTGAGGTGCCGTGGCGGGAGATGTAGCGGGCGAGTTCACCACCACCGGTCGAGTGGCCGACCAAGACCACATTGTGGAGATCGAGGGCGGTGATGAGATCGTTCAAGTCGTCGGCCCAAGTGTCGACGTCGTTGCCGAAACCCGGCTGGTCGGAGTAGCCGTTGCCACGCCGGTCGTGCGCGATGGTGCGGTACCCATGAGCGTTGAAAAACAGCATCTGGGCTTCCCACGCCGCGCCGGTCAGCGGCCAGCCGTGCGAAAAGACGATGGGGTCGCCGGTACCCCAATCGCGGTAGTAGATGGACGTTCCGTCAGTCGTTGTGATCGTGGGCATCGACAATCCTTAATTTGATCAGGAGTGGGCTGAGCCCGGAAAACGTGAAGAGGCCCAGACGTCACAACCATCAAGCCGATATTCTCGCCCGAGAATCCGGTTCGCGATCCCGAGCTTGCTAATTCCACCTGCCCGACCTTGCGTCCAGGCTAAGTCAACGAGAACGTCCGATCAATGGTTGGCTGCTCATGATCGTTGAGCCTTGGCGCTTGAAGATCGCAAGGGCGGACGGGCCGGTGAGATGAAGCTGGCGGCTCTCGCTGGCGAGCATGTCGATGTGCGCGCAGGCTGCGACCGACCGCACCGAGAGTGGCCGCACTTACTCCCGCGCGCGGAGGTCAGAGCCGAACCGAAGCCTGACGTCCGGACACGCCGCAGTCCGAGCGCGACAGCCGCCGATATGCGCGCAGAGCCGGTTGCCTGAGCAACACGCAGGTCGATCGGCGCCCGCAGGTCTTTCAGCCCTACTCGCCCCGCTGGCCGAGCTTGCTCTGGTCGCCGCGTCGGGGACGTGCCACCATCGTCGACGTGGGTGACTTCGACGTCATCGTGGGAGCCGGCACGCTGCAACGCGTTGGCCCGGATCACATCCGGTTCCAGCACCGATGGACCCCGGAGGGCGTCACGGTGGAGGCGGCCTTCACCGGCGCGCACCTTCTGCACTTGGCCGCGGCGGGCTGCGTGCTCAACGACGTCTACCGGGAGGCGGAACACCTCGGCATCGTGGTGGACGGAGTTCGCGTCACGGCGTCGGGTGACTTCCACCGTGACAGCTGGGAGTCGACCGGCATCACCTACGTAGTCGACCTGGAAACTGCCGCGACGGCGGCCGAGGTTTCAGCTCTGCTCGACGCTGTCGACGCCACCGCCGAGATCCCCAAGTCGATCCGCGCCGGAGCCACGGTGACCCGCAAGTCAGCAGCCACCTGAGGATTCCGTCCGGTTCCGAGGCGCAAGCCATCGTGGGGACGGTCAAGGCCTACGGCGGCTGCTAGCTCGAGCGAGGATCACCGCGTCAACGCCGCGAGGGCAACGCCGATCGGTGTGCTTCCGCCGATCAGCTCGAACTGCACTCCCACCGCGGCGCCCTCGATCAGGCACCACGCCACGACCTCGGCGACATCGGCCCGCGGAATCGAGCCACGCCCGGTACTTTCGGCCGCGGTGACCAGACCGGTACCGGGATCGTTGGTCAGCCCACCCGGGCGCACGACCGTCCAGTCCAGGTCCGTGGCCCGCACGGCAGCGTCGGCATCGCTCTTGGCGCGCAGATACACCTGGAAGACCTCGTCGGAATCGGGATCGAAGCCGTCCGCGCCCATCGCCGAGATCATGACGTAGCGACGAACGGCAGCCCGCTCGGCGGCGTCGGCCAACAAGATCGCGGCGTCCCGATCGACGGTCAGCTTGCGCGCAGCGCTACTGCCGGGGCCGGCGCCGGCCGCGAACACGACTGCGTCCGCGCCACGCAGGTGGGCGGCGAGATCGTCCGCGGCGATCGACTCGAGATCGACCACAAGCGGCTCGGCACCGACATCGTGCACGTCGCCGCGGTGGTCGGGATTGCGGATGAGCGCGACCGGTTGGTGCCCACCGGCGACCAGCCGCGCCGCCAGCAGCAACGCGATCTGACCGTGGCCCCCGGCAATGACGATCCGCATGTCGTCAGTATCGCAGCGGACGGCGCCCGCCCACGCCCTAGTTCGATCCGAACGCTCCGGCCAGCACGGCCCGGGTCTTGTCGGCGGTCACCTGGCACGCCTGCTCGATCGAGAGTCGCGCCATTCGCGGCGAGATGACTTCGACGCAGAGGGGGGCGACGACGCCGAGATCGTTCAGCAGCCGGAGAAAATGCCGAAGATCGAACTGACCGTCCCCGGGCAGCTCGCGGTCGAAAGTCTGCTCGAGCAAGGAGCCTGAGCCGTCGGCGAAGCCGTCGTCGAGCTGGATCGCCAGCACCCGTTCCGGCGGCAGGGCGCGCAGTTGATCATCCGACGCCGCGCCGCGGAAGTGGTGCCACGAGTCGACCACCACGCCACCGTTGGTTCGCCCCGCGTCGGCCACGAGCCGGCCGGCCGTCGCGGCGTCGCGAACCTCTGTCCACGGCAGGAACTCGATCCCCACGGCCAGACCGTGCTCGGCGGCCCGGTCGCACAGTGCGGCGAACAGTTCGACGCTGCGCTCCCACGGGCCGGCGAGGTCGCCCGTCACCGTGACGTGCCGAGCACCGAGCGCGTCTGACAGCTCGTAGATGCGCTTCTCGTGCCGTCGGGCGTGGGCCGCGGCGTCATCGTCCATCCCCCAGCCGACCAGCACGTCGATCTCGAGCACTGACACGCCATGGTCGCTGAGCATCGCCCGCAGGTCGGCGTCACCGAGCCCGGTCGCCAGCGCCCGCGTGCGATCGCCCGGACGCAGCCCGATCGCGTCATAACCGGCGGCCGCCGCGGCACCCACCCGCTCCTCGAAACCGGCGCCGGGGTGCGTCATCACCGAGAGGGCGAGGGGGTGGAACGGACTGGTCAATGCCGTTCGGCCCCGCGGGTCGTTTGGGGGACGGGCATTTGGCGTACGCCGTCGGTGAAGGGTTGGGTGTAGGGGGCGAGGTTGGTGATGGCTTGTTGGTAGGCGGTCATGAGGTGGTCTTCGGCGGGGTAGTCGAAGGGGTCGGTGAGGTTGGGGTTGGCGTGCATGTGGTCGGTGTTGGCCAGCATCCATTCGACGGTTTCGATGAGTCCGTCGCGCAGGGGTTGGACGTCGCGGTAGCCCAGGTCGGTGCGTAGGGCGGTGGTGTCCAGGATGCAGCTGGCGGTGCCTTGGTAGCCGAAGGCGATCACGGCCCAGCCCGGGCTGGGTAGTTCCCCGGGCAGGGAGCGGATCTCCAGGCCGCCGCCGGCGGCGTCGGCGACCAGTTCGGCCCATTGCCGGATGCTGACCAGCTCGTCGTCGGCCACGTTGTAGGCGTTGCCCATCGAGGCCTGGGGCCGGTCGATGGCCAGCAGGATCGCGTGGGCGGCGTTGCGGGCCCCGGCCCGGGAATGGATACCGCGCCCGTCATCGGACAAGATCATCCACGGCCGCCCGTCCAGCACCCGGCGCACGACCGTCCACTCCCAGCTGTGCGGGTTACGGGGACCGTAGATCGTCGGATACCGCAGATACGTCGCCCCGAACGCCCCGGCCCGACCCAACTCGAACACGAAATCCTCGGTGATCCGGATCGGGGCCACGTTGTACCCGGCGTAACGGCCCGCATCCACCGCCACCAACGGATGCGTCTTCTCCCGCACCGGCAACCGCATCCCGGTCGGGAACAACTCATGCGGATTGACGTACCCCGCATACACCGGCGTCCCCCCCACGACCAGGAAATGCCCACACCGACCCGCGAAATGCTGCGCCAACACCTTCACCCGACCATAAGTCGCCACCACCACATCAAACGACTCCCCACCCAACGACGACGCGACACTGTCCGCATCAAACGGACTCCCATGCAGATGCCGCACATCCGGCCCATCCACCAACTCATGCCGCCCCGTATGAAACAACGACACCTCAAACCCACGCGCCAACAACCCCTCCACCAGCGGCGGCCCCGTCGGACCCGTCCCACCGACAACGAGCGCCTTCATGACCGCGGCTCCGACTGGGCGTCCCACGCCGACACCGTGGGCCACAGCTCGCGCAACGCCGGCTTCCTGGTCTTCTCGGTCGGGGTCTTGGGCAACTCGTCGATCAGCACCACGTACCGAGGCACCATGAACTTCGGCAGCCGCCCCTGGCAGAACGTGTGCACCGACGCCGGATCGAAGTCCTCGTTCTCGGGCACCACGAAGACGACGATGTCCTCCTCCCCCAACGACGACGGGACACCGACCACCGCGACCTCGCGTACGCCTGGACACTCGCCGATCTCGGCTTCGAGCTCCATCGACGAGATGTTCTCGCCGCGGCTGCGAATGGCGTCCTTCTTGCGGTCGACGAAGTAGAAGTTGCCGTCCTCGTCCTCGTAGCCGGCGTCGCCGGTGTGGAACCAGCCGTTGATCCACGCCTCGGCCGTCTTCTCGGGCATCCGCCAGTAACCCACGTTCAGCAGCCACGGCCGATCGGAGCGCACGATGATCTCGCCGATCGTCCCCGCGGGAACCTCCAGGTCGTGCTCGTCGACGATCCGCACCTGGTAGCCGTCGCGGAGCCGACCGACCGAGCCGACCCGGAAGTCGTCCCAGCCCGTCATCACCGGGCAGCTGATCTCGGTCATGTTGAAGACGGTCGAGATGCGGATTCCGAACCGCGCCGCGAACTCCTTGGGCTCGGCCGGCATCGGCGCGATCTCGACGTTGCGCAGGGCGTGCGTCCGATCTTCGGGGGACGGAGGCCGAGCGCCGATCAGTTGCGGTACCGATCCGATCATCAGCGAGGTCGTGCACTTGTACGTGTCGACGTCGGGCCAGAACTTGGACAGGCTGAACCGCGCGCGGATGACGGCCTCCGCGCCGTGCAGGGCAGCCCCGTTCACGCAGAGCTTGCCGCTCATGTGGAATAGCGGAAAGGGGATGTACCAGTTGTCGGCCGAGGTGAAGCCGTCGATCGGGAAGCACCCCGTCGTGGACATGAACAGCTGGGCCCACGTGACCATCACGCCCTTGGACGGCCCGGTGGTGCCCGAGGTGTACATGACGCAGGCGAGATCCCAGGGCTGCCGGATCTCGGCGTCCACCACGGGCAGTTCGCCGACGGCGAGCTCGTCGCGACTCAGGATCGCGACGCCTTCCGCCGGTCGGGACGGGCCGTCGATCAGCACGATCGTCTCGAGCAACGGCAGGTTCGGACCGCACCGCCAGCACTCCCGCCAGGTACTCCTCGCAAGTGACGACGACGGCGGCTCCCGCGTTGCCGATCATGTGGGTCAGCAGATTGCCTTGGTACGCAGCGTTGAGCGGAACCTCGACCGCGTCCAGCCGCGCCGCCGCCATCCACACCGCGATTGCATCCGTACCGGTGGGCAGCACGCAGACCACCGCATCGCCCGCCTTGACGCCCAGCGTGACGAGCACTGAGGCCCAGGACGCGACCTGCTCCTCGAATTGCGCGTACGTCGCGGTGCTCTCGCGATCCACGTCGCGCAGGAAGACGGCGTCAGGATCGTGCTTCGCCCGGTGCAGCAGGATGTTCGGCATCACGTTCGAGGCCGACAGTGGATCGACCGCGTCCGGCGCGATCGTCATGACGGGGTCCATGGCCTACCGCGCACCGAACTGAGCGCGGCAGGTCAGGGCGACGTCGGCCCCGAGGATCACCAGCGCGCCGTCGAGCGTCTCGGGCTCACCGGGTTCGAGCTCCGGCCGGGTGAGCCGGACCTCGAGCCGGTCGCCTTCGGTGACGGTGTCGAGGAACGTGAACGCCGCGTGGCGGATGTCGGTGATCGTCCCCCGGTCGGCCGCCATCGCGTTGAAGATGAAGCCCAGGTTCGCCGGACCCTGGTGCACGATGCCCCGATAGCCGCTGGCGAGGGCCAGTTCGAGATCGATGTGGACGGGATTCGTGTCACCCATGACGTCCATGATCCCGATGATGTCCTCGAGCGCGATAGGCCCGACCGGATAGCCACCCGTCGCGACGGATTCGACCGGGTCGGCCACCACCGGACCCGCGGCCGTCGGCGCCGAGTTGAGCGTGCGCCGCGGGACGATGTAGGTCTCGGTCGTCGAGACGGCCGGTGAGCCGTCACCGTCGACGTCGATCAGATCCAGGGCCACCGTGATGGCGTCGAACGTCCCGGCCCGGCGTCCGTGTTTGCGCTCGACGGCGTGCATCACGGACTTGATGACGTAGCTGTGCCCGATGACGATCGGTCGGTGGAACGTGAACGTCCCGCCGCCGAAGACGACGCCGTCGTCCGGGGTCGCCTCGACCGCCGCGAGGAACTCGTTGAACGTCCAGCCCATTCCGATGTGCGTCGCGAGATGGGCGAAGATCGGGTGGGCCGGCTGCCCGGCCTGGCGCGAGATCAGATCCGGGGCGTGGATGTGGGTGAGCAGGCGGCGGTGGGCGTCCTCGGTCAACGTGTACTTGCCGTCCGGGATGGTCAACGCGAGGGTCTGCTCAGGTGCGGGAACCGGCATGGCGAAATCCTTTCGAAAAATGGCGGGCGATCAGAACCGCTCGCCCGCCCACCAGCGAGCGAAACGAGGTTTGAGGGTGGCATCGACCAGTTCGATCAGGATGCCTCCGGCCGGCCCCGCGTGGTAGGAGAACCCCACCGGTCCCCCGTCGGCGCTGGCGAGTGTCGCGATCATCTCGTAGCCCTGACGGGCCAGTTCCGCGGCGTCCGTGGCCATGTCGGTCGACCAGTAGCCGATGTGGTGCGCCGTGTCGGAACCGACCGACCACACCGAGTCCGGCTCGTGCTGCAACAACTCGATGCTCGGCGATGCTCCGCGCGCGTAGGTGAAGGTGGATCTGACCTTCGAGACGCCGGCCGGTGTCCAGAGATCGAGTTCCCACGAGAGCACCTGGGCCCACTGCAGGTCGAGCGCGTCGCCGAATGACGCCATGCTCTTCTCGAGATCAGCGACGACGAACCCGACGTGCGTATAGGGCTTCTCGATCACCAGTGACTCCTTCTCGTCAGCGTGTGACGTCTTGGCGGTCGGGGCGACCGGGAAACAGGGCACGTTCGTCGGTCGTCATCGGGCTGCCGTCGATGCCGATCAAGGACATCCGGGTGATCAACCATTTCTCGTCGACGCGAACCAGCGACTGTTCGTAGCGGCCCCAGAAGTGCCAGGCGGCCCCGTCGGGCTTGCGCGCGTGATAGGCGTAGAGGCCGGCCGACAGGCGGGCCGTGTCAGCGTCGACCTCGATGAGTTCGTTGCTCACGTGGTGGCTCGTGTGAGTGAAGTCCGACAGCGCCCGGCGCAGTCGGCCGGTGATCTTGTCGCGCCCCTGGCGCTCGGCGCCCATGAAGTCATACGTCGCGTCGTCGGTGAACAGCGCGCCCACGGCGTCGATGTCGCCGGCATCGACCCGGTCGACGTAGCTGTGGAACGTCTGACGGATCGCTTCGCGGGCGGCCAGAGCACGGACGATCGTCTCGAGGTTGTCGGTCATTGCGCCGTGTATCCACCGTCGGTGGCGAAGACGGCGCCGGTGATCCAGGCCGCCTCGTCACTGGCGAGGAAGAGCGCGGCCGCGGCGACCTCGTCGGGCGTGCCCAGCCGCCGCAACGGATAGGCGCGGGCGGCCCCTTCGGCCATCTTCTGCTCGCTGCCGAAGACGGCATCGCCCCCGCGGGCCTCGTACGTGCGCGAGACCAGCGGCGTCCACACCGTTCCGGGGCAGAGGGTGTTGGCGCGGATGCCCGAGCGGCCGTATTCGACGGCGACCTGACGGGTCAGGCTGATCACGCCGCCCTTGGCCGCGGAGTACGGCGCGAGTCCGGGCACACCGACCAGGCCGGCCGTGCTCGCCTGGGTGATTATCGAGCCGGCGCCCGCTTCGAGCATCGGACCGAGCGCGGCGCGGATCGAGTGCCAGACGCCGGTCAGATTGACGTCGATCACCCGCTGCCAGTCGGCGGGCGCGACCGAGTGCGCCTGGCCGCCGCCTTCGATGCCGGCGTTCGCGTACAGCACGTTCAATCCGCCGAAGGTCTCGACGGCGCGAGCGACCGCCCGTTCGACGTCCTCCAGCGAGGTGACGTCGGTCTGGACGGCGAGCGCGGGTGTCCCGAGCTCAGCCGCCACGGACTCACCGGCCGCGGCGTCCCGATCACAGACGACCACGTTCGCGCCCTCGGCCGCGAACAGGACGGCGGCGGCGCGTCCGATGCCGGATCCGGCGCCGGTGATCAGGGCGGTTCGGTCGGCCAGTCGACCTGTCATTCGCCGCGGCCCGGACGGAGCATGGCGGCCAGCCGACGCAGTGGCGCCAGGCTCCAGGTGCGCCGCAACAGCGTGGCCGCGGTGACGGCCGCGACCAGGACCAGCCCGTTGAAGACGTCGCTGACCCAGGAGGCAACTCCCAGCAGCTGCAGCCCGGACACCCCGACCGCCAGCAGGTAGACCCCCACCACGGTGCCGATCACGTTGAACCGCCGGAACTGGATCACCGTCATGCCGAGGAACGCGGCCGCATAGGGCGAGAGCAGGTAGGCGCCGCCTGACGTCGGGTCGACCGCACCGAGCCCGCCGGCCAGCAGGATCCCGGCCAGTCCGCTGATCAGCGCCGCGGCGATGAACGCCGTCGCGCGCACTCGGGCGACTCGGATCCCGGCCAGGCGGGCCGCATCGCGGTTGCCCCCGGTGAAGAGGAGCTTGCGGCCGAACGGGGTGTACTCGTAGACGTACCAGAGCACCGCAGCGAAGATCCACGCGATGAAGACCATGCTCGGCAGCGACAGCCAGTCGGAGTCGGCGATGGTGCGCAGCCCGTGGGGCAGTCCGCTGATCGCCTGGCCACCGGTGTAACCGTTGATCGCGCCGCCGAGGAAGGTCATCATCCCGAGGGTCGCGATGAAGGAGTCGACACCGACCCCGACGATCAAGATCGCGTTCACCGCGCCGACGAGCATCGATCCCAGCAGAGCGATGACGATGGCCGGGAACAATCCGAGGTGATGTTTGGTGGTCAGCTCGCCGATGACCGCGGCCGAACCGACCATCACCATGCTCAGCGAGAGATCGAAGTCGCCCGCGCGCAGCGGAAGGGTCACCGCGAGCGCGAGCATCAAGGTCACCGACTGGGCCGACAGCGTGATGCGCAGGTTGGTCTGGGTCGGGAAGGTGTGGGGCAGCGCGATCGCGAAGATCACGATCATCAGGACCAGGACGCCGACCAGGCCGAACTTCTCGAGCAGAACGCGCGCGACGCTCTGGCGGCCGGCGGTACGCGGCGCGACCGGAGTGCTCGATTCGGGCAACGCGGTGTCGGTGCTCATCGCGGCACGCTGGCCAGGGTCATGAATTTCTCCGTCGTCAGTTCGCCTCGTTGGAGTTCGCCGGATATCCGGCCGTGGGCCACGACCAGCACCCGGTCGCAGTTCTCGGCCACCTCGTCCTGATCGCTCGAGACGATGCACACCGCGGCGCGCGTTCGCTCGGCGAAGTCCCGGATCAGGCGGTGGATGTCGCGCTTGGCCGCGACGTCGACGCCCTGGGTCGGCTCGTGCAGGACAACGACGCGGGGATCGAGCTGTAGCCACTTGGCCAGCAGGACCTTCTGCTGGTTCCCGCCGCTGAGGTTGCGGATCGGCTTGCGGACGTCGCGCGGCCGGACGTCGAAACGTTCGGTCAACTCGGCGGCCTGACTGCGTTCCCGTCCGCGCGCGTAGACACCGGCGCGGACGAGGGACCGCGTGCGGACTATGCCGAGGTTCTCGGCCACCGTTCCGTCGAGCCAGAGTCCGTCGCGCTGGCGTTCAGCGGGAACCAGCACGATGCCGGCCCGGCGCGCATGACCGGGTGACGTGTGCCGTCCGTCCACCGAGATGGTGCCGGCCACATCCGGCCGCAGCCCGGCGATCACCTCGGGCAGCAGCTCCTGGCCCATGCCGAGCAGACCGGTGATGCCCAGCACCTCACCCGCGTGGACGTCGAAGCTCACGTCCTGCAGGCCGGCGCCGTTCAGTCCGGCCGCGCTCAGTACGACCTCGTCGCGACGTTGGGCCGTCCCCGGCGTCGTGGTGTCGAGCTCGCCGACGTCGCTGACTCCGACCATCGCCGTGATCAGGTCGGCCTCGGTCAGCCCGGCGCAGTCCTCGGTGATCACCACGCGGCCGTCGCGCAGGACGGTCACGCGGTCGCACATCTCGAGCACCTCGTTGAGGTGATGGCTGATGAACAACGCCGCGCCGCCGTTGCCGGTCACCCGGCGCAAGAGATCCCACAGCGCGGTCGCCTCGGCGTTCGACAAGGCCGACGTGGGCTCGTCGGTGATCAGCAGGTGCTGCTCGCCACTGGTCGCGCGCAGTTCGCAGATCGCTCGCGCGACGGCCACCAGCGTGCGCTGTCCCCGGCTCAGCTCCCCCACGTCGACGGCCGGGTCGACGTCGATGTCGAGTTCGCGCAGCAAGTCACGGACGCGGTCTCGTTGCCGCCGCCACGAGATCGGCCGACCGCGGCTCGTGCCGAAGCGCGTGCTGGCGACGACGTTCTCGGTCACCGACAGCTGCTCGACGAGGCCGAGATCCTGATGGATCACCGCGATGCCGCGCAGATCCGAGGACGAGACCGGGAAGACGACGTCGGCGTCCCAGACCTTGAGGCCACCACGACTGGGTGAGTGATAGCCGGAGAGGATCTTGACGAGCGTCGACTTGCCCGAGCCGTTGGAACCGACCAGCCCGTGCACCTCGCCCGGCCGGACATCGAACGACACGTCCGTGAGGGCCTTCACCGGGCCGAACGACTTCGTCAGCCCGGTGAGCTCGAGCGCGAGCGGCATGGACTCAGAGCCCCCAGGCCGTCGTGAACTTGCTCTGGTAGCCGACGACGTTCGGCCACAGCGTGGCGAAGTCGTCGGTCGCCGGGATGTTCGACTTGTCGAAGAGCTGCAGTGGCAACGTGGTGGTGGTCAGCGGCTGGTTGGTGGCCGCCCGCAGCAGCTGGTCGACGAGGATCCAGCCGTTGTACTCGGCCGGCGGGTAGGACACGTCCGCGATCTGGGTCCCACCGGTTCGGACGGAGTCGAGGTTCGCGGTCAGCCCGTTGGTGGCGATCAACTTCAGATTGGCCGTGGCGACCGCCGGCGACATGTACGTCGCCGCCGAGTCGAACGTCGAGATCACGAGGTTGATCGTCGGATCGCGCAGCAGCAGTGACGAGGTCTGCGACTGCAGGGACGTGGCCATCGTGGCCAGGCTCATCGACAGGTCGGTGACCTTGCAGGTCGAGGGGCAGGCCTTGGCGAACTGGGCCTTGATGGCGGTGACCTGCGAGGTCAAGGCCTTCTGGTTCGGGTCGAAGGCGACGGCGGCGTTGACCTTGCAGCCGGTCGTCATCAACGCGTAGTTGGCCAGTTGGGTCCCTTCGGCGGCGAAGTCGACGCTGATCGTCCCCCGGATCGTGCCGTCGGTCGGTGTCGGCACACCCGTCGCATCGGCGAAGACGGGGATGTTCGCCTTCTTGGCGTCGGCCAGCGCGTTCGGCACCAACGACGGGTTGATCGCGTAGATGACGATCGCTGCCGCATGCGAGGCAATCGCCTGCTCGATGCCCTGGTTGTACAAGTCGGGCTTGGCGTTGCCGTTGAAGATCTGCGACTTGAGGCCGGCCGCCGTGGCCGCGGCGGTGAACGCGGTGGTGACCGCGGCGACATAGCCCGTCGCCTGGGTCGGCGAGATGAACCACAGCGTCTTGCCCGTGACCGAGCTGATGTCGATCTTGCCGGTCGGGAACTCCGGCTTGAGCGGAGCGGTGTAGGTCTTCACGGCGGCGGTCGCGGTCGAGACGCAATCGCTGGCGCCACTCGACGCGGACGAGGAACCGCTCGACGTCGACTTGCTGCCACCTGAACTCGAGCAGGCGGTCAGGGCCGAACCGATCACCGCGCACACCGCAAGGGTGGCGACGAGGCGCGGTCTGAGACGAAGCAGTGAGGTCGCGGTCATTGGCGGTCCGTTCCAGGAGAAGAAGAGCGTTGGATGCAGGCGCAGGCTCTGGGCGCCGACCCTAGATTCGCTGTCGAACGCTGTCAACCATTCGTTTGGTAGACAGATTGTATTTCTGTCAAACAAACGGTTGGTGCGCAGATAGAAACGGGATGATCGCGGGTCCTCGGTGAGCCTTGCTAGAGTTCACCTTCCGCCCCGAGAGGGCGGTCCGAGGAGGACCACGTGGCGAGTCAGCCGATCGGGCGCTCCCCCAAGCGGTATCGCGGCGAGCGCAAACCGCGGGAAGAGCGCTGGGCCGAACTGCTCGACGTCGCCGCGATCGTCTTCTACGAAAAGGGCTACCGCGCCGCCTCGCTGAACGAGATAGCCGCCCGCATGAACATGCTCAAGGGCAGCCTCTACTACTACATCGCGTCCAAGGACGAGCTGCTGTTCGAGGTCGTCCGGGCCAGCACCTCAGAGGGTATGGACAACATCCGAGACATCGTGGCTGGGCCCGGCGACCCGCTGGAGCGGCTCGAAACCGCGATCGTGGCCCACATCGAGTACAACCGCAAGAACATTCACCGAGTCGGCCTGATGCACGAAATCCACGTTCTTCCACCGGCCATGCGGACTTCTATCCGACAAGTTTACGAAGATTACGAGTTGATATTCGAAAACCTTCTTCGTGAAGGTGAGGAAAAGAATTCGGTTCGCGCGGACGTGGACGTCAAACTCGCCGCGCTGTCGATCCTGGGATCGATCAACTCGGTCGTCCGATGGCACCGCAACACCGACTACACGCCCGAAGATGTCGTTCGTCATCTCGCCGACGTGACCGTACGAGGACTGGCGAGCCCGGACGGCCTCAAGCGGCTGAACGCCGCGCGCCGGCGTTCCGCCGCCCGACGCGCGAGCTGAACCCGCCCACTGCCCGATCGCCCGCTGGCCGTCGTTGTGGGCGCCTGCGTAGCTGATCGATTGGTCCGGCAGGTCCTCTGAGTTGCTCGGATCAGTCAGACGTTGAAGCGGAACTCGACGACGTCGCCGTCGGCCATGACGTAGTCCTTGCCCTCGATGCGCACCTTGCCGCGTGCCTTCGCCTCGTCCATCGAGCCGGCGTCGACCAGGTCGTCGTACGACACGACCTCGGCCTTGATGAAGCCGCGCTCGAAGTCGGTGTGGATCACGCCGGCCGCCTGCGGGGCGGTCGCGCCCTTGCGGATCGTCCAGGCCCGTGCCTCTTTCGGCCCCGCGGTGAGATAGGTCTGCAGCCCGAGCGTGTCGAAGCCGATGCGCGCGAGTTGATCGAGGCCGGACTCCTCCTGCCCCATCGACTGCAGCAGTTCGAGCGCTTCGTCGTCGGGGAGCTCGATCAGCTCGGACTCGGTCTTGGCGTCCATGAAGATCGCGTCGGCCGGGGCGACGAGCTCGCGCAGGCCGGCCGTGAACGCCGGGTCCGACACCTCGTCCGGATCGACGTTGAAGACATAGAGGAACGGCTTGGCCGTCAGCAGAGACAGCTCGCGCAGCAGCTCGCGGTCGAGGCCGGCCGCGAAGATCGTCTGCCCGTCGCTGAGCGCCTTCTCGGCCGCCTCGACCTCGGCAAGAATCGGCGCGCGGTCCTTGTGCAGCCGTACCTCCTTCTGCAAGCGAGGGATCGCCTTCTCGACGGTCTGCAGGTCGGCCAGGATCAGCTCGGTGTTGATCGTCTCGATGTCGCTGGCCGGCGAGACGACGCCCTCGACGTGCACGACGTCCGGGTCGGAGAACGCGCGGATCACCTGGCAGATCGCGTCGGCCTCGCGGATGTTGGCCAGGAACTTGTTGCCCAGCCCGGCGCCCTCGGAGGCGCCCTTGACGATGCCGGCGATGTCGACGAACGACACCGTGGCCGGAATGATCTTGGCCGAATCGAAGATCTCGGCCAGGACGCCCAGGCGCGGATCGGGCACCCCGACGACGCCGACGTTGGGCTCGATCGTCGCGAACGGGTAGTTGGCCGCGAGGACGTCGTTCTTGGTCAGCGCGTTGAACAGGGTCGATTTGCCGACGTTGGGCAGTCCGACGATTCCGATGGTGAGGGCCACGTGCGGCAAGTCTAGGGCCAGCGGCACACGTGTCGGTCCAGAAATTGTCGGAAGCCGGTGTCAGCATCGGTTCATGAACGTTCTGATCGCACTCGTCACGCTCGCCGCCGGGCTCGCGGTGGGCTGGCTGGCGGCCGCCCGCCGGGCCGACGCGTCCTCGCGGCACGCCGACGCCGCCACCCAGGCCGCCCTCACCGAGGCCGCCCGGCTGCAGGCGGTGCTCGACGCCGAACGCGCGTCCGCCGCCGAGCGGGCCGAGAACGCCCAGCGCACCGAGGTGCAGCTGCGTGAGACGTTCGGTTCGCTGGCCGCCGAGGCGCTGGCCCGCAACTCGGCGGCGCTCCAGGCCCAGGCCGACTCGAAGCTTACCCACGCCCGAGCAGTGGCCGACGGCGACCTCGAGAAGCGCCAGCAGGCGATCGAGACGATGGTCGAACCGCTACGCGAGTCACTGAACCTCGTGCAACGGCAGCTGGCCGAATCCGAGCGCCTGCGCGGCGAGGCCGACGCCGCGCTGCGCGAGAACCTGACTGGGCATGCGCACCTCGTCCGAGCAGCTGCGCACCGAGACGGCCCAGCTGGTCACCGCCCTGCGCGCCCCGCAGGTCCGCGGCCGATGGGGCGAGCTGCAGCTCGAACGCACCGTCGAGGCGGCGGGCATGACCGAGCACGTCGACTACGTCACCCAGGAGTCGGTCTCGGGCGAAGACGGCCGGGTCCGCCCCGACCTCGTGGTCAAGCTGGTCGGCGGCAAGAACGTCGTCGTCGACTCCAAGGTCGCGTTCGCCGGCTACCTCGAGGCGATGGAGGCCAAGGACGACGTCACCCGGGCGGCGCGGCTCAAGGCGCATGCCCGTCATCTGCGCGATCACATCGACCAGCTCTCGGCCAAGGCCTACTGGCAACGCTTCGACCCGACGCCGGAGTTCGTCGTCTGCTTCGTGCCCGGCCGACGCGTTCCTCGACGCGGCGTTGCGTGAAGACCCCTCGCTGATGGAGCGCGCCTTCGAACGCAACATCGTGCTGGCCACGCCATCCACGTTGATCGCCCTGCTGCGCACGGTCGCCTACACGTGGCGGCAAGAGGCGCTGGCGGCCAACGCGGCCGAGGTGCACAAGCTCGGCCGCGACCTCTACACCCGGCTCTCGACGATGGGCGGCCACATCGACAAGCTCGGCCGGGCGCTGGGCAGCGCGGTCGGCTCGTACAACAACGCGGTGTCCTCGCTCGAGAGTCGGGTGTTCGTCACCGCCCGCAAGATGGGCGACCTCGGCGTCGTCGAACCGGGCACCGAGCTCAAGGTCCCCGACCAGGTCACCGAATCGCCCCGTACGACCCAAGCGCCGGAATACGCCGACCAGCGGGTGGTCTCGCTGACCAAGCAACGGGTGATCCCGGGCCAGGCCGAACTCATCACCGGCGAAGCTGTGGGCAACTGAAGACGGCCACGCATTTCTGAGAGTTCCGGGAGGGTCATGCCCGCTCTGGGGCAGGCGCGACCGGTAATCTGGTGACTTCGATCCGTCCAGACGAACCGGCGTTGCGTCGGAACGTCACGCTGTCGCAGGTTCGTGTGCGTCGACGAAAGGAGTCCCACCGTGGTCCAGGCTCCGCCCCACGGTGTCGGCCCCGGATCGGGCGGCTGGGATTCGTCCCCCGGATGGAACTCTTCGGCCAACTACAACGCCGGCCACAACGCCAACTACAACGCCAGCTACAACGCGGCCGACTACGACTCGCCGACGACTGGACGCAGGCCACGCACGTCGACGTCCAGCGACCGGCGCACGCCGAGCGACGCGTCCAGCAGATCCCGTTCGACGGACCCGACCGTCGCCGCCCGGCCGCCCGCGAACGCGGCGTGGCGAGCTGGGCCGCATTGCTGGTCCTGCTGGTGATCGCGGGCATCGGCGGCGTCATCGACCTCATCGGCGGCGCGTCGCTCAAGGGCGGATTCAACATCAGCCTGGTCATCGCGTCAGCGGTCGCGATCCTGATCGTGCGCCGCAGCGCGATGTTCCCGATCGTCATCGCCCCGCCGATCGTCTACGCGCTCGGATCAGGCCGCAAACCTCTACGTCCACCTGCACGGCTCGAGCAACAAGCGCGCCCTGCTGGTCGACGCCGCCGCCAACTGGCTGGTCTACGGCTTCCCCGCGATCGCCGGCGCCACTGCGATCGTGCTGATCGTCGCCGGTGTGCGGATGGTCATCCGCAAGTAGCAGCGCTACTTCTGCGCGGCGGCCCGAAGATCACGCCGCAACTCCTGCGGCAGGGCGAACGTCAGCCGCTCCTCGGTGTGGGTGACCTCTTGCTGATCTCCGTAGCCCCGCGCGGCCAGCCACGCAGCCACCTCGCGCACCAGGATCTCGGGCACGGACGCGCCCGAAGACAGCCCGACCGTGGCCACGCCGTCGAGCCACGACTCGTCGATCGCGGCCACGTTCTCGACCAGGTGCGCCGCCTTGGCTCCCGCCGACAACGCGACCTCGACCATCCGCACCGAGTTCGACGAGTTCGACGAGCCGACGACCAGGAACAGCTCGACGTCGGGCGCGATCACCTTCACCGCGCCCTGCCGGTTCTGCGTCGCGTAGCAGATGTCGTCGGACGGCGGCGACTGCAGCATCGGGAACCGCTCGCGCAGCGCGTCGACCGTCTCGAGCGTCTCGTCGACCGACAGCGTGGTCTGCGACAGCCAGACGACCCGCGACGGATCGCGCACCTCGACCTCGGCCGCGCCGGCCACGCCGTCGACGAGGTGCACGTGCTCAGGCGCCTCGCCACTGGTGCCGACGACCTCCTCGTGGCCCTCGTGGCCGATCAGCAGAATGTCCATGTCGTCCGCCGCGAAGCGCCGCGCCTCCTGGTGCACCTTCGTCACCAGCGGGCAGGTGGCGTCGATCGTGCGCAACCGTCGGGCCGCCGCCTCTTCGTGCACCTCCGGCGCCACGCCGTGGGCCGAGAAGACGACCGTCGCGCCCTCGGGCACCTCGTCGGTCTCTTCGACGAAGATCGCGCCTCGCGCCTCGAGCGTCTGGACGACGTGCAGGTTGTGGACGATCTGCTTGCGGACGTACACAGGAGCGCCGTACAGGTCCAGCGCGTTCTCGACGGTCTGCACGGCGCGATCGACGCCTGCGCAGTAGCCGCGCGGCGTCGCCAGCAGCACCCGCTTGGGCGACGCGGCGACCGCGCCGGGGGCGGACACAGCCGTGGACGGTGAGGGCTCGGGCTGCGGCAACGACATACCACGATGGTACGGATCGACGGGATGAGGCAGGCTGGGCGTATGCCTCAACTCCCAGGTCCGGTCCGGGCCGCCCTCGGACTCGTCGCCACAGTCGTCGACGGCGAACGCAGCCTGCCCGATCGCGCCCTCGAACTGCCGGTGCTCGCCGTCAGCACCGCACTGCAGCTGTCCCTGCGCGCACAGCAGCGCTACGCGACGCTCACCGCGAAGGGCGACGAGTTCCTGAGCCAGCTGCGGGGTGCTCCGGACGAACCGCCGAGCTGGGCCCGTTTCGACGACGACGAGCCCCCGGTACCCCCGCCGTTCGACGACGAACCCGACGACGACCTGCTCGTCGCCGAGCTCGCGGTGGTCGCGGACGTGGCCGACATCCCGCCGGCGGCGCCACTGCCCAAGTCGGGCAAAGACGCGGTCAAGTCGAGCAAAGCACCGGTCAAAGCGGCCGGAAAGCGCGCCAAACCCGCCAAGGCAACGTCCTCGACCCGGGTGACGTCGGCCAAGCGCAAGCCGTCCGCGTTCGACGAGGCCGCGTTCGACGAGCCGGCTGACGACCCGATCGAGGCGGCCCTGGACGAGCTGCCCGACCTCGAGGGGTTCTCGATCCCGCCGGCCTCCGAAGGCTGAGCGGTTGGCCCTCGACAACTCCCCCGAACACCCGCTGCCCGTCCGGGTCGTCGCCCAGGAGATCGGCAAGTGGGTCGCGCGGCTCGGCGAGATCTGGGTCGAGGGGCAGATCGCGCAACTGACCAAGCGGCCCGGCGTCACGACCCAGTTCCTGACCCTGCGCGACACCGATGCCAACATCTCGCTGACCGTCACCTGCCCGCGCGGGATGCTGACCGATTCGATCACCGAGGGCTCACGGGTGATCTTGCGCGCCCGTCCCGACTTCTGGATCGAACGGGGGACGCTCAGCCTGCGGGCGACCCAGGTGCGGCTGGTCGGGCTCGGTGAGCTGCTGGCCGCGGTCGAACGGCTCAAGCGGCTGCTCGCCGCCGAAGGCGTGTTCGCGCTCGACCGCAAGCGGCGGCTGCCGTTCCTGCCCGGCAAGATCGGCCTCATCACCGGGCGGGCGAGCGCCGCCGAACGCGACGTCGTCGAGAACGTTCGGCGACGGGCGCCGGGAGCGCGATTCGCCATCGAGAACGTGGCCGTTCAGGGGCCGTCGGCCGTCGTCGAGATCAACGCGGCCATCAAGCGCCTCGACGACGACCCCACCGTCGAGGTGATCGTCATCGCCCGCGGCGGCGGCAGCGTCGAAGATCTGCTGCGCGTTCAGCAACGAGGCGCTGATCCGGACCGTCAGTGCCGCGCGCACACCGATCGTCAGCGCGATCGGCCACGAGACCGACACCCCGCTGCTCGACCTCGTCGCCGACCTCGCGGCGTCCACGCCCACTGACGCCGCGAAGCGGATCGTTCCCGATCTCGCCGCCGAGCACGAACTCGTCCGGCAACTGCGGGCGCGAGCTCGCCAGTGCATCCAGCGTCGCGTCCACGGTGAGGCCCAGCTCATGGCCGGGCTGCCCGAGCGGCTGCGCGCGACGGTGCCACTCCGGCTGGGTCGCGAGCGCGACGAGGTCGATCCGCCTCGCCGACCGGTCGACCCGCCGCACCCGAGGCCTGCTCGCGGCGGGCGCCATCGACCTCGACCACGTCCGGGCCCGCGTCCGGTCGCTGTCACCGCAGGCCACGCTCGACCGGGGTTACGCGGTGATCACCCGCGCCGACGGCACGGTCGTCCGTACGCCCGACGACGCCAGCGGTCAGCTTCGGGTGCGGGTCGCCGGCGGAGCGTTCGATGCGCGTCGTACCCCGGCTGGGCCGAAGTAGGCTGTCCCGACCATGACCGACGCCGAACCGTCCTACGAGGCCGCCCGCACCGAACTCGCCGAGATCGTCCGGCAGCTCGAGAGCGGCGGCCAGTCGCTCGAGGCTTCGCTGGCGCTCTGGGAGCGCGGCGAGGTGCTGGCCGACGTCTGCCAGCGCTGGCTCGATCTCGCGTCGACCCGGCTCGACGAGGCGATCGCCGCCCGTGAGGGCGAACCGGCCGATGACTAGCGGCGAATACCCGAAACCGTAAGCCTTTTCCGACCGCGAGCCATCTCACTCGACCACCGCGAACGCGCCCGCTCTGCGAAGATGGGATCAATCGACCCCCGCACCTGCCGTGCAGAGCTGGAGATCACCTTCATGAGCGACGCAAACAAGATGCCGCCCGCCCTTGCCGTTCGTGGCGAGGCGCCCGATCGCAACCTGGCCTTGGAGTTGGTGCGTGTCACCGAGGCGGCCGCGATGGCCGCGGCCCGGTGGGTGGGTCGCGGCGACAAGAACGGCGGGGACGGCGCCGCGGTCGATGCGATGCGCAAGCTGATCGGAACGGTGTCGATGCGCGGCACGGTCGTGATCGGTGAGGGCGAGAAGGACAACGCGCCGATGCTCTACAACGGCGAGGAAGTCGGCGACGGCACCGGCCCCGAGTGCGATGTCGCGGTCGATCCCATCGACGGGACGACGCTGATGGCCAAGGGCATGCCCAACTCGGTCGCAGTGATCGCCGTGGCCGAGCGGGGCAGCATGTTCGACCCGTCGGCCGTGTTCTACATGGACAAGATCGCCACCGGTCCTGAGGCGGCCGGCGTGATCGACATCAACGCCTCGGTCGGCGACAACGTCCGCGCCGTGGCCAAGGCCAAGAGTGGTCACCCCGAGGACGTCACGGTCTGTGTGCTCGACCGGCCGCGTCACGATCAACTCGTCAAAGAGATCCGCGAGGCCGGCGCCCGCATCCGCTTCATCAGCGACGGCGACGTGGCCGGTGCGATCTCGGCTGCCCGCGCGGGCACCGGCGTCGATCTGCTCCTGGGCATCGGAGGGACGCCGGAAGGGATCATCGCGGCCGCCGCGCTGGCCTGCATGGGCGGCTCGATCCAGGCCAAGCTGTGGCCCAAGGACGAGGCCGAACGACGCAAGGCCCTCGATGCCGGCCACGACCTCGATCGGGTGCTCTCGACCACCGACCTCGTCAGCGGGCAGAACATCTTCTTCTGTGCGACCGGGATCACCGACGGCGACCTGCTGCGGGGCGCCCGGTACTACGCCGACTCGGTGCAGACGTCGTCGATCGTCATGCGATCCAAGTCCGGCACCATTCGCTTGATCGATTCTGTACATCAACTGGGCAAACTGCGTGCATACTCCGCGGTGGACTTCGACCGGAACTGAACCGAAACTGAGGAGCGCGTCCGATGCTGGTGGTCACGACCAATGACATCCCCGGGTGGGAGATCCAACGCGTGTGCGGCGAGGTCTTCGGGCTCACCGTCCGTTCGCGCAACGTCTTTTCGCAGTTCGGAGCCGGGCTCAAGTCGCTGGCCGGTGGCGAGCTCAAGGGCATGACCGAGAACCTGATCAACAGCCGCAACGAGGTCATGAGCCGCATGCTCGACTCGGCGCGTGCCCGCGGCGGCAACGCGGTGATCGGCATGCGCTTCGACACGTCCGAGATGGGTGACACCTGGACCGAGATCTGCGCCTACGGCACCGCGGTCGTCGCGATCCCGGTCACCGAGGCCGCGAAGCAGACCGCGATCCAGCTCGGCTACGGACAGCCCGGCGGTTCGCCCGCCTCGCCGCAGGCGGTGCAGCCGCCGCCCCAGCCGGCACCGATGCAGTTCCCGCCGCAGGGACCGCCCCCCGGCTACCAACAGGGACCGCCGCAGGGTCCGCCTCCCGGCTACCCGCAGGGCCCACCCCAGGGACCGCCCCCGGGCTACCCGCAGGGCCCGCCCGTCCACTCCAGCGCGCCCCCCGAGACCGAGCAGCAGTACCCGCCGCGCTGACCGCCACGCTCGCACCGCTCCGACCGCTCCAACCGCTTCGGCGAGTGGCCGATTCAGGCGCGAGTGGTCACGTAGGTGCGGCCACTCGCGCGAAATTCGGCCACTCGCGCCCGGCGGAGAGCGATCAGCGGACGCTCCACAGCGCCAACTGGGCCGGAGTCAGCACGCGGTCGAAGCATTCTTCGGCCGCGCCGATCAGCGGGGCGTCCGAGCCGAGTGCGCCGACGACCAGGGGCGGCGGGGTCCGGCGCTGCGAATCCATCAGCCCCTCGAGGAAGCCTCGTTCGAGCGGCCGCCCCGGCCAGTCGAGCAGCCGGCCACCGTGCCCGCTCACGCTGATCAGCGCGGGGTCGAGCGCGTTCACCAGCCCGGCGATGCCCCGTCCCACCGCCGTGGCGATCGGTTCGAGGGCAAGAACCGCGTCGGCGTCGCCCCCGCGTCCGGCCTCGATCACGCGCGCCATGAAGCTCGATCCCTCGACCGGCGCCGGGCGGCCCAGATTGCGGGCGAGAGCCGACCCGTCGATCGAGGTGTTCCAGCAGCCGCGCGCGCCGCAGGGGCACACACGGTTGGGATCACCGAAGGGCAGATGACCGAACTCGCCGGCATTGCCGGAGGCGCCGGTGATCAGCCGGCCGTCCTCGACGAGCGCACCACCGAGGCCAGAGTCGAAGTACAGGTGCAGCATCGAGCGCACGCCGAGGCCGACACCCCGCCGGGCCTCGCCCAGAGCCGCAAAGCTGGCGTCGTTGCCCACGACGAACGGCAACTTCGACCGACGCGGACGCAACGAGGCCACTGAGACGTCCGTCCATCCGATGCCGGCCGCCTGCAGCACGACGTCGTCGCGGACCGTTCCGGGTACCGACACGGCGGTGGCCCGGATCCGCTTACGGTAGGCGCGACGCAACGACGTGGCGGCTTCACCGATCGCGGCCAGGGTCGGTTCGACCTGCCGGTCGTGTGATCCGTGCCGCGAGTCGACGATCTCGGAACCGACCCCGACGACGGACACCTGCCAACTCTCGTGATCGAGCGCGACGCACAGCACCAGCGGACCCGCCCCATGCGCGACGAGCACCGTGCTCGGGCGCCCGCGCGCGCCGGTGGGCGCCGACGGCAACTCGTCGATCAACTCGTCGCCGACCAGCCGGCTGGTGATCTCGGTCGCCTGCCCGCTGCCGATGCCGAGCCGCCGGGCCGCCTCGGCGCGGGTGATTCCCGGGTGCCGGTGGACGAGCGTCAGCAGATCCAGTCCCCGTGAACCTTCACTCATTCTCGCCCGGGCTCCTTATTTACTCGCTGACCGAGTATATTCTGATTCCGTGGTACTGACACCCACCCGTCCGGTGACCGGCCGCTCCCTCGGAGCGCTCGTCGCTCTCGGCGCGGCCTCGTTCTGTTACGTCACGGCCGAGACGTTACCGATCGGGCTCTTGCCGCAGATGGCCCACGGGCTGCACGTCAGCGACTCGCAGATCGGCCTGCTGCTGACGATCTACGCCGCCGTCGCCGGGCTGAGCGCCATCCCGCTGACCGCGCTGACCGTGCACGTACGGCGCAACACCCTGATGTACGTCCTCGTCGGCATGTTCGCCGTGTCGCAGCTCGCCACGTCGATCGCCCCCACCTACGTGTGGCTGGTCGCCGCCCGGCTGCTCTGCGCGCTCGCCCACGGGGTGTTCTGGTCGATCGTGATCCCGGTGGCCAGCCGCTTGGCCGGGCCAGGACGCTCGGCCAAGGGCACCGGGATCGTCTTCGGCGGCACGTCGCTCGCGATCGTCCTCGGCACGCCGCTGGCCACGGCGATCGGCAACCTGCTCGGCTGGCGGGCCGCGCTGGCGATCGTCGGGCTGGCCGGGGTGGCGGCCCTGGTCGCCGTCTTCCGGCTGCTGCCGGTGCTCGAGGCCGAGCCGGACGCGGTCGGCGGGATCGCCGCGCTGAAGGCGATTCCGGGCGTCCTGCGCAACCGCTTGTTGGCGATCGTGTGCGTCACCACCCTCGTCCTGGTCATCGGGACGTTCACGGCCTACACCTACGTCTCGCTGATCGTGCAGCGCGACTCGGGCCTGCACGGCATCGCGCTGGCCACCGTCCTGCTCGCATACGGCGCGGCGGGCGTAGCCGGCAACCTGGTCGTCTCGACGATCGCCGACCGGTTGCCGCGGCGCGCGGCCATGATCGCCGCGGTCGGCATCTGCGTCGCGTTGATCATCCTGACGTTCCGGGTCGGCGTCGTGTTCACGATCATCGGCGTGCTCATCTGGGGCGTCGCCGCCGTGGCCACGCCGGTCGCCTTGCAGACCGCCGTGATCCGGGTGGCGCCGGCCGTCCAGGACACCGCGTCCGCCGTCTACGTCGTCGCGTTCCAGATCGGCATCGGCGGCGGCGCGCTGCTCGGCGGCATCCTGGTGAGCCACGGCCTGCTGCGTGAGCTGACCGTCGTCGGCGCGATCACCTCGCTGGTCGCGTCGGTCGTGATCCTCGGATCAGTGCGGGCTTTCCCACGTTCTGTCGCCGTCACGGAGTTGGCGTCCTAGTCTCGACTGGCCGTTCCACTCGACGCCGAGGAGAGACCCGTATGACCAGCGACGCCAGCGAATACCGCATCGAGAAGGACTCGATGGGCGACGTCCGCGTCCCCAAGGACGCCAAATGGCGGGCCCAGACGCAGCGCGCGGTCGAGAACTTCCCGATCTCGGGCCAGCCGATCGAGCGCGAGCTGATCGCCGGCCTGGCCCTGATCAAGGGCGCCGGCGCGCGCGTACGGGCCAAGCGGGGCCTGCTCGACCAGACCAAGGCCGACGCCATCGCGGCCGTCGCGGTCGAGGTCGCCCGGGGCGACTGGGACGCCGAGTTCCCGATCGACGTGTTCCAGACCGGCTCGGGCACGTCGTCGAACATGAACACCAACGAGGTACTGGCCTCGCTGGCCGCCGAGCGGCTCGGCACGTCTGTACATCCGAACGACGACGTCAACGACCCGCTGTCGTCCAACGACCAGTTCCCGTCGGCCATCCACGTGGCCGCGACCAAGGCGGTGGTCGGCGATCTGATCCCCGCCCTGGACCAGCTGGCGGCGTCCCTCGAGGGCAAGGCGGGCGAGTTCGCCACCGTCGTCAAGTCCGGCCGCACGCACCTCATGGACGCGACGCCCGTGACCCTCGGCCAGGAGTTCGCGGGCTATGCCGCGCAGGTGCGCTACGGCGTCGAGCGGCTCAACGCCGTCCTGCCCCGCGTGGCCGAGCTGCCCCTCGGCGGCACCGCGGTCGGCACCGGCATCAACGCCCCGGCCGGGTTCGCGGCCGAGGTCATCGCGCTCATCTCGTCCGAGACCGGCTTGCCGCTCACCGAGGCCCGCAACCATTTCGAGGCCCAGGGCGCACGCGACGGGCTGGTCGAGCTGTCGGGCGCGCTCAAGACGATCGCGGTCGGCCTCTACAAGATCAGCAACGACATCCGCTGGATGGGCTCGGGTCCGCGTACCGGCCTGACCGAGATCTACCTGCCCGACCTGCAGCCCGGCTCGTCGATCATGCCCGGCAAGGTCAATCCGGTGCTGTGCGAGGCCGTGGCGCAGGTCGTCGCCCAGGTGATCGGCAACGACGGGGCGGTGGCCTTCGGCGGCGCGACCGGCAACTTCGAACTGAACGTCATGCTCCCGGTGATCGCTCGCAACGTGCTCGAGTCGATCCGGCTGATCGCCAACGTCTCGCGGGTGTTCGCCGAGCGCTGCATCGACGGCATCGAGGCGAACGTCGAGCGCTGCCTCGAGTACGCCGAGTCGTCGCCGGCGATCGTCACGCCGCTGAACCACTACGTCGGTTACGACGAGGCGGCCAAGATCGCCAAGCAGGCGCTGGCCGAGCGCAAGACGATCCGCGAGGTCGTGATCGAGCGCGGCCACGTCCCCTCGGCATTGAGCGAGGAGAAGCTCGACCAGGTGCTCGACGTCCTGTCGATGACGCACCCCGCGACCTGACTCGATCGGGGAGCGATTCAGGTCCTAGAGACCGCTATCACTCCCAAGTCGGCGCGGCTTAGAGTCGGGGTTGTGACCGCCGTCGCTCGCAGCCAGGCTCTGGGTGATCTGCCGCGTCGCTCGGCGCTGCGCTACCCGGACAAGATCGCGATCGTCGACGGCGACGTCCGGCTGACCTTCGCCGAGTTCGAGGCCACGATCGACCGGACGTACGCCGCGATCTGCCGACGCGGGGTTGGCGGCCGGCGACCGGCTGGCCATCCTGTCGCACAACTGCTGGCAGTTCGCCGTGCTGTCGTTCGCGTCGGCGCGGGCCGGCGTGATCCTCGTGCCGATCAACTTCATGCTGGGCGCCGACGAGATCGCCTACATCCTCGATCACTGCCAGGCGACGGCCTTCGTCGTCGAGGATGCGCTCGTCGCCGTCGCCGACAAGGCCGTCGGTTCGCTCGCGCAGCCGCCGCGGATCAGGCGGCACATCGCGCTGGGCGACGGCGCGGACTGGGACGACGTCGACGAGTGGCTGCGCTTCGACGGGATCGGCCGAGCCCCGCCTCGTCGCCGATGACGAGCCGATCCGGCTGATGTACACGAGCGGCACCGAGTCGCGTCCCAAGGGCGCCCTGCTGTCGAGCCGGTCGCTGCTGTGGGAGTACGCCACCTGCATCATCGACGGCGAGATGTCGGTCGACGACGTCGAACTGCACTCGCTGCCGCTGTACCACTGCGCCCAGCTGGACTGCTTCCTCGGCCCGGACGTGATGCTCGGCGCGACCAGCGTGATCGCGCGCGGGCCCGACCCGGCCACGCTGCTGCGGCTGTTCGAGAGCGAGAAGATCACCAAGTTCTTCGCGCCGCCGACGGTGTGGATCGGTCTGCTGCGCTGCCCCGACTTCGACGGCGCCGACCTCTCGTCGCTGCGCAAGGGCTACTACGGGGCGTCGCCGATGCCGGTCGAGGTGCTGCACGAGCTGCGCCGCCGGCTGCCCGACGTGCAGTTCTGGAACTTCTACGGGCAGACCGAGATGGCGCCCGCTGGCCACGATCCTGCGCCCGCACGAGCAGCTCGAGCACGCCGGGTCGGCCGGACGCGCCGGGCTCAACGTCGAGACGCGCGTGGTCGACGACGACGACCAGCCGGTGCCGGTCGGGACCGTCGGCGAGATCGTGCACCGCGTCGCCGCACGCCACGCTGGGCTACTACAAGCAGGACGACAAGACGATCGAGGCGTTTCGCAGCGGATGGTTCCACTCGGGCGATCTCGGGCGTGCTCGACGCCGACGGCTACCTCACCGTCGTCGACCGCAAGAAGGACGTGATCAAGAGCGGCGGCGAGAACGTGGCCAGCCGTGAGGTCGAAGAGGTCATCTACGCCGCCGACGGGGTGGCCGAGGTCGCCGTGTTCGGCATCCCCGATCCGCGCTGGGTCGAGACGGTGGTCGCCGCGGTCGTCGCCCGTCCGGGCGCGGACGTGACCGTCCGGATGACGTGATCGCGCACTGCCGCGAGCGACTGGCCGGCTTCAAGACGCCCAAGCACGTCGTGATCGTCGACGCCCTGCCGAAGAACCCGAGCGGCAAGCTGCTCAAGCGAGAACTGCGCGAGCGCTACAACGACCTCTCGGCCGACGGCAGTGCGTGATCGGCCGGGTCGAAGCCCAGCGACAGCGGCGCGCCGATCAGCATCGGTTCGGGACGCAGCTCGGTCCAGCTGAAGATCGCCACCGACACCGCGATCAGGGCCGCCCCGGCGATCCTCGTCTCGGTCAGCGACTCGCCCAGCCAGCCGACGGCGCTGATCAGCGTGAACGCCGGAATCAGGTTGATGATCACACCGGCCGCGCCCGCCTCGATCGAACTCGATCGCCCAGTTGTAGAGGATGAAGCTGGCACCGAAGCCGAGGATCGCCGACGAGCACGGCCACGAGCCAGAACCGCGGCGCGACCTGCGTCGGCACCGCCTCGTCACCGCCGGCCCAGGCGCTCAGCGCCACCGGGACGATCAGCAAGGTCGCGAACGCGAACTGGTGCGCGGTCAGGCCGAGCGGGTCGGACTCCTGGCCCGAGCCGCGGGCGATGATCGTGTACAGCGCCGCGCTGACCGCCCCGGCCAGGATCAGCCCGTCGCCCGGACGAGGCGCGCTCAGCGTTGCGATCCCCTCGACCGCGGCCAGTCCGAGCAGGCCGGCGACCACCGACAGGCCGAGCGGGGCGGTGATCCGCTCGTGCAGGAAGATCGCGGCCAAGATCACGACGAGCGTCGACTCGAGCCCGAAGATCAGCGAGGCATTGGCGGCGCTCGTGCGGTCGAGGCCGAACGTCTCGGCGACGTAGGCGAGCGCGGGTTCGAGCAGGCCGAGCACGAACGCGATCCGCCACGACGGAGGCGGCCGGTAGCCCCGCAGCAGCAGCCCGATCCACAGCGCGATCGGTCGCCGCGGTCAGCTCGACGGCTAGCAGCATCAGCGGAGCGAAGCCGCCCAGCGCGTACTTGGTACCAGTGGTCGCGACGCCCCAGAGCGCCGCCGCCAGCACGAGCGCGGACGACCCCCATGCCGTGAAAGAGCGCGCCACCCGCCCCCAGATACAACTCTGGGACGGATAACCGCGCTCGGTGCGGTTATCCGTCCCAAAGTGGGAGCGTTACTTGCGGACGAGCTTCCAGGTGGCAGGAAGCAGCAGGGCGACCACGCCCAGCTTGATGGCGTCGCCGATCAGGAACGGCGTGACGCCCAGGCTGATCGCCTTGGCCGCCGACACGTGCAGGTCCTGGCCAGGTACACGGTGCCGATGGCCAGCAGGATCGCGTCGCCGACCACGAGCAGGCCGATCGTCGACGTGATGGTGCGGTCGTTGCCGCGGCGGGCCAGCTCACCGACGACGCCGGCGGCCACCACGAAGCCGATGATGTAGCCGAAGGACGGGTTGTTGTGCCACCCCGACGAGGCGTTGGCGAACCACGGCACCCCGACCACGCCAGCCACGAGGTACAGCAGGATCGACAGCAGTCCGCGGACGGTGCCGAGCGCCGCGCCGGTCAGCAGCACCGCCGCGGTCTGCAGCGTGAACGGCACCGGCGTGAGCGACGTGTGGATCGAGATCTGCGCGGCCAGCCCGGTCAGCCCGGCGCCGGCCGCGACCAGGACGACGTCGCGCGCGAGCGACCCCGGCAGCAGGTCGGCCAGGACGATCCGGCGTGGTGACGACAGCGCAGCAGAACTCATCGAGTGCTCCTCAGCTCGAACGGTCCGGCTCACGATAGCGCCGGGCCCGTATCCAGCCCGACGCTATCCGCGCCGCTCGCTACAGCGGAAGATCCTCGAGCATCTCTGTGACCAAGGCCGCGATGGGCGAGCGCTCCGAGCGCGACAGCGTGACGTGGGCGAACAGCGGGTGCCCGCGCAGCGCCTCGATCACCGCGGCGATGCCGTCGTGGCGGCCGACGCGCAGGTTGTCGCGCTGGGCGACGTCGTGGGTCAGGACGACCCGCGAGCCCGAGCCGATGCGCGAGAGCACGGTCAGCAGCACGTTGCGTTCGAGCGACTGCGCCTCGTCGACGATCACGAACGAGTCGTGCAGCGACCGGCCCGCGGATGTGGGTCAGCGGCAGCACTTCGAGCATCCCGCGGTCCATGATCTCGTCCATCACGTCGGCCGACACCAGCGCGCCGAGCGTGTCGAAGACGGCCTGGGCCCACGGCGCCATCTTCTCGTTCTCGCTGCCGGGCAGGTAGCCGAGCTCCTGGCCGCCGACCGCGAACAGCGGGCGGAACACGACGACCCGCTTGTGCGCGCGCCGCTCCAGCACGGCCTCGAGCCCGGCGCACAGCGCCAGCGCCGACTTGCCGGTTCCGGCGCGGCCACCGAGCGAGACGATGCCGATCTCGGGGTCGAGCAGCAGGTCCAGCGCGATGCGCTGCTCGGCCGAACGGCCCCGCAGCCCGAACACGTCACGATCGCCGCGGACGAGGGTCACCTGCTTGTCAGGCGTGATGCGGGCCAGCGCCGAACCACGGGCCGAGTGCAGCACCAGTCCCGTGTGGCAGGGCTCGTCGGCGACGCCGGCGAACTCGGGCCGCTCGGCCAGGTCGACCGGCTCGCCCTCGTAGAGCGCATCGACGGTCTCGACCGGGACGTCCAGCTCGGACATGCCCGTCCAGCCCAGATCGATCGCCGGGTGCAGCCGGTACTCGTCCGCCGGCAGGCCCACCGCGGCCGCCTTGACCCGCAGCGGCATGTCCTTGGTCACCAGCGTGACGTTGCGGCCCTCGGCCGCCAGGTTCAGCGAGACGGCCAGGATGCGCGAGTCGTTGCTGTCGACCCGGAACCCCGCGGGCAGCGACGAGAGGTCGGAGTGGTTCAGCTCGACGTGCAGCGTTCCGCCGGCGTCGCCGATCGGCACCGGTGCGTCGAGGCGACCGTGGGTGATGCGCAGCTCGTCCAGGACCCGCAGGGTCTGCCGGGCGAACCAGCCCAGCTCGGGGTGGTGGCGCTTGCCTTCCAGTTCGCTGATCACGACCAGGGGCAGGACGACTTCGTGTTCGGCGAATCGTCCGAGTGCACCCGGGTCGGACAACAGCACGGAGGTGTCCAGCACGAACGTCCGAAGCTGGGGGGATTCCGGGTTGTCGGCGGGAACGGCAGCAGTCATCAACGGCTCCGATTTCTCAGCGCTATAAGGGATCCGGTCTGCCCGCGAGGGGCACGACCGGCCCCCTGCTGATGATCCAGCATCGTCGGGACCTCCCGGCCGCGAGCCGATCCGGTCGGCTCGCTGATCCGGACGCTACGTCCTCAAGCGGTCAGCGTAGGGGAAGGCACGCGTAAATCACATGAACAGTTAGTTTCCGTAACGGCGCTGGCGCAATCCGTAGTCGCGCAAGGCTCGCAAGAAGTCGATCTTGCGGAAATCGGGCCACAGCGCATCGCAGAAATAGAACTCGGAATGGACTGACTGCCACAGCAGAAAGCCCGACAGCCGCTGCTCACCGGACGTCCGGATCACCAGGTCGGGATCGGGCTGGCCCTTGGTGTAGAGATGTTCGGCGATGTGGTCGACATCGAGGATCTCGGCCAGTTCCTCGATCGAGGTGCCCGACGCCGCGTGCTCCTGCAGCAGCGAGCGGACCGCGTCGGCGATCTCGCGCCGGCCGCCGTAACCGACGGCGATGTTGACGGTCAGGCCGGTGCGATCGGCAGTGCTCTCCTCGGCGGCCTTGAGAGCGGTCGCGGTCTCTTCGGGCAGCAGGTCGAGGGCGCCGACCGCGTTGACGCGCCACGGCCGTCCCTTGGCCGACAGTTCTCGAGCGACGCCCGCGATGATGCCGAGCAACGGGTCGAGTTCCTCAGCCGGACGCGAGAGGTTGTCGGTCGAGAGCAGCCACAACGTGACGTGCTCGACGCCGGCTTCGGTGCACCAGTCGAGCAGGTTCGTGATGTGCCGGGCGCCGACGACGTGGCCGTGAGTGACGTCGTCGAATCCGGCCGCTCGGGCCCACCGGCGGTTGCCGTCCAGCATGATCGCGACGTGGCGCGGCACAGGCAGACCGTCGAGATGCGACCGCAACCGGCGCTCGTAGACGGAGTAGACCGCGTCGCGTACTCCCACGTCGAGTCACCATATCGCTGTTTGCCGTTCATCGGCTTCACAGCGCCTTCGAACCTACGGGTCGGTAACCTCATCGGATGACGAGCGCTTCGCCCCGGTCGACCGACACCATCGGTGACGCCGTCGTCCGCGGCCTCGTCGACCTCAAGCCGCGGCTGCGAGGCTGGTTGCACACCTACGCCGCGGGCACCTCGATCATCACCGGCGTCGTCCTGTTCGTGGTCGCGTTCGCGGTTCGTGGTGCGCATGCGGGCTGGCCGACGACGATCTACGCGTTGACCGTCACGATGCTCTTCGGCACGTCGGCGCTCTATCACCGCGTGCACTGGTCGCCGCGCGCCCACGCGATCATGAAGCGCCTCGACCACTCGATGATCTTCGTGTTCATCGCCGGCACGTACACCCCGATCGCGGTGCTGACGCTCAGCCGGGTCGCGGCGATCGCGGTACTCGCGGTCGTCTGGGCCGGCGCCCTGTCCGGCGTCGCGCTGAAGACCGCCTGGCCGTCCGCACCGTCGTGGCTGTCGGTGCCGTGCTACCTCGGCCTGGGTTGGGTCGCGGTGTTCGTCTTCCCCCAGCTGTTGCAGCACGGCGGGGTGGCCGCGTTCGTCCTGATCGCGACGGGCGGCGTGATCTACACCCTCGGCGCGCTCGTCTATGCCTTCAAGCGGCCGAACCCGGTGCCGGGGGTGTTCGGCTTCCACGAGGTGTTCCACGCCTGCACCCTGCTGGCCGCGACCTGCCACTACGTAGCCATCTGGTTCGCCGTCTTCGCCTGACCGGCACCCCTGCACCAATCCCGTGCACCAATCCCCGCTGCACCACACCCCGCTCATCCACCTTCCGCGAGTGGCCGATTTCTGGCCCAGTGGCCGCGTGCTGGTGGCCACTCGCGCGAGATTCGGCCACTCGCCGCAGCTCAGGCGCGAGGTGGCCGATCCTCGCTTCCTGAGCTACGTTGTAATGAAGTAATCACTGCAAGGAGGCAATCATGCGAGGACACGATTCAGAAGGACGCGGCGGCGGACGCGGACGAGGCTTCGGCCGTCCGGGCGGCTGGCAGCAGGCCGACCTCCCGCCCGCGGACGACGCCGGCGCATGGCTGGCCGGACGACTGCCCGGTGACTGGTTCAGCAGCGCGCCGTCGGTGACCGTCGACCGCGAAGAGATCATCGTGATCGGCGAGCTGGCCGCGCCCGAGGTGGCCGCCGACGCCGATGACACGGCCAAGCGTTCGGCCGCACTCGGCCGCATCACCCGATTCCGCGAGGAGTCACGGGAAGCCCGGATGAAGATCGCGGACGAGGCCGAGGCACGCTACGGCCGCAAGGTCGCCTGGGGCGCGAGCATCGCCGATCAGCGGGTGCTGTTCACGCACCTCGCGGTGCCGGTCATGACCCGCCTGCGGCAGAACGAGCGACGGGTGCTCGACACGCTCGTCGACGCCGGCGTCGCCCGGTCCCGATCCGAGGCGCTGGCCTGGTGCGTGAAACTGGTCGGCGAGCACACCGACGAGTGGCTGGCCAATCTGCGCGAGGCGATGTCGGAGGTCGACAAGCTGCGCGCCGAAGGCCCCGAGCTGTAACCACCACCCCGCCGAGTGGCCGATTTCGACGCGAGTGGTCACTTGTACCCGGCCACTCGCGTGATTTTCGGCCACTCGCGCCGGGCGGCTGGGTGGGCGCGCGGCGCCTCGCGCCGGGCGGCTGGGTGGGCACGCGGCGCCTCGCGCCGGGCGGCTGGGTGAGCGCGCGGCGCCGCGATCAGCGAGTCAGAGCGGCGTGCAGGTCGGACACCGACGTGACCGGGCGGTCGCACACCATGCCGCGGCAGACGTAGGCGGCCGCACTCCCGTCGACGAGCGGGCGGTCGGCGAGCAGCGCGATCCCCGGAGCATCCGGCTCGGACGACACGACGACGGCCCCCGGCGGCCGGTCGCGCCACGCTGTCGCGGTGAGCGGCCCGGAGCCGTTCTCCCCCACGATCGCGATCTCGAGCGGCCCCGACGCCAGCGCCTCGGCGGCGGCCAGCGACCAGCCGAAGAAACGCGGCTGAGCGCCCAGGGCCGCGGCCGACTCCAGCGCCCGCGCGGCGGCGTCGCGGTGACTCAACGAGGCGGTCAACGCCGCGTACGCAACCAGCGCGTTGATGATCGAACTCAGTCCGGCCGGGCTGGCGTTGTCGGCCGGATCGCGGGGACGCCGCACCAGCTGCTCGGCGTCGTCAGCGGTGTCGAAGAAACCGCCGTCATCCGCCGCGAAGTGGGTGAGCACGACATCGAGCAACTGGCCGCCGAACGAGAGCCAGCGAGGATCACCGGTGGCCTGATGCAAGATCAGCAATCCGTCGGCCAGGTTGCCGTAGTCGTCGGCCACCGCGCTCGACGACCCGACCGCGCCGCCCCGTGACGTCCGGCGCAGGCGGCCGTCGACCAGATGCCGATCGGCGAGCAGCGAGGCGGCGGCGATCGCGGCGTGCAGATAGCGCGGTTCGTCCAGCAGCGCGCCCGCCTCGGCCAGCGCCCCGATGGCCAGCCCGTTCCAGGACGTCACGACCTTGTCGTCGCGCCCCGGCTGCGGGCGGGCACCGCGCGCCGCGAACAACCGCGCGCGGACGTCCTTCCAGCGTTCGGACGAGTCCGGGTCGACCGGGAGCTGCAGCGTGGACGCGCCGTGCTCGAACGTCCCCGCCGCCGTGACCTCGAACAACCCCGCCGCCCACTCGGCGTCGGGTCCCAGGACGTCCACGAGATCAGCCGGCGTCCAGACGTAGGTCAGGCCCTCGACTCCGTCGGTGTCGGCGTCGAGTGCGGAAGCAAAGCCACCCTCGGGCGTGGCGAGGTCTCGCAGCAGGAAATCGGCCGTCTCGTGCGCGATCCGGAGCGCCAGTGGATCATGGCTCAACCGCCACCAATGCAGGTAGACCCGCAGCAACAAGGCGTTGTCGTAGAGCATCTTCTCGAAGTGCGGCACCGTCCAGGTGGCGTCGACCGAATAGCGCGCGAACCCACCGCCGAGCTGGTCGTACATTCCGCCGCGGGCCATCGCGCGCAGCGTCGCTTCAGCCATCACCAGCGATGTCGGCTCGCCCGTCCGCTCGTGGTGACGCAACAGGAACTCGATCACCATCGACGGCGGGAACTTGGGCGCCCGGCCGAATCCACCGTGGTGGACGTCGAACTGGGCCCCGAGCGTGGCCACCGCTTCGGCCAGCGCCGCATCGTCGATCGGCGGGCCGGGCGGCAACCCGGCCGCGCTGGTCAGCGCATCGACGACTCGTTGACCGGCGTCGACCACCTCGTCGCGCCGCTTTTCCCAGGTGTCGGTGACCGCGGTCAGCAGCTGCACGAACTGCTGTCGCGGGAAGAATGTGCCGGCGTAGAAAGGCTTTCCGTCGGGCGTGAGCAGGCAGGTCATCGGCCAGCCACCCTGACCGGTCAGGGCGGTGACGGCATCCATGTAGACGGCGTCGACGTCGGGGCGCTCTTCACGGTCGACCTTGATGCTGACGTAGTTCGCGTTCACGATCGCGGCCACCTCGTCGGATTCGAACGAGTCGTGCGCCATGACGTGACACCAGTGACAGGCCGCGTAGCCGACGCTGAGCAGGATCGGGACGTCGCGTCGGCGGGCTTCGGCGAACGCCTCGTCGCTCCACGGCCACCAGTCGACCGGGTTGTCCTTGTGCTGCAGCAGATACGGGCTGGTCGAAGTGGCGAGCCGGTTCACCATGTGCTCGAGACATCCATCCCTCGATTCTCGACCCTCGAACCGATCCGCTCCGCGGCGGTCGGCGCCGGGCTAGGAGATCTGGGCCACGGCCAGGGCGGCGGCCGCCGTTGTGCAGACGTGACTGATCTGGTTGACCAAGTTGTTGAAGCCGGACTCCTGCCAGGCGACACAGGCCGCCCACGCCTCCGCGTCGTACTTGCCGGCGAAGCTCCGATCGGCGGCGTTGAACTCGGCCTGCCAGCCGCCGACCGTCGCCCAGCTCGGCGTCGCGTAGTTGGCGAACACCAGGAATCCGTAGGCGTGTGCCGCTTCATGCGCGATGGTGTTGCGCTGATAGGCCTTCGACTGGGCGAAGAAGGCGGCGTTGAACGAGGATCGGGCTTGGGCGCCGAACATCCCCGTGCAGCCGGTTCCGCACGACAGGCCGGGGAGGTCGTAGCCCACGACATAGCGGCCCGCCAGCGCGGCGCGTTCCCCCGCCGGGACGACCGCCTCGTACATGGCGATGATGTACGCCGTGTTCGCGTCAACGGTGCTGGCCGCCGCCGGGGCGGGGACGGCCGTGACGGGTGCCGCCTTGGTCGTCACCACGGCCGAGGGGGAACTCACCGGCTGGACGTGCTCGATCGGGTACGCGGACGTCGGCACCGCCGCCGGAGCGGCGGTCACCGGGCTCGCCGGAGCGGCGGTCACCGGACTCGCGGTCGATGCGACGACGGGCTCGGCCGGCATCGAGAACGCGGCGGCGTCGGTCGACGCGGTGCGACTGCTGGATCCGAGTGCGGGGGCCGCCGAGACGGCGATCCCGATCGACACCAGGACGGACAGTGGGCCGAACACGTACTTCATGGGAGTTTTCATCGGGGTCGCCTCGCGGGTCACGTACAGCAGCAAGGAACGCCAGGCCGGCTTCATCGCAGGTGGAGTTTGGGCCGCGAACGGCACAAAGTACTCACGTGGTGGAGGCGGGCCTACGGGAGTGTCCGTCGCCGGGGACTGATCTCCAGGCCGAAGTTGGTTCTGTGTTAGGCGACGTCGTTACTATCGCACAGAGTAACCAGAATGACTAATCGTGACCGTTCCGGAGACTTTCTGGACAGATGACGCCGCGGGCTCGACGCCGCCGACTGCCGCTGGGCCAATAGAGTTCTCACCCATGGCCAATAGAGTTCTCACCCATGGTCAGTAGCGACGATCGTCCGTACGACATCGTGTTGTTCGGCGCCACCGGCTTCACCGGCCGCCTGACCGCCGAGTACCTGGCGCGCCACGCCCCCGTCGGGTGCGCCTGGGCGATCGCCGGGCGAAATCCGGCCAAGCTCGCGGTCGTCCGCGGTCACCTCGCCGAGATCGACGTCCGGCTGCGCGACCTGCCGTTGATCACGGCCGACGTCGACGATGGCGAATCGCTGCGCGCGCTGGCCGCGAGCACGCGGCTGGTGATCACCACCGTCGGTCCGTACGTGCTGTACGGCGACGCGCTGGTGGCGGCGTGCGCCGACGCGGGTACGGACTACGTCGACCTGACGGGTGAGCCCGAGTTCGTCGACACCACCTACGTCCGGCATCACGCGCGCGCGGTCGAGACGGGTGCGCGCCTCGTGCACTGCTGCGGCTTCGACTCGATCCCGCATGATCTGGGCGCGTACTTCACCGTCCTGCAGCTGCCCGAAGACGTCCCGGTCAAGGTCGAGGGATTCCTTCGCGCGCATGGCACCTTCTCGGGCGGCACGTTCCATTCGGCGATCACCGGCTTCAGCCGGCCCCGGCAGAATCGGCAGGCCGCGCGCGACCGCAAACGCGTCGAGCCGAGAACTGAAGGGCGACGGGCTCGATCGGTGCCGGGCACCCTGCACCGCGAGCCGGTGATCAACGCGTGGGCGGTGCCGCTGCCGACGATCGACGGAGCGGTCGTCGGCCGTTCGGCCCGCGCGAATCCGCGCTACGGGCCGGACTTCTCCTACAGCCACTACGCCTCGGTGAAGCGTCTCGCGACCGTCGGGGGCGCGGCGGCCGCGGTCGGCGGCGCCTTCGCGGCGGCCCAGGTGCCACCACTGCGGCAGCTGCTGCTCAAGCGGATCGATTCCGGTGACGGGCCGTCGCCCGAGCGGCGCGCGAAGAGCTGGTTTCGGGTGACATTCAAGGGCAGTGCCGGCGGCCATGAGGTCATCACCCGCGTCTCCGGTGGCGATCCCGGCTATGACGAGACGGCCAAGATGCTGGCCGAGATGGCGCTCGCCCTAAGCTTCGATGACGTTCCGAAGTTGAGCGGCCAGCTGACCCCGGTGTCCGCGGCCGGCGACGCGATGATCACCCGGCTGACTGCAGCCGGTATGAAGTTCGAAGTCCTCTGAAACTGGGAGCACCATGACCGACGCCTGGATCACTGCCACCCGCGCCTCGCACGATCGGCTGGCGGCGTTGTTGAGTTCGCTCGACGCGGGGCAGGAACAGAGCCAGTCGTACGACACCGAGTGGACGATCGCCGACGTCGCCTCGCACCTGGGCAGCCAGTCCGAGATCTTCGGGTTGTTCCTCGACGCCGCGTTCGCCGGCGAGGCACTGCCCGGGTCGGACGTCTTCGTCCCCATCTGGGACCGGTGGAACGCGCTGCCCCCGGCGGAGCAGGTCAGCGAGAGCATCGCCGCCAACGAGGCCTTCGTGACGCGGATCGAGAACCTGAGTGACAAGGACAAGGCCGCGTTCCCGATCTTCCTGTTCGGTGGGGACGTCGACCTCGCCGGGCTGCTGGCCATGCGACTGGGTGAGCACGCGATTCACGCCTGGGACGTCGCGGTGGCGCTCGACCCGTCGGCGACGCTCGCCCCCGACGCCGTCGAACTGCTCGTCGACACGGTGCCGAGGACGGCGGCCCGCAGCGGCAAGCCGACCGACCTGGCCCCGATTCGAGTGGCGACTCTCGAGCCCGAGCGCAACTACACGATCACGCTGACGCCCGAGGTGAGCGTCGACCCGGATGCGGACGGCACCGAGGCGCTCGTGCTGCCGGCCGAGTCGTTCATCCGGCTGATCTTCGGACGCCTGGACCCCGACCACACCCCCGCGGGCGTCGACGACGACCGGCTCGACGCATTGCGGACGGCGTTCCCGGGTTTCTAGCGGCGGGCATCGTCTTCTGGCGGCATCGTCTTCTGGCGGCATCATCGCAACTACGATCGAGGCATGACGCAGCCCACGTCCGAACCGGCTCCGGAAGCCGACGCGACCTCGTACGACATCCCGCTGCCCCGTCCACTTCGTGAGGCCATCGCCGAGGGTTGGGACCCGGCGGCGCCGATGCCGCACCCGGCGCGACCGGACGGCGCGGCGTTCACCGCGGCCCGACGCAGCGCCTTGTCGGCGAGATTCCCTGGGAAATTAATGGTGATTCCCGCAGGCCCGCTGCGCCCGCGGGCCAACGACACCGACTTCGACTTCCGCGCGAACAGCTCGTTCACCTGGCTGACGGGTGAGACCGTCGAGGGCGCGGTGCTCGTGCTGACGCCCCACGGCTCGACGCACGACGCGACGCTCTACGTCCGCGAATACGCCGGTCCGGGCGAGGTGGGCTACTTCGCGAGCCGGTCCTACGGGGCGCTGTGGGTCGGCAACGTCCCCACCCCGGACGAGACGACCGCCGTCCTCGGGCTCAGCACCCGCGGGCTCGGCGAGCTGCGCCCTGACCTGGCCGCGCTGGAGCGACGCCGACGCCCTTGTGCTCGCCGGCGTCGATGTCGAGGTCGAGGCCCTGCTGCCCGGCGGTGGATCCGGCGCACTGGCCCAGACCATCGACGAGCTGCGCCTGGTGAAGGACGAGTGGGAGATCGCCCGGCTTCAGGCCGCCTGCGACGCGACCACGCGCGGGTTCGCCGACGTGGTGCGTGAACTGCCGAACGTCATCGGCCGTTCGGACGTCCGTGGTGAGCGCTGGCTCGAGGGCACGTTCTGGCGTCGAGCCCGCCTGGAAGGCAATCAGGTCGGCTACACGTCGATCGTCGGCGCCGGCGTTCACGGCACCGTCCTGCACTGGTGGCGCAATCACGGGTGATCACCGCCGGACAGCTGCTGCTGGCCGACATGGGCGTCGAGACCGACGAGCTCTACACCGCCGACGTCACCCGCACACTGCCCGTCGACGGCAACTGGTCCCCCGCGCAGCTGCAGGTCTATCGGGCGGTCGAAGAGGCGCAGGCGGCCGGCATCGCCGAGGTCAACGCCGGCGCCGACTTCCTGGCCGCCCACCGCGCCGCGATGTACGTGCTCGCCGAGCATCTGCACAAGTGGGGAATCCTCGAGGTGTCGGCCGACGTCAGCTGCGACCCCGATCCCGAGCGTCCCGGCGCCGGGTTGCACCGCCGGTACACCCTGCACGGCGTGTCGCACATGCTCGGCATCGACGTGCACGACTGCGCCGCGGCCCGCAACGAGCTCTATCGCGACGGGCCGCTGCACGCCGGCTACGTGCTGACGGTCGAGCCCGGGCTGTACTTCCAGGCCAACGACCGCACCGTCCCGGCCGAGTTCCGCGGCATCGGTGTCCGCATCGAGGACGACATCCTGGTGACCGACCGGGCCGCGGTGAACCTGTCGGCCGCGCTGCCCCGCGACCCGGAGGAGATCACCGCCTGGATGCGTGACGTCCAGTCGACCCCTGCCGTCCCGTGAGCGTGACGGTGCCGCCCAGCCGCGGCCTGCCGCGTGGCCTGGAGATCCCCGACGACGAGTTGGTCGAGCGGTTCAGCCGCTCGTCGGGGCCGGGCGGCCAGGGCGTCAACACGACCGACAGCCGGGTGTCGCTGAGTTGGGACGTCGCCGGCTCGCCGTCCCTGGACGACGTTCAGCGCGCGCTGCTGCTCGACCGGCTGGGCGTGCGGCTGACCAATGGCGTGCTGACGATCGTGGCGTCCGAGCAGCGCTCGCAACTGCAGAACCGCCAAGCTGCCCGCGGGCGGATGCTCAACCTGCTGCGCGATGCCTTCGTGCCGGACGTCGAGCGGCGGGCCACCCGTCCCTCGCGCGCCGCCCGGCAGCGCCGGCTGGACGCGAAGAAGCAGCGCTCGCAGATCAAGGCCGGCCGAGGACGGGTACGGCCCGACTGACGATCAGCCAACCCCGGGACGCATCTCAGCGGCAGGCGCGGCTATCGGTCCCGAGGTGAGGAGTCGGGCGTCGGTGCCGGCAGCTGCTCGTCCGTCGCGGTGGCCGGCTCGACCGACGACGTGGGCGATGCCGGCCCGGGCGGACCGCTCGGCGCCGATCCCGCCTGCTTGGCGGGGAAGTCCTCGCGCACCTTCTTCAGATGCTTGGACATCGACTTGAAGAGGAAGTAGCAGCCGACGCACAGCACGATGATCACGACCAGGCCGAGCGGCCCGGACTTCTTCGACTCGCCACCGCCGTCGCCGTCGTCGGCCAGCCAGGCAGCGGCCTGGTAGAGCCCGGGGTGCATCACGGGCTGACCTTCTCGCGCACGCCCGCGAACAGGTCGTCCTCGGGGATCGTCGAGTCGACGAGCGAGCGCACCAACTCGAAGTCCTCGGTGCCCCACACCTCGCGCTGGACGGCCAGCGGCACCTTGAAGAACCAGCCGTTGGGGTCGACCTGCGTGGCGTGCGCCAGCAGGGCGGCATCGCGACGCTCGAACCACTCACCGCACGGGACGCGGGTGGTCATGTTGGCGACGCGGCGATCCGGGTCGTCGGCGCGTTCCTGCCAGCGCTTCTTGAGCTCCTCGAACGGCGACTCGAGGCCGCGTTCGGTCATGGCCAGATCCAGGGCCCGGAAGCGCTCCGGGCTGAACCCGATGTCGTAGTAGAGCTTGAGCGGCTGCCACGGGTCGCCCGCCTCGGGAAAGGCGTCGGCATCGGCAGCGGCGTCGAAGGCCGCGATGGTGATCTTGTGGGTCATGATGTGATCGGGGTGCGGATAACCGCCGTTCTCGTCGTACGTCGTGATCACGTGCGGACGGAACGCCCGGATCTCGCGAACCAGGGCTTCGGCACCGACCTCGACCGGGATGAGACCGAAGCAGCCTTCGGGTAGCGGCGGTAGTGGATCACCCTCGGGCAGGCCCGAGTCGACGAAACCGAGCCAGACCTGGTGCACGCCGAGGATTTCGCGGGCACGGGTCATCTCGTCTCGACGAATGGCGGCGATGTTGGCCTCGATGTCGGCCCGGCCCTGCAACGCCGGGTTGAGGATGCTCCCCCGCTCACCGCCGGTGCAGGTGACGACCAGCACGTCCACGCCCTCGTCGACGTAGCGTGCCATCGTGGCCGCACCCTTGCTGGACTCGTCGTCCGGGTGGGCGTGCACCGCCATGAGGCGCAGGCGATCGGTCTCGGGAGTGGTCGTCACGGCCACCATTGTCCCCGATTCCGGCGTCGATGTTTCGCCTGCCCCCGTCGTTGCGGTGTTACGTTCGTCGTTCGTCGTCCTACGACTGACCCACGACCGTCGCAGGCACCGTCGCCCACCAGCAGGAGATTTTCCCGTGACCAGCAACGACACCGCATCCGCCCAGGAACCGACCACCTGGCTGACGCAGGAGGCGTACGACCGCTTGTCGGCCGAGCTCGACCGGCTCGTCGCCAACCGTCCCGCCATGGCTCAGGAGATCAACGACCGCCGCGAAGAGGGCGATCTCAAGGAGAACGGCGGTTACCACGCCGCCCGCGAGGAGCAGGGCAAGCAAGAGGGTCGGATCCTGCAGCTCCAGGCCCTGCTGCGCGATGCCAAGGTGGGCGAGGCGCCGCCGAGTGACGGGACCGCCGGCCCCGGCAAGGTCGTCAGCGTGCGTTTCGGCGACGACGACGAGATCGAAAGCTTCCTGATCGGATCTCGCGAAGAGGCGGCCACGGCCGGCATCGACGTGTACTCGGCCGCGTCTCCGCTCGGCAAGGCGCTGACCGGCGCCCGGGAGGGCGAGAGCGTGACCTATGAGACGCCCAACGGCAAGACCATCAAGGTGACGCTCGTGAAGGCCGAGCCCTTCAGCGGCTGACCGGGTCCTCGGCCCACTTTGTGCACGATTTGTGGGTCGGCCACCGCCAATTCGGGTGCCGCGGGCCACAGGTGAGGCACAAGGCGGGGACGTCAGGCCGGGCGCGTCCTGTACCGGCTGCGGTGAGCGGCCAGCAGCTCTTCACTGACCACGTAGAGGTGGCCGTCGTGGATGGGTGGCCGGGCTGACGAGCGGAATCACTCGCCGACCAGCGGCAGGACGCGGTAGCGCACCGGATTCGACATCGCGATGACCGTCGAGGTCCGCAGGATCGCCTCGAAGTGGGTCACCAGGTTGAGCACCCGTTGCAGATCAGGATTCGACGTGGCGACCAGCCGGCACAGCATGTCGCCCTGCCCGGTGATGGTGTGCACCTCGAGCACCTCGGGGATCGACTCGAGGTGAGCCAGGACGTCCTCGCCGCGACCCTGCCGGATCTCGAGCGTCGCGAAGGCCGTCACCCGGAAACCGAGCGCCTCGGGATCGAGGGTGGGCGCGAACGTCTCGATCACGCCCTTCTCCACGAGCCGGTCGAGGCGGGCCTGCACCGTGCCCCGGGCCACCCGCAGTCGGCGCGACAGTTCGAGCACGCCGACCCGCGGCCCCGACGCGAGCTCGCGCAGCAACCGGGCATCCAGCGCGTCGATCGAGGTCATCGAGACATTCTCCGGAACTTCGCCACCGACAGCGCGACGAATACGACGAGGACGAACGCCAGCCAGGCCAGCGACTGAGCGAGTTGGCCGCCCAGCGACGGCACCGCGAACTGGTGGGCCAACTCGTCAGAAAGGTAGAGCCGCCGCACGCTGTTGACCACGACCGTGACCGGATTGTGGTTCGCGAACCCCTGTAGCCAGCTCGGCATCGAATCCGTACGGACGAACGCCGAGCTCGCGAACGTCAGCGGGAACAGCCAGATGAAGCCGCCCGACTGCGCCGCCTCGACGGTCTTGACGCTCAGGCCGATGAAGATGCCGATCCAGCTGAACGCGAAACTGAACCCGAGCATGAGCACCGTTCCGGCGATCGCGCCGAGCACTCCCCCGCTGAAACGGAAGCCGGTCAGCACGCCGACCACCAGCATGATCGCGAAGATCAACGTCGAGCGAAGCAGGTCGCTGATGCCGCGGCCGATCAACAGCGCCGACCGCGAGATCGGCAGCGACCGGAAGCGATCGACCAGGCCCTTCTGCAGGTCGTCGGCCATCCCGATACCGGTGGCGGCACCGTTGAACAGCAGCGTCTGGACGAAGATGCCCGGCATCAGGTACTGCACGTACGACCCGTGACCGACGTTGATCGCCCCGCCGAAGACGTAGCGGAACAGCAGCACGAACATGACCGGCTGGATGATCGAGAAGATCAACAGGTCGGGCACGCGCAGGACCTGCTTGAGCAGGCGCGTGGTCATCAACCACGAGTCGGTGACCACGTTGCCGTGCTTGACCTGCACATCGGTCATGACGCCACCTCGGCCTCGGCCTCGGCCACGTGACCGGTCAGTTGCAGGAAGACGTCGTCGAGCGTGGGCCGGCGCACCGCGATGTCGGCGATGCCCACGCCGGCGCTGTCGAGCTCGCGCACCACCTCGGCCAGGACGCTCGCCCCGCCGGCGACCGGCACGGCCACCCGTCGCTCGTCACGGTCGATGCTCGTCGGACCCTCACCGACCCGTCCGAGGACTTCGGCCGCCACTGCCAGTTGATCCTCGGAGTCCACAGCGAGTTCGATGCGGGCGCCGCCGACCTGGGCCTTGAGCTCGTCCGACGTCCCCTGCGCGATGACCCGCCCGGAGTCGACCACCGCGATGGACGAGGCGAGGATGTCGGCCTCCTCGAGGTACTGCGTCGTCAGCAACATCGTCGTCCCGTCCCGAACGAGATCCTGGATCACCGACCACATCCCGAGCCGGCTGCGGGGATCGAGTCCGGTCGTCGGCTCGTCCAGGAACAGCACCTGCGGACGGGCGATCAGCGAGGCGGCGATGTCGAGCCGGCGCCGCATGCCGCCCGAGTACGTCTTGGCCAGCCGCCCGGCCGCATCGCTGAGGTCGAAGCGCTCGAGCAGATCGTCGGCGCGACGGGCCGACTCGGCCTTGCCCAGGTGGTACAGCCGTCCGAACATCATCAGGTTCTCGCGGCCGCTCAGATAGTCGTCGAGGGCGGCGAACTGTCCGGTGAGGCCGATCATGCTGCGGACCTGTCCCGGGTGTTGGGCGACGTCGACGCCGCCCACGGTCGCCCGGCCCGAATCGGCCCGCAGCAGCGTCGACAGCACCCGGACGACCGTCGTCTTGCCCGCGCCGTTGGGGCCCAGCAGACCGAGGACCGTGCCTTCGGGGACATCGAAACTGAGCCCGTCCAGCGCCCGGGTCTCGCCGAACGTCTTGACGAGCGAATCGACGACTACCGCGGTGGCCATGCAGGGACCATATCGAGCCAGACCGACAGGTATTCGTAGAATCAGCCCTCATGACCTCGGCGCGCGCGATCATCGGGAGCATCGCGGTGGTCGTCGCGGTCGCCGGCTGCTCGACCTCGACCACGGGCGCCGGCGCCCCGAGCGGCGCGGCGACGACGCCCGGATCCACGACCGCGGCGCCATCGCCCACCACGTCCGCCCCGTCGTCGGCGGCCAGTTCGACCGCCGTCCCCTCCTCGACGACGTCCGTTGCAACCAGTCCGCTGCGCACCGAGACCGTCACCTCAACCGACGGCGCCACTCAGTACTCGGTCACGGTGTGGGTCCAGCAGGACACGGTCGACTGCGAGAACCACGCCTACGGCGCCCGGGTGATCGCCTATCTCAAGGCCAACCTGTGCAAGGGGATGACCCGACTGCTTGCTTCGACAACAGTGAACGGCCGTCCGGTCGGGATCGCGCAGAGCCTCATCTCGTTCAGTGGCGGCGAGCCGACCGACTATCAGGCGGCGGGGAACTTCAAGGACCTCGTGACCCAGAACGGCACCGGCAACATCAACGACCTGCTGCGCGAGGGCAAGCGGTTCCCCAACAGCGGCAGCAAGGTCGGTGACCCGGACGCATTCAGCGCCGAGTCACAGGATGCGGGTGTCGGCATCGAGGATGTCTGGTACCTGGACGGGTCGACGCCCGAGAACGACCCGCCGCTGCTGACGCTGGCGAAGAGTCTCTTCTTACAGCTGAACTAGACCAGTGGCAGAGCCCGCCGATCGAACGTAGCGTCGTGACGGTGACCGCTCCCGCACCGATTGCCCCCGCACCGACGACTCTGGGTCAGCTCCGCGACTCGGGCCACATCTATCGAAGCGTCAAGTCCGAGATCCGCTCGAACCTGCTGGCCCGGCTCTCGGCCGGCGAGACCACCCTGCCCGGAATCGTCGGCTTCGACGACACCGTCGTGCCCGAGGTCGAGCGCGCCCTGCTCGCCGGCCATGACATCGTCCTGCTCGGTGAGCGTGGCCAGGGCAAGACCCGGCTGATCCGCACGCTCGTCGGCCTGCTCGACGAGTGGACGCCGGTCATCGAGGGCTCCGAACTGAACGAGCACCCGATGGCGCCGATCACGCCGGCGTCGATCCGGCTGGTGGCCGAGAAGGGCGACGCCACCCCCGTCACCTGGAAGCACCGCAGCGATCGGTACGGCGAGAAGCTGGCCACGCCCGACACGTCGGTCGGCGACCTGATCGGCGACATCGACCCGATCAAGATCGCCGAAGGCCGCACGCTCGGTGATCCGGAGACCGTCCACTACGGACTGGTGCCCCGAACCAACCGCGGCATCTTCGCCGTGAACGAGCTGCCCGACCTGGCCGAACGCATCCAGGTCGCGCTGCTGAACGTGCTCGAGGAACGCGACATCCAGGTGCGCGGTTACCAACTGCGGTTGCCGCTCGACCTGCTGCTGGTCGCGAGCGCCAACCCCGAGGACTACACGAACCGCGGCCGGATCATCACGCCCTTGAAGGACCGCTTCGGCGCCGAGGTGCGGACGCACTACCCGCTGGAGTTGCACGACGAACTGGTCCTGGTCGCGCAGGAGGCGGCCGTCCTCTGGGACGACTCAGCCCACTCGGCTCCCCTTGTGCCGCAGCACATCCTCGAAGTGGTCGGCCGGTTCTCGCGGGCGGTTCGCGACGCACCGCAGGTCGACCAGCGCTCTGGGGTCTCGGCCCGGTTCGCGATCGCCGCGGTCGAGACGGTCGCGGCCTCGGCCGTGCGCCGCGCCGCGATCAACAACGAGCCGGTCGCGGTCGCCCGGGTCGCCGACCTGCCCTCGGTGATACCGGCGTCGCGCGGCAAGGTCGAGTTCGACGATGCCGACGAGGGCCGCGAGTTCGAGGTGCTCGAACACCTCTTGCGGCGCTCGATCGCCGAGACCTATCGCTCGCGTCTGGCCGGCATCGACCTGCGCGCGCTGCAGGCCAAGTTCGACGACGGGCTGACCGTGTCGTCCGGCGACACCGTCTCGGCCGACGCACTGCTCGAGCAGGTCGGCGCCGTCCCGGGCCTCTCGATCCTGCTCGAACGTCTCGAGCCGGACGGTCTCGGTGAGGGCCCGGCCGCGGTCGGCGTCGCGGCCGCCGCCGTCGAGTTCGCGCTCGAAGGACTGCACCTGAACAAGCGGCTGGCCAAGGACACCGACGGTTCACGAACGATCTACGGCGCCTAGCTGTCGTGACCCGAGAGGTTGTTACGGCGAGCCTGCTTGATCGTGGGAGGACCTCCTGACGGAGTGGATGTGTCTAGGCATTCACCCGCAGGAGGTCCTCTATGGCTCACGCTAACGCTCGTACGACGCCGTTCTCGCGCAGGTTGATGGTCGATCGTGTGGCGGCGGGTTGGCCGCCAGCTCATGTCGCCGAGCAACTGGGCGTCTCACGCGCCACCGTGAACAAGTGGGTTCGTCGCTTCGCTGAGGGCGGTGATGGTGGGCTGCGCGATCGTTCTTCGCGGCCGCGGCGGATGCCGGCTCGTACCCCAAAACGGATCGAGCAGCGTGTTCTGAGCCGCGCGGCGGCGACGCGGCGAGGAGCGGTCGTGCTCGCGGCCGAGCTCGGCCTGAACGCCTCGACGGTCGGCCGGATCCTGGCCCGCCACCAGGTGCCGCTTCTGGCGGCGATCGACCCGATCACCGGCGAGCGGGTCCGGGCCTCCCGGCGCAGCGAAAACCGCTACGAGCATCCCAGTCCCGGCGCGATGATCCACGTCGACGTCAAGAAGCTGGGCAAGATCCCCACCGGCGGCGGGTGGCGCCTGCACGGCCGTGACGCCGCAGTGTCGGTCACGAACCGGCACAAGAAAACGAAGATCGGCTACGACTACGTCCACACCGCCATCGACGACCACACCCGCCTCGCCTACTCCGAAGTGCTGGCCGACGAGAAAGACCCGACCAGCGCCGGGTTCCTGCACCGCGCCCTGGCCTGGTTCGCCAGCCACGACGTCCGCGTGCGCCGTGTTCTGACCGACAACGCCCTGGTCTATCGCCACGCCACCGACTGGGGTTCGGTCTGCTCGGCCTGGCAGATCAAACGCCGCTTCACCAAACCCGGCTGCCCCTGGACCAACGGCAAAGCCGAACGATTCAACCGCACCCTGCTCACCGAATGGGCCTACGCCCGCCCCTGGACCAGCAACAACCTCCGCCGCCAAGGCCTTGACCGCTTCCTACACTGCTACAACACTCGACGCGGCCACTCCGCCCTCGGCGGACACCCACCCACCAGCCGGCTCGCCACCTGACACAACGTGTCAGGTCACAACAGCTAGCCGTCGCCCAGCGTCTGGACCAGCGGCAGGTAGTTGCCCGCGAGGTAGTCGCCGACGACTGTGCAGTTACCGTCGGCCGGACACGACACCTGGTCGTGGAACGCCTTCGTGACGCTGCCCGAACTCGCACCGGCGGGGAACGAACCCTGAATCGTCGACCATTGACTGGGGTCGGTGCTGCCGAGGGGCATCGTCTCGATCAATGGGAGCGTGCTCTGGTTGACCGCGGTATAGCCGCCCACCGCGGTACACGTGGTGCTCGTGCAGGCGACCGAGTTCAAGAACGCCTGCGGATCGGAGCCGGCGTCAAAGGGCAGTGGAGCATCGTGAAACGACCACTGATCCCCGGCTGGAGTCAGCCAACCGGCATAGGCGCGCACCGTGCCGGTGGTGGTGTCGTAGTAGCTCCCGACCGCCATGCAGCGACCAGGTGACGAACACGCGAGATCGTTGATCTGCATGTCGTCGCCCGGCTCGCCGTGAGGTCCACTCACGTTGGACACGAGCCAACCGACGTCCTCGTTCGTCGTGCCGGCCAGGTAGGTGTAGTCGCCGCTGGAGTCCTCGTGGTAGCCGTACACGGCACACCAGTCGGTCGTCGGGCAGGTCACCTCGTCGAACTCGGACGCGAGGTTGTCCGAGGGCGTGATCGCTACCGACGTCGATGTCCACGTGCCGTTGGCCAGTGACTCGACCAGCGGCGAGTAACCGGCCCAGCCGGCGACGTAGACGTCACCGACCGCAGTGCAGTTGCCGACCGCCGGGCAGCTGACCGAGAACAAACCCGATGGGGCTCCGGCGGCGGCGGGCCCGGGGATCGGCGGCGCGCTCGCCGTCCACGCGCTGCTCGCGTAGGTGTCGACGACGGCGTGCTCCTGACTCGACGCGTCCTCGTAGTGGCCGAACGGCGACGCAGGTCGTCGCGGACGGGCAGGCCACCGAGTCGAGCGCCTCGTCCTGGGTCGCGTCGGGCGGCATCGGGGCAGCCGTGTACGCCCATGAGCCGCTGGAGTTCGTCTCGATCAGTCCTCGGGTGACTCCTGAAGAGTCGACGTAACCGCCGACGACGAAACACGACGTGGCGGTGCTGCAGTCGACCTGATTCCAGAACGAGTCGTGCGCCCCGGACGGCAACGGGGCGGAGGACGTCGTCCAGAGACCGGCGGTCAAGGTCGCCAGCGCGCCGAAGGTCTGGCCGGCGGAGTTCTCGTACGAACCGGCCGCGACGCAAGACCCGGCGCTCGGGCACTTGTCCCGGTAATACCAGTAGTCCTGGCCGGGCGACGAGCCGTTCGGATAGGACAAGCTGCTCGGGACCCAGGACGCCGACAGCGTGCCGATGAAGTACTCCGGCGACATCGGCAAGCAGGTGGGTCGACGTGGACGAGCCGTTGAACAGGTTCACCCGGCCGTCCGATCCGACAGGTACGACCGCGAGATTGGGGACGGTCTCGCCGGCGACGAAGTTCAGGTTGGATGCCGTGGGCTGGGCCTGACCGTCAGCCCAGGCGGTGAGGTAACCGGCCGAGCCGGGCTGGGTCACGGTCACGTTGAGGACGACGGCCGAGATGCCGGAGGACGGAAGCGGACTCACTCCGTCCGCGGTCAGATTGACGTGCCCGTACGTTCCGGGGGCGGTGCCACCCTGCGCGGTTCGGGTGTCGAGCAGGCGCGTCGGCGCCACCGACACGAACGCGCCGGCGGCGGTGGGCGGGCCCGCCAGGTAGTAGCCGAAGACGTCCGCGATCAGCTGAGTCGACCCGGGCGAGCCGTTGTACAAGTCGACCTTGCCGTCGGCACCGACCGGCGCGACGACGAGGTTCGGCACGGTCTGGCCCGCGCTGTAGTTGACGTTCGACGCGGTGGGCTGGGGTGTGCCATCGGCCCAGGCGGTGATGTAGCCGGTGGTGGTCGGTTGGGTGACCGTCACGTTCAGGACCACGGCCGACATCTGCGAAGCGGCCGGAAGTCCAGCCTGACCGGCGACGAGAAGGGCCTGTGTCGCAAGGGGATCCATGGTCGTGCCCCCGAATCCCGACCGCGTGTCGAGCAGCCGGGACGGACTCACGGCGTGGAACGCCCCCGCGACCGAGGCGGTGCCGGCGAGGTAGTAGCCGGCGACGTCGGCGATGAGCTGGGTGGTGCCGGGTGATCCGTTGTAGAAGGCGATCTCGCCGTCGGTGCCCACCGGCGACATCACCGAGTTCGCAACCGTCTGGCGCCGCGCTGAAGTTCAGATTCGACGCCACGGGTTGCGGATCGGTGTGACCCCAGACCGTGATGTAACCCCCGGCGCCCGGCGACGTGACCGTGACGTTGAGGACCACGGCCGCGACCTGCCCCGCCGCCGGCAGACCGGCCTGGCCGGCAATCGGCAGGTCGAGGACGCCATTGGGAGCGAGCGCGGATCCACCGAGATTCTGGCGAGTGTCCAGCAGCCGCGTCGGCGTGGTCGCCACGAAGGTGCCGGGCTCTGGACGACAGCCGCCGCCGGACCGGTCAGAACGGCAGCAGCACCGGTCGCGACGGCGACGGCAATGACCACGGATCCGACGACAGTTCTGGGATGCACGATGCCTCGCATTGTTGATCAACCTGCCGTTACCTCGGAAATACTGACATAGTCTGTCAAGAACACAAGCGTTCCCCGGCCCCGGCAGATACCGCGCGACGTAGCTACGCTCGGAGTGGGGACCCGTTCTGCTTCGGAGGCGTTTCGTTGGCCAAGATCAATCGCTTCGGCGCGTGGCACGGCGGCGCCGATCCACTCGAGGCGCCGTACGACATCCGCCGAGCCCTGGACGAGATCGGCGACGACATCCTGGCCGGCGACAACCCGCGCAACGCGCTGAATCGCCTGCTGCGCCAAGGCACGCGACGGCCGCGACGGCCTGGACGCGTTGCGGCGCAAGGCGCGCGAGCGGGCCAACCGGCTGCGGCGCGAGAACCGCCTGGACGGGGCGCTCGAACAGGCGCGTCAGCTGCTCGACGAGGCGCGTCGAGGCCGAACGCAGCGAGCTCTTCCCCGACCCGTCGGACTCCGCGCGGATGGCCGAGGCCGAACTCGACACGCTGCCGCGCGACACCGCCCGGGCCGTCCAGCAGCTCAGCGAGTACCAGTGGCGCTCGGACGAGGCTCGGCAGAAGTACGACCAGATCAAGCAGATGTTGCGCGACGACGTCCTGGACGCCCAGTTCAACGGCATGCGCAACGCCCTGCAGAACGCCGATCCCGCAGCAGATGCAGCGCGTCAAGGACATGATGCACGCGTTGAACGAGATGCTCGACGCGGACGCACGGGGCGAGCACACCGACGAGGACTTCGCGGACTTCATGTCGAAGTTCGGCGACTTCTTCCCGGAGAACCCGCAGAACCTGGCCGAGCTGGTCGACGCCCTCGCCCGGCAGGCCGCCGCGGCCCAGCGGCTGATGAACTCACTGACCCCCGAGCAGCGCGCGGAGCTGGCCGACCTGATGCAGCAGGCCCTGGGCGATGCCGGCCTGGCCGATGAGATGGCGCAGTTGCAGGCGAACCTGCGCTCGGCCCGTCCCGACCTTCGCTGGGGCGGACGTGAGCGCATGCAGGGTGAGGAGCCGACCGGGTACGCCGATGCGACGGGCGCCCTGGCCGAACTGGCCGACCTTGATCAACTGTCGGACCTGGCGCTGCAGGACTATCCCGGCGCAACCCTCGACGACATCGACGAGGAACTGGTTCAGCGCGCGCTGGGCCAGCCCGCCGTCGACGACCTCAACCGGCTGCGCCAGATCGAGAAGGAGCTGCAGAAGCAGGGCTATCTCGAGCGCGGTTCCGAGGGCCTGCAGCTCACCCCACGAGCGCTGCGCCGGCTCGGCGGCACGGCGTTGCGGCGAGTGTTCGCCCAGCTCGCGTCGAAGGGCCGCGGGGGTCACGACGTCCGCGACGCCGGCGCCGCCGGCGAGGTCACCGGCGCCAGCCGGCAGTGGGAGTTCGGCGACGAGCAGCCGCTCGACGTCGTCCGCTCGATCCGCAACTCGGTCGTCCGCAACGGGCCCGGTCGCGTGCGGCTCGCGCCCGACGACTTCGAGGTGATGGAGACCGAGCGTCGCAGCTCGGCCGCGATCGCGTTGCTCGTCGACATGTCGTACTCGATGGAGTTGCGCGGCACGTGGGGCGAGGCCAAGACGACCGCGATGGCCCTGCACTCGCTGGTGACGACCAAGTACCCGCAGGACCACATCCAGATCATCGGCTTCAGCGACTACGCGCACGTCGTCGAGCCGCGTGAGCTCGTGGAGCACTCGTGGAGCCGCGTGCAGGGCACCAACCTCCAGCACGGCCTGATGCTGGCCCGCCGGCACCTGCAGAAGTTCCGCAACTGCGAGCCGGTGATCCTGGTGATCACCGACGGCGAGCCGACCGCGCACGTCGCCCGCGACGGCTTCGCCGATTTCGCGTGGCCACCGTCGCCGGAGACGATCGCCGCGACCCTGGCCGAGGTCGAACGGTGCACCCGGCAGGGCGCCACGATCAACGTCTTCATGCTCGACGACGAGCCGCGGCTGGTGCGGTTCATGGAAGAGGTGAGCCGCCGCAACGGTGGGCGCATGTTCACGCCCAAGCGCGGAGCCCTGGGCCAGTACGTCGTGGCCGACTACCTGAACCGGCGCGGCGGCCGCACGCGCTCGGCCTGACGCCCACCCTCGGCCCGAGTAGCCGATCTTCCCGCGAGTGGTCACGAACTCGCGGCCACTCGGCTCGGAAGCGGCCACTCGCCGGGGTGCGAGGCAGCGGGAAGCGCTCGATAGCCTGAGGCATGCACAAGTTCGTGTTTGCCCTTCATCTGCTGTTCGCGATCTTCACGATCGGCCCGCTCGTCCACGCGGCGACCACTGCCGGGCGAGGCGTGCGACAGGGTGACGGCGTCGCGGTGGCGGCGAGCGCGCGGATGGCCCGTATCTACGCCTACGCCTCGATCCTGGTCGTCCTCGCCGGATTCGCGCTGCTGGGCAAGGACGGCGACAAGTTCGACCAGTTCTGGATTTGGGGATCGGCGCTGCTCTGGTTGATCAGCGTCGGTCTCGTGATCGGCCTGCTGATCCCCTCGCTCGAACAGGCGGCCAAGCGGATCGCCCAGGAAGCCGATCCCCGACCACTGCTCGGCAAGGTCGCCGCATCCGGCGGCATGGTCGGCGTGATCTTCGCGGTGATCGTCTTCTTCATGGTCTACAAGCCCGGCAAATGACGGTCAGCCGATGAGAGCCGGCCGCATCGACGAGACACGCACGCGCGAGTTGCGCCGGTCGGTCCTGCGGCCGTTGCTCTCACTCGATGATCAACTTCCCGGCGACGACCGGCCCGACGCGATCCACTTCGCCGCCTGGGACGACGCCGGAACCATCCTGAGCGCCTGCCTGGTCGCGCCGCAGCCGTGCCCGTGGCTGCCCGACGAGTCGCGGGCCTGGCAACTGCGGCAGATGGCCACGTGGCCGGAGTACCGCGGCACAGGGGCGGGCGCGGCGGTGCTCGCCGCGGTCGTCGACGACCTCTCCGGCGGTGTGCTCTGGTGCCACGCGCGCGAGCCGGCCGTCGAGTTCTACCGACACCACGGCTTCGAGCCGAAGGGCCAGACGTTCGTGGACGACGAGCTCGGCATCCCGCACCTGCGGATGTGGCGCCGGGTCTGACGTTGGGACGGATTGCCGCACCATGAGCGGTTATCCGTCCCAAGGACTAGAGGCCGCGCAGCCGACGCGGCCCGACGTCCGAGCGCAGGCCCGGCGGCGAGATCTCGATCTCGGCCGCGAGTACGTACGCCCCGCTCGGCGCGGCGACCGACCACAGCGAGCACGCAGCCACCTCGGGCAGTTCGTCGGCCAGCGCCGAGAGCTTCAACGCCAGGTCGGCCAGGGCGTCGAGGTTGGCCGGCTGCGCGTCGCCGTAGCCGATGATCATGGGCGCCGCCCGCGGCGACATCAGCAGATCGGCAGCGTCCAGGTCGGTCAGCGGGACGACGGCGTACCCGCGGTCACCGAGCAGTTCGGTCGCCACTCCGCCGATGCCGAACGAGACGAGCGACCCGAACGACGCGTCGGCGCGCACCTCGAAGACGACGTCCACCCCGCGGGGGGCCATCACCTGTACGACCGCCTCAGCGTCCGGCGCCAAGTCGAGCGAGGCCCAGGCCTCGTCGATCGCCTCACCGTCGACGAGATGCACGCGCGCGGCGCCAGGAACCTTCAACGCCACCGGCGCGCCGAACGAGGCGGCCACCGCGCGGGCCTCGGCCCGGCCGGCCACCGGTCGCGAGGCCACGACGTCGACGCCGTAGTAGCCCAGCAGCTCGCGAGCCTGGGCGTCGGCGAGCACTCGTCCGGCCGGAGCGGACACCAGCAACGCGTCCATCAAGATCCGCGCCGACTTCGAGTCGGCGGTGTGCGGCGGCACCACCCCGACGGGACGGTTGCGCCACTGGGCGTGCCGCACCGCCTGGGCCAGCGCCCGGACCGCCCGCTCGGGCGTGGGGTACGCCGGCACCGAGCCCGGCATCGGCGTCACCGGTCCCGGTTCGGCCAGCTCGGCCGGCACGCCGTCGAAGCCCAGGAACGTCGAGAGAACCGTCTTGCCGCCGTGCACGGTGGCCGAGCGGAGCGCGGCGGCGTACTCATCGCCCGGCGTTCGTTGCAGCGGCGGGACGAACACGGCCACCACCGCGTCGACCTCCGGGTCGGCCACCGCCGCGGCGATCGCCGACTCGAACTCGGCGGGCGTGGTCTCGACTCCGACGTCGATCAAGCCGGTGACCACCAGGCGTTCGGCCTCGCACGCCTCGGCCGCCAGCACACCGAGCGCGGTGGAGTTGCCGACGATCGCGACGCGGTCACCGGCCGGCAGCGGCTGGGCGACGAGCAGCACCGCGACGTCGAACAACTCCCCCAGCGTCGCGACCCTGATCACGCCCGACGACTCGAACAGCGCCTGCACGCTCGCCTCGGGCACGGCCACGGACGTCTCGGCCAACCCGGCGACGACCGAACTGCGCCCGCTCTTCACCGCCACGATCGGCTTGCGGCGAGCCATCCTGCGCGCGACCCGGGCGAACTTGCGCGGGTTGCCGAAACTCTCCAGGTACATCAGCGCGACGTCGGTCGACGGGTCGGTCTCCCAGTACTGCAACAGGTCGTTGCCCGAGACGTCGGCGCGGTTGCCGGCCGAGACGAACGTCGACACCCCGATGCCACGGCGGGCCGCCTCGCCGAGGACAGCGACGCCGAGCGCGCCCGACTGGCTGAAGAAGCCGGCCCGGCCCAGCGGCGGGATCAGCGGGGCGAGCGAGGCGTTCAGCCGTACGTCCGGGTCGGTGTTGATGATGCCGAGGCAGTTCGGCCCCACCACCCGCATGCCGTGCGCTCGGGCCTGGTTGACGATCGTCCGCTGAGCCAGCAAACCCTCGGTCCGCTCGGTCACGTCGCCGCGCTCACCGAAGCCGCCCGACACGACGACCAGACCGTGGACGCCCGCCGCCGCGCACTCGGCCACCACGTCGGGAACCGCCGCGGCCGGTACGGCCAGCACGACCAGGTCGACCGGCGCGCCGATCGCGCTCACCGTGGCGAAGGTGGGCACGCCGTCGACGTCGTCGGCGCCGCGGTTGACGGCGTACACCGATCCGGTGAACTGGCTGTCGATCAACGCCCGCAGCACGGCGTGGCCGATCTTGCTCTCGTCCGCGCTGGCCCCGACGACGGCGACCGAGCGCGGGTACATCAGGCGGCGGATCGACTGGGCCTCGGCGTGCTGTTCGCGCTCGCGCATCACCGACTCGGTCAGCGCCGTCTCGTCGATCTCGAACTCGAGCGTGACCTCGCCGTACTCGATGTGCCGCGTCGGCTCGTAGCCGGCGTCGCGGAACACCCGCAGCATCGCGTCGTTCTCGGCGAGCACGACGGCGGTGAAGCGTTTGATGCCACGCTCGCGCGCCGCCGCGGCCAGGTGCTCGAGCAGCACCGAACCGATGCCTCGGCCTTGGTGGGCGTCCGCGACGACGAATGCGACCTCGGCCTCGTCGGTGCCCGGCGTCCGCTCGTAGCGACCGACCGCGATGATCTTGCCGGCGAGCAGGACGATGAAGGCGACGCGACCGACATGATCGACCTGGGTGAACTTGATCAGGTCGCGTTCGGGGATGCGGGGATACGCCGAGAAGAACCGCAGGTAACGCGTGCGGATCGACAGGCCGCCGTGGAACTCGACGAGACTCGCCGCGTCGCTGGGCAGGATGGGCCGCAGATGCACGGTGCCGCCGTCGGCCACGACCACGTCGGCTTCCCACGACGGCGGGTAGGGGGTCGTCATCGCTCAGTCCCGCGGGTCGTCTGGATCGAGCCCGAGCAGCGGGAAGACCTCGTTGCGCGTGGCCCCGATCGCTCGGTCGAGCCACGTCTCACCGCCGGGCATCCACGGCTCGATCGCGCTGAGGTCGCGACCCTCACCCATCCGTTCGGGCAAGGCGCCCTTGACGCCTCGCGACCGCAGATTGTCCAGCCAGGAAAGGGGAATCTCCGCATCCAAGTCAACCGGCCGCCCGGACGCCTCGGCGATCAGGTGCGTCCACGTCCGGGGCACGCAGCGAACGATGCCGTAGCCACCACCGCCGAACGCCAGCCAGCGGCCACCCGCTACCTCGTGGGCCAGTTGGTGCAACTCGGCGATGGCCATGCGCTGGCCGTCGACCGACAGTTCGAGATTGGCGAGTGGATCTTCGTGATGGGTGTCGCAGCCGCACTGCGTGACGAGGACGTCCGGACCGAACGCCCGGACGGCCGACGGCACCACTGCGCGGAACGCCCGCAGCCAACCGCGATCGGACGTCCCCGGCGGCAGCGCGACGTTGATCGAAGTGCCCTCCGCCGCCCCGGTGCCGATCTCGGAGGGCAGCCCGGTGCCCGGGAAGAGCGTCCGCGGATCTTGGTGCAGGCTGATCGTCAGCACGCGGGGATCGTCGTAGAAGGCGGCCTGCACGCCGTCGCCGTGATGGACGTCGACATCGACGTAAGCGACCCGCTGCGCGCCGGCATCGAGCAGTTCGCGGATGCCCAGGACCACGTCGTTGAAGACGCAGAACCCCGACGCGTGATCGCGCATCGCGTGGTGCAGACCGCCCGCGATGTTGACCGCGTGCTCGCAGTCGCCGTTCCACAGCCGTTGCGCGGCCAGCTGAGAACCACCGGCGATCAGGGCCGACGCGTCGTACATCCCGAGAAACACCGGGTCGTCGTCGGTGCCCAGGCCGAAGCCGCTGAAGTTCAGGTCGGTGCTCGCTTCGCGAACGGCGTCCAGATAGGACGCGGTGTGCACCCGCAGCAGGTCGGCCTCCCCGGCCGCGATCGGGGGCACAAGATCGACTCGGTCGAGGACGCCCAGTGCGCGGGCCAGCCGGATCGTCAGCTCGAGGCGTACGGGATTCATCGGGTGGGCGCCGAAGTCGTAGGCGAGATAGCCCTCGTCCCAGACGACGTTTGCGCGGCACTCCATGCCTAGACCGTAACGGTCCAGGGCTCAGGCCAGCGCTTGCGCGAGATCGGCCAGCAGATCCTCGACGTCCTCGATGCCGACCGACAGCCGGACGAGATCGTCGGGCACTTCGAGTGGAGATCCACTCACGCTGGCGTGCGTCATCCGGGCCGGATGTTCGATCAGCGACTCGACGCCCCCGAGGGACTCTCCCAGCGTGAAGAGCTGGGCGAGTTCGCACACCTTCAGCGCCGCCTCCCCGCCCCCGCGCAGCCGGAAGGACACCATCCCGCCGAAGCCGCGCATCTGACGGGCCGCGACCTCGTGCCCCGGATGCGACGCCAGTCCCGGATAGAGGACCTGCGACACCGCCGGGTGCGACGAGAGGAAGTCGACGATGCGCGCCGCGTTCGCGCAGTGACGATCCATCCGGACGCCGAGCGTCTTGATGCCGCGCAGTACGAGCCAGGCGTCGAACGGCCCGGCAACCGCGCCCATCGCGTTCTGGTGGAAGGCCAGTTGCTCGCCGAGCTCGGCGCTCGCGGCGACCAGCGCGCCGCCGATCGACATCGCTGTGCCCACCGAGGTACTTGGTGGTCGAGTGGACGACCACGTCCGCGCCGAGTGCGATGGGCTGTTGCAGGTACGGAGACGCGAACGTGTTGTCGACGACCAGCAGCGCGCCCGCGTCGTGGGTGATCGCGGCCAGCGCGGCGATGTCGGCGATGCCCAGCAGCGGATTGGTCGGCGTCTCGCACCACACGACGCGCGTCTCGGGTCGCAGGGCGGCTCGCACCGCGTCCAGGTCCGCGAGCGGCACCGGTGTGTAGGTCAGGCCCCAGTCGGCCAGCACCCGCGCGACCAGGCGAAACGTCCCGCCGTAGGCATCACCGGGCAGGATGACGTGATCGCCGGGACGGCACACCGTTCGCAGCAAGGTGTCCTCGGCGGCCAGGCCGCTCGCGAACGCCAGCCCTCGCACCCCGCTCTCGAGCGCGGCCATCGCCGACTCGAGCGCGGTCCGGGTCGGATTGGCGCTGCGGCTGTACTCGTAACCGCCCCGCAGCCCGCCCACTCCGTCCTGTTTGTAGGTGGACGTCGCATAGATCGGAACGGTGACCGAGCCGGTCAGCGAATCGGGTTCCTGCCCGGCGTGAATGGCCAGCGTGTCGAACCCCACAGGTACGTCGGAGGCGCTCATCCACCCACCGTATCCGGGCGGCCGAAACATGATCCGAACCTGATCATTACCAAGCGGCATGGTTCGCTCACAGGATTATCGGGTACCAATGATTGCGTGGGACACCATACGAGGAGGGCGATTCCGGCTGCCCGGACTCGGGTGCTCACCTCGCGGATCTCGATCGCGGCGGTCCTCGCGCTGGTCGCGCTTGGGCGTCTATCTCGCCAATGACTCGCACGGAGCGACCCACGTGACGTCGGCCGACGGGTCGTCCGCGACGACGAGCGGCGCGCCCAGCACCGCGGCATCCACACCGGCCGGCTCGTCGACGGCCGCCCCCACCAAGTCGGCCGCGGCCCAAGCCCAGTCGGCCGCCGCCCTCGCCGAGGCGACCCATCTGCAGCTGGACGCCTCGACCGCCGCCAGCCAGCTGACCGCCCTCGACGCCGGCCAGCCGGCCGGAGCCGTGTCGGTCGCGGTGCACGAATCTGACCACGGGCGCGAGCTACTCATGGGGCGCGGGCAACGGCATGGTGACCGCCAGCGTGGTCAAGCTCGACACCCTCGAGACCCTGCTGCTGCAACACCAGAACGCGGGCACTGCGCTCAGCGACAACGAGCAGGACCTCGCCACCGACATGATCGAGCACAGCGACAACGAGCGCCGCCGACGACGTTGTGGGCCGACATCGGCAGCGACCCGGCCGTGACCACCGCCAACAAGACGTTCGGGCTCACCGCGACCGTGGTCGGCACCGACGACTACTGGGGCCTGACGACGACGTCCGCGGCCGACCAGGTGACCCTGCTCAAGCAGCTCGTCGGAACGTCCGCGCTGAACGCGGCCTCGCAGTCGTACGCGCTCGGCCTGATGCGCGCGGTCGAGTCCGACCAGGACTGGGGCGTCAGCGCGGTGGCCGACGCCAACACCTCGACGGCGCTGAAGAACGGCTGGCTCGCCGTCAGCGACGACGACAACCTCTGGACCGTCAACAGCGTCGGACTGGTGACGGTGCACGGGCAGCAACTCGCGCTCGCCGTGATGACGCAGCACCAGTCCGACGAGAACACCGGCATCAACCTCGTCCAGAAGCTGGCCGCGGCGACGGTCACCGCCGTCAGCTAGTTCAGTCAGCTAGTTCAGTGCGCGCCGGCGAGGTGGGCGAGCAGATCCTGCCGGGTCAGGACCCCCGCCGGCTTGCCCTCGATGTGCACCAGCAACGCGTCGGCCGTCCCGAGGGCGTCGATCGCGGCGCTCACGGGCTCGCCCGAGCCGATGATCGGCAGCGATGCGGACATGTGGCGCTCGATCGGGATCGGCCAGATTGGCGTGCCCGGTGAACAGGGCGTCGAGCAACGCCTTCTCGGCGACCGAGCCGACGACCTCGCCGGCCGTGACCGGTGGCTCGGCCTTCACCACCGGCAGCTGCGACACGCCGAACTCGCGCAGGATGTCGATGGCCTCGCGCACGGTCTCGTTGGGGTGGGTGTGGACGAGCGGCGGGGTGTCACCCGACTTGCGGCGCAGCACGTCGCCGACCGAGATCTCGCCGACCTGGGCGAGGAAGCCGTAGTCGGCCATCCACTTGTCGGAGAAGATCTTGGACAGATATCCGCGGCCGCCGTCGGGCAGCAGGACGACGACGAGGTCGTCCGGACCGAGGTCGGCCGCGGCGCGCAGGGCGGCCACCACCGCCATGCCGCACGATCCGCCGACCAGCAGGCCCTCCTCGCGCGCAAGTCGTCGCGTCATGTCGAAGGAGTCGGCGTCGGACACCGCGATGATGTCGTCGCAGATCGTGCGATCGAACGTGTCGGGCCAGAAGTCCTCGCCGACCCCTTCGACCAGGTAGGGCCGACCAGTGCCGCCGGAGTAGACCGAACCGTCGGGGTCGGCGCCGATGATCTTCACCGCGCCGGCCGAGACCTCCTTCAGATACCGCCCGGTTCCGCTCACCGTGCCGCCCGTGCCGACACCGGCGACGAAGTGGGTGATGCGGCCGTCGGTCTGCTGCCACAGCTCGGGACCGGTCGTCTCGTAGTGCGACCGCGGGTTGTTCGGGATTGGCGTACTGGTCGGGCTTCCAGCCGCCCGGGCGTCTCGCGGGCCAGCCGGTCAGACACCGAGTAGTACGACCGCGGGTCCTCCGGCGACACCGCGGTCGGGCAGACGACGACCTCGGCGCCGTAGGCGCGCAACGTGTTGATCTTGTCGCCACTCACCTTGTCGGGGCAGACGAAGATGCAGTGATAGCCCCGTTGCTGGGCGATCAGGGCCAGACCGATGCCGGTGTTGCCACTGGTGGGCTCGACGATCGTCCCACCTGGCTATCAGCGCCCGGACTGCTCGGCCGCATCGATCATGCGGACCGCGATGCGGTCCTTGACCGACCCGCCCGGATTGAAATATTCGATCTTGGCCAGCACCGTCGCCGAAATCCCGTCGGTCACCCGGTTCAGCCGGACGAGCGGAGTGTTGCCGATGAGGTCGACCACTGAGTCGTAGAAGGGCATGAGTCGCAGGCTAGCCTCGAAGCAGCGACATTTGACGAAGGGGAATCTTGAGCAGGGCGAGCAAGGCACGCAAGATCGCGACGGCGGCGGCGGTGGGCGGCGGCGGAATCGGAGCGGCCGGCGCCCTGGGCGGTGCGGCTTTCTACGGTCTGATCGTGGGCGAGAGCAAGCTGGCTCGCCGGCGCATCCCCCGCGCCGTCATGGATGCGACCCCGGCCCTGAACGGCACGACGTGGGCCGCCGAGGGCGTGAGCAGCACCCGACCGCCGATCCAGCTGGCCGTCCTCGGCGATTCGACCGCGGCCGGCTATGGCGTGCACCGCGAGCGCGACACACCCGGGGCCCGGCTGGCCATCAGCATCTCGACGGTCGGCCCGCCGCCCCGTCCGGGTGACGAGCGTGGCCGTGGTCGGCTCCGAGTCGAGCGGCCTGCCGAGCCAGGTCGAGTTGCTCGAGTCCGCGCCCGACCTGGCCGTGATCATGATCGGCGCGAACGACGTCACCCATCGCATCAAGCCGGCCGACTCCGTGCGCGCCCTGCCGGACGCGGTGGCCGCGCTGCGCGCCAAGGGCGCCGAGGTCGTCGTCGGCACCTGCCCCGATCTCGGAACCATCAAGCCGATCGCCCAACCGCTGCGCTAGGTCGCCCGCCGGCTCTCCCGACGGCTGGCGGCCGCCCAGACCGTCGCCGTCGTCGCCGAGGGCGGCGTCACGGTGTCGCTCGGCGACCTGCTCGGCCCGCTGTTCGCCAACGGCACGACATGTTCAGCGAGGACCGTTTCCATCCGTCGGCCACCGGCTACGCGGCCGCCGCCGACGCCATGCTGCCCTCGTGCCTCGAACTGCTCGGCCTACGCACCAGGGCCCGCTCGGCCAGCACGTTCACCACCCGGCGGGCCCGCCCCGTGGCCAAGGTCGCGGCCCAGGCGGCCGAACGCCCCGGGACCGAGGTCACCGGGACCGAGATCCACGGCTCGGCCGTCGGACGCCGCGGCCAGTGGGCCCGGCTGCGGCGCCGGCGTCCGCAGGATCCGTTCACCTCCGTACCCGAGCAGGCCCGCCCGGTGGCCGTATCGTCGACCGAGAACTCGAACAGCTGAGGAGACAGCTATGCCCGAAGCAGTGATCGTGTCCACCGCGCGTTCGCCGATCGGGCGGGCCGTCAAGGGTTCGCTGGCCTCGATGCGTCCCGACGATCTCGCCGTTCAGATGGTGCGCGCGGCGCTCGGCAAGGTGCCCGCACTCGACCCGCACGACATCGACGACCTGATGATGGGCTGCGGCCAGCCCGGCGGCGAGGGCGGCTTCAACATCGGCCGGGTGGTCGCGGTCAGTCTCGGCTACGACTTCCTGCCGGGCACGACCGTGAATCGTTACTGCTCGTCCTCACTGCAGACGACGCGGATGGCGTTCCACGCGATCAAGGCCGGGGAGGGCAACGTCTTCATCTCGGCCGGCGTCGAGTCGGTGTCGAGCTTCGCCCGCGGCAGCTCGGACGGCTGGCCCGACACCCGCAATCCCACCTTCGCCGAAGCGCAGGCCCGCTCGCTCAAGGTCGCCGAGAGCGGCGCCGACGAGTGGCACGACCCGCGCGAGGACGGACTCGGTGCCCGACGTCTACATCGCGATGGGGCAGACCGCCGAGAACCTGGCCCTGCTCAAGGACGTCAGCCGCGAGGACATGGACCACTTCGGCGTGCGATCGCAGAACCTGGCCGAGCAGGCGCTGGCCAACGGCTTCTGGCAGCGCGACATCACGCCGGTGACCTTGGCCGACGGCACCGTCGTCGATGCCGACGACGGCCCCCGCGCGGGCGTGACCTACGACGCGGTGTCCCAGCTCAAGCCCGTCTTCCGCCCGGACGGACGAGTCACCGCCGGCAACTGCTGCCCGCTCAACGACGGCGCGGCGGCGCTGGTGATCATGAGCGACACCAAGGCGGCCGAGCTCGGACTCACCCCGCTGGCCCGGGTGGTCGCCACCGGCGTCTGCGGGCTCTCGCCCGAGATCATGGGCTACGGCCCGGTCGAAGCCACGCGGCGGGCGCTGGGCAACGCCGGGATGAGCATCGGGGACATCGACCTGGTCGAGATCAACGAAGCGTTCGCGGCCCAGGTGCTCCCGTCCCAGCGCGACCTGGGCATCGACATCGACCGGCTCAACGTCAACGGTGGGGCGATCGCGGTCGGCCACCCCTTCGGCATGACCGGCGCGCGCATCACCAGCACGCTGATCAACTCGCTGCAGACACGCGACGCGCAGTTCGGCCTCGAGACGATGTGCGTCGGCGGCGGCCAGGGCATGGCGATGATCCTGGAACGGCTGTCGTAACCGTTCACTCGTCATGCTGATAAAGCAGGACATCAGCGTGTATCAAATCCGCGTAACTTTTCGCCGATCCGGTCGTTTGACCCACTGACGGAGGAGCTGGGCCCCGCAGGGGTGGGTCAAGACGGACCTGTCATCCGGGGACGGCAAACGGCCCGGGTCTGGACGCAGACCCGGGCCGTTTCTGGCTGGTGCGACTAGTTGCGCAGGTAGCCGAGCAGCCGCAGGATCTCGAGGTACAGCCAGACGAGCGTGACGGTCAGGCTGAACGAGGCGTACCACGCGAACTTCTCGTCGGCGCCGTGCTTGATGCCCTGCTCGATGACGTCGAAGTCGATCACCAGGTTCATCGCGGCGATGCCGATGCACACCAGGCTGAACACGATCGCCAGGGGCCCACCGGACCGCAGTCCCAGACCGTCCGGCGTGAAGAGGTACGCGACCAGGTTGATGATCATCAGACCGAAGACGCCGATGGTCGCGGCGAACACCACGCGATAGAAGCGGGGCGTGACGCGGATGGCGCCGACCCGATAGACGATGAGCGTCCCGGCGGCCACCATCACTGTGCCGGCCAGCGCCTGGACGACGATGCCGGAATACCGGTCGTTGAAGGCATGACTGATCGCACCGAGGAGCAGCCCCTCGCAGGCCGCGTAGATCAGGCACGTCGCCGCGTTGGCCCGCATCGTGAACGAGATGAACAGCCCCAGCCCGATGCCACCGAGCGCGCCGATGAGCAGCACCGGCAGGATGTGGTTCTGCGGGACGACCACCCAGGCGACCGCGCCGGCCGCGAACAGCACGCCCAGCATCGCGGCGAAGCGGACGACGACGTCGTCCAAGGTCATGTACCGGCTCGGGGAGCCACCGCCCGATCCGCCGCCGCCGTAACCGGGGACGTTGGTCGGCGGGAAGGTCGGACCGCCATACGCCGGCCGGTTGTACATCTCTTCGACGTCGGCCACGGGTGGGGTCGGGCGCGCTGGGGACATCACGGTCGACTGCCACTTGCTGAGTGCGGGATTGCCGGCCACTGGGGTCGCCTCCTACGGCTACTGCTCTGCTCGTGCGGACTAACTCTTACACGACATGAACGCGATTGCGGGCAGCGAAGTTCCCCGCCGCCGGCCGGCGATAGAGTCGCGGCATGAGCGAGCAGCAGCCCGACGACATACCCGATGACGTAAAGGACAAGTTCCGCGCGGCCCTCGAACGCAAGCGCGGGCATCAGGCCGACCGGGCCGCCGAGGCGGGCGAGCGCGACGGTTCGAAGATCCACGGCGAGCACGGCGCGGCCGGCGGCAAGCGCACCTTCCGCCGCAAGAGCGGCGGCTGACCCGCCGTAGCGCTGACCCCCGTAGCGCTGACCCCCGTAGCGCTGACCCCCGTAGCCCAATGGCAGAGGCAGACCTCTTAAAAGGGTCCTAGTGTCGGTTCGAGTCCGACCGGGGGTACCAGCGCGGCGCGACGCTCATGTCGAGCCGTCGTCATCAGCGACGCCTGGACATGAGCGTCGGCCCGGTTACGACACGTCGGGCAGCTTCCGCTCCCCCGCCGCCTGCTGGAACTCGCTCTTGGGCTCCTGCAGCTGACCGAGCGAGACGACCTCGCGCCGGAAGAAGAGCGCGGCCGTCCAGTCGGCGACCACACGCACCTTGCGGTTGAAGGTGGGCATGCGCGACACGTGGTAGGTGCGGTGGATGAACCAGGCCGAGGATGCCTCGCACCTTCACGCCGTACAGCTCGGCCACCCCGCGGTAGAGCCCGAGCGAGGCGACCGACCCCACGTACTTGTGCTTGTAGTCCTTCAGCTCCGCGCCCTTGACGGTCGCGATCACGTTGCGGGCCAGCACCTTGGCCTGGCGCACCGCGTGCTGCGCGGACGGCCCGGTCAGCGCGTCCGGGTCGGCCTTCGACAGGTCGGGTACCGCCGCGCAGTCGCCGGCCGCGAAGACACCGGTCACCCCGCGGACGGTCAGGTTGGCGTTGCAGGGCAGCCGGCCCTTCTCGTCCAGTTCGAAGTCGGTGTCGGCGAGCATCGGGTTGGCCTTCACGCCCGCCGTCCAGACGACGGTCTCGGAATCGAACTCGGTGCCGTCGGACAACACGACGTGCCCGCCCTCGACCGACTTCGACCATCGTGCTCAGCCGCACGTCGATCTTGCGCTCGACGAGCCGGTCGACGGTGTACGACCCGAGCGACACCGACACCTCGGGCATGATCCGGTCGGCCGCCTCGACCAGCACCCAGCGCATGTCCGACGGCTCGATCGTGTCGTAGTAACGGGTCGCGTAGCGCGCCATGTCCTCGAGCTCGGCCATCGCCTCGACACCGGCGTAGCCACCGCCGACGAACATGAACGACAGCGCGCGCGTACGCAGGACCGGGTCGTTGGTCGAGCTCGCCAGGTCGAGCCGGGCCAGCACGTGGTTGCGCAGGTAGATCGCCTCGCCGATCGTCTTGAACCCGATGCCCTGCTCGGCCAGCCCGGGGATCGGCAGCAGGCGCGACACCGAGCCGGGGCAGACGACGAGCAGGTCGTAGACGAGGTCGTAGCCCTCGCCCTCGGCCGGCTTGACGCTGACGGTCCGGTCGGCGTGCGAGATGCCCGACACGGCCGCGGTGATCACCCGGCAGTGCTTGAGCACGCGCCGCAGCGGGCACGACGACATGTCGCGGCTCGACGCTGCCGGCGGCCGCCTCGGGCAGGAACGGCTGATAGGTCATGTTGGCCTGCGGATCGATGATCGTGATCTCGGCCCGACCCCGCGACAGCTTCTTCTGCAGCCCGAGGGCGGTGTACATGCCGACGTAGCCGCCGCCGACGATGACGATCCGGACCGGGCTCTGCAAGGTACTCATCCCCTGACGCTATCGACAATCGCGGCGCGCGTGTCAGGCCAACTCGGCGGCCCGGGTGAACACCGCGTCGAGCATCGGCTCGGTCAGCCGTCCGGTGAAGGTGTTCTGCTGGCTGACGTGGTAGCACCCGATCACCGTCGGGCCACCGGGCAGGGCGACTTCGACGCCGTGACCGAACGCCGGGATGGGCCGCGGGCAGCTCGACGCCGGCAGCGGCGCAGCGCCGGCCACAGCGCGGCCCACCCGAAGCCGCCCAGCACGACGACGGCACGCACGCTCGGCCAGCACAGCTCGAGTTCTCGGGACAGCCACGGACGGCAGGTGTCGCGCTCCTCGGTCGTCGGCTTGTTCGCGGGAGGCGCGCAGCGAACCGCGGCCACGATGCGGACGCCGTAGAGCTCGAGCCCGTCGTCGGCCGACACCGAGGTCGGCTGGTTGGCCAGTCCGCAGCGATAGAGCGCCGCGTAGAGCCAGTCGCCGGAACGGTCGCCGGTGAACATCCGCCCGGTGCGGTTGCCGCCGTGGGCCGCGGGAGCCAGCCCGACGACGGCGATGCGCGGCGCGACGGCTCCGAAGCCGGGAACCGGACGCCCCCAGTACTCGTGCTCGGCGTAGCTGCGCCGCTCGCTCGACCGCGACCCGCTCCCGCCACTCGACGAGCCGGGGGCACGCTCGGCAGACCGACACCTCGGCGTCGACCTCGGCGATGGCCCCCGCCCGTCGGGCCAGCGCGACGACCTGGGCGGCGCTTCCCGCTACCGGCGTCGAGGCGGTGGCCGGGTCGAAGGCTCGCCACGCGGACATCGACGGTTCGGACATGGACCAAGCCTGACACGGGTATAAGAGAGCCATGGCAAACCCAGGCGGCAAGCTCGTCTTCAAGCTGGTCAGCATCGCAGTCGGCATTCCGGTCGGGATCGCCGTGCGTAAGGGCATCGAGAAGCTGTGGCTCGCCGCCCGGCCGGGGGATCCGCCGCGCAAGCCGACCGATCCCGACGTCACGTGGGGTGATGCGCTCGGTTACGCCGCGCTGTCGGCCGCAGGCGTGGCGGTCGGTGAGTTGATCCGCACCAAGGGGGCGTCGACGCTCTATCGCGGCCTCACCGGCAGTGAGCCGCCCGCGCCGAAGGTCGACAAGAAGGCTCCGGCCGACGACGCGAAACGGGTGTCGATCGCCACCTGACTTGATCTTGGTCGGTTGGCGGAGCGAGCTTCCGCTCGACGCGCGACAAGATCGCTTCCTTCTTTTCGGACGTATGGCTGGGTCTCATATTCATTCTCGCGTCCCGAACCCGCCCGGCTTCAGGTAAAGTCCCCGCTAGCTGAAGGCACTTTCAGCCTCTAGTCGGGGGACTACAGATGTCGAGATGGTTCAACGCTGCGCGCGCGGCGGACGGGCGGCGCTCGAGCCGCACGATCAAGACGATCGTCACGGCGGCGGCGCTGGCCGCGGCCACGTTGCTCGTGCCGGTGCTGACGGCGACCAGGGCCCACGCCGACACCGTCCCACCGGCCGGGACGCCCGCAACCGTGTCAGCCGATCCGCTGCCCACGGTGCAGATCAACGGCGTCGTCTGGGCCCAGGTCGTCGTGGGCAACACCGTCTATGTCACCGGCGAGTTCACCTCGGCCCGTCCGGCCGGTTCGCCCGCCGGGACGCAACGAGACCCCGCGCGCCAACCTGCTCGCCTACGACATCACCACCGGCAATCTGATCACCTCGTTCAACCACTCGCTCAACGCGCTGGGCAAGACGATCGTCGCCTCCCCTGACGGCAGCCGCATCTACGTCGGGGGCAACTTCACGACCGTCGACGGCGCAGGCCCACAACCGCATCGCCGCGTTCGACACCGCCACCGGCGCTCTGATCAGCTCGCTTCTCGGCCGGCGTCGACGCCGGTGTCTACGCGCTTGCCGCCACCAACTCGACCGTCTACGTCGGCGGCGCGTTCAGCAACGCCAACGGCGTCGCTCGTACCAAGCTCGCCGCGTTCACCTCGGCCGGCGCGACCACCACCTGGGCGCCGACCGCGAACGCGGCCGTCAACGCGATGGTCCTCACGCCGGACGGCTCGAAGGTGGTCGTCGGCGGCGAGTTCACCTCGCTGACCGGCACCACCATGTACGGGCTCGGGCGCTCTCGATGCCACGACCGGGGCGGTGCTGCCCGTGGGCCAGCTCCAGCAGCAGCTATCCGATCCGTGACACGGCGGTCAGCGCGTCGATCACCAGCCTGACGACCGACGGCACCAACATCTATCTGGGCGGCTTCGACTTCGGCACCGCGGAACTTCGAGGGCCGCGCGGCGATCTCGCCCGTCAACGGAAACATCGTCTGGCTCAACGACTGCCACGGTGACACCTACTCGGTCTTCCCCGTCGGCCAGGTGCTCTACAGCGTCGGCCATGCGCACGACTGCACCGTCGATCGGCGGCTTCCCGCAGACCGCGCCGCAATCCGACCCGGATGGCTGGACCTACCACCGCGCCCTCGCCGAGACGACCTACGCCGACCGGCACCGAACGGGGCGCCGACGCTTCGGCTACGCCAGCTTCCAGGGCCAGCCCGACTCGACCCAGCTCGACTGGTACCCGACCCTGGCCGCCGGTTCGTACACCGGCGAGGACCAGGCCGCGTGGTCGGTCACCGGCAACAGCAACTACGTCGTGCTCGGCGGCGAGTTCCCCTCGGTGAACGGCACCGCCCAGCAGGGCCTCGTCCGCTTCGCGGTCAAGTCGATCGCGCCGAACCTGGTCGCTCCGCAGCCGTACACGACGCCCTACCCGGTCACCACGACGGCGGTCGCCGCCGACGGCAGCCAGACCGTGACGTGGCCCGCGACCTGGGACCCGGACAACGCGGTGCTGACCTACAGCCTCTACCGCAACAACTCGTCCTCGCCCGTCTACCAGACCACCGCCGACAGCCGCTTCTGGACGCTGCCGACCATGACGTGGAAGGCCACCGGTCTCGTCACCGGATCGACCCCGGTCTATCGATTGATCGTCACCGACCCGTTCGGCAACTCGACCCAGCACCGGCAGTCTGATCGACGACCGGATCCGCTGCTGAAGTACACCGGCACGTGGAGCACGACGTCGGACACCAACGCCTACGCCGGCACGTTGCGCACCACCAGCACCAACGGCGCCTCGGTGTCGCTCACCTACAGCGGTGACTCGATCGCGATCGTCGCGCCGACCGTCTCCGGCGGGGCGACGGCGAACGTGTCGATCGACGGCAGCGCCCCGACCGCGATCAGCTTCGCGCCGCCAGCGGGAGGCACGGCGCCGCGGCGCAGCAGAACGTGTACGTGACGTTCGGGCTGGCTCCGGGCAGTCACACCATCACCCTGACCAAGACCGGTGGCGGGACGCTGCAGTTCGACGGCATCTTCGCGCCCGGTGGGTCGTTCCTGCCCGGCAAGCTCACCTACAGCAGCACCAGCGTCGCGTTCGGTTCGATCGCGGCCGGCAAGACCGCGACCTCGACGCTGACGGTCAGCAACCCCGGTGACTCGGATGTCGCGATCACCGGCGTCACCCTGCCGGCCGCGCCGTTCACCGTCTCTAACCCGTTGACGGTCGGCCAGGTGATTCCGGCCGGTGGCTCGGTGACCGAGACGATCACCTACGCACCCGACCGCGCCTTCCACGGACGCGAGTACGTACTCGATCACCGGCAATGACGGTGGCGGAACGACCTCGATTCCTCTGACCGGCGCGAACGGCCTGATCTCGACGACCTACAACGACAACGCCACCTCGATCGCGTACACCGGCAGCAGCTGGGCCGACTCCACCAAGCGCGGTCTGGGCGACTATCAGGACGACGTCCACAGCGCGACGGCCAACGGGGCGTCGGCCACGATCACCTTCACCGGCGTCGGCATCTCGGTGATCTCGGAGAAGTACAGCAACGAAGGCAACTCGACGTTCTCGATCGACGGCGGCACGGCCACCACCGTCAGCATGGCGTCGAGCACCCGCCAGGTGCAGCAGACGGTGTTCACCGCGAGCGGCCTGACCAACGGCACGCACACCCTCAAGATCACCAAGACGAGCGGCACCTATCTGGTCATCGACGCCTACATCGTCAACACCCTGGCTCCGGTGGTCCCGGCCAGCAGCACGTACGGGCAGTCGGTCCTCGCGGCCGGCCCGACTGACTACTGGCGGCTGGACGAGGCGAGCGGCACGACGGCCTCCGACTATGCGGGCAGCAGCAACCTGACCGAGGGCGCGGGTGTCACGCACAGCACCGCGGGAGCGATCACCGGCGATCCCGACACCGCCGACACGTTCTCGGGGACGAGCACCGGGTGGGCGCAGACGACCACTGCCGTGACCGGCCCGCAGACGTTCACCGAGCAGGCCTGGATCAAGACGTCGTCCAAGACCGGTGGCAAGATCATCGGCTTCGGCAGCGGCGTCAACGGCGCGCTCAGCTCGAGCAACGACCGCAACGTCTATATGGACAACGCCGGGCACCTGATCTTCGGCGTCTACCCGGGTTCGGTCGTCACGATCGCCAGCCCGTCGACCTACAACGACGGTAAGTGGCACCAGGTCAACGCCACGCTGTCCAGCGCCGGCATGATGCTCTACGTCGACGGCAAGCTCGTCGCGAGCAATGCGACCACGACGACCGCCCAGCAGTTCTCGGGTTACTGGCGCGTCGGTGGCGACACCCTGTCGGGTTGGACGTCCGCGCCGACGAGCAACTTCTTCAACGGCTCGATCGACGAGGTGGCGATCTACCCGACGGCGCTCACCGCGGCCCAGATCACGCCTCACGTTCATCGGCAACCTCCCGCCGGTCGCCTCGTTCACCTCGACTTCGAACCTCGACGCTCATCTCAACTGCGCCGGGCTCGTCCGACCCGGACGGCACGATCGCCTCCTACGCCTGGACGTTCGGCGACGGCGCGACCGCGACCGGAGCGACGGCGGCGCACACCTACGCGAGCAGCGGCACGTACACGGTGACGCTGACGGTGACCGACAACGAGGGCGCGACCACGTCGAGTACGTCACCCGGTCACCGTCACCGCCGCGGACCAACAAGCCGCCGGTTGCCTCGTTCACCGCCACGCCGACCAACCTGGCCGTCGCCTTCAACGCGGCCGCGTCGTCTGATCCGGACGGCACGATCGCCTCCTACGCCTGGAACTTCGGTGACGGCACGACCGGCACCGGGGCCGACTCCGTCGCACACCTACGCGACGCCGGGCACGTACACCGTGACGCTGACGGTGACCGACAACCAGGGCGCGACCGGCACCGCGCACGCCAGCGTGACGGTCAACCCGGCCGCGGCCTTGTTCTCGGACTCGTTCACTCGCACGCTCTCGTCAGCAGTGGGGTACGGCCGACATCGGTGGGGCGTGGACGAACTCGTGGCCGCCGAGTGACTTCAACGTCAACGGCAGCGTCGGGCAGCTGATCATGAGCGCCCCCGGCGACGGGCCGTCCGCCGAGCCTGGCAGGAGTCTCACAGACCAACCTCAACGTCGTGATCGACGCCACGATGATCCAGTCCGCGACCGGCAACGGAGCGCTGCTGTCGCAGTACCTGCGCGAGCAGGCCATCGGTGACGGCTACATGGTGCAGCTGTACTACGTGCCCGGCGGATCGTGCACCTCGTCGTGGGCAAGATCGTCAACGGCAGCCAGACCGTCCTGCCGAGGTCGTCGTGCCTGGCCTCACCGTGCGGCCGGAACGCCGCTGCGCATCCGGGCCAAGATCAGCGGTACGGGCACGACCACGATCAGCGGGACGGTCTGGGTGATCGGGACGACCGAACCCGCGCGCCGCAGATCAGCGTCACCGACAACGAGGCCAGCCTGCAGAAGGCCGGCGCCTACGGCCTGCAGGCCTACCTGTCGGGTCAGCTCCACGGCGCCGGCCGAGATCGACCTCGACAACCTGAGCGCCACCGCCAACTGACCCGATCTGGGAGCGGTGACTACCGGATGCTGGCGGCGATGCCGTCGAGGATGTCGTGCTCGCTCGCGATCACGGCCGCGGCGCCGATCTCACGCATCAGCGTCCGGAGCACGAGCGCTCCCCCGCCGATGACGTCGGCGCGCCCGGCATGCATGACGGGGATGCTCATCCGCTGGGCGCGCGTCATTGCGAGCAGCCGCTCGGTGACCTCGTCGACCTGAGCGAGTGAGGCCCGCGCGCCGTGAATGCGCTCGGCGTCGTACCGATCGAGGCCGAGCGCGATCGCGACGACGGTGGTGACGGTGCCGGCGACGCCGATGAACGCCTCGGCCCGATCGAAGGGAACGTCGGCGCGGGCCGTCGCGACCGCGGCCCGAACGTCGTCGATGGTCGCGGCGATCTGCACCGGCGTCGGCGGATCGTCGGTGAGGTGCCGCTCGGTCAGTCGCACGCAACCGATGTCGAGACTGCGCGAACCGAGCAGCCCATCGGCCGGCGATCCGACGACCAGTTCCGTCGAGCCGCCGCCGATGTCGGCGACCAGCACCGGGCCGGTGAGCGCCGGGAGACTGCCCACCGCGCCGGCGAAGGACAGCTGCGCCTCCTCGGCGCCGGAGATCACTTCGGGCTCGACGCCGAGGACGCCCACCACCATGTCGACGAAGTCGCCCCGATTCGGCGGCGTCACGCGTCGCGCTCGTGGCCACCATCCGCACGGCCGACACGTCGTGAGCCGCCATCAGCGCGGCGTACTCGACCAGAGCGACCCGGGTGCGTTCGAGCGCGACCGGCGCCAGTCGACCGGTGCGGTCGACGTCCTGGCCCAACCGGACGATGCGCATCTCGCGAACCACGTCGGCGCCGTCGGGATCGGTGATCAAGAGGCGGATCGAGTTCGTGCCGCAGTCGATGCCCGCCACCCGCCTCATGGGCGCACCACGCACGGGCCGGCCGTCCACCACGGGTCGAGCCGGGCCAGCGCCTCGTCACCGAGCGGATTGACGCCCGGACCCGCGGCCAGCGCGTGACCGACGAGGACGTGCAGGCATTTCACGCGATTGGGCATGCCACCGGCGCTGATTCCCGCGATCTCGTCGACGTGGCCGATCTCCTCCCGGCGAGCGAGATAGTTCTCGTGGGCGGCGCGGTAGGACGTGGCCAGCGCCGGGTCGTCCCGCAGCCGGTCGGTCATCTCGCTCATCAGCCCGGACGCCTCGAGCGTCCCGATCGCGCTCGCGGCGCGCGGACAGGTCAGGTAGTAGAGCGTCGGGAAGGGAGTGCCGTCGGGCAGTCGGGGTGAGGTCTCGATGACGTCGGGGTTGCCGCACGGACACCGGTGGGCGACGGCACGGATCGCCCGGGGCGGACGTCCGAGCTGAGCGGCAACCACCTCGCGATCGGCCGGATCGAGAACGGCCACTACTGCGCTCCAGCCACCTCGGCGCTGCCCCACAGGCGCTGATTCCAGGTGTCGCCCGGGGCCCGCGTCGGCACGCTCGCCTTGACCGCGCTGCCGTCCACGCCCTGCTTCTGGCCGGGACGCACGACCGTGTAGACCGTCTCGCCCGGCAGGGCGTATTGCAGCCGGGCCCGGGCCTGCGCCTCGATGTAGGCCGGATCGTCGAGCTGCTTGTCCTGCTGCTGCAACTGCTGCACCTGGGTGTGGTCGGTGGCCCGCTGCTGCTCGGCGTGCTGCAGGTTCGAGCGCGCGGTCAGATAGCGGTGTAACGGGGAGGCCAGCATCACGACGAGCGCGATGATCACCGCACCCAGGACGAGCGCCCTCCCGGTGACCGGGCGGCGAGCGCGGGCCAGTCCGGCGCGCGGAGAACCCATCTCAGCCGGCGTCCAACTCGAACCGGGGGAACGCGCCCGCGCCGGCGTAACGCGCGGCATCGTCGAGCTCCTCCTCGATGCGCAGCAGCTGGTTGTACTTGGCCACCCGCTCGGAGCGAGCCGGCGCGCCCGTCTTGATCTGCCCGCAGTTGGTCGCGACGGCCAGATCGGCGATGGTGGTGTCCTCCGTCTCGCCGGAGCGATGGCTCATCATGCAGCGGTAGCCGTGCCGGTGAGCGAGATCGACGGCGTCGAGCGTCTCGGTGAGCGTGCCGATCTGGTTGACCTTGACGAGCAACGCGTTCGCCGCGCCGCGCTCGATGCCGCGGGCCAGCCGCGTCGGGTTGGTGACGAACAGGTCGTCGCCGACGATCTGCACCGCGTTGTCGAGCTGCTCGGTCATCGCGATCCAGCCGTCCCAGTCCTCCTCGGACAGCGGATCCTCGATCGAGACGATCGGGTAGTCGGCGACCAGCGAGCTGTAGTACGCGATCATCTCGTCCGCGCTCTTGGCGGCGCCTTCGAACTGGTACGCCCCATCGCGATAGAACTCGGTCGCCGCGACGTCCAGGGCCAGGGCGATGTCGCGCCCCAGGGTCAGCCCGGTCTTGGCCACCGCCTCGCCGATCAGGTCGAGCGCGGCGCGGTTCGAGTCCAGGTTGGGCGCGAAGCCACCCTCGTCGCCCAGGCCGGTGGCCAGGCCCTTGCTCTTGAGCACGGACTTCAGGGCGTGATAGACCTCGGCGCCCTGACGCAGGGCGTCGGCGAACGTGGCGGCGCCGATCGGCGCGATCATGAACTCCTGGACGTCGACGTTGGAGTCCGCGTGCGCTCCGCCGTTGAGGATGTTCATCATCGGCACCGGCAGCAGATGGGCGTTGGGGCCGCCGACGTAGCGGAACAGCGGGAGCTCGGCCGAATCGGCGGCCGCCCGCGCCACCGCCAGTGACACCCCGAGCATCGCGTTCGCGCCGAGGTGGCTCTTGTCCGGCGTGCCGTCCAGCGAGATCAACGCCGCGTCGACCAGGCGCTGCTCGCTCGCCTCGAAGCCGACCATCTCGGGGCCGATCGTGTCGAGCACGTTGTTGACGGCCTTGGCGACGCCCTTGCCGCCGTAGCGTTCGTCGCCGTCGCGCAGCTCGACCGCCTCGAAGGCGCCGGTCGAAGCACCGCTGGGCACCGCGGCGCGGGCGAAGGTGCCGTCGTCGAGGGCGACCTCGACCTCGACGGTGGGGTTGCCGCGCGAGTCCAAGATCTCGCGGGCGCCGACGGCCTCGATGGTGGCCACAGCAACGTCCTCTCACTGGCTTTCAGTACGACACGGTCAGCCAAACCCTAACCGCGTGCGGACGCGCGTCCGCGCTGCCCCGCCGAAGAACCGGTCAGGCGGTCCCGGCCGCTCGAGTGCCTCGGCATCCAGGATCGCCTGCCGGTAGGACCGGGCGGTGCGCCGCAGGGAGGTCTCGGGGTCGATGCCGGCAGCGACGGCGTCACGGACCACGGCCAGCAACCGGGTCGCCGATCTCGTCGGTCTCGGCCGGTTCGACATCGAGGCCGGCCCGGCCGGCCCGCGCGACCAGCTTCCCGGCCAGCGCCAGTGCCGGCTGAGCGACCGGGACGCCGTCCACGGCCGACGTGCGGCCCTTCTCGGCGATCTTGAGGCGCTCCCAGGACTCGTTGACCGCGGCCGTGTCCGATCGAGCCCCCGCCGGGTGAGTCGAAGACGTGCGGATGGCGCCGGATCAGCTTGTCGACCAAGTCGCCGGCGACGTCCTCGATCGAGAACCGTTGCCCGGACGGCAACTCCTCGGCCAGCCGCGCGTGGAAGAGCACTTGGAGTAACAGGTCGCCCAGCTCCTCGCGCAACAGCGCGGAGTCGCCGGTCTCGATCGCCTCGAGCGTCTCGTAGGTCTCCTCGAGCAGGTACCGCGCGAGCGTCAGGTGCGTCTGCGCGGCGTCCCAGGGGCAGCCGCCGGGCGAGCGCAGCTGATCCATGACCTCGGCGGCCCGATCCAGCGACGACATCCTCGGTGGACCGTCGGGTCAGGAGGCGGACTTCAGCCAGCTCGGCATGGTGGTGTCGTCGACGGCAAGGTTGTCGAGACTCCACGTTCCGTACCGCGGGTTCAACTTCACGTGGATGCTGCTGAGCGATTTCTGCAGCGCGGCCTGCTGGGCGGTGGTCGCGTTCTGCAGGTACTCGCCGATCGCGGTCGAGAGCTCGATGTTGTGGATGTACAGCGCGTCGAACGCGGGCTTCAGTCCCTTCTGAGCGGCGGCGGCGCGCAGCTGCTTGTCAGCGTCGGCGCCACTGACGGTCGTCTGGAACACCTGCGAGAGCGCGGTGTCGTGCAGGGTGGCGAGCGCTTCGTCGCTCGGCACGCGAGTGCCGATGACGAGCGACAGCTTGGCCAGGACGACCTTCTTCACCAGCTCCTGCGCCGCGAAGGCCTTGGCTCCGATCGACCCGCTGGCGGGCGCGGGCGCGTCGGCCTCGACGTAGGAACCGACCTCGGTCTCGCTGATCGTGGTCTTGCCGATCACGGCCGCCTGGCCGACCTTGGTCTGGCAAGCCGTGACGCCGACGAGCATGAGGGCGGCGGCAGCCGCCAGAACGACAAGTCGGGTGGCGGATCGCACTCTCACGTCGGCTCGGCTCCTGATCGCGGTGTTTGACGGGTTCGAGCGCCCGGCGGGCCGGCCGTACACTCGCCATCAGGATCTCATGCCCCTGTGAGTAATCATCCAGCCCCAGAAATTGATGTATCCAGGGGGTAAAAAGTCGATCTTTGTGGTTAACTCTCTGTAGGGCAGGGGAGCCCAATCTCGGGGGAGAAACACATGATGAAGAAGTCGGCTCAGATGCTGCAACGAGCCGGACGCCGGATGACCACCAAGATCATCGTCGTCCTCGCAGCGATGACCGGTCTGATGGCCCTGGGTCTTCAGACCGCGTCGGCCACGGTCGCTACCGCTTACCCGCCGTCCCAGCCGAGCACTTCGGTCATCACGGGTGACGGTGGCTCGTCCAGCTCGTCGACCGATCGTCACGCGCGCGCTGGCCAGCACCGGTTCGAACGTCGCCGTCATGATCAACGTCGCCGTGGCGCTGCTGATCGTCGGCGTCCTGGGCCTGTACCTGGCGCGGCGTCGGGCCAACTAGCCCCACCTGTAACTGACCGTATCCTGTCGGGCGTGCGACTACCCGCGGTCAAGCCAGTCCAGCGCTGCGCTGGTGATCGCGGGAGCTCGTCCTCGGTGTCGGCCTGCTGTGGCTGATCGTCACCGGCCTGATGGTGCGCAGTGACGTCCAGTCGATCAAGAACGAGCTGACCGGCCTGCGCGCCGACGTCTCGGCCGGAAACCTGGACGCGGCCCGCGCCGACGCCGACTCGATCGCGTCGAAGGCGCACACCGCCCACGGCCTGACCAGCGGCCCGGCCTGGTGGACCGCCGCCCACCTCCCGTGGCTCGGACGCCCGGCCGAGGTGGTCCGCGTCGTGACCGCGCAGGCCGACAGCCTCGGCCACAACGCGGTGCCCGGCGTGCTCGATCTGGCCGACGAGGTGAGCAACGGCGGCTTCCGTAACGGAAAGACCATCGACCTCGCCAAGCTCGCAGAGCGCCGAGCCGACCGTCGCGCACGCGTCCGGCCTGGCCAGTGCGTCCTACCAGGCGGTCGCGCAACTGCCCAAGCACACCTGGCTGTCGTCGCTCGACCGGTCGCGCAGCAAGTTCCAGACCGAGCTGTCGACGATCAACGACGAACTGGCCGACGCCACACAGGCGTTGCGCGTCCTCCCGGCGGCGCTCGGCGCGGACGGGCCCAAGCGGTACTTCCTGGGATTCGAGAACGAGGCCGAGGCGCGAGGACTCGGCGGTATCCCGGGTCAGTACGCGATCCTGGTGGCCGATCACGGAACGCTGCAGTTCGAGCACTTCGGCGCCGACAGCGAACTGGACGGGCTCGACCCGCCCTACGACCTGGGCGCCGACTTCACTGCGGCCTACGGCGGCGGCCGGACCCGGGCAGTTCTTCGCCGACTCCGACCTCAGCCCCAACTTTCCCTACGCCGCGCAGATCTGGTCGGCCTACTGGCTGAAGAAGTCGGGCGAGCACGTCGACGGCGCCATCGCGATCGATCCGACTGCGCTGAGTTACCTGCTTGCAGGTCACCGGACCGGCCACGTTGACCGACGGCCGGGTCGTGTCCGCCGACAACGTGGTGGCCCTGACCCAGCAGGTCGTCTACGCGCTGTACCCCGACCCGGTCCCTCGCAAGGCCTACCTCGTCGGTGTGGCCAGCGCGCTGTCGGACAAGCTGCTCACCGGCGGCGACACGCACGGGCTGATCACGGCGCTCGGCAAGAGCGCCCAGCAGCGGCGGCTGGCGATCTGGACCACCGACGTCGAGCACCGAGCAGTTCCTGGACTCGGTCGGCTACGCCGGGACGGTCGGGACGACGCCGGGTCCGTACGCCGGCTTCGTCGTCACCAACGCGGCCGGAACCAAGCTCGACTACTACCTGCAGCGCAGCATGACTTACGACCGCACCGGCTGCGGCGCCGAACAGCTCGGTCACGGCCACCCTCGTCCTGCACAACGGCGCACCCGCCAGCGGCCTGCCGGCCTACGTGGTCGATCGATCGGACTCCAATGCGGCGAAGTCCAAACCCGGCGACAACCGCGAGCTGGTCAGCTACCTCGGCACGGCCGGCTCCAAGGTCGACTCGGTGACCCTGGACGGGCAGGCCGTCCCGGTCTTCACCGGCAAGGAGAACGGCGGCCTGACCTTGATGATCGCCGACGTCGAGATGCCGGTCGGCGCGACGCGCACGATCGTCGTCAAGCTGACCGAACCCGCGGCCACGCAGAGTCCGACGATCCTGCGCCAGCCGCTCGTGCAGGACATGACGATCAAGACCAGTGGGAGTACGTGCGGCTAGCCGCCCGCTGACCGGGTGCGGTCCCATGGCCCCGATACAGTACGCGGATGCGAGCCCCGATCCGACCTCTGCGCGGCCGCTGGCCCCACGCTCTGGAAGCCCGTGCCGGCCGTTTCTTCTGGATCGACCCGCGCACGGTATTGGCCGACGACGCGTCGCCGGCGGACTTCCGCACCGCGATGGCCGCCTTCGACGCCGGGCAGACCATGAAGATCACCGGCACCGGACGGCACGGCCTCGGTGACTCGATGCTCATCGAGCAGGTCGCGCTCGAGGACGCCCGGATCGTCGACATCGGCGCCTCGGACGGGTCGACGTCACTCGAGCTGATCGGTCGCCTGCCGGGGTTTCGTTCCTACGTCATCGCCGACCTCTTCCTGAAGATCAACGTCCGGAAACTGGGCCGCCGCGCCTTCTTCTTCGACGCCGACGATCGGTGCATCCTCGTCGTCGGGCCGCGTTCGGTGGCGTGGCCGACCCGATCGCCGGTCGTCGAGCGATTGACCCGGCCACTGGTCAGGCGCAGCGCGGGACAGCCGTCAGCCGAGGTGCTGCTGCTCAACCCCGAGGTACGCGCGCGAATGGCCGGCGATCCCCGGGTGACGTTCGCGGTGCACGACATCTTCCAGCCCTGGCCCGGGCCGGCGCCGGACGTGATCAAGGTCGCGAACCTGTTGCGCCGGATGTACTTCGCCGATGAGCAGATCACCGCGGCGCTCGGGACGCTGCTGGCGAGCCTGGCCGACGGTGGTCACCTGCTGCTGGTCGACAACCCGCGGATCCCCGGCATCGCCGAACGGGCCGGCCTCTACCGCCGCGCCGGCGACCACTTCGAGCCGGTCGAGCGCACGGCCGAGATCCCCGAGATCGACGATCTGATCACCGCGGTCAGACTGGGCTGAGCTCGCCGACGACCTGCTGCAGCACCTCGGCACACCAGTTGAGCAGTGCGATGTCGCGCAACGGCTCACCGCCGAACTTCGCCACCGCAAACGTTCCGTCGGGCTTGACGACACCCTTCGGACGCGGCACCGCCATCGTCGAAACCGCTTGTTTGTAGAGGGACTTGTCATAGAGACGCTGCAACCGCAGCTGGGCCGACTCGGGCAACGACACCGGGCCGAAGCGGATGGTGTTGCCCTGCAGCGACACCTCGGTGACTCCATAGCGCCGCACGAGCACGCGGAACCGCGCGACGGCCAGCAGGTTCTCGACGGCGCCGGGCAGCGGGCCGAAGCGATCGAGCAGCTCGGCCCGGACCGCGTCGACCTTCTCGTCGGTGGTCGCGGCGGCCAGGGCGCGGTACGCCTCGAGCCGCAGTCGCTCGCCCGGCAGGTACTCGACCGGCAGGTTGGCGTCGATGGGCAGTTCGACCTTGACCTCGGTCTGTTCGTCCGGGCTCTCGCCACGGAAGTCGGCGACGGCTTCGCCGACCAGCCGCACGTAGAGGTCGAAGCCGACGCCGGCGATGTGACCGGCCTGCTCGCCCCCGAGCAGGTTGCCCGCTCCGCGGATCTCGAGATCCTTCAACGCGACGGCCATGCCGGCGCCGAGCTCGGTGTGCTGCGCGATCGTCGCCAGGCGGTCGTAGGCCGTCTCGGTCAGCGGCTTCTCGGGCGGATAGAGGAAGTAGGCGTAACCGCGCTCGCGCGCGCGCCCGACCCGGCCGCGCAGCTGATGCAGCTGCGACAGCCCGAACATGTCGGCTCTCTCGACGATCAAGGTATTCGCGTTGGGGATGTCGAGGCCGGACTCGACGATCGTCGTCGACACCAGGACGTCGAACTTCTTCTCCCAGAAGCCGACCATGATCTGTTCCAGGGCGTCCTCGCCCATCTGGCCGTGGGCGACCGCGATGCGCGCCTCGGGCACGAGTTCGGCCAGCCGCGCCGCCGCCCGGTTGATCGACTCGACCCGGTTGTGGATGTAGAAGACCTGTCCGTCACGGAGCAGCTCGCGACGGACGGCGGCCCCGATCTGCTTGTTGTCGTGCGCCCCGACGAACGTCAGGATCGGGTGGCGGTCCTCGGGCGGGGTGAGGATCGTCGTCATCTCGCGGATGCCGGTCAGCGACATCTCGAGGGTGCGCGGGATCGGGGTCGCCGACATCGTCAGCACGTCGACCTCGGTGCGCAGCGCCTTGAGGTACTCCTTGTGCTCGACGCCGAAGCGCTGCTCCTCGTCGACGATCACCAGGCCGAGCGCCTTGAACCGCACCGTCTGCTGGAGGATCCGGTGGGTGCCGATCACGATGTCGACGCTGCCCTCGGCGATACCGTTCATGGTCTCGTCCGCCTCGGCCTGGCTGGTGAAGCGCGACAGCGCCTTGATCGTGACCGGGAACTGCGCCATCCGCTCGGTGAACGTCTGCAGGTGCTGATGGGCCAGCAGCGTCGTCGGGACCAGCATGGCGACCTGCTTGCCGTCCTGGACGGCCTTGAACGCCGCCCGGACCGCGACCTCGGTCTTGCCGTAGCCGACGTCGCCGCAGATGACGCGGTCCATCGGCACGGACTTCTCCATGTCGGCCTTGACCTCGTCGATCGCCGCCAGCTGGTCCGGCGTCTCGACGTAGGGGAACGCGTCTTCCAGCTCGCGCTGCCACGGGGTGTCGGGGCCGAAGGCGTAGCCCGCGGTCGCCATCCGGGCGCTGTAGAGCCGGATCAGCTCGGCCGCGATCTCCTTGACCGCCTTGCGCGCCCGGCCCTTGGTCTTGGCCCAGTCGGCCCCGCCCAGCCGCGACAACGACGGCGCCTCGCCGCCGACGTACTTGGTGACCTGGTCGAGCGAGTCGGTGGGCACGAACAGCCGATCGCCGGGCTGCCCCTTCTTGGCCGGCGCGTACTCGATGATCAGGTACTCGCGCTCGCCGCCGTTGACGGTGCGCCGCACCATCTCGACGTAGCGCCCGACGCCGTGCTGTTCGTGCACGACGAAGTCGCCCGGCTCGAGCTTGATCGGGTCGATGGCGTTGCGACGGCGCGACGGCATCCGGCTGTTGTCGCGGGTGAGCGAACCGCGCTGCCCGGTGAGGTCGGCCTCGGTCAGCCACGCCAGCTTGAGCTCGGCGGACACCAGACCGCCGCCCAGGCGGCCGGTCGTCACCTGGACGACGCCTCGGTCGTCGGTGACCTCGGCGACGAGACGAGCCGGAATCTCGGCCGCGGCGAGTCGCTCGGCCGCGCGCTGGGCGGTGCCGTGGCCGTCGAACACCAGCACGACCTGCCAGCCGGCGCGCGCCCAGTCCCGCACGCTGTCCAGCGCCGCGTCGAGGTCGCCGCGATACGTCGGCGCCGCGTCGAACGAGCTGGCGACGGCGTCCTCGGCGCCGAACGCGCCGATGCCCCACCACGGCAGCCCCAGTTCGGCGGCTCGCAGCTCGACGTCGGCGAGATCCTGCAGGGACGCCGCGCCGAGATCGACCGGTGCGACTCCCCCGCCGGCGGCCGCGGCCCACGACGCGTCGAGGAACTCGGCCGAGGTCCGTACGAGATCGACGGCCCGGGTGCGGACCCGTTCCGGATCGCACACCAGCACCTGGGTGCCCGGCGGGCAGCTCGTCGAGAACGAGCCGCAACTCGCTCACCAGGACCGGCGCCAGCGCCTCCATGCCTTCGACCGCCTCGCCGCGGCTGATCGGGTCGAGCAGCTCGGCCAGCTCGGGATGCTCGGCCGAGCAGCGCCGGCGGCCCGCTGCCTGCACGTCCGGCGTCAACAGCAGCTCGCGGCACGGCGGTGCCCACAGTCCGTGCTCGGCGATCTCGAGCGACCGCTGGTCGGCGACCTTGAAGTAGCGGATCTCCTCGACGTCGTCGCCCCAGAACTCCACGCGCAGCGGGTGCTGCTCGGTCGGTGGGAAGACGTCGAGAATGCCGCCGCGAACGGCGAAGTCGCCGCGCTTCTCGACCAGCTCGGAGCGGGCGTAGCCGGCCGCGACCAGGTCGGTGACGAGTCGGTCAGCTCGCGGCCCCGGTCGCCGGCGTGCAGGATCAACGGTTCGAGATCACCGAGACCCGGAACCTGCGGCTGCAGCAACGCCCGGACGGGCGCGACGACGACCGACAGCGGCCGGTCGTCGGATCTCCGTTCGTGGGATGGGCGAGGCGCCGCAGCACGGCCAGCCGCTGGCCGACGGTGTCGGCGCGCGGCGAGAGCCGCTCGTGCGGCAGCGTCTCCCAGCCCGGATACACCGCGACCCGGTCGGCCGAGATCAGGCAGCGCAGGCCGCGGCCAAGTCGTCGGCCTCCCGCCCAGTGCTAGTCACGGCCAGGACAACCGGGTCCGGCCCGTCCCTGCCCCTCGCGCTTGTGCGGCCCACCAGCGCGGCGACCGCCAACGGGTCAAAGGCCGGTGGCGAGATCAGCGCCTGAGTGCCCGGAGGGTCGGCGCCGCTCGCTACGGCGATCACCGGATCCTCGCTTGCCGAGCGCAGCAGCTCGCTCAGACCCATTACTCACCCCTCGCAGGACAGCACGTACAGCCCCCTACATCGAGCGCAGGGGGACGCTTTTCAGCCTAGCGCCAAAAATATGACACCCGCTCGGTCAGCTCAGGACGCCCATTTCCCGCAGTCGATCGATGATCAGGTCAGCCGCAGCCTCGGCGCTCGTGCGGGTCGTGTCGATATAGACCTCGGGATGTTCCGGGCGCTCATAGTCGGAGTCGATGCCGGTGAAGTTGGGGAGCTCGCCGCGGCGGGCCTTGGCGTAAAGCCCCTTGCGGTCGTGCGACTCGGCCGCCGTGATCGGCGTGTCGACGAACACCTCGCAGAACTCGCCTGGCTCGACCAACGCCCGGGCCGAGCGGCGATCAGCGCCGAACGGCGAGATGAACGCGACCAGCGTAATCAGCCCCGCGTCGACCATCAGGCGCGAAACCTCGGCCGCCCGACGGATGTTCTCGATCCGGTCGACCTGGGTGAAACCGAGGTCGCGGCTCAACCCGTGCCGGAAGTTGTCACCGTCGAGCAGGTAGGTGTGGCAACCGTCGGCATGCAGTTTCCGCTCGACCAGGTTGGCGATCGTCGATTTGCCCGCGCCCGAGATCCCGGTGAACCAGACGACGCACGGCCGGTGGCCCTTGAGCGCCTCGTGGGCATGCTTGTCAACCTCGATTCGTTGCCAAGGGACGTTCTGGTCGCGCCGGAGCGAAAAGTGGATTAGCCCGGCCGCGACGGTGTCGTTGGTGATGCGATCGACGACGAGGAAGCTGCCGAGGTCACGATTGTCGGTGTAAATCTCGTAGGCTACCGGCTGGTCGAGGGAGAGGTTGCAGACGCCTATCTCGTTGAGGTCCAGGCCGGTGGCGGCCAGGTGCTCGAGGGTGTTGACGTTGACCTTGTACTTCGGCCGGCTCAGCGTCCTGTAAGTATCCGCATCCCCTGCAGGATGAGGTACGGACGACCCGGCAGCATGCGGGCCTCCGACATCCACACGACGTGCGCCTCGAACTGCTCGGCCACCGGCGCCGGGGCCTCAGCCGCAGCAAATTACGTCACCGCGGCTGACATCGATCTCGTCAGCCAGCGTTACGGTGATCGAATGACCGGGCCCCGCTTCGTCCAAGTCTCCGTCAGCGGTCACGATCCGGGCCACCGTGCTACGCACCCCGAGGGCAGAACGCAGACCGCCTGTCCGACCGCGACCGCCCCCCGAACGACCAAACCCGAGAACCCGCGAAAGTCCAGGTCGGGTCGGTTCACATATTGCACGGGCAGTCTCAACGGCGCCCCCTCAGCGACGTCCTCGGGTTCGACTTCTTCGAGGTAGCTCAGCAGGGGCGGCCCGTTGTACCAAGGCATCCGTTCACTGGGCGCGGTCACATTGTCGCCGGTCAGCGCCGACATCGGGATGCACATCGGATCGGCGACGCCGAGCTGGGCTGCGAACTCGCGGTATTCGGCGACGATTTCAGCGAAGCGCTCCGCCGACCAGTCGAGAAGGTCGAGTTTGTTCACGGCCAGGACGACGCGTGGGATACCGAGCAGCGCGACGAGATAGCTGTGCCGTGCGGGTCTGGGTGAGTATCCCCTTACGGGCGTCGATCAGGATCACGGCCAGGTCGGCGGTACTGGCACCGGTAACCATGTTGCGCGTGTACTGCTCGTGTCCCGGCGTGTCGGCAACGATGAACTTGCGCCGCTCGGTGGTGAAGAAGCGGTAGGCAACGTCGATCGTGATGCCTTGTTCCCGCTCGGCCGACAGACCGTCGACGAGCAGCGCCAGGTCGAGATCATCACCCTGGGTCCCGAAACGTTTCGAGTCGCTCTCGAGCGCCGACAGCTGGTCGTCGAAGATCATCTTCGACTCGAACAGCAGACGTCCGATCAGGGTGCTCTTGCCGTCGTCGACGCTGCCGCAGGTGATGAACCGCAGCATGCTCTTGTTCTCGTGGGTATCCAGGTAGGCCGCGACATCGTCGGTAAACACTCCGGGACTGCCCATCAGAAGTAACCTTCCTGCTTCTTGCTCTCCATAGACCCCGACGAGTCCTTGTCGATCATGCGGCCCTCGCGCTCGGAGGTCCGGGCTACCAGCATCTCGCCGATGACATCAAGCAACGTGTCGGCCTCGCTCTCGACCGCCCCGGTGAGCGGGTAGCACCCGAGAGTCCGGAACCGGATACTGCGCAGCTCGGGGGTCACACCAGGGGCCAGCGGCATCCGGTCATCATCGACCATGATCAGCATGCCGTCGTGTTCGACCACCGGACGCCGGGCGGCGAGATACAGCCCGACGATCGGGATCTCTTCGCATCCGGATGTACTGCCAGATGTCGAGTTCCGTCCAATTGGACAGCGGGAAAACCCTCACGCTCTCGCCCGGATTGGTTCGTGCGTTATAGAGCCGCCACAGCTCCGGCCGCTGCCGTTTGGGGTCCCACCGGTGTTGGGCCGACCGGATCGAGAAGATGCGCTCCTTCGCCCGCGACTTCTCCTCGTCGCGTCGGGCCCCACCGAAGGCGAGATCGAAGCGGTGCTGGTCGAGTGCCTGCTTGAGGCCCTCGGTCTTCCAGATGTCGGTATGCACGGCCGACCCGTGCGTAAACGGATTTATGCCCTGCGCGATGGCGTCGGGGTTCTGGTGGACGATCAGTTCCATCTCGCTCTCGGCCACAATCCGGTCGCGGAACTCGTACATCTCGCGGAACTTCCACGTCGTGTCGACGTGCAGCAATGGAAACGGCGGCCGCGAAGGATAGAACGCCTTGCGGGCCAGGTGCAACATGACCGAGCTGTCCTTGCCGATCGAATACATCATGACCGGGCGTTCGCTCGCCGCGACCGCCTCGCGGAAGATGTGGATGCTCTCAGCCTCGAGCTGTTGCAGGTGGGTCAGCGCTCTCATCGGCGACCGACCTCGGCGATAGCCGCGACCAGGGTCTCGGCCAGATCGGCGCGGCACACGAGCAACTCGGGCGACCAGGGGTCGGCCTGGCCGAACACGAGTGGCGAGCCGTCGAGTCTGGAGGCATGCAGCCCGGCGTGGACGGCGACGCCAACCGGCGCCGCCGAGTCCCACTCGAACTGCCCCCCGTCGTGCAGGTAGGCATCGACGTGCCCTCGCACCACCGCCATCGTCTTGAAGCCTGCCGAACCCATCGGGACCAACTCGGCACCCAGCCGCCGCGCCACCAGTTCGGCGACCGCCGGTGGCCGAGAGCGGCTCACCGCGATTCGCAGTCCCGCTCGAGCCGCAGGGGCGACGGCGGCGGCGGCCGTCGAAAATACGGTGTCCTCCGCCGGCAAGGAGACCGCGGCGGCGACCGGCCGGCCGGCCTCGACCAAGGCGACGTGGACGGCCCAGTCGGTGCGCCCCTCGGCCAGTTCAGAGAACTCCCTGGTGCCATCGAGGGGATCGACGATCCAGATCCGCTTGTGACGGAGCCGCTCGGGATCGGCTGCCTCCTCTTCCGAGAGCAGGCCGTCCTCGGGCCGGGCGTCGCGCAGCGCGCGTACCAGCCACTCGTGAGCCACCGCGTCACCCGTTGCGCCGAGGGCCTTGCCGTCGAGCACGCCGGAACTGCGCAGCGCCATCAGAATCGAGCCGGCTGACACAGCCAGCACCTCGGCCAGGTCGTGATCGTTCATGTGGGCCCAAGGGCGGAATCGATCATTCGCACAATCTAGTGGATTCGGCCCGTCGGCGGGCCGCAACACCTCGTGGGCGATATGGTCGAAGCCGAGTCGAAACGCGCTCACTAACCCAGCGAGGAAGGTCGATCATCGGCTCGCCGCAGCAACCCGCCGACCCGCAGCGCCGGCAGCGCTATCTCGTCGTGCATCAGAACTCCGAGTTGTACGGCGCCGACCGGGTGCTGATCGATGTCGCCGCGGTGCTTGCCCGCTCGGCTGAGGTGCTGGTCGTCGTTCCCAGGGACGGTCCGTTGGTCGGCGAGCTCGAACGCCGGGGAGTCCGCACCGAGGTGCTGCCCACGATCTTCGTGCTCCGCAAAGAGACCCTGCACCCCCGCAACTGGCTGCGGGGCGCGACCTCCGCGATCACGTCCACCTGGGCGTTACGGGCGCTCGTCCGTCGCTTCGGCGCGACTCGGGTGTACGTGAACACGATCACATTGCCGACCGCCGTCCTGGCCGCCCGGCTGGCCCGACGGCCGGTCATCGTGCACGTCCACGAGGCCGAGCCCGGCACCGCCCGCCCGGTTCAGCTGGCCCTGCTTGCCCCGTTGCTGCTCGCCACCCGGCTGATCGTGATCAGCGACGCGGTCGGTTCGTTCGTGTCCGGCAGCTGGCCCGCACTCGCCCGGCGCACCTACGTCGCCCGGAATCCGACCCGGTTCCCGCAGCCGGACTTTGTCCCGCTGCCGGCCGAACGCCCCGATCGAATCGAAGTGATCTCTGTCGGACGATGGTCTCCGCGTAAAGGCACCGACCTCGCGATCTTGGCGTGTGCCCGCGCGCGCGAACTCGGGGTCGGACTGCACCTCACCCTGGTCGGCAGCGCGTTCGCCGGATACGAGTGGTTCGAGACCCAGGTTCGCGAACAGGCCGCCCGAGACCTGTCAGACACCGCCTTCGTCAGCTTCGTCGCCGATCCAGATGAGTTCTGGCGCCGAGCCCACGTCACTCTGGTCCCGTCGCGGATCGAGCCGTACGGCCTGGTCGCGGCCGAGAGCATGGTCCGGGGACGCGTGACGATCGCGTCCGATGTCGGCGGATTGCACGAAATCGTCACGGACGGTCGGACCGGCCTGCTTGTCGGCGCGCATGCCACCGAGCTGGCCCGCGCCCTGCACTCGGTCTGGACCGATTGGATGACCGGTACCGCACTGGCCGAGCACGGACGGGCTGCGGCGGCGAACTGGACGTTCGAGGCCTTCGCGACCCGACTCGAGCAGGTGACCAACCTCGATCACGAGCCGGTGACGCGGCTATAGCCCACTGGCCAGAAACTGAGTGACCTCCGTAATTGGATTCCAGAGCGCAATCTCGGGGCAGAACTTTTCCTTGTCGTGACATATCTGTTACCGTGCAGCCAGCCAGTGGCTATCGGCAGTTGATGCAGTACCGAAGTTAAGGGCTACGAGAAACGCAGGCGGGCGCACTGAGTCGGATTAACTACCCGGTCAGGCACGGGGGCGCCTAACGGCAATGAAGCCGAGCCGGCAGGCCGCGTGAGTGAGCCTGCGCCGACCCGCCCGGTTGGTCGTTTCCCGAGTTTTCATGACGGGGCCGCATGGGGTATCGGAACAGAGGTCGCACCGACAACCATTTTCTCGCTCGGCAACTGCGAAGACACGGCATTCGTCACGTCCCTAAGGGCCTGAAGTCCGAAGAGACCAGATGCGCGCGCCCGCCAGATGCCGCTTGGCTTGTTTCCCCATGCAAGGAGCATCGTGAGCATCACTGTGCGTCGCACTGTTCTATCCGCGATCATCGCGGTCCTGTCCGCTGCAACCGTTGTCGCGGTCGTCAGATTCTCTCCCGCCGGCGCAGACGGCGCGGCTGATCCCGGTCCGACCGCGGGGTACAACTCGACCCGGATCGTCAACGACACTTTCAACCGGACAGTTGCGTCGGGTTTCGGCGCGGCCGAGATGGGCGGTGTCTACACTGAGGTCGAGGACGGTACCCAAGCGCCGGCGGCCGACCCGGTCGCGCGCACGAGTGTGAGCCCCGGTTCGGCCCACTTCGCCGCGGTGAGCCCGGGTCACTTGGTCGACGAGGTGCTCAACAACACCGCCGCCCTCGACGAGTCGGGGCAGCTGACGTTCACCGTCCCGAAGGTCGGAGCGACCTCGTTCGGCGACTACTCGGGTCTGGAACTGCGGCGCCAGAGCAACCTGAACTATTACGCGGCCCGAGTGCGGATCGGTGCCGGCGGGGCCGGGAGCATCTCGGTCATCCACGAGCGCTCGGCCGGCGGAACCTCGCCCTACATCATCCCTGACATCTCGATCGGTCATGTCAGCGCCGGACAGAAGATGGTCGTCCAGTTGGCCGTCATCGGTGGCCGCCCAGGTCACGGTGTCGGCCCGCGCCTGGACCTACGGCTCGAATGCCCCGAACTGGACCACGACGACCGACACGACCGGTTTCCCGATCACGCTGGCTGGCGCGACCGGCGTTTTCGCCTACACGAGCGGCGGGACGTCGCCAACTGACACCGCCTTGGCGTACTTCGCGGTCTCCTCGCTCACCAAGATCGCGAGTCCGGGCCCGTCGAGCCGCCGACTACGCGAACCACGAGCGCGACCGCCACGCCGTCCAAGGTCGCGACTCCGACGACCTCGGCCAGCACGGCCACGCCCACGCCGTCCAATACGACAACTGCCTCGTCGACCACGTCGAGCCGACGGCACCGCCGACCACTTCGTCCTCCACTACATCGAGCAGCCCACCGCCCACCCCGGGCAGCGGCGCCGGATCGGCGCCGCTGGGTTCGACCTCCTACGCGATTCCGGCCGGGGCGGTATTCGTCAGTACATCGGGCAGCGACGGCTCCGGCAACGGTTCGGTCGGCTCGCCCTACAAGACCGTTCACGTCGCGCTGAGCCATATAGCCAACGGCGGCACGATCGTCGTGCGCGGTGGCGACTACAATCAGAACACGCTGATCCAGCCGATACTGAACAACACCTCCATCGAGTCCTACCCGGGTGAAACGGTGTGGTTTGACGGGTCGATCCCGGTGACCGGCTGGAACCAGTCCGGCTCGACCTGGGTGCACAGCGGCTGGACATCTCAATTCGACAGCTCGGCCAGCTTCACCACCGGCTCGGACGCCGGCGGCTTCATCAACGCCGCCTACCCGATGGCGGCGCACCCGGACGAGGTGTTCATGGATGGGGCTCAGCTCAAGCAGGTCCTTCGAACCCCGCCGCGGGCCAGTTCGCGGTCGACTACTGCCCAACGATGACCATCGGCTCCGACCCGAACGGGCACGCCTTGCGCGCGAGCGACCTATCGCAGGCGTTCGTGATCGGTGCCGGCTACGTCACCCTGCGCGGCTTGGAGTCGGAACTACGCGACCCCGTTGCCGCTGATGGGCGCGATCTACCAGGGTGGCAGCGTCGGGCATGGCACATTCGAGAATCTGGTGATCGAGAACAACGCCACCATCGGGCTGTCCACGACCCAGCCCGGCAACCTGATCTCGCACGTCACCGCCGACTACAACGGCATGTCGGGCATGCAGGTCGCACCAACACCTACGGCCAGGACGGCGCCATTGAGACGGTGACCGAGTGGAGCTGAACGACAACGACACCGAGGGCTTCGTCGGCGGTCCGGCTACTGGCGCGCTCAAGGTCGGTCGTATCAGCGGCATCGCGATCACCAACAACGTGGTCGAGGACGACTTCCAGGCCGCCGGCATCTGGACCGACCAGAGCACGAAGAACTTCCAGATCACCGGTAACAGCGTGACCGGCAACGGTGCCAGCTACGGCATCGAGACCGAGCTCTCGGACATCGGCGTCGTGGCCAACAACGTGATCACCGGATCGAAGTACGGTTACACCGCTTTCGACACCGGAGACGTGCGGGTCTATAACAACACGATCACCGGCAACACGGTCTGGCAGATCGGCCTGAGCCAGGACGCGCGGTACCAGCAGAGCAACACCTACGGCGCACCGTGGCTCGTGCAGAACGTGACGACCGCCAACAACGTCCTCGGCAGCGGCGGCGGTTTTCAGTTCTACGCGATGGACAAGGGCACCAACCGGCCCGCGTCCGCCATGAATATCACCCTGACCGGCAACGAGTTCGCCGCTACGCCGAACTCCATGGTCGGCTGGGGCACCGACCAACAGACGGTGACGATCTACAACACGCCGTCGGCCCTGGACGCCGGAGTCGGTACGAGCTGGAAGAACCTGCAGGACTCCAGTGGCGGTTTCTCCCCGTCGGCCCAGAACAACGCGAGCGGGGTCGCCGAGCCGGCCCGGCCGACATCACCGCGATGATCGGTGTGCCAGCCGGGACCGCCCAGATCGGCGCCTTCTGATCGTCTGCCCGCCACTTCCACGGTGACTGGTCAGTTGCTAGTGACCAGTCAGCGCGGAACTGACCAGTCAGTGGTTAGGGCGGTCCGGGATAGTTGATCAGGTGCGGGGGGCCAGTTGCTCGGGATCGATCGCCCGCGGGCCTTGGGCCGGGCCGGCGCCGAGACGGTCCTTGAGCCGCAGGAACGGCGCCTCAACGAACCGGTAGCTCAGCGTTGCCGCGACCACCGCGGCGATAGCCACCACTGGCAGTCGCGCCCACGGGGAGCCCCCCATGTGCGCCGCGACCAGTAGGACGATCGGATAGTGCCAGAGGTAGACGCCATAGGAGATCCGACCCAGCCCGACGACCGGTGGGACGGTCAGCCCGCGCACGATCACTCCTTCGTGCGAGCGCCGGGTGAGGTAGGCGATCAGCAACACGGTTGCGGACGCCGACGACCGGCGCGTAGACCCCGTCGGGAATGGCCTGCGTGCTCGAGAACACCACGAGCGCCAGGCAGGCGATACAGCCCGACCGCCGCCAGCCCGGTCGCCGGGCGATTTACAAGAAGCCCGCGGGTCCGCGCCGGCCGCGGCTCGGCCAGCCATAACGCCAGCCAGCTGCCGGCGAGCAGGCCGACTCGAGGTGGTCTTCCTGGGGAACACACACTGACCGAAGTGGAAGTCGCGGATCCTTGAGCGTCGCCATGACGAGGACGAGGACGCCGAGCACGCTCAACGGCGGCCGACATCTGTGGCGTCCCGTACGGCCAGCAGCAGGACGAGCAGCCAGGACCAGATCGTGCCGCTGCTCTTCGAGCGCCAGCGACCAGGTGTGCGTGAACGGGCCGTTCCAGTGACCGCGATAGGTCATGTACAGGTTGCCGGTATAGGTAGCGGCGATGACCGCGTCCTTGAGCTTGCGCGCCCAGCCCGCCACCGATGAGCAGGCGATTGAAGGGCAGCGCAACCAGGATCACCAGCAGCAGCAGGGATACAGCCGCAGGAAGCGACGACCGTAGAAACGCAGAAGCCGGACCCGGCCCAGTCGATCGATCTCGTTGCGAAGGATCGAGGTGATCAGGTAGCCGCTGAGCACGAAGAACATGTCGACGCCGACGAAGCCACCGAACCGTTCGGGCTGCCACACATGGTGGATGAGCACGAGCGTCACGCCGACCGCCCGGATGCCGTCGAGCTCGGGTCGGTACCGCAGCGACCGGCCTGCTGAGCTCACGCCGGTTTCTCCCCACGGACGACGGGGTCCGGGCCGGCAGCACCAGGCCGAGCGCGAGGATCACGATCGGCAAGGAGGCGTAGAGCGGGCTGAACGCGATGCTCCAAATTGTCCAGACCGAGGGGAACGCTTCAGGCAGAACCAGTGCGGTGCCGCGCGATATGTCGGTGCAGAGGTACCGAACGACGGTGAAGGTCATCAGCAGCACCAGGGCCAGGCCGGCGAAACCGGCCGACGCCCATAAGGTCTCCGAAGATCGAGTCGAGCTCGATGTGCCCGCCGAGCATGAAGCGCTCGACGTAGCCGTTGTTGGGGTTGTACCCGATACCGGCCAGACCCGACTTGGCTACCCGAGCACGTCGCTTGGCGTCGAGCAACCCCGAAGCCCAAGCCGCCGGGAGCGATATTTCGTCGACACCCAGGTCGCCGACAGCTCCGGGCGGCCGCCGAGCGGCGCAGCGACCCGCTGGTCTGGATCTGGGCCACCGTACGCTCCTGGGCGCTCTTACCGAGATAGCCGGCCACCAGCAACGAGGTCGCGAGGTAGTACAGCGCGAGCCCGGCGCCGACGACGATCGCGGCCAAGGTCGTCACCCACCAACCTCGACGCGTCATCGCAACCGGCCGGGCGTTCCACAGGAGTAGAACGGCCAAAGAGCCAGACGCGGCCGAATACGATCGGCAGTTCAGTACTACGGATACGATCGCGAGCGTCAGCAGCGCGGAGCACGCCGGCGCGGGTCGTAGGCGCCGCCCGGGGTAGCCCCGGCGCGGCGACGCTCACCGGGATAGCCCAGACGAACTTCCACGGATTGTTGCCGGGCACCGAACCAAATAAACCAGGCGTCGATCACCAGTCCCACGCCATACCATAAGCCGACCATTTCCAATGACATGACCGTGCGACCCCAGAAGATCGCGCCGACGCCAACGGCAATGCTCATGAACATGGTGATCGACTGGGTGCGGTCGCTCGGATTGACGGTGTCCACCATTTCGGACGCGGCGATCGACATCAGCGCGTAGCCCCAAACCATGCAGGCCAGCGATACCGCGATGACGAGCCGTCCACCGCGAAAGCGTCGAACGTGGGGGGCCCACACGGGTACGAGCAGGAGCGCCACCAGCGTTCCTGCGCTCAGGCCCAAGAAGTGGACGCTCGTCCGCATGCCGAGCATCACCAGCACGATCGCGCAGACGATCTTGGTGGCCTGGTCGTTGTGGCGCGAACCGGAGCGCCGCACCTCGACATCAGGACCGCCGGGCGGCGGCCGGTGGGCAGCGATCCGATCGAGGGCTGCCACCAGTCGAACCGCTCGCCGGTGAGTTGCTCGAGCGCCTGGTTGTGCTCGGCGAAGCGGGCCGCGCACCGATAGCCGACGGCCGGATCGATCGAGCTGCCGGGCGCTGAGTTGCGGATCTCGCCGGTGCCCGACCGCCTGGGCGCGTGGCGACCCCAGGGAGTCCAACGCGCGCCCGAGTGACGCCCTGGGATCCTTGTAATAATCCTCGGCCGGCAGCACCAGGAACCGCTCGCGCCCGTAGTGCTCCAGCCAGCGCCGCAACGCGACGTCGTACTCGCTCTGGCAGGCGTGGGGCGTATGCTCGTGTGCGTAGCTGTAGTAGGACGGATCCGCGAGCGGCCCGCTGCGGTCGGCCTCACCAACCCGGTCGTCCTCGGCGGCGAGCGCATCCACGAAGTCGAGTTCCTCGAACCCGTTGCGCCCCCGTCCCTTGCTATGGCTGTAGGTGCGCTGCACGGGATCGCGCAGGCAAGGATCAGCTTCACTTCGGGAATCAGCGCCGCCGCTCGGCCCGGCGCGGCTTGATGGAAGGAATAGTCCGGCGAGCCCTCGCCGGTGACGACGGGCGCTCCGACCTTGGCCACCTGACGGGCGCCGGCAAACCACAAGCTCTGGCAGATACCAGCGGTACCAGCGCTCGCCACGCCGGTAGTTCACGTCGAAGTAGTGGATCCCCTTGGTCGCTTCGGCCTTGGGGAGCAGGTTCGGCCGCGGGAACAGCGGGCAGACATTCGGGTGGGCCAGCGGGTCGAAGTAGAAACGAAGTGCTGCCACCACGTTTGGCGCCAATGATCATGAAATCCGGATCAGGACGCCACGACGCGGTGGCCTGGCCGTAGCCACGGATCCGCGAACGACAGACGGACACGGCCCGCCCGCGAACCCGTCCGACTTGAGGTTCCGCCGAATCAGTCATTAGACGATGATAGTTGACACAGAGACAACATCGCAGATCAACGGCCATTACTGGCGCGGTGATCAAAGCCGACGAGCAACTCTGGGTGGCCGATTCCTACGATGAGCAGACCGGCCGGCTTGTACGTGCGCTTTCCGCCGAAGTGGCGCAACGTGCTCGTTCCGACCGAGCCGCGCTCAGCGACGGCGCTTGGGACTACCCTCTATACCGCCTCACCTGCGTCCCGCTGCTGGCGCGGCGGGCGCCTCTGGCTGGCCGCGCGCCCGGTCGGCTCGCGCGCGCTGCCCGGTCCCCGGGGGAGCTTCGAGGCCAACCACCTGCCCGAAGCGGTTTTCGCCGGTTCCGCTCCGAATGCGTGGACTCACCGCCGGCCGCTGCGACGGCGCCTCGCCGTGTTCGTCGCCCAGTCGCACCGCAGCGGTCTGGTCGTGCTTGTCTGCGCCGGGCCGGCGTCGATCGTGGTTCGGGTGCGAGACGATCCCAGAGCGCTCGATCATGGGGCCCGGCCTCATCAGTGAGGCGGCCGACCGGCTCGGCGCCGAGGGGGTGCGGGTTCCGCGCCTGCGGGGTCGAGGATCGGCCAACGGCTGGCACTGGAGCGCGTACGAGGCGATCGCGTCCCGCCCGCACCGTCCAGCAAGAGTTGCGGACGAGGCACTCTGCGCCAAGATCTCCGCGGTGGTTGAGGCGGCGCTCCCAGCCCCGACCGGGATGCCACCGGACTGGCGAGGGTCGCACGGGGATCTCACCGGCTGGAACCTGCGAGTTGCCCCGACGGCAAACCTGGCTGATGGACTGGGAGGACGCCGGCTGGGCGCCCCCGGGCACGGACGAGCTGTACTTCGCCGCCACCACGGCGGCCCTGCACTCGAAACCAGCGCACCCGCTGGCCCTGGCCGGGCGGTATCCCCGAAGCGGCGGCGCGACTAGCCGGCGAGATCGCGAACCGACCCACCGAAGCGTCCGAAAGACAACTGCAGGAGGCGTCTGCTGATCGCCCTGGGCCCGGTCTGATGCGAGCGCTGCGGTCAGTACCGCGAACCACTAGGCGCCCGCAGATGATCGAGATCGTCTTTTTGCGAACTAGGCCGCGAGCGGAGCCCGACTAGATGGCAAGCAGGGTCGGCACGTTCGCCCCGTCGACCTAGCGATACGACAGCGCTCGGGCCGGGCTGCAGACCCAGGGTTATCCCGGTCATGCCCGCCTGGACATCGCGTCGTCTCGCGCCGGGGGCGATCGAACACAGGGACCTGATCACCGCGGCCGCGGGCGAGCATCAGGGGTCGATGCTCAGGTCGCGGGTCGGTGCCCTGCCGCGGACATATCTGCTGCTAGAGCTGGCTCAGCTAACCGTCCCGACCGCGCCGAGCCGCCCTCGCAGCGCGGGTCAGACGGTCGGTCCGACCTAGTCGCGCGGAACCGCCGCCCGCTCGAGCGTCCGGTCATTGACCGCCGAAAACCACGACCTGCCCGACGTTCGATCGGTCGCTAGATAACATAGCCGCCGCGGCGCGGGCGGTCATCGCTGTTTGCTTGAGCGCTACTACCAGCGCCGGGCGCGCCGAATCGAGCGCGGGGTAGAGATCAGAACCCCGGAGTCAACTCGCTCAGGCGCGCCGTTCGACGAACCGTTTGTCGGAGGATGCAGCGCCCCATTCGCGGATCCGTTGACCGACTCGTTGATCGCGACTTCGGGGCGCTGCGCCGATCCGCTCGAACTCGACAAACCGGCGCCGTTCGCACCCGACCCGTTGGGGGCAGATAGGTTTTCGACAGGACGGTCTTCGATGGCCCGATGATCGGGCAGCGGTGAGTTGTGCGACGACCCACTAGGTGCCGCCGAACTCGGGGTGAAGCTGTTGGGCGGGGTGACGTCGCCACCGTTGGCCGCCGCACCGTAGGTGTAGGGCGTCTTACCCGGCGCCATGTTGAGCACCACGCCGATCACCCGCGCGTTGACTGCGACAAGGGAGTGGGCGGCCTCGCGCAGCTGGTTCCTCTTCGTGCGGGCGTACCGACAGACGATGACGACTCCGTCGGTTCGGGTGGCCAGCACAGCCGCGTCGGTAACAGGCAGCAGCGGTGGGGTGTCGATGATGATCAGGTCAAAGCGGGTCCGCAACGTGTCAAGCAGCGCCGTCATGCGTGGACTGTCTAGCAGCTCGGACGGGTTGGGGGGCGTGGTGCCGCCGGCCAGCAGGGTCAGCGAGGTGTCGCCCCAGACCTGCAGGACGTCATCGAGCTCGGCCCGGCGGGCGATCACGTCACTGAGTCCGATCGATCCGATCATTCCGAGGTACTGAGCCACACGGGGGCGGCGCATGTCGGCCTCGATCAGCAGGACTGAACGTCCGGACTCCGCGAACATCAGGGCCAGATTCGTTGTGGTCGAGGACTTGCCCTCCATCACGACGGCCGAGGTGACCATGATCACACCCAGTGGGCCGGACACATCGATGAACTGCAGGTTGGTGCGCAACTGACGGATCGCTTCCGCCCGCACTGAGTGCAGGTCACTGGCGAGCAAGGCCGGGCTGCGTTTTGCCGACGGGTCAAACGGGATCGAGCCGATGACCGGCAAGCCGGTCAACTCGCGAACATGCTCGGCCGTGCGGATCGAGGTGTCGAAAAGCGCCCGGATGACGGCGATGCCGATCCCGATCAGCAGCCCCACGAGCAGACCGAGGCCCCACACGAGTTTCTTGTGCGGCGACACCGGACCCTTGCTGACAGTCGGCCCCGATGTCACTTCGAGCGCGGTCGGCGAATCCGAGGTCGACATTGCGGCAATCATCTTCGGGAACGAGATTGCGACCGCGTTCGTGACTAGCACCAAACGAGTCCGCGAGGAATCGCGGATCGTCGCGTTAATCAGCACGGTGTTGAGCTGCGCGGCACCGGAGATCTTAGCGGCGACTTGGCTCCCGGTCAGCTTGATGGCGGGGTCGGACTTGGCGACCGAGTCACCGAGACGATCGCTGGAGAGCAGCTGGGCGTACGAGACAGCCAGATCCTCAGCCGCCGTCAGATTCGACGACACAGAGTTCGCGGTCGACGAGGTGGGCGAGTTCACAAAAAAGGTCACATGTCCGGCATAGATTGGACCGGTACGAGACACATCATATGCCCCGCTAACCAGTCCCAGGACGGCAACCAGCACGACGATCCACCAACTAGCGCGGATCGCACGCAGGTACCCGCGCAAGTCCATTCGTACACCTCTCCGTATGACCCAACCGATAATTTCAGGTATCGCAGCGAAGGCAGTTCGTTACGGAGCACTCACAACGCCGTGTGAAGACCATCTTAGGTCAGAACTGGCCGTCGCGAACGCCGACGCTCACTAGCCTCAACGTTGCCACGGCGTGATCGGGTCGGAAACCAGGCCGCTTCCGTCGAAAACGTCTAAGTACCCACCTGCGTCGCCCATCGGCGTCTCGAGCCGCAACCGGTCTCCGGACAAGTGCTGGGACAGCTCGACGAAGCTCGAGAAGTGCGGGCCGAGCAGATGCTGGGACGACGCGAGCAGGTAGATGTCGGCCAGTGCCGAACGCACGCCCTCGACCGAGTTGTACGCGCCCTTGTCGTCGAAGGCGAAACAGCCGGGAACGCGGGCGATGACATCGCGCTGGACTTCAGTCGTGTCGCAGGATAGGAAGAATCGGATGTCGGGTGCGGCCGCACGCAATTCGTGCATCCGCTCGACGAACCAGTCGACGGGCGAGCTGTCGCGCGTCTTCGCATGCGCGACGGCATGGGCACGAACCATCACGCCGACATACGGCGCGCCCCGCAGGTGGGCGTCGAACTCGGCCCGGACGCGGTCAGCGATCGCGGCCACCGGCGTCAGCGCCCGCAGCTCCTCGACCCAGGGCCGCGCGTCCGCGGGCAGCCGGATTTCGCTACCGGTACGGATCTGCCACAGGTGCTCGCGCCGCTTCGGCTCGTCGAGCCAGTCGAGGCTCTCGTCGTCGTAGTGCCAGCGTAGAGCCAGCAGTCGCGAGGTGGCGCGAGACACGGTCCGGCGCGGCACCGACTCCCAGAGCTGCCACATGTGCGGGCCGAACTCGGCCCCGGTCGGCCAGACGTAGTAGAAGGCGCGGCCCTCGAGGGCGGCCAGGCTCTTGGCGCCGAGCACCACGCGGACCCGGTTGCCCAGGCCGGCGAGGTAGCCGTTGTAGGCGATCACGCTCGGCCGCACCGGAACGCCGATCATGCACCGTCTCCTGGTATTCGCGCCGTGGGGTCGGGACCGAATGTACAGCCACCGGCAGCGTCCGCTGGTAGCGTGCGGTCCCTCATGACCAGCACTCCAGCCGGACCGTTCGAGGTGCTCGTGGCCGTGTTGACCTATCGACGACCCGACGAGCTGACCCGGATACTCCCCGTCCTCGCCGAGCAGGTCGCCGCACTGCCGATCGCGGCGTCGGTGGTCGTGATCGACAACGATCCGGCCGGCGGGGCGCGGTCCGCCGTCGGGTCGGCGACCCGCCTCGCGCGCATTGACTACGTCCACGAACCCCGTCCCGGCATCGCGGCGGCCCGCAATCGAGCGCTCGACGTCGCCGCTGCCGACCCCGACGTCCGCGCGCTGGTGTTCATCGACGACGACGAGACGCCCGGGCCGGGTTGGCTGGCCGCACTGGTCGACTGCTGGCAGGAGTACCACCCCGCGGCGGTTTCGGCGCCGGTCGTCCCGCGGTACGACCAGCCGCCGTCGGATTGGGTGACCGGCAGCCGCCGCTTCGAACGACGCCAGCGGGTCACCGGGACCACCGTGCGGACCGGGGCAACGAACAACCTGCTGCTCGACCTCGACGCGATCAACGCCCACCAACTCCGATTCGACGAGTCGTTCGGGCTAACCGGAGGCGAGGACACCGACCTGACCTTTAGGCTGACTCGGGCCGGTGGTCGCGTCGTCTGGTGCGACGAAGCCGAGGTTTTCGATCACATCCCGGCCCACCGGCTGACACCGAAGTGGGTGCTCCGCCGCGACTTCCGGGCCGGGACGTCCTGGAGCCGCATCGAGATCAAAAGTGCCGGCCGCCGGTCGGCCCGAGTGCGCACCCGCGTGAGTCTGTTGGCGCGGGGCACCGTCCGGGTACTGGGCGGTACCGCGCAATGGGTGGTGGGTGTGGCCGAGCGCTCGGTCGAGAGCCGGGCACGCGGCGCCTGCGTCGCGGTGAGCAACGCCGGGCTGGTGAGCGGGGCCCTCGGTTACGCGCTGCGCGAGTACGACCGGCGCTCCCGGGCCGGCCGAAAAAGCGCGGCGAGCGCGAGCCGTACCCCACCCGCCGACCCCCGCAGCACCGCCCAGAGCGGCCGCGGCGATGTCAGCAGCTGACGCCGCCCGCCCCGCAATAGGATTTGCCAGCTCTCCGCTGGCGTGTGGAGTACCCAGCGGAGCACGTCCGTCCGCGACAAGTTGTCGGCGGCGAAGCGCAGCCGGTTACGGCAGTTGTAGTAGTAGTAGGTCGACGAGCGAACCTGACCGTGCGCCAGCACCTGGGTGCCACCCTCGTCGTGAACGGCAACCTGGTCCAGCCGCACGACCAAGTGCCCGCCGGCCGCCTCGATACGGGCGCTGAGGTCGATGTCTTCCCAGTAGAGGAAGTAGGACTCCTCGAAACCTCCGACCCGATCGAAAAGTTCGAGCGATAACGCCATGCAGGCGCCGGTCAGCCAGCCCTGCGTCGGCCCGGGCAACTGGGCGTTGAGAGGCCCGTCCAGGCGCACCGAGGCGCCGCTCGCGAATGGCCCGAGGCCCTTGATCCGGCCGGTCCGTTTCGAAACCTGCGAACCCTTGTAGACGACCCGGCCGTTGCTGGCCTCGATCCGAGGCGAGATCGCCGTCATCGGCTCGGCCCGAGACTGTTCCCACAGCGCGTCGAGGCCCTCACTGCTGATCCAGGCGTCCGGATTCAGAATTAGCACGTGCCCACAGCCGGCCGCCCGTGCCGCCTCCACACCGGCGTTCACCCCGGCCCCGAAGCCGCCGTTGTCCGGCCGGGCCACCACCTGCCACCCGAACCTATCCGCGAGCTCGCGAACACGGCCCTGCTCGCCCACCGAGCTGAAGTTGTCGACGACCACGAAGCGAACCGCCGGATCGGCACCGCCGGGCGCACAGATGCGGCCCAGGTTCTGCTCCAGGAGGCCCGCCGCGGCGTAGTTGACCACCACGACCGCCAGCACGGCGGACAGCTGGATCGGCACAGTCCGGATCCTAAGGCCCACCCGAACCGACACGCTCGCTGAGACCGACATGGGGTTTCGGTGAAGGTGGGCGAGACTGGCCCGGTGCGAGACGGTGGCCGATGATCACTCCATTCGGTGAGCTGCCCAACAACCTGGCCGCGGACATGTCGCTAGCCGAGCAGCACGAGTGGCTGGCCCGCCGGCTCTCGCGCCGCCGCCTGCTGGCCGGCGCCGCCGGCGTGGGTGCGTTGGCGATCACCAGCCAGTTGTGGACGCAGACGGCCCGGGCCGACTCGAGCACGTCCGTGTACGGCCAGCACGTGACCTACGGCGCCGAGCCGAGCACCACGATGATCGTGAGCTTCGCCGTCACCGGCAGCTTCCAGTCCGCGACCGTGACCGTCACCGGGCCGAACGGCGGTAAGCAGTCGCTGCCAGCCGACGCCCAGGCTGTCGCCGGCTCGACCAGTCGCTACTGCCGGGCCGCGTTCAGTGCCCTCACACCGGACTCCGCGTACACCTACTACGATCGCGCTCGACGGCGTCGGCGCGGTCGCGAGCTCGTTCCGGACCGCGCCGTCCACCCGGAACCGCTTCCGGTTCACCGCCTTCGGGGATCAGGGCGTCGGTGCGGAACCCGCTAAGATGATGGCGCAGATCAACGCCGCCGCCCCGCGGCTCCACCTAGTCGCAGGCGACATGAGCTACGCGGATACCTCCGGGCAGGGCGGTCCTGGTGACTCGTTCGTCCCGGGTCTCTGGGATCGCTGGCTACAGCAACTGGGGTCGATGACCACGCCTATCCCCTGGATGTGCGTGATGGGCAACCACGAGATGGAGCCGGGGTACGACCTTCACGGCTACGCCGGCGTGCTGGCCCGGCTGCCGATGGGCGGCCGCAGCCCGCTCACTGTGCCGGTCGCCACGACCTTCACGATCGGCAACGTCGGCTTCATCGGGCTGGACAGCAATGACGTGTCCTACGAGATACCGGCCAACCGCGGGTGGACGGGCGGCGCACAGACGACCTGGCTACAGCAGACCCTGGCCGAGCTACGGCGCACCGGCTCGGGCGTGGACTTCGTCGTGGTGTTCATGCATCACGCCCCGTACAGCACGAGTTCGGCCCACGGCAGCGAGGGCGGCGTGCGCGAGGCCTGGGTGCCACTGTTCGACCAGTACTCGGTCGACCTGGTGATCTCCGGCCACAACCATTCCTACGAGCGCACCCTGCCGCTACGCCACGGTGCCGTCACCACCGACTCCCGCACGCTGGTGGACAGTTCGGCCGGTACGACCTACGTGACCGCGGGCGGCGGCGGTCAGCTGGCGACACCAGGTTTCCACGCCGGTTACGCCTTGGTCGCCGAGAGCGGCGGCCACGTCCAGCACACCGAGAACTGGTCCATTCCGACCCGGACGGCCGAGTACGCGCTGCTCTGCGTCGACGTGAGCCCGGCCTACGCGGGCGCATCCCCGACGATGCGGCTGCGCACGATCACGCAGAGCGGGGCCGTCATCGACGATGTGGAGCTGCGCCGGCCCTCGCCCGTCGCCGGCGACGGCAGCGACCCGGCTGGGCACATCTGGCTCGGCGCCGGCGGTGTGGCCGGCCTCGGCGTGCTGGGCGCCGGTGGCCTGTGGTGGAAGCACCGACACGATAGGCTGACCGTCGACCCGGACGTCACACCCTGAGCGCGCGCCGTCCGGCCCAATACCGGTCGGACCGGTACCCGTGGACGGAGGTTGAGTGAGCGCGGATTCCGCGGCCCACCCGGCCCCCCAACGACGCTTGCGCGTCTTCATGAGCGCTTACGCCTGCGGGCCAGGCGACGAACCCGAGGCCGGTGCCGGCTGGGCGTTCAGCCGAGCCGCCGCGGCCGACCACGACGTCTGGGTAGTAACCCGGCGTCGGTTCGAGCCGGCCATCACCGCCGCCATGGCGATCGAACCGGAGCTGGCCGAGCACCTGCACGTGACCTACCTCGAGCTTCCCGAACGAATTCAGCGGCTACGCAAACGGCCGGGGTCGGTCTACTGGTACTACGCGCTGTGGCAGCGACTGGCCGCCCGACATGCCGCGGCCGAACACGCCCGGCGGCCCTTCGACCTCGCTCATCACATCACCTTCGCCGCGGACTGGCTGCCGTGCGGGATGAATCGGCTACCCGACCTACCGCTCGTGTGGGGCCCGGTCGGGGGCGCGACCTACCAGCCGTGGCAACTGGCCCGCTGGCTCGGTCCCCGGGGTGTGCTCGGCGAGATAGCCCGCACCGCGTCCACCACCACCGCCCGGCGGCTGTTCGGCGACCCGACCGCGCGCCGGGCAGCCATCGTGGTGGCCCAGAACCGTGACGTCGCCGGCCGCTTCGCCGCATCGCGGCGCGTCGTCCAGGAGGCGAACTCGGCCTTCACCGAACTGCCGCCGCACCGCACCCGGGTCCTCGGGGACCAGCCGGTCGCGGTGTTCGTGGGCCGGCTGATCCCCTGGAAGGGTCCGCAGCTGGCGATCGCCGCACTGGCCGAGCCCGAGGTGGCGAACTGGCGGCTCGACATCTACGGCAGCGGCCGCGAGCGCGCCCGGCTCGAGGGGCAGGTCACCCGACTCGGTCTGGCCGGACGGGTCACCTTCAAGGGTCAGCGCCCGCGTAGTGAGGTGCTCGAAGCCGTCGGCCGAGCAGACGCGATGATCTTCCCGTCCATGCACGACTCGGCCCCGTGGGCGGTGGGTGAAGCCAGCTCGGCCGGCTGCCCGGTGGTCTGCCTCGACATCGGCGGACCGCCCTTCCTCGCCGCGCAGAACGCCTTCGCCGTCCCGGTCGGGCGAGCCGTCGTACCGGCCCTTGCACGCGAACTCGTCCGGGCCGGGCAGGCCGACACCCAGCCGCACCAGCGCTGGAGTGTCGATCGCCTGCCGGCGCTGTTGCGCGACTGGTACGCCGACGCCGCCGCGTCGGTCCGGCCGGCCGGCGTCAGCGCTTGATCATCTTGCGAACGACCCCGGCGACGTCGCGCAGATCGCGCCGCACCGGCGGCAGCAACAGCCAGCCCAAACCGTAGACGGCCGCCGCCGCTACCAGCGCCGCCGCCGTCGTCGCCGCGACCGGCGCCGAGTGCAGTCCGGTGCTCACCGCCCACGAGACCACGCCGGCGGCGATGCCCGTGGCGGTGATCCGCCCGGCGCCCTGGAACAGCTCGCGCACCGGGATGACGGTGATCCTCGAGAGCCAGAACAACGATAGCGGCCATTCCAGCGCCGCCGCGACTGCATAACCGCCGGCGACCCCGGTGATGCCCCACGAGCTACCGGCCAGGATGCACACGGCCTGCAGGACGAGGGTGACCACCGTGTAGCGCATCAGTTCGCGGCCGAGCCCACGCGACAGATAGACCCACAGGCCGACATAGGACAGGGTCGAGCAGGCCCCGGCGATGGCGAGCAGGGCCAGCACCGGCGCGACGTGCGACCACTTGGGCCCTAGCATCAGCGCCACGATCGGCACCGCCGCCCCGGCCGTCGCGGCCAGGCCGGCGACGATGCTGTAGCCCAGAGCAAGTTGAGCCCTCTTGATATAGCTGCCGGCGGTCTCGAAGTCATCCTGCAATCGCGACAGCACCGGGAGAGCCACCGTCGATGCTGGAGATCGCAACGAGTTCAACGGCGAGGTGAGCAACGCGAAGCCCCGGTTGTACACACCCAGCTGGGTTGAGCCGAAGCGCACGCCGATGGTGATCGTGTCGAGGTTGTTCGTCAGGTAGTAGATGCCCTGAGTCGCCGCGAGATGGCCGCCGAGCTTGAGGAACGGCGCAATACCGGTATGCCGGCGCGGCCGGCCGGGCAACCAGTGCGCCAGTACGACGAGCGAGATGAGGACCGTGCCGAGCTGGCTCAACTGCTGCGCGACGAGGGCCCAATATCCGGCGCCCAGGACGGCGGTGGTGATTCCGACGACGAGGCCCATCACTTGCCCGGCGATGTCTGCAGATGACTAGGTATCCGAACTTCAGCCGGCGGGTGAGATCGGCGCGGTACTGGGTTGCGAGACCGTTGATCGTAAAAGTGATGGCGAGCACCTGGGTGATGTGCAGCAGCTCCGGTTGCCCAAAGGCCGAGTGCGACGAGCGATGCGCCGGAGAAAACCAATATCGTGAGGGTGAAACCGATTCCGGTGTTGATCCAGAACAGGACGTCGCGCTGTTGTCGGCTCAGTGTCTTGGCCTGAATCGCCGCGCTCGACAAGCCGAAATCCCGAAAGATCTCGCCGACGCCGACGATGACGAGAACCATGGCAAGCAGTCCGTAGTTGTGCGGATCCAGGAGTCGGGCCAGCACCGCAACGGTGATGGTTTGCAGCACGATCCGGGTGGCCTGGCCGACCAGGGTTACGCCGGCGCCTCGCGCGGCCCGCTCAGCCAGTTGGTCGTTGGGCGGTGGGAGATCTCGACGCCTTCGGCCAACGGCAATTCTTCCCTCCAGGGCATCGGCCACCTGATCCGGTCGTCATCGACGCGCCCCCCCCGTGACGGATGGCCGCTCGTTCGTATCGACCGGGCCGGTACATAACGCAGGTGCGAAACCCCGCACCCGCCGGCGACCAGACCAACGCCCCGGTACAGCATCTGCAGTCCCCCAGGCCCCGGCGTCGGTAGGACCGACTCATCCAACCGAACGTGGCCAGCCCGGCGCCAGCCGCAATGCGCGATGCGCCGCTCGCCGAGCGATTTTGCTCGAGCGCGCGCCCGTTAGGCCCTCCCGCTCCGCGGCCAGGTACGCGTTGACGCGGGCGTCCGTACTGCCGTAGCTGAACGCCCGGCGCAGGAACCAAGAGCGGTTCAGGCGCTCGGGACGGATCTTCTCACTGACCGACGCGTCGCGATCCCAGACGATACTAACTCCGCCGGCGACGAACATGCGAGTGAAGAGGGTGTCCTCGCCCCCACTGAGACCGAATGCGATGTTGAATCGCAGACCGGTGCGTCGGACCTCGGCCAGGTCCAACAAGAGGTTGTTAGTCGCCGCGTTTGCGATCTGCGTGCCGGTCGGCAGGGCCGCACGATGGTTGCGATTCAGAAAGCCGCCCTGTTCGATCCACGGATCCAGGTCCGCCGGCGCCTCGGTCAACACTGGCCCGGCGACGGCTTGAGCACCGGTCCGTCCGCCAGGTTTCGAGCAGCCGGTTTCGCCAACCAGTGCGCACTGGGACGCTCGTCGTCATCGATGAACACCAGCACGTCAGCATCAGCGGCCTCGGTCAGCGCGCGATTGCGCGCCGCGGCGATCCCGGGCTCCGGTTCACAGACGTAGCGCAAAGATCCCGCGAATCGTCCCGGCTGACCATCGCGCCGCGCCGAGCCGGCGGCATCGTTGTCGACAACCACGATCCCGAACGTCGTACTCGCTTCGCGCGACTGAGTCGGCCTGCTCCCCCAACACCGGCAGGAGTTCAGCGGAGGTCGGAGGGGCGGAGGTAGGTGGTTACGGCGACTACCACCGTTCGCACGTTTTCTTTTCCGGTCATCCGTTCACCTCCTACCCCGATTCAAGGATCTTCTATTATGGCCTCAAGTAGATTTCACGGCGATGGTATCGACCTTATGTCGATACCGTCGCCGTGACGTACGCGAACTGTGCCCTCAGCTGGTCGTGACCAGCAGGTTGTCGTACGTGACCACGAGCGGCGTGTTCGTCGTCGTACCCGGACGTCGATGTCTGGATCGCGAAGTTGCCGGCCGCCCCCTGGAGCGTCGCGTCGCTGTCGGTCTCCCGGTCATCCGAACCGCGTTGGCTCTGCGGTGCCGACCTTCCATACCTTTCCGTTCAGCGTCGCGGTGTTTCCGGCAGTGGTGATCCCCTGGAAGCGCACCCGAGTTACGTCGCCCACGTTGTAGGTAAGTCCGGCAATGTTCATCTCCTTGAAGATCGTCTCGTATTCGTTGACGACCTTGCTGAGAACCAGGTGCACCACACCACCGGGCAGGAAGCGCTCCTTGAGCTGGTAGTTGTACTTGCCGACCTGACGCCCGATCAGGGTGACGTAGGTTCCGTTGCCGGTCGCCGCCTTGTCGATCCCCGAAGCGTCGAGCGTGGCGTTGAAGCTCAGGGCGGAAACCGACCCCAGCGTCGCGATGCACACCGCTGCCGGCCGTGGGCAGCGTCATCGAGCCGGTGCCCCTGCCGTTGACCGCGAACAAGTTCGTCGCCCCGGTCAGCGACCAGGCGCCTCCGGCGTCGGCCGTGCCCCACCACCGGTGGCCGCGGTGCGAGCGAACGCGTCGCTGGCGATCACCGAGCCTGCGGTGACGACGAACAGCGAGCGCGAGGCCGTGTTGGTCGCGCCCAGGTTGTCGGTCACGGTCAGGCTGACCGGGTAGGTCCCAGCGCTGGCGTAGGCGTGCGTCGGGGTGACTCCGGTGCCGGTCGTTCCGTCACCGAACACCCAGGCGTAGCTGGTCAGCGTTCCGCTGGCGTCGAGGAGCCGCCCGCGTTGAAGGCCACCGACAGGTTCGTCGGCGTTGCCGTGAAGGAGGCCACCGGCGGCTGGTTCGTCCCGGCGGCGACGGTGACCGTCCGTCGGGTGATCGACGTCGTCGCTCCCCGTTGTTGTCGGTGACGGTCAGGACCACGTTGTACGGTCCGGCCGCACCGTACAGGTGCGTCGGTGTCGCTCCGGTGCCAGAAGTCCCCCTGGTCACCGAAGTCCCACGCAATAGCACAGGTAGATCGTCCGTCGCTGTCTCCCGATGGCTCCGGTGGTGTCGAGAGAGCCACGGACAGGTTCGTCGGAGTCGCGGTGAAGGCCGCCACCGGTGCCTTGTTGGCCCCGACGACCGTGACCGACTTGGTCAGGGACGTCAGCCCTCCAACCCGGTGTTGTCGGTGACGGTCAGGACCACGTTGAACGATCCAGCCGCTCCGGTTACACGTGCGTCGGTGTCGCTCCTGTACCGGACGTCCCCCTGTCGCCGAAGTCCCAGACGTACGAGGCAATCGAGCCATTCATCGGTCGAGGCGCTCGCGTTCCGAGAGGCCACCGACAGCTTCGTGGAGTCGCGTTGAACGCGGCAACCGGCGGCGTATTCGGCAACGTGACGGGCACCGTCTTCGTGGTCGTCCCGGTGACACCGAGGTTGTCGGTGACGGTCAGGGTGATCGTGTACGAGTCTTCGTTGCCGTGTACGTGTGCGACGTCGTCACACCGGTGCCTTGAGTGCCGTTTTTCACCGAAGTCCCAGGCGTAGCTGGCAATTTCTCGACCCGTCATCGGTCGACGCGGTCGCATCCAAAGCCCTCACCGACGCCCCCCGTTCGGGGTCGCGGTGAACGCGGCGGTCGGCGCGGCGTTCGCGACGTTTTCCGGAGGTGATCAACAGGTTGTCGTAGGTAGCCCCGACCGTCGGAGCATTGGTGGTTGAACCGCAGACAGGAAGGTCTGCACCGCGAAGTTGCCGGCCTTCTGCAGGTTCGTGTCACCGTCGGTCTGGGTGATCTGCGGCGCGGCCGGTTCAGACGTCCCGACCTTCCACACCTTGCCGTGATCGAGGTGCTCGCTCCGCTGGTGGTGATCTGGAACCGCACCCGCGTCACGTCGCCGGCGTTGTACGTCAAGCCGGAGACATTCGTTTCCTTGAAGATCGTCTCCGACCCGTTGACGACCTGGCTCAGCACGAGGTGTACGGCGCCGCCAGGCATTATCCGTTCCTTCAGCTGGTAGTTGTACTTGCCGACCTGACGCCCGATCAGCGTCATGTACATTCCGTTGCCGGTCGCGGCCGCACTGATGCTCGTGTCGATGGCTGCGTTGAATCGAGCGCCGACACCGAACCCAACGTCGCGATGCACACCGCACCGGCCGTGGCCAGATTCATCGAGCCCACCCCACTGCCGACCGCGAACGCGCTGGCGGTACCGGTCAGCGACCAGGCGCCGCCGGTGTCGGCGGTCCCCCACGCCGTTGGCGACGTGCGAGCGAACGCGTCGCTCGCGACCGACGCCGCTGGCCGGAACCGTCACCGCGACCGTCTGGTTCACCGTGTTGGTCGCACCGTGGTTGTCGGTGACGGTCAGCGCGACCTTGTAGGTCCACCGGCGGTGTAGGTGTGCGTCGGGGTCTCGCCGGTGCCGGTGTTCCGTCGCCGAAGTCCCAGGCGTAGGAGGCGATCGTGCCGTCAGGGTCCGAGGTCGCCGGCGTCGAACGCGACCGAGGTTCGTCGGGGTGGCCGTGAACGACGCCGACCGGAGCCTGGTTCGGCCACGACCGTCACCGTCTGGGTCGAGGTCGTCCGGGCGCCGTGGTTGTCGGTCACCGTCAGCGTCACGTTGTACGTGCCGGCGCCGGTAGGTGTGCGACGGGGTCGCGCCGGTGCCGGTCGCGCCGTCACCGAAGTCCCAGGCGTAGGAGGCGATGGTGCCGTCAGGGTCCGAGGAGCGTGCCGCTCGACCGCGACCGAGAGCGCGGCGGGGTCGAGTGAACGAGGCGATCGGAGGCTGCGTTCGGCGCATGACCGTGACCGCCTGGGTGGACGAGTCTGGTCGCGCCCTGGTTGTCGGTCACCGTCAGCTTCACGGTGTAGGTGCCGGCCGCCGCGTAGTGTGTGGTCGCGGTCGCGCCGGTGGCGGTGCGTGCCGTCACCGAAGTCCCACGCGTAGGACGCGATCGTGCCGTCGTGTCCGTCGACGCCGGTGCCGTCGAACGCGACCGACAGCTTCGTCGGGGTCGCGGTGAACGATGCGGTCGGCGGCAGGTTCGGCCGTCACCGTGACCGACTTGCGTCGTGGTGCCGGTCGCGCCGTGGTTGTCGGTCACGGTGAGCTTCACCGTTGTAGGTGCCGGCGGCGGCGTAGGTGTGGGTCGGCGTCGCACCGGTGCCGGTCGAGCCGTCACCGAAGTCCCAGGCGTAGGACGCGATCGTCCCGTCGGTGTCAGTCGACGCGGTCGCGTCGAACGCGGCCGACAGCTTCGTCGGGGTCGACGTGAACGAGGCGATCGGAGGCACGTTGGGCGACGACCGTCACCGTCTCGAGGTCGTCCGGTCGCGCCCTGGTTGTCCGTGACCGTCAGCTTCACCGTGTAGGTGCCGGCCGCCGCGTAGGTGTGCGTGGGGTGGCACCGGTCTGGCCGGTGTCGGTCACCGAAGTCCCACGAGTACGAGGCGATCGTGCCGTCGGTGTCCGTGGACGCCGTGGCGTCGAGGCCACCGAGAGCCCCGTTCGGGGTCGCGGTGAACGACGCCGTCGGCGGCGTTGACCGGCACGTCACGTGACCTCGTGCGGGTGCTCTGAGCACCCTGGTTGTCGGTCACCGTCAGCGTGACCGTGTAGGTGCCCGCCGCCGCGTAGGTGTGCGACGGGAGGCGCCGGTGCCGGTCGCGCCGTCACCGAAGTCCCAGGCCAGGCGGCGATCGTGCCGTCGGGGTCGTTGGTGCCGAGGCGTCGAACGGCAGTCACGTCCGGTGCAGGACGGAGTGAACGCGGCGACGGGCGCGGCGTTCGTCGCGGCGCCGCGACGCGCGGTAGTGGGCGCGGATCTGGGCCGACGTCAGCTCGGTCGGGTAGACCGCGGCCTCGTCGATGGCGCCGGCGAAGTACGCGCTCGTGGCGCCCCAGCCGTTCAGTTGTCGCCACCGACGCGCCAGTAGCCGGTGTAGGCCTGCGCCTGTGTCTGCGGGTTGGTGCCGACCAGCTGGCCGTCGACGTAGAGCGTCATGCCGTCCGGACCCTGGGTCGCCACGACGTAGTGCCACTTGCCGTCGTTGTAGCGACTTGGCCGACGTGACCATGTTGGGCTGCGCCGGTGTAGGTGCCGAAGACGAGCTGCCCGTCGCAGCATGTAGACGTGCCGGTCGTAGCTGCCGACTGTTGCCGCGTCTGCGGTCTGCCGAAGCCGATGAGCTTGCCGCCGGTGGTCGTGGTCGTCTTGAACCACAGCTCCTCGGAGTAGATCGTCGGGTCGCTGGACCTGCTGGACGAGACGATCGTGCCGGTCGATGCCGTCGAAGGTCGCGGCGGTGTCGGTCGTGCCGGCGACCGGGCTGGCCGCGCCGTAGGTCACGCCACCGGTGTAGATGCCGTTGTTGCGTTGCCGGAAGGTCGGTCGGCGGTGGCGCCGGCGGCTCATCGAGGCGCCAGTAGAGGCTCGGGCTGTCGTGTAGACGCTGGCCGTAGGTGTCGGCTCGGCGCGGTCAGGCCCGGGATCGTGCGGCCGCAGTCGGAGTACTGCTGCCGGACCTGGGCCAGCGTGAGCGCGGTCGGGTAGATCGGCGACGTCGTCGATGGCGCCGGTGAAGTAGTTCGCGCCGCCCAGCGTCGAGTCGCCGCCGATGCGCCAGTAACCGTTGTAGGCCTGGCCCGACGTGGTCCGGTGTTGTGCCGACCAGCTTGCCGTCGACGTAGAGCGACCATGCCGGCGCTGGACAGGGTGGCGACGACCTGGTGCCACTTGCCGTCGTTGTAGGTGCCGGGTGCGCTCGATGGTGACGAGTCGTTGTTGTAGACGCCGAAGTTCACGTGCCGTCGTGTCCATGTAGACGTGGCGGTCGTAGTTGACTAGTTGCCGGTGTTCGCGTCGCCGAAGCCGACGATCTTGCCGCCGGTGGTGCTCGTGGTCGTTGAACCAGGCCGACTCGATGAAGGTGTTCGGGCCGGGATCGCGGTCGTGGTCGCAGCCGAAGCCGTCGTCGAGCCGTCGAAGGTCGAGGCGGTGTCGGTGTCACCGGCGATCGCGCCGGCGGCACCGGCGGTGACGGCACTGTTGACGGTCAGGTCGTTGAAGCCGGCGTAGTCGTAGTCGCGGTCGCCCCGGAGGCCTCGTCCAGGCGCCAGTAGTTCGAGGCCCGTCGGCGAGGACGTCCTGGACGTAGGCGCTGTCCGGGCCGCGACGTGGTCGGGATGGTCACCGAGACTGCCGATGAACCCTGGGCGTTGCCGTTCGGGTCGGTGGCTCTGACGTGTAGGTGTAGGTCGCGCCGGGGGTCAGCCCCCTGTCGATGAAGCCGCGTCGGCAGGTTCCAGGACTGAGAGTCGGCTTGACGGTCTAGATGGCGTCGAGCCCTTGTCGGAGCGGTGCACCGTGTAGGTCAGGTTCTGGTCGTCGCGGTCCCAGTTGGACGGCCAGGTCACGCGCACGGATGTGCTCGAGCGGGCGTTGACCGTCGGGGCGATCGCGAGCTGTTCAGCATCGGGCCCTGCTTGTCGGGCGCCAACGAGGGCACCGCGAAGCGCACCAGGCCCTGCTGGGCGGTGCCGTTGACCGTCGGGAACTCGCCGCCCTCGACGACGTAGCTGTTGTTGGCGGTGACCGCCCAGGCCGCCTGGTCCGTCACCGGTGAAGGTGCCGGCGGCGAGGTCGGGCAACCAGTCGATCAGCGAGGGCGTCGGCTTGCCGGCGAAGTTGCCGTAGCCGGCGTTCTGCTGGTTGTCCTGAGGTCGGTGCCGGTGGCGTGCGTCGGTGAAGGCGGTGGTGCGGTGCCAGATGTCACGGGGTTGGTGTCGGGGAAGCCGCCCACGTTGGCGCAGTCAGTGGAAGTGACTGACGGTGTAGACGATGCCGTTGCCCGAACTCGACGCGCCGTAGCTGTCACCGTGGCAGTCCGCCAGCCAGTTGATCGCGCCCGTGTTCGGGTTGGCGAGAAGATGCCCTCGAAGTTGCCGGAGTCACCGTAGGTGTAGCCGGTGCCGTAGATACCTCGTTGCCGTCGGTCGACAGGCTCAGGATTGCCGCGTTCGGGCCGGCGTCGCGGACGGTCTGGTTGGCCGCGTAGGGCAAGAGCGCCCCGGACGTCGCGTCGATCGCGCCCAAGCCATACGCCGGTGAACCGTCGATCACCGTGAACCCGCCGCCGACGATCAACCTGCTCTGATCCGGCGCATGATCATGGCCTGCACACCGACGCCGCTGGAGGGCACGTCACTAGTCGGTGCCCACGGCAGCAACGCGCCGTTGCTGGCGCTGAACGCGGCGAAATGGGTGCGGGTCTGACCGTTGGCGTTGCCGAAGTTACCGGCCGACGTAGACCGTCGTGTTGGTGGCCGCGATCGCGTTGACCGTCGAGTCCAACGACGGCGCGAACGTAGTGAGCAACGCCCCGGTCGCTGTGCTGTAGGCCGCGATTCGGTTACGGGTCGCCCGTTCGCGGTGGTGAACGCGCCGCCGACGTAGATCCGCGACCCGTCCGGCGACGCGGTCACGAACTTGACCTGGGCGTTCAGCGACGGCGCGAACGAGGTGATCAGGTTGCCGGTCGTGATGTCGAAGGCCAGCAGGTTTTCACGGGGGGTCAGCTGGGTGCCCGCGGCGGCCCCGGCCGGGCGCGCGTTGGCGAAGTTGCCAGCGGCGTAGACGGTGTTGCCGACGACCGCCTGAGACCACACCACACCGTCGATCTGCACGGTCGGCAGTGCATCGGCGGTCACGTTGTTCGCCGGACGCTCGACGACCGGGCTGACCCCGGCCGGCTGGGCGGTGCTGGTGTCAGCTGAAGCGGGCGTCGCGACGGTGACTGCGGTCCCGAAAACCGCCAGCATCGCCATCACGGCCAAGGTGGCGACTGCGCGGCGTGGACGCCACTCAGCAAGCCAAGATCCCCCGATACTCATTGCACTTTCTCCTGCTTCAGTTGGCGTTGCCGGTGAACAGCACGACCTTCGCGCTGCTGCTGTAGCTGACACTGATCGTGACGGGATTGCGGTTCTGGGTCGCAAGCGAGAGGACGTAGATGCCCTGCGCCGACTTGCCAGCCCCGAGGGTGCCGGTGAATGAATTCGTGCCGTTGCCCGAGATCGGGACGGCGGGTGTTCCGACGCTGTTGGTGACGTTAACGGTCACCAGACGCAGGTCGATGGTGCTAGCCGAGCCGTTGGTCACGCTGAAAGTGATCCGCAGCGCCGGTCCGGCGACCTCGCCGGGCAGCCGAGCACTGGCGTTGATCGACTCGAGTTTCACGATCTTGCCAGTGACACCGCCGCCGAAGTCGGCGGTGGCGCTCAACGCGACCGGTGCCGCCGTCTCGTCCACGACCGAGGGAACCTCGCTGGTGATATTCCCGGGCGTAGGGGCCGCGACCGGCGTCGTGGCCGGCGTCGGGCCGGCGACGCTAGCGACGTTCTGGTCGGTCACCTTGGTCGCCACACTCCCGGAAGCCGAGGACGTGCGATGTGAGCTGGAGCACCCGGAGACCAGGGTGGCGTAGACGACCGCCGCCCCTACAACAGTGGCGACACGCACGACGCGTCGCCGGCCGTTGGTGGCAAACACGATTCCCCCGAATCATCCCCAGATCATAAAAATTTCAACACTTGTCGCCCTCGATCTAACACAAACAATACACCACCAGACCGTCTCGACGCGAGCCGGGACGACCACCCCTTATCGCAAGTATGAAACCCTGAAGGCAGTCAGAATCCCCTGAATGGCGGAGCGGGCGCGGGTCCCAGTCATTAATTGACCTTGGGATTCGGCCGTGATCGATCAGGCGCAATGGACCTACCTTAGTACGGGCCGTATGGTTTGCGGCAAATATGACTACCGGAGTATTGCCCGCTTCGTCGCCCGGACAGCCTACGGCGCCTTCGATGACGCTCGGTCACCAGCCGGCAGGCAAGTTGCTCGTACCGATCGGCCACGGCGTCCCAGTCGTAGCGAGCGGCGCCGAGCTGTCCAGCCGCTCCCCGGGCCCGGGCCGCGGCCGGGTCGTCCTCAGCCGATTCGACCTCGCACCGCACGTTCTGCGCGTCGGAGAAATATCGCCCAGCGGCGCCTAATACCTCGCGGTTGAAGCTGACGTCGAATGCCACTGTCGGCGCTCCTGCACCGATCGCTCGCAGTAGCGAGGGTTGGTGCCACCGACCGAATGCCCGTGCAGGTAGGTGAGTGCGTTGGCGTAGAGCTGGTCGAGCACTTCCTGGTCCCAGACACCGCCCAGGAACCGGATCCGCTCGTCGCCCAGCGCATGGACCTTCTCTGTGTAGGCATCGGCATAGGGCGCCGAGCCGACCACGACGAGGGGCAACTCGGCGCGGCTCGGCGATACCCGTCGACGATCACGTCGACGTGATTCTCGGGCTCGAAGCGGGCGACGACCAAGTGATATCGACCAGCTTCGAGGCCGAGTGCGGCCAATTGGTCACTCCCCGGCTCGGTGAGGATCGGCGCCCCGTAGGCGATCAGGTTGGTCGGAGCCCCGAACTCGACGTCGTAGTAGTCGGCGATCCCCTGGGCATCGGCGATCAGCGCGTCCGACCAGCGAACCGCGAGCGACTCGGCAAGGCGGTAGTAGCGCCGGCCCAGCCCCTGCCACTTCGCCCGCTGCCACTCCAGGCCGTCGACGTGGGTGGCGACCGGGATTCGGCGGACCCGCAGCAACGGCAGGAACGGCGCGTTGGCGGCGTTGAACAGGACGACGGCGTCGACCGGGTGGGTCATCAGGTGGGCGACCGACAGCGCCGGTGTGGCTCAGCGTCTCCAGCGACTTCTTCCTCGCAGCGCCGGGAGGTGCACCAGCTGCATGCCCTCATAACTGGTCGGTCCGACGGCCGGCCGCTCGGGGATCGTCGTCCGCGGTGGACGGTTCGGCAGTAGACGACGACCTCGTGACCGGCCTTCGCCAGGCGACGGCCGACCTCTTCGACACAGGTCTCGAAGCCGCCGTAGCGCGCGGGCACCCCGCGTGTCCGACGAGCGCGATTCGCTCCCCCCCTTCCCGGGCGTGGTGCCACGTGTCGCCCGCGACCGTCGGACAGCGCGCCGCGTCAGTAGGCGCCGAGGCGCCCAGACCGCGCGCCCGGTCTTCCACAAATCAGCAGATCCATCGTCAGCGACCAGTTCTCGACGTAGCGGAGATCGAGTCGGACCGAATCCTCCCAGCTCAGATCGCTGCGCCCGCTGACCTGCCAGAGGCCGGTGAGCCCGGCTTGACCAGCAGCCGGCGCCGACGTCGTCGCCATAAGGCCGACCTCGCGCGGCAGCGGCGGGCGGGGCCCGACGAGCGACATCGACCCGCTGAGCACGTTGATCAGCTGCGGCAGCTCGTCGAGCGAGTAGCGCCGCAGCAACCGCCCGACCGCGGTGACCCGCGGGTCGTCGCGCATCTTGAACAGCAGGCCGTCGCCGTCTCGTTCTGCTCGGCGAGCTCGGCCAGGCGCTCTTCGGCGTCGACGTCATCGAGCGGAACTTGAGCATGCGTGAACGTCCTTGCCGTCCGTGCCGACCCGGGTCTGGCGGAAGAACGCCGGGCCGCTGCTGTTGAGCCGACGACCGCGGCGAGGGCGAGCAGGACCGGGCGAGCACGAGCAGGGCCACAGCGGCGACGCGCGGTCGACGAAGCCCTTGACCACCCGGTGCGACCGCCGGTGAACCGCGGCGCCTCGACGTGCAGCAGCGGCAGCCCCGCGACGGGGCGGATGTGCATGCGCGGTGCCCGCGACCTCGATCAGTCCGGGCGACACGATGAGCTCGACCCCGGTGCCTTCGAGCTGCCACGGCAGATCCAGCGCAGCGTTCGCGGACCGACCTGGGCGACGGGTCACCGCGACCATATCGACGCCCGCCGCTTCGACGACGCGGCGACGTCGTCGATGTCGCCCAAGACGTCTACCGAGCTCGGCCAGGCCGAGGAATCCACGCGCGGCTCTTCGACATCGGCGCCGCGGGGATGCAGGCCCCGACGACGTTCAGGCCGGCCGCGCGGATCACCGGCGCAGGTCGCATCGCGAGATCGGCAACGCGAGCCGGCGTCACCGGCCCACGACTACCCGGATCGAGCGCCGGGCCCGTCCGCTCGAGCGGCGCGAGTGCAGGCGCTTGCGGGCGGCAGAAACCAGCAGCAAGTTGCCGGCACGAGCGCCAGCGGCAGGGCGACGAATCACGACCCCCGCGGGCGAAGCGTCGGCCTTCCAGCGTGTAGGAGACGAAGGTCAACTGCCGTCAGCAGCCACGCAGCGCGGATCGGGACACCCGCTGGTACTCCTCGGGACCGGCGCCGAGGAAGCGAGAGTCGTAGCCGCGAGCCAGGCCAACAGCCGCGACCCAGACGACCGGGAGGAGAAGCGCGAGGGTCCCAACATACAGGTAGTGCGTCGCCCGACGCCGCCCGCGGACCCGAAGCGCAGCGGCGCGAACGCACCACCGCGCCGGTGGCGGCGAAGGCGTCGAGGGAGACGAGCTCGCGCTGATAGGCGCGCATCCAATCGGGAGCGACCGAGCTGGAGGTGAGCGAGCCGGCGCTCTTCCGCCGACGACATCGGTCGAGGTCAGCTCGACCCGCGCGCCGGGACGACCGACAGCCTCGGCCTCTGCGGAAACCTTCACGCGGGCGCAGCGTGCTTCGTGGTCTGGTGCCCCCCGCCGACGAAGGCCGCGCTCGTGCGTGGTGGGTGCCCGAGCCTTGGCCCCGGATCGTGTTCGGCTAGCTCCTCTTGTTCTACCAAGAGGCCCAAGAGGCCACCGTAATTCTCAATGAAAATCCCCCTATTTCATGTCACATGTACCTCAAAGGGCCACACGCGACATCCCCCGATGTATGCACAAGCCGCCCGGGGAATCGCAATTTCTCCCTACCTTTTACTCACGCGAACTGTACCCATCTATGGCCGCTGTGAAAAGCTGGAAATTCTCCTCGATCCGTCAAGAGTTTCCACGGAAAGTTACATGGCGGCTATTCACCCATTTGCTCTCGTCTCTGTATTGTTTTAGCGGACAGGTTTCCTGCTCGACTTACCGACGTCGTTTTCTACGGACACGTTCGATACGACAGTATATGAGCTAATTATGATCGGTGTTCTCTGATACCAAAGTCATTGACGATGTTCGACCTCCGGGCGCCGACGCAGTGCTGCGCGCCGACGTCCGGCGGGTAGGCGGGCTGCTGGGCGATCGCTGGTCCGCCAGCGCGGACCGGAACTGCTCGATCTGGTCGAGCAGGTCCGCGCCCTGACCAAGCAGAGCAAGGAAGCGCCGGCAGACGCCGACGGGCGCGGCGCCGCCGACGAGGTCGGGCGCTGCTGGCGGGGCTCCGACCGACACCGCGGCCGCCTGGTACGCGCCTTCTCCTCCTACTTCCTGCTGGCCAACGTCGCCGAGCAGGTCCACCGCGTGCGCAGCCTGCGCGACCGGCGGCCGACGACGGCTGGCTGGCCCGCGCCGTCGCCGACGTCGCCGACGCCGGCGGCCGCGACGGACTGACCGCAGGCGATCGACGTCCTCGCCGTGCGTCCCGTCTTCACCGCCCACCCGACCGAAGCCAGCCGCCGCACGATCCTGACCAAGTTGCGCCGGATAGCCGACATCCTCGCCGAGCCCACGCACGCCCGGGTCCGCGCCCGGGCCCGGCAGGACCGCGAACTGGCCGAGATCGTCGATCTGATCTGGCAGACCGACGAGCTGCGGCAGCACCGGCCGACGCCGGTCGACGAGGCCCGCAACCTGTTCTACTACCTGAAGACTTCGTCGACCAGACGTGCCCGAGCTCACCAGCGACCTGGCCGCCGAACTGGAGCGGCACGGCGCCCACCTCGCCCCCGAGCCGCCCGCTCACGTTCGGCACGTGGATCGGCGGCGACCGCGACGGCAACCCCAACGTCACCGCCGACGTCACCCGCGAGGTCCTGCGCCTGCAACACCATGTCGCCGCCCGGTCGCTCACGGCGCCCTCGACGGACTGATCGCCGAACTGTCGTCCTCGACCACCGTCGTCGCCGCCTCGGACGAGCTGCAGCGCTCGATCGAGGCCGATCTCGCCCTGCTGCCCGGGCTCGATCACCGACTGTCCGAGCTCAACGCGACCGAGCCCTACCGGCTCAAGCTGACCTGCATCAACGCCGGATGCTCAACACCCGCCGCCGCGTCGACGACGGCACGGCCCACGTACCCGGACGCGACTACCTCGGCAAGGTCGAGCTGCTGGCCGACCTGCGCTGATCGGCGACTCGCTGCGCGCAACGCCGGCGCGCTGATCGCCGATGGCCTGCTGGCCCGGGTCAGCGCACGGTCGCGGTATTCGGCCTGCATCTGGCCACCATGGACATCCGCGAACACGCCGACGCCCACCACCATGCCGTCGGTCAGCTGATCGACCGGCTCGTCGAGGAGACCTGGCTCTACGGCGATCTGCCGCGCGACTACCGCATCAGGCTGCTCTCGCAGCGAGCTGGCCTCGCGGCGGCCGCTGACCCGACGCCCCCGCCGCTGGACGAGGCCGGCGCCAAGACGTTCGCGGTGTTCACCGCGATCCGCGAGGCGCTCGACACCTACGGCCCGGAGTCATCGAGAGCTACATCGTGTCGATGACCCGCGGCGCCGACGACGTCCTGGCCGCGGTGGTGCTGGCCCGCGAGGCCGGACTGGTCGACGTGCACGGCGCCGGGTCGTGCCGGCGCGCGAGCCGTGCGCGCGCATCGGTTTCGTCCCGCTGCTCGAGACGGTCGACGAGCTGCGGCAGCGCCGGCGAGGTCCTGGACGAGCTGCTGTCCGACCCGACCTATCGCCTGATCGTCGCGCTGCGCGGGGACGTCCAGGAGGTGATGCTCGGCTACTCCGACTCCAACAAGGAGGCCGGCATCACGACGTCGCAGTGGGAGATCCACAAGGCCCAGCGCACGCTGCGCGACGTGGCCGCGCGCCACGGCGTCCGGCTGCGGCTGTTCCACGGCCGGGGCGGCACGGTCGGGCGCGGCGGCGGCCCGACCTACGACTCGATCCTGGCCCAGCCGTGGGGCGTGCTGGACGGCGAGATCAAGTTCACCGAGCAGGGCGAGGTCATCAGCGACAAGTACGCGCTGCCCGAGCTGGCCCGCGAGAACCTCGAGCTGACCGTCGCCGCCGTGCTGCAGGCGTCCACCCTGCACCGTCACCCGCGCCAGTCCGGCCGCGCAGCTCGAGCGCTGGGACGAGACGCATGGACCATCGTCAGCGACGCCGCGTTCGCGACCTACCGCGCGCTGATCGACGATCCCGACCTGGCCGACTACTTCCTGGCCTCGACCCCGGTCGAGCAGCTCGGATCGCTGAACATCGGTTCGCGGCCGTCGCGACGTCCGTCACTCCGGCGGCGGCATCGAGGGGCTGCGGGCCATCCCGTGGGTGTTCGGCTGGACCCAGTCGCGCCAGATCGTGCCCGGCTGGTTCGGCGTCGGTTCCGGCCTGCGCGCGGCCCGCGAGGCCGGCCGTCGACGACGTCTGGCCGAGATGCACGCGCGACTGGCACTTCTTCCGGCACGTTCATGTCCAACGTCGAGATGACGCTGGCCAAGGCCGACATGGACGATCGCCGGCGCACTACGTCCATCCGCTCGTGCCCGAACGCGTTGCGGCGCCTGTTCGACGTCGTCCGGGCCGAGTACGAGCGACCGTGGACGAGCTGCTGCGGGTCACCGGCGAGACCGAACTGCTCGACGACGCGCCCCTGCTGCAGCGCACGTTCGAGCGTGCGCGACGCCTACCTCGACCCGATCTCCTACCTGCAGGTCGACCTGCTGGCCCGGGTCCGGGCCGGCGACGATGCGTCGCCGGAACGTTCAGCGGGCCTTGCTGCTGACCATCAACGGCGTCGCCGCGGGCTTGCGCAACACCGGCTGAGCATTCGGCCGCGTACTTTGGTGCCTGAGATCTGGGGCGAAGGAGGCCGCTCGATGCCGCCACAGCAGCACCGTGCCTAGCCCGGAGAATCGACCCCGCCCGTCCGGCTCGACCCCCCGTACCGGCCACCGCCGCGCACCGGTCCACCGCCGGTCCCGGCTGCTTATCCCGTTCCTGGCCATCGCGGTCCTGACCGCCATCACCGTCGCCGTCCTCGTGTGGGAGCCAGGCGCGAAGTCGGGCCGATCCGCGGCCGCCGGGCACACCCCGTCGACGACCCCGTCGAGGTCGGCCAGCACGACGAGCGGCGGCAGCCGCGCGCCCACGTCGTCAGCGATGTCATCCGCGCCGGCCACGACGGCGAGCAGTTCGGCCGCGATCACGACGCTCGCCGGATGGCAGGTCGTGGCGAATCCGGCCCTGCAGAAGGTCCAGAGCGACGCCAGCGCGATCACGACGGCGGCCGGCTTCTCCGACGCCACCGGCGTTCATTCCAGCTGCCCTTCGCTCAAGACGGACGTGACGAAGGTGCAGGTACTTCCGCCGCCTCCGGACCAGACCGCGGAGGGCTACCTCGCCCAGGTGATGAGCAACTACGCGCACGCGGCCGATTCGTGCCTCAACTGCCGGTTCAGTGCGGCGTCGCCGTCCCTGTACAAGGTCAGCACGGCGCTTGACCAGCTAAAGTCTTACCTTCAGTCCGCGCACTGAGCGTGACCGCTGCCACCGAGCAGTGGCCCGTGCAGAACCCGCGACCGGACGCTTAAGCAGTGGAGAATGCAGTGGCGAACGCGCAGGCGATACGACAGAAGATCAAATCCAGCATCGTGAAGGCCGTGTGCAACGACCCGGTCGGAACCGCGCTCGTTCGCAGCGAGCGGTGGCCAGGTGCGCAGCCGCGGAGCCCGCTTCGACGTCAAGGACTGGGAACCGCACCTCGCTTCCGCGGTGGCCTTCCGGTTGTACGAACGCTCCGAGGCCCGCTCCGCGCTTCGCTACCTCGCGAACAGCGAACGGGTTCTGGAACTCGGAGGCAGTCGCGGGGTTGTCAGCTCGGTGCTGTTGCAGGCCCTGCCAGCCGATGCCGAGCTGGTCAGCGTCGAGGCCAACCCGAACTTGCTGGCCGAACTCCGCAAAAATCTGGCCCGCAACAGTGGCGGCCGGCGCGCCCAGGCCCGCCACTTTGCGATCTCGGACGGCTCGATGGTGCTGTTCGACTCGTCCAAGGGTTCGCTCGGTTCGGCCCTGTCGATGACGTCCGGCGACCCGGTGCCGACGACCACCCTGGACGAGCTGCGCGCGTCGCTGGGCTGGAACGAGTTCACTCTGCTGTCAGACATCGAGGGCGCTGAGACGACGTTCATCCTCGGTGACGCCGCTGGCCTGAAGCACTGCAGCCGCATGGTCATCGAGTTGCACAAGAGCAGCTTCGAGGGGCGACCGACATCGGTCTCGGACCTGCTGACCGCGCTGACCGAGCGCCACGGCTTCATCGAGGTCGACCGGCACAAGGACGTCGCGGTTCTGGTCCGCGGATAGGCAAGTAGGCTCCTGCGATGCGATCGACCGCGGCACTCGCCGCCGCCGCCGTACTCGCCCTAGCGAGCGCGTGCGGTTCCAGGTTCCCACCACGCGGGGCCCTCGACCTCGGCCGGGGTCTCCCGGGGCGCCGGATCAGAGGCGACGTCGGCGGCAATTTCCGCCGGGCGACGGATCAGGCACTGGATCAGGGTCGGCATTCGACTCTACGTCCGGCTCGGGCCCCCCAGCGGCACTGCCGAGCTGCATCTCGCTGGTCGGGCGCCCGGTGTCATCGAATGCAAGCTGCACGGTCGGCACCACCACCTACGACGAACCCGGCACGGGCGATTGCTACCAGGGCCAGCAGAAAAGCGGCAGTTGGTACTACTTCACGGTCAATGACACGATCGTCTTCGGAAAGCTAGGCCAGGCCTGGCGCTCTGGACCGTCCGGGGTCACGGACTCGGTAATGCGGGCCGAGATCGGCTGCTGATCGCCTCGATCACGTGTCCGATTCCCGCCAGTCGTTGTCGGTGGGGCGAGGCAGACTGGACACGTGATCCTCCCTGACGCCGACACCTGCTACCGAGCGGTGAAGGGCCGCGACGCCCGCTTCGACGGCTGGTTCTACACCGCGGTGCGCACGACCGGCATCTACTGCCGGCCCTCCTGCCCGGCGCTCACGCCCAAGCGGCAGAACGTCGACTTCTTCCCCAGCGCTGCCGCCGCGCAGCGCTCGGGGTTCCGGGCCTGCAAGCGGTGCCGCCCCGACTCCTCGCCCGGTTCCCCCGAATGGGACGTCCGCGGCGACCTGGCCGGCCGCGCGTTGCGGCTGATCGCCGACGGCGTCATCGACCGCGAGGGCGTCACCGGTCTGGCCGCGCCGGCTGGGCTACTCCGAGCGCCAGCTGAACCGCACGCTGGTGGCCGAGGTCGGTGCCGGGCCGCTCGCCCTGGCCCGCGCGCAGCGGGCCCAGACCGCTCGGGTGCTGCTCGAGACGACCGACCTGCCCGGCCACCGACGTCGCGTTCGCCGCGGGATTCGCCAGCGTCCGGCAGTTCAACGCGACCATGGTCGAGATCTTCGCGACCACACCCGACCGCCCTGCGCGCCCAGCGGCGCGAGCGCGCCGGGCCCACGCCGGGCGAGCTCGAGCTGCGGCTGGCCTACCGCGCGCCGATGGACTCGGCGCGGACGCTGGACTTCCTCGGCCGCCGCGCCATCCCCGGCGTCGAGGCCTACGACGGCGACGACCCTGCGCGCGGACGCTGCGTCTGCCCGGGGGCTCGGCCGTCGTCGAGCTCAGCGACGGCTGGCCCGGTCTATCGTCCGCTGCCGGCTCGAGCTCACCGACCAGCGCGACCTGGTCGCGGCCGTCGCGCGCGTGCGGCGGCTGCTCGACCTCGACGCCGACCCGGTGGCCGTCGACGAGACGCTGGCCGAGGATCCGACGCTCGCGCCGCTTGTCGACGCCCGGCCCGGACTGCGGTCGCCGGGCGCCGTCGACGGCTTCGAGCTGGCGGTCCGGGCGATCGTCGGCCAGCAGATCTCGGTCGGCGGCGCCCGAACGCTGCTGGGCCGGATCTGGTCACCGATCACGGCGACGCCGCGTGCGACGAGCAGCTGGTCGACGTTCCCGACGCCGACACGTTCGCCGCGCTCGATCCCGCGCAGTTGCCGATGCCGCAGGCGACGGGGTCAGACCCTCGTCGCGGTGGCCCGGGCGATCGCCGAGCGGCGCGCTCGTGCTCGACCCTGGCGCCGACCGCCATGCCGACCCGCGCAGCAACTGCTGGCGATTGCCGGCATCGGCCCGTGGACGGCCGACTACCTGGCCATGCGGGCTCTCGCCGACCCCGACGTCCTGCTTGCGAGCGACCTGGGCGTCGCCAAGTCGGCCACGGCGCTCGGCATCGAGCTCGCCGATGGACAACCAACGTGGGCGCCTTGGCGCTCGTACGCCACCCACCACCTGTGGGCGGCCCACTCATGAGGAGTATCGCACCGATGAAATACAGCCTGATCGACTCACCGCTGGGCGACCTGCTGGTCGCCCGCGACGACGAGGGCATCACCGCGCTCTACCTGCCCACCGGCAAGAACGCCACGCACCCGGACCCGACCTGGACCCGTGACGACGACGCCTTCGACGATGTCCGCACCCAGCTGGGCGAGTACTTCGCGGGCGACCGGCAGGAGTTCGACCTCCCGCTGCACCCGATCGGCACCTCGTTCCAGCAACAGGTGTGGATGGCCCTGCGCGAGATCCCGTACGGCCAGACCGCGAGCTACGGCGAGACGGCGAGCGCGATCGGTCGACCCGAACGGATCGCGCGCGGTGGGCATGGCCAACGGCCGCAACCCGATCTCGATCATCGTCCCGTGCCATCGGGTCATCGGCGCCGACGGTTCGATGACCGGCTACGGCGGCGGCCTCGAAGCCAAGGTGTGGCTGCTCGCCCACGAACAGAAGAACGTCGGCGCGACGCTGCTCTAGTTGTACTCGTTCTGGGCGGCTTCCAGCCCCTGGCCGATGATCACCTCGACGGCGTCCGCCGCCCGGTCGACGAGGTACGGCAGCTCCTTGCGCTCCGACGTCGCGAACTCGCGCAGGACGTAGTCGGCCGGGTCCTGCCGTCCGGGCGGGCGCCCGATCCCGAAGCGGACGCGGGCGAACTCCTTGCTGCCCAGCGAGGTCGCGATCGAGCGCAGGCCGTTGTGGCCGCCCTCGCCGCCCCCCCGCTTGAGCCGAAGAGTCTCGAAGGGCAGATCCAGCTCATCGTGGACGACGATGATCCGTTCGACGTCCACCTTGTAGAAGCGGGCCATGGCCACGACCGGGCCGCCCGACTCGTTCATGTACGTCCGCGGCTTGCCGATCACCACCGGCGCTCCGGCCAGTCGCGCCTCGACCACGTCGGCGTTCGACTTGTGGGCCTTGAACTTGCCGCCGATGCGGTCGGCGAGCAGGTCGACGCACGAAGAACCCGGCGTTGTGCCGGGTGGCGGCATAGCGCGGCCCGGGATTGCCGAGGCCGACGACGAGGTATCTGTCGTCGGGCATCGACACTCCCGGGCCGGTGTTGGTGCAGTGCTCGGCTTACTCGGACGAAGCGCTCTCGCCCGCGGACTCGGGGGCGGGAACGGCAGCGGCGCCGGTCTCGCTGGCCGAGGCGGCCGCGTCGGCCTCGAGGGCGGCCTCGGACGGCGCCTCCGAGATCAACAGCATGATCAGCTCCGGGTCGCCGGCGAGCGACGAGCCCTCGGGCAGCACCAGGTCGCCCGCGGTGACGTGCGAACCGATGGCGAGCCCGGCGATCGAGACCTCGATCTCGGTGGGCAGGTGCGTGGCCTCGGCCTCGAGGCTGACCGACGTGTTCTCCTGCTGGAGGAGACCGCCGGGGACGAGCGAGCCGACGATCGAGAGCGGAACGTCGATGGTGACCTTCTCGCCGAGACGGACCGCCAGCAGGTCGACGTGCTCGTAGATGCCCTTGAGCGGGTTGCGCTGGATCGCCTTCGGGATGGCCAGCTGCTCGCTGCCCTCGAGTTCGAGGGTCAGCAGGACGTTCGCCCCGTTGTGCTTGACGGCGTTGGTGAACTCGCGCGCGGGCAGCGACACGTGGCGCGGGTCGGCGCCGTGGCCGTAGATGACGGCCGGGATCTTGCCGGCGCGACGGGTGCGGCGGGCACCGCCCTTGCCGAACTCGGTACGCGATTCGGCCTGCAGACGGACCTCGGACACAGCGGGACTCCCTAGCTAGTTGCTCATCAGTTGCGTGGTGTTACTCGGTGCCTCGGACGCGGCGCGCGTCGACGAACGACACCGCGTCGATTTCGGACGAAGTTCGCGACCGTGTCCGGTCTCGAACCGCTCCCTCGCCGGGGCAACCACACCAGCCTACCGGCGAAACCGGCATGCTCCGAACCAGGGCCGTCGCCCACGGCACCTCACGGAGCGCGTGAGGGCGCCTGGTTGCCCGTTAGAGTCGGTGAGGTGGCACCAGTCCCCTCACTCTTGACGACCGCGGTACGGGTCCGCGTGCCGGCGAAGGTGAACCTGCACCTCGGGGTCGGGGCGACTCGCGCGGACGGCTATCACGAGCTGCGCACCATCTTTCAGGCCGTCGACCTGTACGACGAGGTCATCGCCCGGCCCGCGTCCGGCCTCGAAATCTCGGTGACCGGCCCGGAATCCAGCTCGGTTCCGGCCGACGACGGGAACCTGGCCTGGCGGGCGGCGTCGCTGCTCGCCGAACATGCGCAGGTGGCGCCCGCACGCCCGGCTCGAGATCACCAAGGTGATCCCCGTCGCCGGCGGAATGGCCGGCGGGTCGGCCGACGCGGCGGCAGCCCTCGTCGCCTGCGCCGAACTGTGGCGCACCGGTACCTCGCGCGCCGAACTCGGCCAGCTGGCCGCGACGCTGGGCAGCGACGTCGCGTTCTGCCTGGTCGGCGGCACGGCGCTGGGCACCGGTCGCGGCGAGGTGCTCGCACCCGTCCTGTCGACGGGGACGTTCTGGTGGGCGCTCGCCTTCGCCGACTTCGGCATCTCGACGCCCGAGTGCTACGCCGAACTCGACCGGCAGCGCGGGCGCGATGCCCTCCACGCTGCACCCGGCCGACGGGCTGCTGGACGCGCTGCGAGCCGGCGACACGATGGCGCTGGCCCATTCGCTCACCAACGACCTGCAGGCCGCCGCGCTGTCGCTTCGCCCGACCCTGCGCCAGACCCTGGCCGCCGGTCGCGATCTCGGCGCCCTCGCCTCGATCGTCTCCGGCTCGGGGCCCGACCACCGCCTTCCTGGCCGAGGACGAGGAGGACGCGCTGCGGATCGCCCGCGAACTCGCCTCGTCCGGTCTGTGCCGCGAGTCCCGCGTCGTCTGCGGACCGGTTCCGGGCGCTCGGGTCGTGCGTTGACGAGCCGCTGATGCCGGCCAACCTGATCAACCTCGAGGCGGTCGGCAAGGCCTACGGCACGACGACCGTCCTGGACGGCGTCTCGATCGGCGTCGGCGAGGGCGAACGCATCGGCGTGGTCGGCCGCAACGGCGGCGGCAAGTCGACCCTGCTGCGCTTGATCATCGGCCGCGAGCAGCCCGACTCCGGACGCGTCGACGCGCACCGGCGGCATCGAGATCGCCGCGGTGTCCCAGCGGGCCGAAGCGGCCGACGAGTCGTCGATCCGCGACCTGGTCGTCGGCGACGCGGCGGTGCACGAGTGGGCCGGCGACAGCGCGATCCGCGAGGTGCTGGCCGGACTCGGACTGGCCGAACTCGGCCTCGACTCGCTGTTCGGGCGGCTGTCCGGCGGTGAGCGGCGGCGCGTCGCCCTGGCGGCCGCGCTCGTCCAGCAGGCCGACCTGCTCGTGCTCGACGAGCCGACCAACCACCTCGACATCGAGGCGATCACCTGGCTGGCCGACTACCTCAACGCCCGCCGCGGCGCGCTGCTGCTCGTCACCCACGACCGCTGGTTCCTCGATGCCGTGGTCGAGCGGACGTGGGAGGTCGGCGACGGCAGCGTGCGCCCGTTCGCCGGCGGGTACGCCGCGTACGTGCTGGCCCGGGCCGAGCGCTCGCGGCAGGCCGACGCCAGCGAGGCGCGACGGCAGAACCTGATGCGCAAGGAGCTCGCGTGGCTGCGGCGCGGGCCGCCGGCCCGGACGTCCAAGCCCCGCTTCCGGATCGACGCGGCCGAAGCGCTGATCGCTGACGTACCGCCGCCACGCTCGGGCGTCGAGCTGCGATCACTCGCCCAGCGCCGGCTCGGGCGCACTGTCTACGACGTCGAGGACGTCACCGTCCGGGCCGGCGTCGAAGCTGTTGCTCGAGGACGTCACGTGGCACGTCGGGCCCGGCGATCGGGTCGGCATCATCGGCGTCAACGGCTCGGGCAAGACCCACCTGCTGCGCCTGCTCGCCGGAACGCTGCAACCGGCCTCGGGTCGCGGTCGTGATCGGCCAGACCGTCCACGCCGGCTACCTGTCGCAGGAGATCGCCGAGCTGCCGGACAACCTGCGCGTGATCGAGGCCGTCCAGGAGGTGCGCACCACGGCCGAGCTCGGCGGCGTCGAGCTGTCGGCAACCCAGCTGGCCGAGCGGTTCGGCTTCGAGAGCGGACGGCAGTGGACGCCGGTGCTCGGACCTGTCCGGTGGCGAGCGGCGGCGCCTGCAGCTGCTGCGGCTGCTGCTGGCCCAGCCCAACGTGCTGCTGCTCGACGAGCCGACCAACGACCTCGACACCGACACCCTCGCCGCGCTCGAGGACCTGCTCGACTCGTGGGCGGGCACGCTGGTCGTGGTCAGCCACGACCGCTACCTGCTCGAACGCGTCTGCGACACGACCGTGGCGCTGCTCGGCGACGGCAGTCTGGCCGCGCTGCCCGGCGGGGTCGACGAGTACCTGGCGCTGCGCCGCGGACGGAAGGCGCCCGTCGCCGCCCGCGTCGAGAAGGAGCCGTCCTCCGCGGCGGATTCGCGGGCCGCCCGCAAGGAGCTGGCCCGTCTCGAGCGGCAGATCGCGACGCTCGACAAGCGCGAGGCCACCCTGCACGACCAGCTGGCCGAGCTCGCCACCGACTTCGAGAAGGTCGCCGAACTCGACGCCCAGCTGCGCCAGACGATCGCCACCCGCGAGGCGGCCGAAGAACAGTGGCTGACGCTCAGCGACAACTGACCCCCGTCTCCCCCTGACCCTCGTGCCCCGGACCCTCACCTCCTGGTTCATTGGTGCCTTCCGTGACCATTGGCGCGGTATATCGCGCCAATGGACGAGTAACGCGCCACTCAGCGACCAAGGAGGCCGGGTGCCCGCTCCTGCAACGCCGCCCGGACAAGCGAGGCGACGAAGTCCGGTCGCCTGAAGACCTCATTCGGACCGAACATCATGACCCGCCACCCGACGTCCTGGAAGTCCAGGCCCCGAGTGATGTCGCGACGCATCCGGTGGGATCCCGCGTGGTCTGCACCCTGGTATTCGAGCGCCAGGCGCGCCTCGTCGTAGCTCAGATCGGGGATGCCGATCCACTCGCCGTTCACACACAGTGCTGTGTTCACTTCCGGAACCGGAAGCCCTGCGGCGAGGAGCGCATAGCGCAGGTGACTCTCGGGACGAGACGCGGATGCGCCGTCCAGCAGTTCGAGCACGTCGCGCGCGCGACCGACTCCTCTTCGGCGGCGGCTGCGGTCAACGACCGCACGAAGCTCGTCGTGCTCGAGTCCCGAACGCAACAGTCCGTCTCCCGCCGCGACAAGATCGGCGGGCGACAGGCTTCGCGCCAAGTCGAACCAGGTACGCGCCGGTGAGGTCACCGCCAGACCGGCCACCACCGAGATGTCGCTGGCGGGAAGCACCTGACGATGGACCAACAGCTCCGCGCGGCGGGAGTGAGCCCGTCCCCTTGGCCTCTCGGTGCTCGACGGCAGCACCACTTCGCACCGTTCGGCTGCCATGGACGGAAGCCAGAACCCGTGAAGTTGCGCCGCGGATCGGCCAGCCAGCACGGCGTCCCCGGGCAGCGCGCTCAACAGGACGGCCATCCGGTCGAGCTCGCTGCCGAGTTGATCGGGTGAGCGCCAGAGCCCGCGACTCACGCGAACCAGTTCCTCCATGAGCGCACTCTGGGGCCTGACTCAGGATCGCCGCGTCTGCTGTCCACAGGCGCGAGCTCAGTCCACAACGTGGCATCAGCCGCTACCGTGATCGCCGCCAGCCGCTATGGCCGTCGATTGGCGCGTTGATCCTCGATTGGCGCGATGTTTCGCGCCAATCGCTGCCGAGAGCGCCAATCAACGGTCGGGTGCCTCCGCCGCGGCCCTCAGTTCGGCTTGTGCCTCCGCCGCAACTCAGTTCGGTTTGATCGACAGCTTCGGTTTGGGATCGAGCCCGTGCAGGCCGTACCACGCCAGGTTCACCAGATGGGCGGCCACCTCGTCGCGCTTGGGTTTGCGCACCTCGAGCCACCACTGGCCGGTGAGCGCGACCATGCCGACGAGCATCTGCGCGTACATCGGCGCCAACTTGCTGTCGAAGCCCAGCCGGTCGAACTCGCGGGCCAGGATGTACTCGACCTGGCTGGCGATGTCGCTGAGCAGTGACGAGAACGTCCCGGACCCCGACACCGGTGAGTCCCGGCTGAGCACCCGGAAGCCATCCGTGTCGTCCTCGATGTAGGTCAGCAACACGAGCGCGGCCTGCTCCAGCATCTCCTTGGGCGTCCCGGCGGTCAGCGCACCGGTGAATCGTTCGAGCAGCGACTGCATCTCACGGTCGACGACGACGGCGTAGAGCCCTTCCTTGCCGCCGAAGTGCTCGTAGACGACGGGCTTGCTCACAGTGGCTCGCGCGGCGATCTCCTCGATGGAGGTCGCTTCGTAGCCACGCTCGGCGAACAGCGTGCGCGCGACATCGAGCAGCTGCTCTCGTCGCTCCTTGCCCGTCATCCGAACCCGGGGCCTGCCGTCGGCGTCACTCATCGTTGATGATGGTTGCATGAGTGCAGTCGCGGGTCCTGTTACGTACGGCAGCTATTTGCGCCTGGACGACCTTCTTGACGTGCCAGACACCGTTGACCGACGAGCACGACGAGTTGCTCTTCGTGATCATTCATCAGGTCTACGAGCTGTGGTTCAAGCAGATCCTCCACGAGGCTGAACTCCTTCAAGATCGACTCGAGAACGGCAACGGCACTGGGGCGCTGCACACGAGCCGGCGGATCGCCAAGATCCTCAAGACGATCGTGGGCCAGCTCGACGTGCTCGAGACGATGACGCCGCGCCAGTTCGCGTCGTTCCGTCCCTCGCTGGGCACCTCCAGCGGCTTCCAGTCCAATCAGTTCCGCGAACTCGAGGCCGTGCTCGGACGCCGCGACTTCGCCGAGCCGATCGACGATCCGCGGTTGCGTGCAGCCCTCGGGCGGCGCACCGTGTTCGACTCGCTGCTTCGTTACCTCACCTTCGTAGGGCTACCCCATTCCGGACGAGATGCTCGAACGCGATCCACGCCCGGCCCTGGACGGGTGATCCCACTCGTTCACGCCGCGCTGCTCGAGGTGTATGCCGACGAGAGCGAACCGCCGGCCGAAGTGTGCGAGGCGCTGATCGACATCGACGAAGGCATCCAGGAATGGCGCTACCGGCACGTGAAGATGGTCGAGCGGACGATCGGCGTCCAGGTCGGGACGGGCGGATCGGCCGGAGCCGACTACCTGCGCTCGACCTTGTTCCGTCCGGCCTTCCCTGACCTGTGGCGGGTCCGCGGCGGCCACTGAATCAGTACTGAACCGATCGTTGAGCCACCAGCCGCGTCCGACCGAACCGCCGAGTGGCCGCTAACCCGCGACGCGCAGCTTCTCCACGCGGTCGCGGCTCGGCCATCGGACGTCGGTTGCCCAACCGAGCTTCTCGAACAGCCAGATCACCCGGGCCGACTCGTCGATCTGGCCGCGCAGCACGCCGTGCCGCGCCGCGGTCGGGTCGGCGTGGTGCAGGTTGTGCCAGCTCTCGCCGAAGCTCAGGATGGCCAGCGGCCAGAAGTTGGCGCTCTTGTCGCGCGCCGCGAACGGGCGCTCGCCGATGGTGTGGCAGATCGAGTTG